>CAZHOO010000011.1:0-69062 GCA_964533905.1 uncultured Occallatibacter sp. | reverse complement strand
CGTTCCTGAAGCAGTTTGGCGCGGCAGGCGCAGCGGCGTTGGCCGCCGCGAATGCTGACGGACTGGCTTTGGCGCAAGACTCTCAGGCGCAACCGGCGCTCTCCGCCGCCGATCAAAAGCAGGCCGCCACGCGCGATGCCCGCATGGCTTGGTGGCACGAGGCAAAGTTTGGCATGTTCATTCACTGGGGCCTCTACAGCGTGATCGGCCAGCACGAGTGGGCAAAGGAGAACGAAGGAGTTCCTCTGCTGCAGTATGAGTTGCTGGCGAAGCACTTTCATCCCAGGCCCAACGCCGCGCGCGACTGGGCGCGGCTGGCCAAACGCGCCGGCCAGAAATACATGGTGATGACGACCAAGCATCACGAGGGCTTCTGCCAGTGGGATACGCAGCTCACCGACTACAACGCCATGGACCAGGGGCCCGGGCGCGATCTCGTCCGCGAGTTTGTCGACGCTGCCCGCGCCGAAGGGTTGCGCGTGGGCTTTTATTACTCGCTGATGGACTGGCATCACCCTGACGGCGCCATCTGCAAGACCGACGAGGCCGCCCGACGCCGCTTTGTCGACTACACCCACGGCCTCATTCGCGAGCTGATGACCAACTACGGCAAGATCGACGTTCTCTGGTACGACGTAGCGTGGCCGCTCGACGCCACGCAATGGGAATCGGAGCGGATGAACGAAATGGTCTTCTCGCTGCAGCCCGAAATCATTGTGAACAACCGCAACCTGCTGCCGGGAGATTTCACCACCCCTGAACAACGCATCCAGGCGGCCGAGGCAGGACGCGCCTGGGAAACCTGCATGACGCTCAACGACAGTTGGGGTTTCAACCGCGGCGACGACGCCTGGAAAACGCCAAAAACCATCGTCAATAATCTGATCACCTGCTCGCGCGGCGGCGGCAACTACCTGCTCAATATTGGCCCGGAGCCCGATGGCTCGGTGCCGCCACAGTCGGCGAAGATTCTGGAAACTGTGGGCAAATGGCTCGACACGAACGGCAAGACGATCTATGGAACCGAGCGCATGGACGCCCAGTCGATCGCGAACCTGAACTTCACCCGTCAGGGGAACACGCTCTATGTTCATGTAACCTTCTGGCCGGGCCACACTCCGGCATCGGAGTGGCTCGATTTCTACAAGCCCGAGGTGGTCGTGGCCCTCGGTGGCTTAAAAGCGAAAGCGCTCTCGGCCCGGCTCGTCAAAACAGGCCAGAAGGTCGAGTTCACTCAGGATGAATTCGCTTTGAGATTGATGGGCCTGCCCCTTGTTGCGCCCGACCAGCCTGCCACAGTGATCGAAGTTGAGTGCGACGGTGAGCCGGCAATCGATCACAGTGCCCTGCGTCCGCTCTGGCCCCGTCATAAGGTTGGCATCAGCGCGTAGCGAGGGTTTCCCGCATTCCCAAAACCAACCCAAATTCCCGTTACGCCATATCGCGTAACGCATTTCCGCGTAATCCACTACCCCATTACGCCATTATGCGTTACGCTGATATGCATAATGGAAACATCCGACAACCCGTTCGTCTTCGGCGAGGTCGTCAGCGAGCCGAATTTTGTCGATCGAACCAAGGAGCTCGACTCCCTGGTCCGTGACCTGTCTGATGGCCAAAAGGTGTTCCTGCTATCTCCACGCCGCTTTGGAAAAAGCTCTCTGGTCGCAATGACCCTTCTCAAACTGCGCAAAAGGCATGTCCGAACCGTCAGCCTCACGGTTAGCAGCTATTCCAGTTACACGCAATTCCTCGAGAAGTTTGCCGAAAGGGTTCTGCGAGCCGCCGGGCCCTGGGATCGAGTCAAGGACTGGGTCACGCGATTTGCGCGAAGTGTGAGACCTGAAATCAACTACGTCACGATGACCGGTGACGTCAGCCTCTCGCTCGGCGCCAAGCCAGGCTTCGATCCTGCGCCCATCGCTCCCGACGTCTTCGCCCTGCCCGGTGAATTGGCCCGAAACGGCGGTTTCCGGATGGCAATCTGTCTCGACGAATTTCAGCAGATCTCCGAATTCAATGGTGGATCGGTCGAAAATGTTTTGCGCAACCAGGTGCAGGAGCAGCGCGAGGTGGGTTACGTCTTTGCCGGATCACAGCCTTCTTTCATGAAAGAAATGCTGTCAACCAAGCGCCCGTTCTACAAGGCCGGCCCGCACATGTTCCTCGACAAGATTCCAGCCGACGCATGGAAAGAATTCATGATCCGGCAATTTGGGAAAAAGCGGCGAAAACTCGACGAGGGCGCTCTCGATGCTCTGCTCTCGATCGCAGACCTGATCCCGTACGATGTCCAGCGCATTGCCCATGAGCTATGGGATTACGCGGAGATCGCGGGAAAGCGCACTCTTGCCGCATCCGACGTTACCTGCGTTGCCGAAGCTCTCGTTGCCGGCCAGTCCACTTACTACGAACAACTCTGGCAGCAGTTGTCTTCCGCGCAAAGGTCCACGCTGCAGGCGCTCGCGCATCTCGGCCCTTCGCAAATCTATTCTCAGTCCGTCAGGACCGAATATCGGTTGGGGCCTGCATCCACCGTTCAACGGGCAATTGAGTCTCTTAACTCAAAGGGCATCCTCGATCGCTACAAAGGCCGGTATTTCTTTCTGGACCCGCTCTTTCCGCAATGGATACGAACCTGGACCTCCTGAGCGCATGATTCTCGATCGCGGTCCGCAAGGCGTCAAGCCCTGTCAAGAATAGCGTCCGCAATCCGCGCGGCCTCGACCGCGGGGCGCACCGAATGCACGCGCACAAAGGACGCTCCGTGGAGAATCGCCGCCGTCATCGCAGCCAGGCTCGCGTTTTCCCTCTGATTGGTTGGTGCGGGCACCCCACCAAAGAGTGAATCGAGTGTGTGGCCGAGGAATGATTTCCGGCTCAAGCCCGCGAGCAATGGACGGCCAAAGGTGAGCAGCTCCGCCTGTCGCGCCAGAAGCACGTAATTCTCTTCAAACCGTTTCCCGAATCCATAGCCGGGATCGAGAACAACGGAATCTGTCGGAATTCCGGCGCGCTCCGCTGCTGCAAGACTCGCAGCCAAACCTTCGCGCACCATGGCCATCAGTGCATCAGCCTCAAGCTGAGGCTGTCCACGCCATTCATCCGGCCGCCCGCGTGTGTGCGAAAGCACCACTCCCGCGTGAAACTCCGCGCACACTTTTGCGATCGCGGGGTCCCACACAAATCCGCTCACGTCGTTCACGATTTCCGCGCCGTTCCGCAACGCAGCGCGCGCTGTCTCGGCTTTGTAGGTGTCTACGGAAATCACCGCATCGGGCCGGGCGCGCAAAATCCCTTCGAGCACCGGCAGCAGCCGCGCCTGCTCTTCTTCGGCGGCAACAACCGCGTCCGCACCGCCTGCGCGCGAACCAGGACGCGTGCTCTCCGCGCCTAGATCCACAATGTCCGCGCCTTCCTCGATCAGCCTGATCGCATGCGCAACATTCTCCTCCAAGACCAGGGAAAATCCCTCGCTGAAAGAGTCCGATGTGATATTCACCACGCCCATGACGAAAGTGCGCCGTCCCAGCTCAAGGGTCCGCGATCGCAGCCGCCAGTGTTTCGTGGCTCTCATATCCATTCAATCCCGATGGTACGCCGCGATGCAGCGAATCTTTAATGTCGGTCGCGGCAATGAATCAATGCATCAATTGATCCATTGATTCATGCATCGCTCCGAATTCGGGACAAACCTCCGGAGCCGTTCAACGTCAAAAACTCCGAGGAACCCAGTGAAAATGTGTAAACTTCGGGGCATGGTCTTCCGTTGGCGATCCGTTGCATGGAGCAGCCTCGTAGTCTGCACCCTGGGTCTTGGCGCACAGGCCCCCGCGCAGGAGCGCAGTCATTCCCAGTACGCTTCGCTGCGCGCGCCCACCACCGGCCCGCTTGCCGATCGCATCCAGGCCATTCTCGCTGATCCGGCGCTGGGCCACGCGACCTTCGGCATCAGCGTAACCACTCTCGACGGGCAATCGCTCTTCGGGCTGAATGACGCGCGTTTGTTTTCGCCCGGCTCCGGCGCGAAGTTGACAACCACTGCCGCGGCCTTCGCTCTGCTCCCGGTCGACACGCTCACGTGGACCACCTTCGTGGCCGGCGATGGCGAGCTGGACACAAGCGGCAAGCTCCACGGTGACTTGATCCTGCTCGGCGTGGGCGATCCCACGATCAGCGCGCGGCATTACCCGTATGTTGAGCCCGGAACCGCGCCTCCCGCTTCCGCAGGGATTTTGCCCACTTCCGCACCGAAGACCGCGATGGACGTTTTGGGCGAGCTTGCCGAGCAGGTGGAGCGAACCGGTGTGCGCACGGTGGATGGCAATGTCATCGGCGATGATTCATTCTTCGTGAGCGAGCCGTATCCTCTGGGGTGGAGCTGGGATCATCTGCAGTGGAGCTATGGCGCGCCTGTCTCCGCGCTCACCTTCAACGACAACACGGACGAGCTCAGCATCTCCGCCGACCCCGCTGTGATCGGCGCGACGAAAGCCGAATGGACGCCGGACGTGGATTACTACACAGTCGACAACCGGATGACTTTTGCTTCTCCTGGGCAGGAAGCTTTCCCGGGCCTCGAGCGACGCCCCGGTTCCCTGCTTGTGCGAGCCTGGGGCACCGCTCCGCCGGCCGGCCTTCAGGTGGCAATGGCCGTCGAGGATCCCGCGCAATTTACAGCGGACGCATTCAAGCAGGCACTCGAGTTGCATGGCATTAAAGTAACGGGCGACGCCGAATCGCGCCATAAAATCGTCACTGGAACCGGCGACTTTTCCGGCGAGCGCGAGATGCCCTTGAGCCTTGCGCCCGGCAACTTCACCTCCATTGCCGCCCCGGCGGAGAGCCGCCGCATCCTTGGCGCGCACATGTCGGTGCCCATCGTGGAAGACATCACCGTGACCAACAAGACCAGCCAGAACCTGCACGCCGAACTTCTCCTGCGCCTGCTCGGCAAGCTCTATGGAACCGATGGCAGCTTTGAAGAGGGATCGCGTGTCGTGCGCCAGTTCATGGTCGACGCCGGTGTGGCCGACGCGGATTTCTATCTCGTTGACGGCTGCGGCCTGAGCAACGATGACAAGATCACGCCCCGCGCGTTTACGCGCCTGTTGTCCTACGCGTCCCATCAAACATGGGGCAAGGAATGGCGTGAGACGCTGCCCCAGGCTGGGGTCGACGGCACGCTCGATCACCGCTTCACCAAATTGCCCGCGAAAGGGCAGATGTGGGCCAAGACCGGAACCCTGGGCGAGGTGAATACCCTTTCCGGATACGTGAATGCCGCAAGCGGCCGAATGGTGGCTTTCTCGATCCTCGTCAACGGGCGCTATCCCGGCAGCACAGTTGAGCAACAAGCCATCGATCTCATTGCCGAGGCCATCGCCGCAGCGGAATAGCCCCCCTCGGCTCCGCATGAGAACTTCGCGGGCACCAAGATCCCATCCACGCCGGCGTTCTCCGAATCGCACACGCCGCTCTTTTCGAGAAGACGTTACAAAAGGGGAAACACTCGTCGCTTGCGCACGCTCTGAGCCATTGAAGCGGCGCTATCATGGAAGGCAATGCGCACGGGTAATCTTCTGATGGCTTCTGCTTTAACCACTTTCGCCTTCGGTTTGGCCGGATGCCGGACGCTGCCGCCGTCGAAGCCCTCCTCTGAATGGACGACCCAGGAGGCGCGCGGCGCAGCCGTGTTTCAGGCAAAGTGTGCGCGTTGCCACAATCCCACAACGACGGCGCCGCTGCACGGTCCCGGCTTGCAGGCAATCACCAAAATCAAGGCCATGCCCTCCGGTGCGCCTCCAACCGATGAAAGGCTCACCGCGGTCATCCTTGATGGGCGCGGCATGATGCCCGCCACATCGCTGAACGACCAGGATCTCGCGGATCTTCTGGCCTATTTGCAGACGTTATGAACACCGACGCCAACACGAGTGCTTCCACGTCCGGCATCGCCCCGGCGTCTACTGCGCAAAAGTCGCAGTTCTCCACTCTGCTCAGGCTCCCTGGCCTGGTCGCCATCAGCCTTTACATGCTGGTGCTCGCCGGCTTCACGGTTGTGTCCGTGGTCGCGCAAGGCGCCGGATATGTCTATCTTGTCTTTTCAGTCTTCTTCATCGCCGGCGCGCTGGGCTTGCTGCTGCTCCTGCGCTGGGCTTGGGCCCTCACGCTCGCGGGCGTGGCAATTCTATCTGGATCTTTCTTTTGGCAATTCTCGGTGCAGCACTCGTACTCTTCGCTGATCCAGGGACTATTGAATCTATTCTTCTTCCTTTATCTCGTGCGCACGGATGTGCGCGTGAAACTCAAGTAGCCCGCTCCATCCGCATCTTTGACTCGCCTCAATCCAGCAGGCTCTCACGGTCCAGAAGAGTATCGGTATCCCGGTAACTGCGGTTGAAGAGCAGGACGATTTGCCCCACGATCGCGGCAAGCACTGCCCACAGCAGCAGCAAAAGGCCGATCGCCGTGAGCACGACTCCACCCACAGCGCCGGGACCGTTGGTAAGCACGTCAATGTGCAGGGATGAGGCGTTGAAAGGAAACGCCGCCGTAAAAGTGGTGGCGTCGTTGCAATAGGCCAGGATCAGGCCGATTCCGCACGCCAGAAAAACGATCGCGCCGAGTAAAGGGCGGTCTGCTCTCATGGTTGCCTCCCGTCGTTTTTGTCGCGTGTGGAACGCCCACGATCGACGGTAGCCTCTTCGCTTCCGAGACGCATCTTTCCACACTCCGGCCAAGACAACTCACTCGAGTAGATGCGTTCTTCCTCGGATTGGTTTTGGCGCCCTGTCCGGGCCTCATGGTCCGGAAGCGCATGTGCTCCCCTAAGTCCAATGGATTGCTCAGACAGCTTTTAAAACCAGTAACCGGGCGCAATCGCACGCAGCAGGGCGCGCGCGCTCCGCGAGAAAGCGGCGCGTGGCGAATCATAACGCCGATCTTTGAAGCCAAAGTGGCCTACCGGCTCCACGTTGCAGGTGAAACGCAAGTGATAATCGGGCCGGCCTTTGAACGGGATCACTTTGCGATAGATCAGGTGCTCGAGCAGCCGCACATCCGTTGAATTCATCTCGCGGTTCGCGCCGCGCAGCACGCGATCGTAAAACGCATGCGAGCAGGCGAAGAGCTGCACCCTTGCGTCATAGCCTCGGCGAAACAGTCCGAGCTTGTGGCAATCGATCAGTAGCTCGAACGAGCCAGAACCCGCATCCGTAACGCGATCGAGCGCTTTGCCAAGCGCGGGAAACGTCAGCCGCCCCGTCACCTTGATCATGTGCGTTGTGGCTGGGCGCAGTCGGCTTAGCGCCAGACCCTCGTCGAGCATTTGCATCTCCGCGTAGCCATAGTTCGTGCCTGCGGGAATCTCATGCGCCGGGAGGGACAAGAACTCCACTTCGCGGCCATGCGGGTTTTCGTTCTCGGCAATCGCGCGCAGTTCGCTCAAGTCGGCGCTCGAGTTTTCAAGGAACAGGACCCGCTCGGCCGCCGGATGCGGATAACTCAGCCAGAACCGCAGCGCCCGTTTGTAATCTTCAAGCCGCACCTCGGGCGACGCGCGCTTCACGCCGGCATTGGCCGCAGGCCTGATCGTGGCCGTCATCACCAGTAGAAACTTCGGCCCTGCATCCGGCGTGGGCGACTCCATAGAACCTGTCATTTCGCGCCGGCGTCTCCATCCGGATCACTGGGCGCGACGATTTGAGCGGTTACCCCGCTAGCCAATCGATGCGCCTCCCAGGCTTTCACAAACTTCCAGTTGACGTAAGCGGAATGATTCAGGTGGAAGATCAATCCTTCCCTCCCATCCAGAAAGCCCGCGCGAAAAATGTAGTTCTTGATGAACGTCAGCGCCGGGTTCAGCACCGTGTTCGTCACGAATGCGAAAATCGAATCGCTCGTCCTGCCTTTGCGCAGATACAACGGAATCGTTGCCGTGCTGTAGCGTTGCATGTGTTCGATGTAATACTCCACGCTTCTATATTGCAGATGAAGGATGGGATTCTTCAGTTTGCCGCTTGGCCCTTGCGTCTTGGGAGTCGCGTGCGGCTCTGTATCCTCGCGCAGGCGCGCGGCTCCGCGCCGAAATAGCCGCAATTTGTGATCGGGATAGAGCCCGCCATGCCGCATCCACCGGCCAAAGATCCGGTTCAGCCGCGGAATCATGTAAGCCTTGTAGCGCGGCTCGCCGCTCAGCAGCGTCTGAATTTCGCTCGCCAGCTCCGGCGTCAGCCACTCGTCCGCATCAAGATTCAGAATCCAGTCGCATGTGCATTTATCGAGCGCCGAGTTCACCTGCGGGCCGTAGCCCTTCCAGCTTTCGTAGAAAATCCGCGCACCAAAACTCTTCGCGATTTCGACTGTCTGGTCCGTCGACCCTGAATCGACGAGATTGATTTCGTTCGCCCAGTTGACGCTGGCCAGCGTGCGGCGGATATTCTCCGCTTCATTGCATGCGACGATGGCCACTGAAAGGCTTTGCATAGCTCTGCGCTTGTACTCTCTGACAATTGTGCACAGAGTAGCACGCGAAACGGAAGGAGCAGGAGCCCCTAGGCCATGAATGTCGATGAAAGACGGCGGGCCTTCACGGACTGCCGAAACGCGCCTCGGGCCTTGCCGTTGTGAAGGGACACGCCCTCACCCTCGCGCCGGAGGCGCACCGGACATTAGCCCCGCGCTTTAGCGTGGGGAAAGGAATCTCTTCATTTGGGCCGAGTCCCGTAGGGACGGCCCCAGGACATAGCTAATGCAGCAACCGTCAACCTTGCCGATGCTCGTCGCGTCTTCCCGCTCGCGAGTCTCTAATGCCGCCCTCGCTACAATAAACCCAATGGAACTCGTCCAGATTTCGCCCGTGCGCCCCGTCCCCGCCCCCAAGCCGGAGTGGCTGAAGGCCCGCGCCCCCGTCGGCGAGAACTACCACGACCTCAAGCGTCTCGCGCGGTCGCTCGGTTTGCACACCGTCTGCGAGAGCGCGCAGTGCCCCAACATCGGCGAGTGCTGGCACCACAAGACCGCGACGTTCATGATGCTCGGCAACCTCTGCACGCGGCGCTGCGGATTCTGCGCTGTGCCCAAGGGCCGCCCCGAGCCCATTGACTTCGACGAGCCGCGCCGCGTCGCTGAGGCCGTTGCGAAATTAGGCCTGCAACACGCAGTGATCACGAGCGTCAATCGCGACGACGACAACCTCGGCGGAGCGCGCGCCTTCGCTCTTGTGATCGAGGAAATTCGTCGTCAGGCGCCCGGCTGCCGCGTTGAAGTTCTCATTCCCGACTTCCAGGGTGACCGCGAATCCATTCGCACCGTAGTCGAAGCGCGGCCCGAAATCCTGAACCACAATACTGAGAGCGTGCCGCGTCTCTACCGCGTCGTCCGCTCCGGCGCGCGCTACGAGCGTTCTCTCGAGCTGTTGCGATACTCCAAAGAGTTAAATCCCGGAGCGGTCACCAAAAGCGGCGTCATGGTCGGCCTCGGCGAAGAGACCCACGAGCTCCTCTCGGTCTTCCGCGATCTCGCCGCCGTCGGCTGCGACATCCTCACCATCGGCCAGTATCTGCGCCCGTCGCGCGATCATCTGCCCATGGCGCGCCTCTACACGCCGCGCGAATTCGCCGAGCTCAAGACCGAAGCGCTTCGCATCGGCTTCCGCCACGTCGAATCCGGCCCGCTCGTCCGCTCCAGCTACCACGCGCACGAGCAAGCGGCGGCAACCGGCCTCGTCGCGGCAGTAACTGCGGTCGTTTAAATACCGCGACGTATTCTCACACTGAAACGCGTTGTCATTCTGAGGAGGTCGCCGCGGCGCTTGCGCCGTAGGCGCAAAGGACGTTAGCCCCGCGCTTCAGCGTGGGGTAGCGATGTGTGATTCATTCCCGGAGTCCCGTAGGGACGGCCCCGTTTTGAAAGGCGCCTGTCCCTCGGAGATTAATCCCCAGGCGACCGACGAAGGATCTGCAGTTGTTCTTAGGGGTTTTGAGGCAGCGAATCGATTCATTCCTTCGGCTCGCACATGTGTGCAGCGCGGCCAATGCAGGCGGCTTGCGTGAAAAGCCGCTCAGGAAGCCCGCTTAAGCGGGCGACGGAAAGTAGCCCCAGGCGGGAGCCTGGGGCAGTTCGCAACTCGAACGCGGCCAGCCTGCTTCAGCAGGCGAAAGAACAGATCACTACCTTGAATCCACGCGACCGACTCCTAGCAGGCGCTATGCACATCGAGTCGCGTTTCAACCGTCGCTTCACCAAGCCGCAAAGCGCGGTTGTAGAATAGCCCCTGACGAGTTTTGACCAAATCGCGCAGTGAGGGCAAGTTCCAATGGCATCCTTCATGGACGGCAATCCAGCACTCAAATCGCTTTCCGGCGACCTCCGTCGGCGCATGGATCAGTCAGTGGCCGATTTCCAGGCCAACCTGGCCGCCACCCGCACCGGCCGCGCCAGTGTGCACATGCTCGATCAGATCAAGGTGGACTACTACGGCACGCAGACCCCGATCAATCAGCTCGCGCAGCTTTCCGCGCCCGAGCCGCAGCTCATCGTCATCTCTCCGTGGGATCCGACGATCCTAAAGGAAATTGAAAAGGCCATCCAGACCGCTGCGCTGGGCTTCAATCCCCTGTCCGACGGCAAGATCATCCGCGTCCCCGTTCCGCCCATGACCGAGGAGCGCCGCCGCGACGTCTGCAAGCACATCAACAAGGTCCTCGAGGAGCATCGCACCGCAATCCGCAACGTCCGTCGCGACGGCAACGACGCTCTCAAGAAGCTCGCCAAGGATAAAAAAGTTTCCGAGGACGACGAAAAGCGCGCCCTCGAAGAAGTCCAGAAAATGACCGACGCCGAGATTCGCCGCATGGAAGAGCTCTCGCAGAAAAAAGAAGCCGAAGTCATGCAGATCTGATTGGGCAAGGCGGCCATCTCCCCGCGCGCCGCTTTGGGGCCAAACCATCTCGTTCGGCCAGCCCTCGCCCCGCATCATTTATGCCACCAGTTCCAGATCGAGCGGCGAGCGTTGCGGCATCGATTCTCCCAACTCCTTCGACACCAGAACGCGATCGAGGCCAACGATTGCGAGCACCCGTGCCACGTGTCGCGATGGATTGATGACCGCGAACTCGTGGCCGGCCTTGCGAGCATCGCAGTAGAGCGAAACCAGCGCGGCCAGTCCTGCCGCATCGATCCGCTCAACCCGGCTCAGGTCAAGACGAACAGATTGGCGGCTTACGACCGGCCTCATCTCCTTAACGAGCTCCTGCTCCTGGCCCTTGATGAGTTCGCAAAGGTTGCTGATGAATTGCATGTTCCGATTCTGACGGGGACTGTTCATTTGAAACTCCTCTTCGCGAGTAGAGACAGCTACTCCTGTTCGTCGGTTGCATTAATTCCTTCGTGCTCGCATACGAATGTTTGAAGGTGGGTGCCCCCGGGTGCCTCGCCGTTGGGCACCGGGGATGGCGCCAGTGACCGCAAGAAGATTTCTTCCTGTCTCTCGTTACGCCGCCACGCGCTTGCGATAGCTCTCCACCACGATCTTTCCTGCGTGCCAAACAATCTGCAGCGCCACCACTGCAACCGCGATCATCAGGCCCGTATGCACTCCCTTGTTCGCATCCGCCAGCGTCTTTAGATTCGCTGCCGCATTCTTCGCCAAAAACAACTGCTGTCCCGGCGCAGCCAGCAAGATCCCGAGGGGAATCAGCGACAGCGAATGCAGGGCCCAATGCCGCCACTGCTTTCGTTTCGCCCACGCGCCGCCTGTCAGATCTCCGATCTTCCACATCAGCTCAAAGCCATTGATGAAGACGATGCACCAGTAAAACGGCCACCACGCGTGCGCAAGCGTGTAGGGCAGTGACGCCAGATACCACGCGCCCGGCCCGAACAGGAGATACGGATAATGCGGCACCAGCAGCAGCCACGCGAAAAACAGGCATCCGAAGATCACTTCGGCCATCGCCTTGGCAAAGCTCCACGGCTTGTTTTCGCCGTCAACCGCGCCCACCGGCGGCAGGTCCAGCGGCGACCACCGCGCATTCAGCGGCCCGGCCATCGATCCCGCGAGCGGACCAAACTTGGAGAACTTCTCCGGAAAGCGCGGCGCCGACAACTCAATCACCGCGAAAACCAGCGTGATGATCGCTGCATTCACGAGCCATATCCACGGCAACCCGAATGCGATTCCCGCGTAAGCCTCCACACTCGACCCCTGCGCGGCGACGGTGATCACCCTCGCAATCACGTAAACAGTCGTGATCCAGAAAAATGCCAGCCTCAGCACGTACCAGTACGTCGGAAACAGTGCCGGCCCAATCAAATACTGCTGCCGCTGGTAGCGCGCCGCCACCTGGATCGGCGAGCCCATCTGTTTCAGCCACTGCTCCGCCTCTTCCTTCGTCAGCGGGCGGCCCAGTTCGGCTTCCTTGTCTTCCAGTTGCGCTTCCAGGTTCGCGCCGAGCTCGGCGATAATGTCGTCCTGCCGTTCCCACGGCAAGTGCCTCTTCACGGCTTGCAAATATCGATCCAGTAATTCCATGGCGTTCCTCGATTCCTTGCTGATTTCGTCGTTTCCCTACAACAGGTTCGTGATCGACGTGTTGATCGCGTTCCACTCATCCAGCAGCCGCGCAAAAATCTGTTCGCCGTCGGCCGAGAGCTTGTAGAACCGCTTGTTGCGCTTCTCTTCCTCGCGCCACTCGCTGGTCAGCAGGCCCTGCGCCTCCAGCCGCCGCAGCAGCGGATAGAGCGTGCTCTCATCGATCTCCATCCCGCGCGCCGCCAGCGCCTTGCGCAGCGTGTACCCGTAGTGCTCCTGCTTCAGTTGCGCCAGAACCGCCAAGGTCAGGCAGCCCCGCCGCAGCTCCAGCCGAAGGTTCTCAAACAGGCTTTCCGTCAATGTCATGCTGTACCCCACACACTGTACAGAACACACTGTATGCTACACAGTGTATGCTGTCAAGTACTTTTTGAAGATTTTTTTGGATGCTTCCACCGCCGCCGCTCCCAAAGCCCCGCTCCATAGCGGTATAAAGGACTATTCCCGTTCCCCCGCCGAGACCCCTATCTCCAGAAAGGCAAACAAGATGAGCCTTACCCGACGCGAATTTCTCATGCGAGCCGGCCAGACCGGCGGATACTCGGCCGCCTTCGTCCTCATGCAGTCGCTCGGCTTGCTGGCCCTCCCTGAAGCCGCCGCCGACACCCGCCCTCTGCGCCTCGTCGACGGCAAAGGCGCCCGCGTCGTCATCCTTGGCGGAGGCATCTCCGGCCTCGTCTCAGCCTACGAACTAGGCAAAGCCGGCTGGTCCTGCACCATTCTCGAGGCCCGCCATCGCCCCGGCGGCCGGAACTGGAGCGTCCGCGCCGGCACCCAGGTCGACTTCACTGATGGCACGCGCCAAACCTGCACCTTCGAAGAGGGCAACTACATGAACGCCGGCCCCGCGCGCCTGCCCTCCACGCACCACACCATGCTCGGCTACTGCCGCGAGCTCGGCGTCGCGCTTGAAGTCGAAGTCAACTCCTCGCGCAGCGCGCTCATGCAGGCCGACCAGCTCAACGGCGG
This sequence comes from uncultured Occallatibacter sp., assembly GCA_964533905.1. Taxonomy (GTDB): domain Bacteria; phylum Acidobacteriota; class Terriglobia; order Terriglobales; family Acidobacteriaceae; genus Telmatobacter. The sequence continues at coordinate 55,498 of CAZHOO010000011.1, read as the reverse complement.
CACGGCCGTCACCGAGCGCCGCGTCGTCAATGACACTCGCGGCCACGTCAGCGAGCTCCTCGCCAAATGCATCCAGCGCGGCGCGCTCGATCAGGAGATCACCGCCGCCGATCGCGAGCGCATGATCGAGTTCCTCCGCCAGTACGGCGACCTCAATCCCGACCTGCTCTTCCGCGGCACCGATCGTTCCGGCTTCAAAGTCTCGCCCGGCGCAACCTCCGAGCAGCCCGTCCTCAACCCTCCGCTCGACATGGATCAGCTGCTCGACGCCGACCTCTGGCAGGGCATGCTCGTTGAGGAAGTTCTCGAGTGGCAGCCCACCATGTTTCAGCCCATCGGCGGAATGGACCGCATCCCCTACGCCTTCGCCTCGCGTCTCGACTCCGTCATACGCTACGGCGCCGAGGTCACGCGCATTCGCCAGTCCGACTCCGGTGTCACCGTCACCTACACCGACGGCTCCGGCGCGCCGCAAACCATTCAGGCTGACTACTGCATTTGCGCCATGCCGCTCACCATCGCGCGAACGCTCGACGCCGATTTCAGCGCGCCCATCCGCGCCATCCTAGACGCGGTCCAGTACGACTCCGCCTACAAAATTGCTTGGGAGGCGCCGCGCTTCTGGGAGCGCGAAGCCAACATCTTCGGCGGCATCTCTTATCTGCAACAGCCGGTCGATCTGGTCTGGTACCCGAGCGCCCGCTTCTTTTCAGAGCGCGGCGTCGTCATCGGCGGCTACTCCATCGAGCTCGGCCCCGCTGCCGGCGCGCTGCCCGACCTAATCGGTAAAGCCGGTCTCGATTACCGCCGTTCCACCATCGAGGGCTACGCCTTCGGCCATCTGCCGTCCATGCAGGTGAAACTCGACGCCTCGCGCCGCTCCATCGAGCTCCTGCATCCCGGCCACGGCCAGGATCTCTCCAAGCCCATCTACGTCAGTTGGGGACACATCCCCTTCAACCTCGGTTCATGGATCAGCCTTGCATGGAACGACGAGAAGGCTCTCGCCACGCTGCAATCGCCTGATCGCCGCGTCTACTTCGCCGGCGACCACACCAGCCGCCTCGTCGGCTGGCAGGAAGGCGCAGCACTCTCCGCCTACCGCGTCATCAACCAGCTGTGCGAGCGAATTCAGAAGCCGGCCTAGCGTAGTCATCTATTTCGATGTACGGGGGGTGCCCCACCCTCGGCGCGTTTTTGTATTTGCGCCTAGGGTGGGAGGAGATCGTGTCTTCCTTTCGTCTTTTCACTCCAACCCGCGTTACACTCCCTTACGTGCCCTCAAAGCTCAAGCGTTATCAACTTACAGGTGATTTCCACTTCATCACCTTCAGTTGTTACCACCGGCTTCCTTACCTCGGCAGTGAGCCCTCACGCGACCTGTTCGAGAGATCTCTGGAGCAGGCGCGAAGGCGTTACGTCTTTCATGTCTTCGGTTATGTCGTGATGCCTGAGCATGTGCATCTGCTCGTGTCCGAGCCAAAGCGCGACACTCTCTCGCGCGCCATTCAGGCGCTGAAGACTTCCGTTTCCAAACAGTCCCCGCAAAAGCCGTTCTGGCAAGTTCGTTATTACGACTTCAATGTGCGCTCCCGCGCGAAACGAACTGAGAAGCTGCGCTACATTCATCGCAACCCCGTAACTCGTGGTCTGGTCACGCGACCAGAGGAGTGGAGAGCTTCGAGTTTTCGACATTACCTTACCGGGGAGGCTGGAGTCGTCCAGATCGAGTCGACCTGGACTGCGGGGAAACGGGTGGGCCTGAGGCTCCCCGAACATTATCAACCGCTGACGAACCCGACCCCACCCTAGGCGCAAATACAAAGGCGCGCCGAGGGTGGGGCACCCGGCACCCCGGATTGGGGTGGGCGCACAGATTGACATTAGGAGATCGTTTTTTGGGGGCGCTTGTAGAACGGCAGCGGCACCTGCCTGGCGCGGACCTTGTTGGCGCGGCATTCGACGATGACGTCTTCGCCGCTGGCGGCGACGGAAGTTGGCACGAGCGCGATCGCGATGTTCGTCTTCAAGAAGGGCGCGGGCGAGCCCGACGTGACCACCCCGATTCTCTCCTCCGAAAGTGAATGTACGGAGTACCCATCGCGCGCGATGCCGCGATCGAGCATTTCGAGTCCGACAATCTTCCGCTTCGGTCCCCCGCCGGCCTGCACCGCCGCCAGCGCGTCGCGGCCGATGAATTCGCCCTTGTCCAGTTTGAGCCAGCGATCGAGCCCCGCCTCGAAGACGTTGATGTCTTCGGAGATTTCGTGGCCGTAGAGACTCATCCCCGCTTCAAGCCGCAGCGTGTTGCGCGCGCCCAGCCCGCACGGCCGAATCCCGAACTCCGCGCCTGCATCAAGCAGCGCGTCCCACATCTTCACGGTGGTCGCTTCGTCCGACGCAATGTAAACCTCGAAGCCGTCTTCGCCGGAATAACCTGTCCTTGCAATCAGCGTGTTCGGGATGCCCCCCACTGTTGCCCAAGTGAACCAATAATTCCTGATCGCGGCAAGATCGACCTTGGTCAGCTTGGCCAGCGTCTCAAGCGCGCGCGGCCCCTGCAGCGCCAGTTGCGAGTAGTAGGCCGAATAGTTAGCCAGGTGAATGCCGGGCCGGCCGCCCACCTGCTGCTTGATCCACGCGAAGTCCTTGTCCGTGGTGCCCGCGTTCACGACCAGCAGGTAGTCGTTTTCGCCGAGGCGATGCACGAGAATGTCGTCGACGAACGTGCCTTGGGGTGTGAGCAGCGCGGAGTAGTGCGCCTGCCCATCCTTGAGGCGCGACGCGTCGTTCATGGTGATGTGCTGCACGGCTGCGAGCGAGCCGGGGCCGCGGAACTGAATTTCGCCCATGTGCGAAACGTCAAACAGGCCCACGCCGGTGCGGACGGCAATGTGCTCGGCAATCAATCCCGCGCCAGGGCCCGGATACTCGACGGGCATATCCCACCCGCCAAAGTCGACCATTTTGGCTTTGAGTGCGCGGTGCGTGGCGTTGAGCGCGGTCTTTTTCAGCGGCGCGGCGGGATCGGACATGCGGGTTCCTTTCGGCGAGCTCAGTCAACTCTCATGATAGGGCGCGGGACCGGATGGGTACCGGAGCGATGGACCGGCGATTCCCGGCGTTTTACTGCGCAGGGCCATTTAGGATGAATCCGGCCGCTCCTCGCTTCGCGTGCTGCGCTGAAAGGATCTCCCCGGTGAATTTCGCTCGAGGCATTGTGATGATCGTTGCCGCCGCTTTTGCTTTCTGGAAGGGGTGGGAGATTCATCGCGGAGAAACGGCAGTCCTTGCCTACGGCCTTGGCGCGATGGCGCTCTTGCTGGGAGTGTGGCACCTGACGCGCGACCGGCGGCGACCGTCGAGGCCGCAACCCTAGCTTTTGGGCACGCGCCCATCTCCACCAGCGCGCATACATCCTCCAGTCCAACTTCTTTTGCGTCAGCTAGATGGCGCAACGTCCCATTCTATAGTTCACGACTCGAATAAATTCGTGATACCCTCAACTTCTGAGCGTTTTTGAGCAGATGCCAACCCTGCGCGAAAAACTCGCCGATCGAACGCGATTTCTTGTCGCCACAGAGTTGGTGTCAGTGCGCGGCTCGATGGCCGGCGTGAATGCCATCAAGGCGCGCGACTTTGCCAATGACCTCGTCGCCTGCCCCGACATTGACTGGATCTCGATTACGGACAACGCCGGCGGCAATCCGCAGCTGGCGCCGCTGGTCCTGGGCCGACCGATTCTCTATGCAGGCAAGGAAGTCGTCATCCATCTCACCTGCAAGGATCTGAACCGCAATGGCCTCGAGAGCGAAGCCTGGATGCTCAACAGCGAGGGCTTCAACAACATTCTTGCCATGACGGGCGACTATCCGGTGGCGGGCAACGAGGGCCTCGCGCGGCCAGTCTTCGATATCGATTCCATTGGCCTGATTTCGCTGCTCAACAAAATGAACGGCGGCCTTGGCGCGGAGGCGGCGAACGGCAAGCGCCTGCAACTTGAAAAGACGCAGTTCTGCGTGGGCGCCGTGACCACCAACTTCAAGCTGCGCGAAGGCGAGGTCATTCCGCAATACCAGAAGCTCGCGAAGAAGGTGGAGTGCGGCGCGCGGTTCATCATCAATCAAATCGGGTTCGACTCGCGGAAAATCTCCGAGTTGCGCTGCTACATGAGCGCTCACGGAATGACGGAAACGCCGCTGATCGGCAACGTGTATGTGCTGAGCCCGCGCGTAGCCGACCTCTTCCACGAAGGCAGGATTCCGGGCGTAGTGGTGAGTGACGCGCTGTGGGACCTTTGCCGAATGCGGAGCGGATCGCCGGACCGCGGCAAAGCATTTTTCCTCGAGCTGGCCGCAAAGCAGATTGCGATCTATCGCGGCCTCGGGTTCCGCGGCGTGTATCTCGGCGGGGTGCACTCTCTTAGCGCGATCGACAGGATTCTGGAAATCGAGCGAAGCTTCGCGCCGGATGACTGGAAGCAATTCGTGAATGAAATCAGATTTTCGCGGCCTGGAGAGTTTTTCTTCTACGCGGAAGATCCATCGACGGGGCTTGCGAATCCGCGCGAAGAGACGCCACGGGCGAAGACGCCGTCGAAGCACGTGAGTCTCGTTTACCAAATATCGAAGCTCTCGCACGAGACCATGTTTGTTCCCGGCACGGCGTTCGCGCGGTGGGGTGCGAAGGCTTGCGCGCACGCAAAGGACCCGATGCAGGGACCGAAGGCGCTCCGCGCTCTAGAGCATGTCAGCAAAGTGGCCCTCTATCAATGCAAGGATTGCGGCGACTGTTCGCTGCCCGATATTGCGTATCTGTGTCCCGAATCGCAATGCGCGAAAAACCAGCGCAACGGCCCGTGCGGCGGCACGCGCGAAGGCCGCTGCGAAGTGGACGGATACGGCGACTGCATCTGGCTGCGCGCTTACGAGCGCCTGAAGCACGACGGCCGCGAGGCAAACTTGCTCGACCATGTGCCCGTGATCCAGAACCAGGGACTTCGGGGAACCTCGGCGTGGGCGAATCTCTGGCTGGGTCGCGATCACAGTTCAAAGCGGGAGCCCGCTAAGGCGGAGACAACCACTCCCATTCCGGAGCTACAAAAACAATGAGCAAGAAACTACATATTGTCGGCGAATTGATGAATAACTCGTATGCCCGCGCGCGCAAGGCTTTTACTGCGCGCGACCCTGAGGGCTATGGGCACTTGGCCAAGCTGCAGGCCGACCTGGGCGCGGATTATCTGACGCTCAATATCGACGGCACGCAGCGGATTCAGGTACGGAGCAAGGAGATGCTCGACTTTCTGCCCGACGTGATACCGGCGATTCAGGAAGCCACATCGACGCCGATCGCCTTCGACAATCCGTCTGTTGATTACCACAAGATTGCGCTGGCGCACTATGACCGCAAGAAGAGCGGCCCGCCGATTCTGAATTCGCTGGCTGCCTCGCGCGACCAGCTCGACGAGATGGTCGAACTGGTGAAGCACTACGACACGCTCGCCGTGATAATGGCGTCGGAGATGTTTGTGCCCGGCGGAACATCGCAATGCCTCGATCCCCAGGACACCTATCGCGCCGCCAGGCATTTTGTTGAGCTGCTGGCGACCAAGGCGGGCCGGCGCAATGATCAGATCATCATCGACACGGGCCTGGCGCCGGTGGGCGCGGATACCTATGGCCTGGTCAATATCGGGCTTGACGCGATGCGACTGATCTCTGCCGACCCGGATTTGAAGGGCGTACACATGATCGTTGGCCTTTCAAATTTTGCGTGGGGCACGCCGAAAGAGATTCGCGAGGACCTGGAAAAGGCGTACCTGACGCTGGGGATGGACGCGGGCCTCGATTTTGCGCTGGCGAATCCGGAGAAATCTCCTTCACCGCTACCGCACGGCCATCCCATGGTGGCCAAGCTGCGTGAAGCTCTGGAGCAAGGCCGCCGCGGCGAAGGAGAATCCGCCGAAATGTGCGGGTTCCGCCAGGCAGAAGCCATCCTGAATATTTGCAGAGAGGTTGAAGCCGTCGACTTTTAGATCGGCTGCGAGTGATGCCTGAAATCAATCTCATTTCTTCAGCGGCTGGTGAACGCCGCATATGGCTGCGCGTCGGAACGCTGCTAGATGGCGTGAGCGCAGCGCCCCCGCACAATGCGAACATTGTCTACGACAGGAATTCGATTCTTTTTGCCGGTGCGGATTTGCCGCCGGCGAATGTACTGAATCCTGGCCAGAATCAGCCGGACCACGACCTGCCTCAATTCACGTTGCTGCCTGGATTGACCGACGCTCACACGCATTTCTTCCTCGAAGGCGGTGAGCTCGATCCCGACAAACGCTCCGCCTATCTGAAACAAACTCCCGCGCAGTTGCTCGATCACGCGAAGCAGCGCCTCGACAAGCTCCTCAGGCTCGGCATTACGGCCACGCGCGATGCCGGCGACAAAGACGGCGTGGGCCTCGCGTTGAGCAAGCTTTATTCGCGACCGGAGCGACCGCTGATGCCCTATGTCGATAGCCCTGGCGCGGCGATTCATCATCGCGGCCGTTACGGCAGCTTTATGGCAGAGCCGTTTGAGGATTGCCTCATCCCGCGTCAGTGCGTGGAAGAGCGCGTGAAGGCTGGCGCCGATCGCATCAAGTTGATTCCCACCGGAATCATCAATTTCAAAAAAGGCGCGGTGACATCTGCGCCGCAAATGTCGGCTGCGCAAATCGGAGAGTTTGTCGCAGCGGCAAAAGCCTTCGGCAGGCAGACCCTCGCGCACGCATCCGGAGACACCGGAATCGATCATGTGATTGACGGCGGCGTCGATTCCATCGAGCACGGTTTTTTTGTTCGCGACGATCAGCTCTCGAGAATGCGCGACAAGCAGATCGCATGGGTACCGACATTTGCGCCCGTGCAATGCCAGGTGGATCACGCGGACCGGATGGGCTGGGATGCGGAAATCGTCGGGAATCTGAAGAAGATTCTCGATGCGCACGCCAAAAGCCTGATGAAAGCTCATGCCATGGGCGTGCAGGTCATCGCGGGCGCCGATGCCGGCTCCTACGGCGTGGCGCACGGGCTGGGCTTGCTTTACGAACTGGAGTTAATGCAGCGAGCCGGACTTTCTCCGTTGGCGGTGATCAACTCAGCTACGGGCGCGGGGTCAAAGCGGCTGGCCTTCAAGGAGAAAATCGGGCAGATCAGGCCCGGTTTCCTCAGCCGCTTCATCGTTACGCATCATTCGCCGCTGGAGAACGTTGCCAACCTGCGCAAGGAGCGGATGGTGGTCTTCGATGGGACGATCTTCGCGACTGGTGCGGACCTGGACGTGAGCGGTCTGTAAGAGATGAGACCAGGGAATGTGCGAGCCCTTCATCTTCGGCGAGCGCGCCAGAATGCACTGACTCCCAAATAGAGAAAAACCGCCGCCGCGCCAATCGTGAGATCGCGCGAGACCGCGGCCATTCCAGACCAATTCTGCCAAAGACGCAGAGCGAAAAGCAGCGCGAACAACAGGAAGAATGTACCCGTCGCCTCCAGCCATACGATGCCGCCGACGCGGCGAAATGGGCGCAGAAACCCGCCGATTCCTCTGCTGACGTTGCGGCCCGTTTCAGTCGCGGCTCGCACCGCGGCTTTCGATGGAGGGCGGGGCGTCGCAACAGACCCCGATACTGCGGCAGGTTGCGCCTGGGCCGGGGGCGGATGAGCGCCGGACGGCGCCGAGCCCATCACCTTTTGCCCTGCAATTCGCCCTGCGACGCGAACGCCGATGCCCAGAGCGCGGCCGATGTTTCGCGGTTCCATACCGTTTATGATGGTAGCAGCGGCTCACGGCGCTTTTCGCGGTTTGGCGCGGGTCTGGCGTGCGTCCTGGGGTTGCTCTCAACCCTGAATCGAAGTAAGGTTAATAGATTCCGCGTTGCGACCCGTATTCTTTTCCCTCGTGTGCGCCGGTCGTGTTCGCCATCATGGAGGTAGCAGTGACATCCCGTCTGCGTGAACTGATTCAGCAACTGGGCGAGGCCATCCATGAGTCGGTCATTGAGAGCGAGCAGATTGCCGGCGTCGTCCAGGACATCCGCAAGCACGGATTCGATGTGCTGCTGATGCTTGAGGCCACGATCGGGCTGAATGAAGTGACGGAGAAGAACGCCGCTGCTGGGGCCGATGAGGCAAGCGGAGGCGAGGTGGGGACCTTCACCCCCAACGACCTGCATTTTCTGCGCTCTCTGCGCATCGCCGTTGAAGGCGAGCCCGACGAAGACGCAACCGATGTGAAGTAGGCGCCCCGCCCCGCGCGCCGACCGCGAAGTCAGGCCCCCAACCCGCAATTCCCGATTCGATCTCATTCAGGCGCAAATAAAAAAGGCCGCAAGCAGCGGCCTTTTTCTATGCTCTCAATTCTGATGAGCCAATTGGTTGCGGGGGCTGGATTTGAACCAGCGACCTTTGGGTTATGAGCCCAACGAGCTACCGGGCTGCTCCACCCCGCACCTTCATCTTATCAAGCTGATGAAGGGGGGTCAAACACGCCTGGGCCCAATTAATGCGCGCCGTTTGCCGGCTCGGGCGGTCGTGTGTGCGCGCAATCCGGCAATTATTACGATTGCGCATCGGGGCTTGGATTAAACCATCCGCCGTCTGCGGCAATCAGTGCGTCAGCTTCTTTCGGCCCCCATGTTCCGCGTTTGTACCGGCGAACCCGGTGATGGTGTTTCAGCACCCGATTGACGACCTTCCATGCGGCTTCAACCGCGTCTTCGCGGGCAAAGAGCGCTCCGTCGCCCCTCATTGCATCGCCAAGGAGCCTTTCGTAGGGAGATTCTTCTCCCGGCTGGTCATCTGACAGGGAAAGCTCCCGCTCCTCTCCGATGAATTCCTCGCCTGCAAGCTTGACGCGCGCAGCGAGAGCGATGACCGAAGTCGGTGAAAGCCGAAAGCGCAGGTAATTCGAACGGCTATCAGCGCGTACAGCGTCGGCAAAAAGCTTCTGCGGGGGCGGCTTCAGCTCCACCACGATCTCCGTCGCCGTGGTAGGGAGATATTTGCCCGACCGCAGATACCACGGCACGCCCTCCCAGCGCCAGGAGTCGATGATGAGGCGCATGGCGCAATAGGTCTCGACGTCCGATCGTTTCGCCACGTCGGCTTCCTCGCGGTAGCCGGCATACTGGCCGCGCACCATGTCATCGGCCTTCAGGGGGCACATGGCTTTGAACACTTTTGCCTTTTCGGTTTGCACATCTCCATAGTTCTGGCCGGCGGGCGGTTCCATGGCCAGCAGCGCCACGATCTGGAAAAGATGATTCTGCATTACGTCGCGCAGGCAGCCGGCTGTTTCGTAGAACGCGCCGCGTTTACCCACACCGAAACTCTCCGACAACGTGATTTGAACGCTGGCCACGTAGTTGCGGTTCCAGAACGGCTCGAGAAACGAGTTGGCGAACCGGAAATAAAGGATGTTCATGATCGCTTCCTTCGCCAGGAAGTGATCGATGCGAAAAATCGAGTTTTCAGGAAACACCGATTGCGCAACCCGGTTCAGCTCACGCGCCGAAGCCAGGTCGCGCCCGAACGGCTTTTCGACAATGACGCGCGCATTGGTGGCGAGCTTCGCGTTTCCGAGTCCCTTGATCACGGTTTCAAATAGCGCCGGCGGAATCGCCAGATAGAATGCAGGCCTGCGCGCTTTGCCGAGCGCATTTTTAATCGCCTCGAATGTGTTGCTGTCCGTGTAGTCGCCGCTCACGTACTTCAGCAACGACAGAAGGCGTTTGAGCGCTTGTTTGTCATCGATTCCGCCCTCTCGCTTGATGCTGTCGATCGCGCGCCGTTGCAGCCGGTCGATACCCCATTTGGGAAAGGCAACGCCGACCACCGGAACCTTGAGCACCCCGCGCTTCACCATCGCATAAAGCGCGGGAAAAATCATTTTGTGCGCCAGATCGCCGGTGATACCGAAGACGACGAGGGCGTCCGATTGCGACTCAGCCATCAGGCGCCCTCCTTCGTGCCGTCGGATTTCTCAACGTGGCCGCCAAACTGGAATCGCAGCGCGGATAAAAGCTTGTCGGCAAATGTGTCTTCTCCGCGCGAGCTGAATCGCTCATACAGAGCAGCGCTCAGCACGGGGGCAGGAACCGACTCGTCGATCGCGGCGGTAATGGTCCAGCGTCCTTCGCCCGAGTCCGACACGCGGCCCGTAAACTTTGCCAGATCCGGGCTGTCGAGAAGCGAGATTGCAGTCAAATCCAGGAGCCAGGATGCGATCACGCTTCCGCGGCGCCAGACCTCGGCAATGTCGGCGAGGTTCAAGTCGTATTGGTAGACCTCTGGGTTGCGCAACGGCGTGGTTTCGGCGTCCACCGTCTCCTGTTTCTTGCCGACATTCGCGTGTTGCAGAATATTCATCCCCTCCGCGTACGCGGCCATAATTCCGTACTCAATTCCGTTGTGGACCATCTTCACAAAGTGGCCGGCGCCGTTGGGTCCGCAATGCAAATAGCCGTGCTCGGCTGTGCCACCCACTTTCTCCCGGCCGGGCGTGCGCGGCGCTGAGTCAATGGATGGCGCCAATGTGGAAAAAATGGAATCGAGGCGCTGAACCACTTCCTTCTCGCCGCCGATCATCAGGCAGTAGCCGCGTTCGGCTCCCCACACACCACCGCTTGTTCCCACGTCCACATAGTGGATGCTTTTAGATTTCAATTGCGCGGCGCGGAGAATGTCGTCGCGATAATACGAGTTACCGCCATCGATGACCACATCGTCCGCTTCGAGCAGAGGAATCAGGCCTTTCAGCGTTGCATCGACCACGCCCGCAGGCACCATCATCCAGATGGCGCGTGGCGTTTTCAATTTCTTCACGAAATCTTCCAGCGAATTCGAGCCGACCGCGCCTTCCTTGGCAATCGATTGCACGGCATCCGCGTGAATGTCGTAGACAACGCAGTGATGGCCGGCCTTCATCAGTCGCCGGACCATGTTGTTTCCCATCCTGCCCAAGCCAATCATGCCCAGTTCCATGGATTCCTCCCGATACGAGATTTGATGCGAGCACGAGTCCACACAATAACATTCCGGAACGAGAAACAGATAAACACAGTTCGGCTGAATAAGGGAAAATTACGGGACGCGCTAGAGAGCTTCCTTCTTGTCTTCCTCGGTCACGACGAAGAAACGCCGCAGGTCAGCTTGCCCGAACGAAGTGGTAATCGCTACGTCGGAGGCGTCCCGCCCCGTGGCCATCAGGACGCGGCCGATGCGCGGTTCATTGTTGCGCGCATCGAACGTCCACCACCGCCCTCCCAGGTAAGCCTCGAACCATGCGCTGAAATCCATGGGAAGCCTCACGGGCACGCCAATATCGCCCAGGTAGCCGGTCGCATAGCGCGCAGGAATGTTCAGCGCGCGGCAGAAGGTGATCGCCAGATGTTGAAAGTCGCGGCACACGCCCACGCGCTCTGTAAATACATCGAGAGCCGTCTTTGTTGGCCGCGCCTGCTGATAATTGAACATCACTTTATTGTTGACCCAGTTACAGATGGCTTGCACGCGCCCCCAGCCAGGCTGGATATGTCCAAACAGCTCGAGCGCGATGGTCGAGAAACGATCCACCTCACAGTAACGGCTGTTCAGCAGGAAGGTCAGCATTTCGTTCGGCAGATCGCCGACTGCCGACTCGCGCGCCGACCAATCGTATTCGTCCGGAGCGCCGGAGTCCTGAATCAGCGTGGAGTTGAAGAGCCTGAGTTGCCCTCGCGGTGCGACAAACCGCGCACACCGGTTCCCGAAGCCGTCGATGTAGTCGGTGAGGTCAAGTTTGGGTTCGGTTTGGAGCACGTCGGGCTCAACCAAATCGTGCGCGCGCGAAGGATGGACGTTCAGGAGCGCCACCATGGCCACGGGCGCTGGGATATCGAATTGGATGTCGTATGCCAGCCGGATCAACATATTGACGCCTCAAATTTGAGAATATAGGTTTCGCTGGCTCACGCCCATCGAGCCCTGCTGAAGCACGCCTGCAACGCGGTGCTATTCTCTGCCAGAAGCAAAACTCGCGGAAAAGGATGTATCCGGCTGAGTAACTTACCCGCTGCGCTACACTAACATTCACCGTGGCGCAAAATATTGGGCAGCCCGAGGACACCGGTCATGATGCCGGATCAGGATAGTTTTTGGGACGAGTTGCTCGCCTACATTGAGGCGCACAGCGTCATTCCCATCGTTGGGCCGGAGCTCGTCATCGTGGATCATGATGGGCGGCGCGAACCCTACCACCAGCTCCTGGCACGCGAACTCGCTGCTCGATTGAAGGTCGGCGATCTCGGCGAAAGCGCAACGCTCAACCAGGTCGTGGGAGCTTATCTCGCCAAGCCCGGCAGCAGACGGCAGTCGGTGTATCGCGAATTAGGCGATCTGGCCGCAAAACTTACCGTCAAAATCCCGGAGCCGCTGCTGCAACTTGCAGGCATCCGCGACCTGAATCTCTTCGCGAGCTTTTGTACCGATAATTTGCTGGCCCAGGCCATCAATACAGCCCGTTTTGGCGGACGCGCGGAAACCCGCGAGCTGGCATTCAATCCCACCGAAGCCGGAGACCTGCCCGACGGCCCGCGCGATCAACCGGTGGTCTACGGCCTTTTCGGGCGCATGTCGGTCCTGCCCAAGTACGTCATCGCCGAAGAAGACGAACTGGAGTGGGTCACCGCGCTGCAAATTCCCGAGAAACGTCCCGAGCGCCTCTTCGACGAATTGGGGCACAATCATCTGCTCTTTCTCGGCTGCGGATTTCCTGACTGGCTCGCGCGCTTCATCCTGCGAACGGTCAAGAACAGCAAGCTATCGGCCGAGCGCGGCTTCTCGGAGTACCTCATCGACACCGATGCGGAATTGAGTTCGCCGCTCGTAGCCTTCCTCACCAGCTTCAGCCGCGAGACCGTTGTGTTGTCGCTCGATCCCGTCGAGTTTGTGGCCGAGCTGTCGCGGCGATGGAAGGACCGTCAAGGGGGTGACGCCGCCGCCAAAGAACCGGAGCCAGGCCCGATGCCGGAAACCATGCCGCCCGGGAGCTTGTTCATCAGCTACGCCAGCGAAGACCGGCCGGCCGCGCTGCGTCTTGCGGCGGAACTCCAGGACGCTGGACTGCCGGTGTGGCTCGATCGCCAGCAGCTCGATTGGGGCAGCGACTACACCGCGCGCATTCGGCTCGCCATCCAGCAGTGCGCCTTGTTTGTGCCCGTGCTTTCGCGGACCGCGGAACAGCGCACCGGATTCTTCCGCAAGGAATGGGCGTGGGCCAGCGAACGCAACCTTGATTTCACGGGCAGCAGCCTCGCATTTCTTTGTCCGCTGGTGATCGACGACACGCCGGTGGTTGCGAGCAACGAAATTCCGCCGGCCTTCAAAATGGTGCACATTGAACAAGCGCCCGCCGGAAGTCTCCAGAGTCACCAGGCTGACGCGATTGTGAAAGCCTTCAACGCCATGCGCGCGCGCATGCAGGGTAAGCAATGATCGAGCTTCCGGCAATCGACGCTGAGCGCCCGTGGCCGGGATTGTTGCCGTTCGGCGAAGACGCGCGCATGTACTTTCACGGCCGCGAAGCCGAAACCGACGAGCTGTTTCGCTTGATCGAGCGTGAGCCTCTTACGGTGTTGTTCGGCCAATCGGGATTGGGCAAATCGTCGCTGTTGAACGCGGGCGTGTTTCCAAATCTGCGTCGCGCCGGCTACTTGCCGGTGTACCTGCGCCTGAGTCTCGATGAGGGGTCGCCCGTGCTCATTGACCAGGTGTGGCAGGCTCTCAACGCCGCTTGCGCCAATCACGAAGTCAGCGCGAGCCCCATCCTCGAGGGCGATGGCTTTTGGCAGTACCTGCACCGGCCTGAAACTCAGTTCCTCAATCCCCACGGACGCCCGGTTGTGCCTGTGCTTGCGTTCGATCAGTTTGAAGAGATTTTTACGCTGGGGCGGCAAACGCCGGAGCAAACCGCGCGCACGCAACTCCTGCTCCACCAGCTGGGCGAATTGATTGAAAACCGGCTGCCGCCCGCGCTGGAACGCGAACTAACAGTGCATCCGGAGCTTCTGGATCAATTCGATTTGCTGCGCCAGAACATCAAGATGGTCTTCAGTTTCCGCGAAGATTATCTGGCCGAGTTCGAGAGCCTGAAGACCGTGATCCGCCCCATCATGCAGAATCGGATGCGGCTGACGCCGATGCGCGGCGATCGTGCCGCGGCTGCGATCGAGACAGCGGGCGGAGGTTTGCTGAGCGAAAGTGTCGCGGCGCGCATTGTAAGGTTCGTGGGCGGAGCCGCGAGGAGCGACTCCGGGCCACTCGAAGAGATCTCAGTCGAGCCGGCGCTCCTGTCACTCGTTTGCCGCGAGCTCAACGAGCAGCGCATTGCGCGCGGTCAGGCAGAGATCAGCGCCGGCCTCATCCAGGGCGAAAACACGCAACAGATCATTGCGCAGTTCTACAACCAGGGATTCTCAGGCTTGGACGTCAGGGTCCGCTATTTCGTTGAGGATCGGCTGCTGACCACAGCGGGTTTTCGCGACAGTTGCGCGCTCGACAATGCGCTGGTTGAGCCCGGCGTGAGCGAAGCGGCGATTCAAACGCTGGTCGACCGTCGCATTTTGCGCCGCGAAGAGCGCGGCGGATTGGTGCGCATCGAGCTGATCCACGACGTTCTTGCTCTGGTGGCCAAAGAGAGCCGCGATACGCGGCATGAGGCTGCCACGCTCGAAGCCGCTCGTCAGCTATTGGCGCAGCAGCGGCGCCGCCAGAGAATCGTTCTCGCGTGGGCGGTGGTTCTGGTGGCCTGTCTGGTGGGCGTCTCATGGCTGGCGTTGGTGGCACTCCGAGGAAAGAAGCAGGCCGTTTCTGCCCAGCAGCAGGCGGATCAGGAAGCAAAGGTGGCTCTCGAGCAGAAAAAAGTGGCGCTGGACGAAAGCGTCAAGGAGCGGCAGGCGGAAGACCTCGCTGTTTCAAAGCAGGCGCAGTTGGCGGGCGCCCTCGAGACAGCGGACGAGGCGACTCACACGGCAAAAACCGAGGCCGCCGCGAAGGAAGAGCAGCGATGGCAGGCTGTCATCTGGGCAGCCGCCGCGGACGAGCAATTGGACGCGCACGGCACGGGCGAGCAATTGCGCGCGTGCATCGCTTCTACGAATCGCCTCGCCGACGATCCGGCAAAGGCGGCGCCTGATTACATGGTCGGACGCTGGCATGTGGACGAAGGCGGCGGATCGACGGATATGGGTTGGAACAGCGACGGCACCTGCGTCAACAACCATATGTACGAAGACGTGAACGGCAGCGAGCTCGAGGTCGGCGGCAATGGCACCGGGCAGAAGAAAGAAATCTGCACCTGGAAATACAAGCCTGTCGCCGGGCACGACGATGAATTCGAAGTGGACTTCGAAGATAACATGCTGGGACCCGCGTATCCGAAGCAGCTGATCTTCCAAATCAAAAGCCGCACGCAGATGCGCAACGTCAATATCGGCTATAACGCATTTCGGATCATCTGCCCTGCGCAGGAGATCACGATCCGCGAGGGCGAGCTTGCGGATCTGCAAAAACAAGCCGGCGCGAACCCCAGCAACCCGGATGATCAAACTGCGCTCGCAAGCGGACTCGACAAGCTCGGAACAGCTTCGATGGAGCAGGGCGATTTTCCAAATGCCTTCAAAGACTTTGACCGGGAACTCGGCGTTTGCCAACAACTTTCGCAGCGCAAACCGGCCGATCAGGATTGCCTCAACAGGGTCGCGCTCTCGTTTGAGCAACTGGGAAACCAGGAATTCAACAAGGCGGCGGCGCTCGACCAGGCTGGCGATGGCACAGGAGGTACGCAGCAAGCCACGGCGGCGATCGCGTCATTTCAAAAGGACCTGGCGACTCGCCAGCAACTCCTCCACTCCGCTCCAGACGAGGTTGAATCGCAACACAATGTCGCGCTGGCATCGAACCACGTCGGAATTGTTCTCTACTGGGTTGGCCAGAACGCGGCGGGGATCGATGCGATTCGAACCGCGGCGCAAATGCTAGAGAAAATCACTGACGCGCATCGTGGCACTCCGCAGATCAGCGTGGATCTCGTCTGGATTCTCTACAATCTGAGCCAGCGATCGAACGTCGGAACCGAGGCCAAAGATTCTCTAAGCAAATCATTAGCCATCGCGACTGAACTGGTACGCGAGCACGAGGGCCCCGACACTCTGCCCGCAACGGTCAAATTCTTGCAGGGCGCAAAGCCGCGGTAGCTGCCGCGACGCTTCCCGCGCGGGCGTCTCTCAATTCACGTTGCAGGGTTCGACTCTGGTTCCCGAAGTGGCCACATCGTACTGGTTCGCTCCGGAGATGGTTTGATCGTCAGCAGAGAGCGTGACGCTGTCTACGGGATCGGGCCAGGTGAGCGTGTACATTCCTCTCGAAGCGTCGACCGTTTGCCAGGTCCCCGAAAAAGTTCCGGCCGAGAAAGTCCCATTCGCAAGGACAACCATAGGGACGTTATTCGATAGCATCCAGGTGCCGATGACGCCGAATCCTCCCGTGGCGCGCGTCGCCGCAATCGGATACCCGTACTGATTGCTTCCGCTCAGGGACCGCTGGTCTGCCTTGATCGTGATGGTGTCAATCGCTTCGGGCCATGTAAAGGTGTATTTGCGCTGCGCGGCGCTCACCAGCCGCCAATGTCCCGTGAAGGGTCCGCCAAGAATCACGCCATTCGAATGAATGAAAACCGATCCGTTATTGAACCAGTGATAGCAGCCCACAATGGGATCGGCCGCAGTCGGGCCCGGTGCCGGACCCGGATTGGGGCCCGGCGTGGGCGTGACTCCGATCGGATTAGGCAAAGGATTCGGGTTTGCTCCCGGCGGTTTCGGCCTCAGGAAGACGAATCCGAATAGGATCGCTGCCGCCACAACGGCCGCGCCGATACCGATCCAAAGCTTCGTCGACGGAGCCGCGGGGGGTGCTGCATGCATCACGGGGAATGGAATCGGCTGCACAGGTTGCGGCACAGCGGTCGCCGGGGGCGCGTTCGGCGAAATCAGCTTCTGAACCGTTGCGACCAGATCGTCAAGATGCTTTTCGAGAGGCGGCGTCATCGCGTCAAGCCAGTGCACCGACCCGATGAAATAGTCGAGAGACTTGCCAGGCATCACATCTTCGATGCGAAACGGCAGGATGGCTACGCCGTTGCTAACCGCGCGTTCCACTTCCTTGGGAATGTGGCCCGAGGAATTTGCGCTCGCGGAGAGAACCAGCACCATCACCTTTACGGTGTGGATCGCTTCAATAATCGATTCGCCATAAGACGTGCCGGCTACGATGTCACGCGGAGCAATCCAGCAGCGAATGCCGGCGGCCTCAAGACGCGCGCAGACGGCATTGGCGACAAGACTGTCCTTCGATGAATGGCTGATAAAGACGTCGAACGGCAAAGGGAGAATCTCCTTGAGCGCGGCGATTTCCTTTGGATTTCCCCAAATTCCCGGCGAACACCGAAATCATAGCATCCATCCACACAGACGATTGGCAATCGAGATTGGCCGCAGATGCAGGGATTGGAACCCGTATTCTCAGAGCGTTCTATTCAGACAGAAGCACGGTCCGCAGGCACAGACGATCCGTCAGATTTCGGTCGATGGCCTGGGAACTGCGCGGTGTTTGACGAATGGATCGACAGCTACGACAATAGAAGAGTTGTCCCGCCAAACGTGGGCCTGTGGCGCAGCTGGGAGCGCGCTTCCATGGCATGGAAGAGGTCGTCGGTTCGATCCCGACCAGGTCCACCAAACCTCCTGAAATTGCATCAGCGCAAAGGTCCTTCGCCCGTTTCGGGGCTCAGGATTTCGCCTGCGGGCTCGGACGCCCGCAAAGCGGCTCAAGTTCGATCCCGACCAGGTCCACCAAATCCAACTCCTGCATTTTGATTTCGTACCCGGCGGCTGGTTCGTCAAACGCCGGGAGAAGCATCGGAGCTGAGCGCGCGCCGGCCTCAAATGCGCCGTTGCGCGCGCTCAGTAGCATCCGCTTTCTACTCCACCGGCGCCGCGAGGAAGAATACGTAGACCAGGAAACCCACGCCAATCAGGGCCGGAATCATGCCGCAAAGATAAATTGCGGTCCCTTTTAATAGTTCATGAAGGAAGATCATCACGCCAAGTCCGGCGCCAAGGTTTACGAGCCCAGAGATCTTCATGCCTTCGCGGACCCGGAGCCGCTTCAGCCGATCGTCGCGTTGCATCAGTTCGACGGCAGCCTTGGCCCCTTCGCCTGACGCCTCGGTGATGCGGCGCAGCGTTTCCGCTTTGTAATAGGCTTCGCGCTCCTTGCGCTGAGTATCCAGCCAGTGAACTACAGTCACGAACGTTATCCCTCCCACGATGGCCACAATCGGAATCAAGAACGCGAACATCTGTGGATTGTCCAACATCGCAAGCGTCTCCGGACCATTTCCCATTTCATCCTCCTCGGCGGGCATTTGCCCCTTGCGACCGGTACGACAGGAGGGACCCGCCCCCGGTTGCAAAATCTCTCACGAAAGCATCATCTGGAGAAAATGCAACCGGGCGGGGCGTGGTCCAGTCTCACGGGTCGGAGAGGAGCGCTTTCAAGAGAGATGCCTGCCGCGATCAGCGCCGAAGAAGACCTGGCCGACGTCAATCGCGTGCTGGCAGGCGAAGTACAGGCCTTTGAAGGCATTGTTCGCCGCTGGCAGGGGCCGCTGGTGAATATGGCCTGGCGCTACTGCCGCGATCGGGGGCGAGCTGAAGAGATGGCGCAGGAGGCATTTTTGCGCGCTTGGCGCGGCCTGGCCGGATGGCGACGCGAATCAAGCTTTTCAACTTGGCTCTTTGCGCTTGCCGCGAATGTGTTTCGCTCCGAATTACAAAGGTTTCCGGTCGTGAATGTACCGCTTGAAGATGCTGCCGAACCGTCCGGCCCTGCCACGCAACACGAAGGGCTGGCCAGGAAGCTGAGCGACGAATCAGTAAGGAGAGCTGTATTAGCGCTGCCCAGGCGCTACCGCGAGCCAGTGGTCCTTTACTACTTTCATGAGATGGATGTCGCGGCCGCGTCGCGAACGATGAAGCTGCCTGAGGGAACGGTCAAGGCGCGCCTGGCGCGGGGACGTGAGATGCTCAAAAAGAGATTTCCCCAACTGGGCGAAGAAGGCTCCATGCCGCTGAAGCTGGCGCTCGAGCAGAAGAAGGAGATCACACAATGAAGCGCAATCTGAATTCCAGAACGGATGAGAACGCGATCGACGCGATTCTTGCAGGCGAAGGGGAGCTGATTCCGTCTTCCGGTTTTCTGGCGGCGACGATGGAGCGGGTGCGTGAAGAAGCCTCAGTTCCCAAGCCGATTCCCTTCCCGTGGCTCCGCTCTCTGCCGGGATTGGTTCTCGTGGCCGCAGTGCTTGGCTGGTGTGGGTTTGAAGTGGTGCGCGTGGCGCTGGCACATCCCGAAGAGATCTCGTTCGCAAAAATGCACGTGGCGGCTGCAAATTGGACTGCGCTGGGGCCGGCCGGATGGGTCGCGCTCGCGCTTGGCATCTCCTTGCTGTCGTGGCTTCTATCGCGGAAGCTGGCCGGAGGCTCGGGGCTGCTGTAGCGGGCCGTCCTGGGCGCAAAACAAGAACGCGCCGAGGATTGGACGCCGACGATTAGGCACGTTGAAAATGTATAGTTATTGATTTCACGATCACCCAAATAGCCAAAGACAGCTCACATGACCAGCACGATCCAGGAAAAGATCCTTCCGGGCAACTTGTCAGCAGGTTCATTGCGGAGGCGGAGCGGCTGTTAGCCAAAGTATCACTGCAGAATAGCCGGTGACTCGATCACGATGCGCTAAACTGCGGACCCATTTCATTACTGATTCCAATTTGGTCTATGGCCGCCTAATGTGTCGAGGAGCTCGCGTTAGCCAGCAGCTCCGCAATCTGCTCATGGCCATTCAGCTTGGCGAAGTCCTCGGCTGTCTTGCCGTCACGCGCCCTTTTGCTCGGGTCGGCATGGCTGGCAATCAGCGCCTTCACGACCTGCATATATCCGCTCCCCGCCCCTGCCATCAGGGCTGTCGTGCCCTCGCGATCTGCGGCATCCACGTCAGCGCCAGCAACGATGAGCGCCCAAACAACTTTCAGGTGTCCGCTCCGCGCCGCCTTCATCAATGCCGTGCCCCACTCACCCTTCCCCGCGTTCAAATCAGGATGAGCGTCCAGCAATGCTCCAACAACATCGAGGTGGCCTTGTTCAGACGCAAGCATCAACGCCGTAGGCATCGCAAATCCCTGCTTCGCGTTCACATCAGCATGGGCTCTCAAAAGCTCTTGCACCACGTCCAGATGGCCCGCCCGTGACGCGGCCATTAATGCGGTCGTGCCGTCCCTGCCCATCTCGTTGATATTCCCGCCGTCGGCGAGCAATGCCTTCACCACGTCCAGGTGATCGGCTGCCGCCGCCGCCTTTAGCGGCGTGTCACCGTAATCTGTCATGTCCGTCGGATTCCCGCCATTCTCCAGCAAGAACTGTACGACGTCCACATGGCCATGGGCAGCGGCATCGATCAATGCTGTGTCGCCGTTATCGCCTTTGGCAGAAACGTCAGCGTGGGCCGCAATCAATGTTCGTACAACGTCGAGGTGGCCCTGGCTTGATGCGATCATCAACGCGGAGGTCCCCATAGAGGCCCTGTAGTTCAGGTCCGCGTCCGCGGCGATTAGCGCGGTCACCACCGCCGCATACCCTCTGAGAGAGGCCAGGAACAATGCCGATGGATTGCCATAGATACCCCTGGCATTGGCGTCTGCGTGGGCGGCAAGCAGAGCTTGAACGATATCTAGTTGTCCGCTTTCAGACGCATAAATTAGCGCTGTTTCCTTCGAGACCCCATCTTTAGCATTTACGTCAGCGTGCGCCGCGATCAAGGCTTTTACTACGTCGAATTGACCGGCTTTCGATGCTTCGATGAGCGCCGTGGTACCCCCATTCATAGAGCCATTCAGTTTGGAGTTCACGTCGACGTGGGACCCGAGCAATGCGAGCACGCGAGGCAGGTCACCCTTCTGTGCTGCATGGATAAGATCGTCGCCTGGAGTGTCAGGCACTTTTGCCGGAGCGGGTTTCGGGGCTTGGGCGTCCTCGTCGCCGTAGGAGTCCGATAGCAGCTTACCCGTCACTACGTCGTAAATCTGATCATCGCCAACGTCCGTTCCGTGGGTCGGCCCAGAGACTACTTCTAATTGCTTGCCGCCCTGAACAAACTTCCAACTCCAAATCATCATCCCCGGACTGATGGTGTCGAGGATTTTCTTGTCCCGGAATACGACTACGCTCAGCGGGATGGAATAGGATGTGCAGCAGTTCTCGACATTGATCGCCCAGCCAAGCGTTTGTCGATCTTCCGCCAACTGAACGTCTGAGAATCCAACGGCATTGAAGGCCGTTTCCTTCTCGGTGCTCTTCTCGAGCGGCGGCAAGGGTTCCACAATTTCGGTTCCGTCGTCGTAAACAATGTGCAACGGCCCGGTCTCATATCCAGAATCTTCGATCGGGTCCCCAATAAAAAACTTGGTGATCTCTGCTCTTTGCGGGGTGCTCTTCGTCTCCTTCTGCGGCCCAGTGGATTGTCCTGGCATCCCAACAGGCAGGCATGCTCCGACCAGGATTGCGATGATCCATTCTCTGAGGACGCGGTCTTGCAATCTCACCCCCATTGCTGAAATTCATCGCCCGACCCTGCGTGGACTGTGATGATCTTTATATTCTCGCAGTTTTCCGAATAGGAATGATGAAAACCGTGTTCCGAGTGTATTGTCGGCTACTCGAAAGTCACGTCACCGTAAATAGAATTGCCGATAACGCGCTAGCTCAGAACGAGTACAAAAATCTGTAGGTAGCTCTCGGGACCTTGACATGATGAAACTTGTAGCGCATTCGAGACCTGGGGCACCCCTATGAATCAAGCTCGCGATCCCATGCTCGCTTTGGAATGCGGGGTCTACTCTTTCATCGCGTGTTTCGCCGCAAACTGCTGAAGCTTCGCCAGCGTGGCAGCGGCTTGGCCGGTGTCTATGGCCTCCGCGCCCATGGCCACGCCCTCCTTCAGATCGCCCACAAGGCCGGCAGCGACCAGCACTGCCGCGGCATTGAGCAGAACAACATCGCGTCGCGCGCCTTTGATACCGGTGAGCACATCGTAAAGCAGCGCCTTATTGGTGGCCACTTCGCCGCCGGTGAATTGATCGATTGTGGCGCGAGGCAGCCCGGCCATCTCCGGCGTGACGCGCGCGGCTTTGAGCTGCGGCTCGCCTTTTTCGTTCTCTTCGATGCGCGCAACGACGGACTCGCCCGTGGTCGTCAGCTCGTCGATTCCATCGGTCCCGTGAACAACGAATGCGCGTCTGGCGCCGAGCATCGCCAGCGTGCGGCCCACAAGCAAAACACGGCTGGGGGCGAGCACTCCAATCACCTGCGTGCGCGCGCGCGCAGGGTTGGTGAGTGGGCCTACCAAATTAAGAATCGTCCGAAAGCCGAGCGCCTTGCGAAGCGGGCCCAGCGCCTTCATGGCCGGGTGATAGAGCGGCGCGTAGAGGAAGACGAAGCCCGTTTCGCGGAGGCATTCGACGGCCAGCTCCGGCGTGAGCTCAACAGGAACGCCGAGAGCCTCAAGAACATCTGCTGCGCCGCAGAGCGACGTGACGGCGCGATTGCCGTGCTTGGCCACGCGTGCCCCGGCGGCTGAAGCGACCAGCGCGGCTCCGCAGGAAATGTTGAAGGTCTGCGGACCGCCGCCCCCGGTGCCAACACAATCCACGAGCTCCGCTCTTTCCGTTTCGGAAAAGGGCAATGGGACAGAATGCTTGCGCATGACGTCGACAAAGCCGGCCAGCTCCGGCGCCTGCTCCCCGCGCGTCGCCAGAACAGCCAGCAGTGCCGCCGTTTCCACTTCAGGCACGCCGCCCGCCAGGATCTCCTCGAGAACTTCAGCCGCCTGCTCACGCGTGAGCGACGCGCCATCCTCGGCCAGCGGGCGAAGCAGTTCCTTCACCAAAGACATGAAAGAAGTATTGCAGAGCGGAGGCGCATACCCAATGCGTCGGAAAGCAAATTTCTTCGCGGCCTCACACACCAGCTCCCGGAGGGAGCGCAGGAGAATAGCCCAGAGCAACGCTTCGCGAAGCGAACGCAGCCCTGGGAACGGCGCATTAAAACCCGACCAGCCCTGTAGGGGCGAAAGAGCGTTGCGCCATGCGGTTTCACAAAGGGCTTTCCCTGCGTTTCGCGGCCTCTTTTGGCTGCCCTGCATCGTGAATTCCGCCCCAAATCTGCGTGATAATCTGGGAATTGTCTGAGGTCCAATCCATTTGAAAATTCACGAGTATCAGGCAAAGGGAATCCTCGCGAAGTATGGCGTTCCCGTGCCCAAAGGCGAGGAAGCGGCCACCTTCGAGGACGCCGTGGCAGTAGCGCGCAAGCTTTTCGCCGAAGGCGCTCCCGGAGTGGTGGTGAAGGCGCAGATTCACGCCGGCGGCCGCGGCAAAGGCGGCGGCGTGAAGGTGGCCAGGACGCGCGAGGATGCCGAACTGCACAGCAAGAACATCCTCGGAATGACGCTCGTGACCCACCAGACCGGGCCGCAGGGACAAAAAGTACAGCGCCTCCTGATTGAAGAGACCGCGGACATTGAGCGCGAACTTTATCTCGGCATTGTGCTCGACCGTGCCTCGGGCAAGCTGGTGTTTATGGCGTCGCAGGCTGGCGGCATGGAGATTGAAGAAGTAGCTGCGAAGACTCCCGAGGCCATCTTCAAGGAGACCATCGATCCGGCAGTTGGATTTGGCGCATGGCAGGCTCGCAAGCTCGCCTTTGCGCTGGGACTGAAACCGACGCAGATCAACCAGGCCGTCGGGTTTTTCCAGAGCCTCTACAACGCCTTCATTGAGACCGACGCTTCGCTGGTTGAGATCAATCCGTTTATCACCACCAAAGACGGCAAGCTCTTCGCGCTCGACGCCAAGATCACATTCGATGACAACGCGCTCTTTCGCCATCCGGATATCAAAGCGCTGCGCGACGTGGCCGAAGAAGATCCGCTTGAAGTGGAGGCGAGCAAGTACGCGCTCAACTACATCAAGCTCGACGGCACCATCGCCTGCATGGTGAACGGCGCAGGCCTGGCCATGGCGACGATGGACATTATTCAGTATGCCGGCGGCAGCCCCGCAAACTTTCTCGACGTGGGCGGCGGCGCAACCCAGGAGCAGATTGAGCACGCCTTCGAGATTCTGCTCTCCGACAAAAACGTGAAGGCCATCTTCATCAACATCTTTGGCGGAATCCTGCGCGTTGATCGGCTGGCCACAGGCGTTGTTGCGGCGGCGCAAAATCTGCACGTAAAGGTTCCCATCGTGCTTCGCCTCGAAGGAACAAACGTCGAAGAGGGCCGCAAGATTCTCAAGGAGTCGGGCTTGAATTTCCAGGTAGGCGCAACGATGGAAGAAGCGGCGGAGATGGTGGTAAAGGCAGCTTCTAGCTAGAAGCTGCAAGCTTCTAGGCGGAAAGTGTGTTCGAGATGGAGAGCGGAAGCGCTTCGGTTCTCAATATATGGCTTCACGCGTACGTCGAGTCATTAGCCGACCCGGAAAAGCAGAGTCTCGGACTTCCGCTTAATGAGCTGGGAGACTCCGTCATCAACCACATCAATGGTATTCACGACCGGCGGGATAAGCCAACAAACGAGGCCCTACTCAAAGACTACCGAGCAGTCGAAGGCATTATTGGGGAGCTTGGAGTTCAGCTTCGCGAGGCTGAGAAATCGAACGCGGGAGATAGAGAACCGCTGCTTAAGGCTATGTCGGCTTTTAGCGAGCTGTCAGCTCTCATCAAAGATAAAATCGGACTTCTTACTAGTCAAAAAGAGAAATGATCTAGGAGCAATTCATGGCTGTGCTAGTCGACAACAACACGCGTCTCATCGTGCAGGGCATCACCGGCAAGGAAGGCACGTTCCACGCCAAGGGCTGCGCCGAGTACGGAACAAAAGTGGTCGGCGGAGTCACGCCCGGCAAGGGCGGAACGGTGCACGAAGGCTGGCCGGTGTTCAACACCGTGGCGGATGCAGTCGCCCAGACCGGCGCAAACGCCACCATGATCTTTGTGCCGCCGCCGTTCGCCGCCGACGCGATTCTCGAAGCTGAAGACGCGGGCATTCCGCTCATTGTCTGCATCACTGAAGGCATTCCTACGCTCGACATGGTCAAGGTGTGGGCCAAGCTCAAGACATCGAAGTCGCGTCTCATCGGCCCCAACTGCCCCGGCGTCATCTCGCCGGGAAAAGCCAAGATCGGCATCATGCCCGGGCGGATTCACAAAGAAGGATCGATTGGCATCGTCTCGCGCTCGGGCACGCTGACCTATGAGGCCGTGCATCAGCTCACGCAGCGAGGAATCGGCCAGTCGACGGCGATCGGCATCGGCGGCGATCCCATCATCGGCACCACGCACATTGACGCGCTCCGCCTGCTCAACGACGATCCCGGCACCGAAGCCATCATTATGATCGGCGAGATCGGCGGCTCGGCGGAAGAAGCTGCGGCCGAGTTTGTGAAGCAGAACGTCAAGAAGCCGGTCGTGGGCTTTATCGCCGGGCAAACCGCGCCTCCGGGCCGCCGCATGGGCCACGCAGGCGCAATCATCAGCGGCGGCCAGGGCACGGCGGCCGACAAGATGAAAGCCATGACCGCGGCCGGAATTCATGTCGTCGTTTCGCCGGCCGAGATCGGCGCCACGCTGGCAAAGGTGATCGGCAAGGCGTAAAACCAGCGGCTTCGCACCAGTCCTTATCCACCAGCCCGGGTCGTCGAGTCTTGATTCCCAGCGAGCGGGTAACCTGCCGCGGATTACTTCAATCATCTGGAAATCCGCAGAATCCCGCTCTCGCGCCTCTCGCGCGGGCGGATAATTCATTTATCGACACGATTATTGGGCTTATTCGCCACCGCAGCAGTTGCGGCCCCGTCGCGTGTCGAGTAGAAAAAGGCCATCTCTGTCCTGGTCAATTGCCTCCCCGGATGATTGCGGTGTGAGTCCTCGCTGCTCGTACCGGCGATGAATCGAGACGATCGATTCCGACCGGCGCGTCAAGAGGATTCCACGGAACTGCGTTGGTTTCTATGCACGATTCGTCGCCCTCGCTCGCGGACGCGCAGCCTCTTCGCTATTGGTTTGCGGGCTTCATGCTCGATGCGGATGGAACGCTCTTGCGCGGAGACGCAGCGCTCGAACTGACCGCCGAAGAGTTGGCCGTTCTGCGGCTCTTGCTCGAGCGTGCCGGCGAGATCGTGAGCCCGCTGGAGATTAGTCGAATCGTCAGCGGCGAAGAGCATGCTTCCGGCGACGGGCCGGCCAAGTGCATTGCAGCGCTGCGCACGCGGCTCGAACCCGCGGATTGCATCCAGACCGTCTACAAGCGCGGATACCGAATCTCTTCTGCTGTCCAAACAAACCACTCGCACCCGGCCGGCGCGCCGCCACGGCTTGTCGTTGTGCCCTTCGCGGTTGGATACGGCGTTCCCGAGTATCTTGGTTCAGCGCTCGCAGACGAGGCTGCCACGCAGCTTTGCGCCGCTGCGTCCCCAGTGGCAACGATTGTCGCGCGGGACTCTGTTCTCACGCTCGCGCGGCGCGGAAGGTCGGGCGTTGAGATTGGCCGGTTGCTCGGGGCGGAATTCGTTCTTGATGGAGAGCTTTACGCAACGCCGGGTCGGCTGATCTTCAAGGCCAGGATGGTCCGTGTGGAAGACGGCGCCGAACTCTGGACCGAAAATCTGATGGTGAATCGCGGGCACACTCTGAGCCTCGAGCGGGAGCTGATGACGCGGCTCACCAGCCGGATTCAGCCTCACGATCTTTCCATCGCGGCCGTCGCGGCGCCCGGAACTACGCACGAAGATTCGCCCGATCGCAACGAGGCCCACGAGCTTTGTCTGCGCGCGCATCATGAGGGTCAAACGCCCGAGCGGCATCACATGCAGGATGCGATGCGCCGATTCGAGCGCGCCATCGAGCTGGATCCATCGTTGCTGGCGGCGCGCTCTCGCCTCGCGCATCTCTGCGTCGCGCAGGCGCTCTGCGGATTTATGCCGGCCTCGGCCGCAGCCGCCATCATCCGCAAGGCCGCCGTGCAAATCCCGGAATCGCCAGCGTACGCCGACGCCCTTCTTCCGACCCTCGGTTGGATCAGCTTTCATGTCGACCGCAATCTCGGCGCGGCGCTCCACGCCTTTGCGCGCTCCGCGCATCTGCCGCACGATCCGCACAACACGCGCGCGCGCACCACGTTTCTGCTCAGCCGCCACCGTTTCGACGAGGCACTGGACGCGCTCTACGCCGCGATTCAGATCGATCCGTATGCGCCGGGTCTGCAGGCCGAACTGGCGTGGGCGCTGCACATGGCCGGAGAGGCCGATGCAAGCGTGGACCAGGTTCGCAAGGCGATCTCGCAGTTTACCGAGCACGACAGCGCCCATCTGTATGGCGCCATCATTCTGGCCCACAACGGCGAAGCCACTCGCGCGGTTGAACTGGCCCGTGCGCTGCAGTCGCGATCGGCGCACTTCGATCTCGCCGCCTCGGCGCATGCCTACGCCCTGGCCTGCGCGCGGCGCAAAGATGAAGCGCGAATCCTGCTCGAGCGTTTGCAATGGCTCAGCCGCGAGCGCTTTGTCATGAACACCTTCGACGCAGCGACCTACGTTGCCATGGACGAAGACGACGCCGCGCTTCGAGAGCTGCGCATCGCCAATGAGAACCGCTGCCCCTGGTTCTTTCAGATGCTCGGCGATCCGCGGATGCTCCCGCTCCGTGGCCATCCGGAGTTTGAACGCATGCGCAGTTCGCTGCGCGCAATGGAAGCCGACGCAGCAGCCGCAGCGGACAACGGCGAAGAACCCGGATGGATTGCCGCACAGGCAGGCTGAGGCGGCAAGGCCCCGCGAAAAAACGATGGAATCTCAGTTTGAAATCGGGGTCCCGGATTGACGACCGTAGCCTCCCATGTCTCAGAATCGAGAGACGGGGCGCCCAACCTTGGAGGTTAGAGTCGCCGTCCCAAGGCCCAGGCCGCCCCCGCGTCGGTAGGTCCGCAAGGAGCACGTCATGAAGGGTAAAGTTGCAATCGTAACCGGCGGTGCCAGCGGGATTGGGCTGGCCATCGTTGAGAGGCTCGCAGCGAAGGGCGTGAAATGCGTGATTGCCGACGTGGACGCTTCCAGTGGAGAAAGAGCCGCGACGGAACTTCAAAAAGCTGGAGCGGACTGTTTCTTCGTAGCGGCAAGTGTTTCCCAGCCCGGCGACGTGCGTCATCTCGTCGAAGCCACCATCGCAAGATTTCTCCGTCTCGACATCCTGGTCAACAATGCTGGCCTGCAATTCATGGCGCCCATAGTCGATTTCCCCGAAGAGCGCTGGGACACTTTGATCGGCATTATGCTCACGGGAACTTTCCTGTGTTGCAAGTACGCATTGCCGCACATGATCCAGCAGAAGTGGGGCCGGATTATCAACATCAGTTCCGTCCACGGAAAAGTCGCGTCACCCTTCAAGGTGGCCTATGTCTCGGCCAAGCACGGCATGTTGGGGTTGACGAAAGTTGTCGCGCTCGAAATGGGCGAGCACAACATCACCTGCAACGCCATATGTCCCGCGTTTGTCCGCACTCCGCTTGTTGAAAAGCAAATTGCAGATCAGGCCCGCCTGAACGGCCTGTCGGAGGAGGATGTGGTTCAAAAGATCATGCTTTCGCCCGCCGCCATCCGCCGGCTGCTCGAACCGCGCGAAGTCGCTTCGCTTGTGGAGTACCTGTGTTCGGACGACGCAGCGGGCATAACCGGCGCGGCGCTCGACATTGACTTGGGCTGGACCGCGCACTAGGACAATACCGCAGGCGGCCCGAGTCCGTAAGGAATTGAGTTCTCCTACGAACCATGGGTGCCCCAGGTCTCGATTCTGAGACCTGGGATAGCACTTCACCCAACCGGTCATCCTGAGCGAGTCCGCCGCGGCGGACGAGTCGAAAGCCTGCCCTGAGCGAGGCTCGCCAGACGAGCCGAGTCGAACGGGGACCTGCATTTGTTTGTTCCGATCTCAACTCGCCACGAACCATGGGTGTCCCATCTTAAAACGCGATGCACAGGCGCGAGTTTCAGGGGGATTGCACAACTCTGTCATCCTGAGCGGAGCGAAGGATCTGCAGTTGGCTTTTGAGCTTTCAACTCACTACAAAAGTGGATGCCTCACGACAGGCGCGCGGCCCGCGTCCGTAAGGAATTGAGTTCTCCTACGAACCATGGGTGCCCCAGGTCTCGATTCTGAGACCTGGGATAGCACTTCACCCATCCGAGCGCGGTCGCCGCAGCACGCCCCCCGGCCTTCACGCCTCGAAATCCGGCCCTCGGCCACCTCCGCCAAAACCTTGTCAAGCCCCCACCCACCCCAAAAACGACCTAAACTCCTGAAAACACACGCAAAATTCTGTTCCCCAAGTTTGCCGATTATTTCGCCGAAATCGGTAGCCTTAAAGATAAAAGGAGATTCTTTATGGCATTCAAACCCGTTCCTCTCGTTGCCGCCGGAACCGCGCTTCAAACCACGTCAAGCGCGGCCCTCACCTCGTTAATCGCTTCCGAAACCTCGTCAAGCAATCCCGGCCAGAAGGCCATTGACGTCTGCATGAGCGCCTGGAACCGCGTTCACGACGAGCTGGCCGAGGAAGGAACGGAAGAATACATGTGCAAATGGCTCGCCCATAAGGCCTATCTCAGGGCCGCGCCGCCGCTGCACGGCTACAAAAACATCTGCGACTTCATCGCCTGCATCAACTACGCTTCTCTGGCCGGCTTCATCATCCATATCGATGCCAAGCACTACCTTGAGAACGCGCGGGTCGCTCTGTCGGCCATCTACCACCAGCCGAAATCCGCCGAAGAGGGCAATCCGGAAGGCCCAAAAAACAGCCGCCGAAAACCCAGAAAATCGTGAAATAAAAAAAATGCGCGCTTTTCGCTGAATGTTCGCCATTTAACTCCTTTAGATTCAGTAAATCGGTCGCGGCGGCGTCGTAAAAATATGTCAAATTGCTTCCAATTTTCGCAAAACAACTTCTTTAGAATCAACGCGCGAAAAGCTCGATTTCGCCGGGCGCTGATTCGCCAATTAACTGCCTCATTCTATTGCTTTTGTTTCATTCGCCCCCACCGCCAACCGTTCACCGCTCACTGTCCACCGTCCACCGTCCCGACCTCGTGCTTGACTCCCTTCGGCCGCGCAGGCAAAGATGGCCCTCATGAATGTTGGCCGGTTTCGCCCGCTGCTTGGGTATCTCGTTTTGCTTTTGGTGTCGCTCTCCGCCCCCGCGGCCGAACCACCGCTGATTGGAGGGATGCTTCCTCTGCGGCTTGAGCGCAAGGCAACTTCTCACGGCACAAAGCGTGAGTTCACTTCGATCACGCTGCTGCCGGGGCGAGGGCTGAACACCTTTCAGATCACGGCCAATCTGCCCGGCAAGGGTGAGACGGAGCTGTTGCGTTCTCCATCGCTCGACGAAGCGGCGCAGAAGTTGAACGGGCAGGGCGACGACGCTTTCGGCAACCTCAATCATTCGTTTGGAGGCGCGTTTCTCATTCCGTTTACCAGCCGCGCCGGCGGTGAGCTCTCCGCTGATAAAACCCTGGTCAACGTGCAATGGCATGGCAAAACCATTCATCTGCCCAACGACTATCTGGGTCACTACAGTGTGCATGGCCTGCTGAACAGGTTGAAGGCGGAAGACCTGCACGTAACCAAAACGCACGACGGGCAGACGCTGACTGCCGTGATTCATGCAGGGGACTTCAACGGCTATTGGCTTTCTAAGACCGATGTGCGCTTCAGAATCGCGCTCACAGGCGATGCGGTCGATATCGAAGTGACCGCAACCAACGTGGGCGACGAACCGGAACCGATGGGGATGGGCTGGCATCCGTTTCTTCGCATCATCAGCGGCGATCGCTCGCAGGCACGCGTGCACCTGCCGGCAGATCTCTATGGCGTGGTCGACACGATTGACGGCCGGCCCACCGGCGAGTTGAAGCCGGTCGAGGGAACGCCAAAAGATTATCGCTCGCCCGAGGGCGCGACGTTGCCCGATGCCTCCACGTCGATCAACTTTTCAAAATTGACGCGGACGGCCGGCAGCAGCGACAGCGAAAAGAGTGGCGGCAGCGATCTGAGTATCGACGCGTGGCTCGCCGATCCTAAGGCGAATTATGCGATCCGCGTGCGCGGCCTGTCGCCGGAGATCCGCACGCTGCATTTGTGGTCGGCGAAGGGCGATACGTTCTGCGCGATCGAAGAACAGTACAACTACATGGACGCGTTCGGTGCGGAGTGGAACGGCATGGACACGGGCCTGGTTACGCTCGAGCCTCATGCATCGACTACCTGGCACGTGCGCCTTGAACTCTTCGATCCGCCGCAAATCCCAGGCGCTGACTCGATGCACAAATAGAGCCGCGGCCTCTCATTGGGGACTTCAAAATTGGAGGGCTGGGCGGGAATTGAACCCGCGAATACAGGTTTTGCAGACCCGCGCGTTAGCCACTTCGCCACCAGCCCCGTTGGACAAGCTCAACACGTCATCACAATCTCCGTTTGCGGCCCAAAATAGAAAACCCACCAGCCAGTGCAAATCCTGGCGGTGGGTACTTGGAGAAGGCGGGATGTGAAGTGCGCTAGCCCAGACCTTTCCTCACGCCAGAATGCGTGTGTGCGCAACAGAGTGCGGCGCGACAACACGATTGGGTGTTCGATGAGGCAAAGGACTTCATAGCGGAAATGTAACACACGGGGCGCGGGCGGGCAAGAAGATGGGAAACAATTCACGCGGCGCTCTTAGGCGCGAGGCCGCGATTCTCGATCGCCACAAAGAGACGCCGGCCCGCCTATTCCGCGTGGAAGACGATGTCGAAGAGCAGCAGGCTGGCAGTGGTAAAGATGATGTCGTAGCCGAGAAGCATTTTGATCCAGAGTGTTGGGTCGCTGTCTCCAGTGAGTATCGACGTGACGGCCTGGACCATGGCCAGCAGAGCGGGAATGAAGATCGGAAACAGGATGAGCGAGAGCAGAAACTCGCGGTTGCGGCTGCCGATGGAAAGTGCGGCGAAGAAGACTCCGTTGACGACAAGCGCCCATGTGCCGAGCGGAAGAACAAGAGCCAACTGCCACGCGTTACCGGCGATGTGAAGGTTATAGAAGATGAAAAAGAAGGGCGCGAGAACTACTTGAACGATAGACACGAAGAGGAAGTTGGCGATGGTCTTGGCGAGGTAGAGCTCTGCGCCGGGCGAAGGGACCATGCGCTGCGCATCCATGACCTGATGGCGGATTTCGCGGGCCCAGGCCTGATTGAGCGCAGTGACCGAGGCAAACATGGTGGCCACGCACAGGACTCCTCCGGCGATTTGCTGCGAGAATGCACCGCGGGGATCGAAGGCGATAGAGAAGAGCACGACGACCAAGCCGGAAAAGAAAAGCATGGAGATCAAGGCATCGAGGGTGCGCCACTCGATGCGGAGATCTTTGACGAGATGTGTGAAGAGGGCGCGGGTCAAGATTGGCCCTCCGGGCCGGGACGGCCCTCTTCTGACGATTTCGTTTCTTTCGTGAGGTCGGCGGTTTGGACGGGCTCGCCGATTGCGGCCGCAGCACGGAGATAATCGTCGGGCGTCAGGATCAACTGCGTGCCGCGCGTTCCGGCCGACACGCTGATGCGATCGAAGAGAATGGCAGTCTCATCGACAAACACGGGGTAGGGCTTTTTTGCGCCGAAGATGGTGACGCCGCCGCGGATGTAGCCGGTGAGTGGCTGTACGTCTTTGAGGGGAGCCATTTCTGCTTTGCGCCAGCCGGCCAGGCGCGAGAGTTTCTTGAAGTCGAGTGCGGCGTCGCCAGGGACGACGGCGAAAACATATTCACGCGCGCCGTCGGTATTCAGCAGCGTTTTGAAGACTTGCTCGGCTGGCATGCCTATTTTCTTGGCGACGGTGATTGCGGACAAGTCTTCGGGATCGACCTCGTACTCGCGAAGTTCGAAGGGAATGTTGAGGGATTCAAGGAAGCGCGCGCCGTTGGTCTTCATGGGGTGACGCTTCCTTTCCCGGAACTGGGGGGGCGAGAGCCGCTCCAGGGAAATCCCTGATCGATGGACGCGACGCGGCCGGCGTGGAGCGTGATCACGAAGTCTGCGATGGGAGCGGCCAGCTCCCGCTGATGAGTGGTGAGGACGATTGTGCGATCGGACTGGCGGAAGCCGGAGAGAAGCGTGACCATCTGGCGCGCGCTTTCGACGTCCATGTTGGAGAAAGGCTCATCGAGCAAAAGCAGCTCGGGCACCGAAAGCAGAACGCGCGCGAGCGAGGTGCGCTGGCGCATGCCCTGCGAGTATTGGCCAAACAGGCGTTTGAGGTCGGGGTCAAGGCCCACCTGGCGAAGCGCTTCAGCCGGTGTGAGGCAGGCACGGCCTGGATAAAGACTCGCGAAGTAGCGCAGATTCTCCTCGGCCGTCAGCTCGTCGTAAAGCATGGGCGAGTGGCTCATGTAGCCGATGCGGGCGCGGGCCTCGTGGGGCTGAGACTCGCCGAAGACGTTGACCGTGCCATGCGTAGGTCGAAGAAGGCCAGCGAGAATGCGGAGGAGCGTGGATTTACCCGCGCCGTTCTCGCCGAGGAGAACGTAGCAGCGGCCGGGCTCGAGCGTGAGAGAAACCTGGCGGAGCGCAGCAAAGCTGCCAAAGAGCTTGGACACCTGGACGAGTTGCGCATTACGGGGTCGCGCGAGATCGGGCCGGAGGGGATCAGGCCGAGCCGGTGGGATTGTGCGGCCGGCTTCGGGGGCGTTCGCGTTCATTCGCTTAGTTCGCGGCAGTTTGGGAGGAGGCTGGGGGTGCTGGAGCCGGCGCCGACGCGGTATTCGGTTTGGATTCTGGCGGCGTGGCGGGATTTGCAGGCGAGGCGCCGGGCTGCTGCGGAGCGTATTTGCTGGCGCATTTGGCCTGGAGGACCGTGGCATGGAAGACACCATCGCGGCCGTAGGTGCCTTCAGCTAGCGCCTGCGCGTCGTCTTTGAAGGTGTCGGGCGGCGGCTCAGTTCCCTTGTAGGTGACCTTGAGGAGGTGGCCGCTGGGGGCCTTTGGCGAGTGGCTCTCGTATTCGTTCAGGAGGAAGTCGACGTGGGTTCCAACCTGCTCAATGGAGCCTGGCTGGACAAAGCCCTCAACACGGAGATTGCTGTGATAGGCCTTATCGCCCATGGTGCCCAGCTCGGAGATGGTGACGTAGTAGCTCTTATTCGAGCTGTACCCGGTCAGAGCGAGCCAGGCAACCGTTCCCAAAATGACGACTACGGCAATTCCGATGCGAAGAGACTGATATTGAGCCTTCATAGTTGATCCACCTCAACGATACGAGTGTGACGGGCGGGGGGTCAAATTGGAGGTGATTTAAATCACATAGGACGGAGGTGTGACCGGGGTGGGCGGAATTGAAACGGAGCGGAGCGATAAAGTCCCCGATTCCTGGCGGACCGGGAGGCGAGGGAGACGGAGAGTGCTATTGGCCGCGGCGGGCGTTTCCGGCCCGGCCGCAGTAGCTACGCTCAGACGCTTTTACCGGGTGAAGTGAGGTGGCAACGAGCGGCAGAATTCCAGCCGCGACGAGAGCAATTTCGATCGCTAAGGCAACCATTGGAGCCCCCTGGGAGCTCACCCGTCTAGTGATTGCGCTTGCGGGACCGGCCGCGATGGAGTGTCGCCACAATGGGCGGCGAGAGAATCATCGCAACGAAGGCCAAGGCAAGAAGCAAGTCAATCATGAAGGGAAGTCTCCGCACCGGCTGCCGCGCATGCAATCAACGCGGTCAGCATTAGAAGGGACGATAGCGCCGCGAATTGACGATGGGAAATGCCCCGACGGTGGGAGGGCGTGGCCTGTCGGGGGCAGGCGGGATGCAACTCCGGAGTGCACTGAAGGAAACCACTCCTAAAACGACCGTAGACAACGGGTTGGGGCCTGGCGAGTTCGCGTGT
Organism: uncultured Occallatibacter sp.; assembly: GCA_964533905.1. Taxonomy (GTDB): domain Bacteria; phylum Acidobacteriota; class Terriglobia; order Terriglobales; family Acidobacteriaceae; genus Telmatobacter. Next base: position 20,357 of record CAZHOO010000011.1, on the reverse strand, counting down.
TGACGAGGCGGAGGTTACGGGATCAGGGAGTTGGCGGGAGTCGCAGGGTCAGGCGAATTGTGCGACCACCCTCAGCGCGCGGTGTTGAGCGCATCCTCTGCGCGATCGAGGGCTTGGGTCAGCACCACGAGTTGCTGGGCAGCGACGGTAGGGTCGCGGGCGTCAATGGACTCATTCACGCCCGGTATGACAACGGCGGCGTAGCCGGTGAGCATGCCGGGGGCGTAGATAGTATGGCGATACCAGGGCCGGCCGGGAAGGCCGGAATCGGAGAGCAATGCCGTTTCCGCGTGACGGAGAGCGAGATTCAACTGCGCCAGATCCCCAGACGGGGCGGATTGGAGAGCGTGGACGCGTTGGGCGGCAGCAGCAAAACGAGATGCGGCGGCCTGAGCTGGACCGAAGTCGAGAGAGCCGAGGCCGGCGTCAGCAGCCTTGCGCTTTGCCGCCTGGATGTAGGCAGAGATATCTCGTGCGTAGGCGACATAGTCGTAAGGCAGCGCGTCGGCGTCGGCCATGCGCATGGCTTCGAGACCGAGAACGCGCGCCATCTCCTGCAGGTAGACGAAATCGGGATCGGCGTTCTGCGTATACCAGGCGAAGTCGTCGAAAGTGGAGTGATAAACGCCGTAGGGGCCGCCGGACTCGATATCTGTTGAGGGGACGCCTGCGTGTTGCAGGAAAGGTGTGTAGTCCGATCCCGAGCCGAGATCGCCGACATGAACCTCGCCGCTCGCGCTGGGTGGCGTGTTCGATTCATGCTTCTCTCCGTCTCCGTCGCCGCCTTGAGCCTTGAGATGCCATTGAGAAAAGACGGAGCCGTTGACGGGGCTGGGAACAGAACGGGCAATATCGCGGACGAATTCCTTGAGCGACGACACGGCGGAAGCGGAGAAATTCGGGCCGGAGACAGCGACATCGACGTTGAAGTAAGCAACGGCATGATCGAGCGCGTTGCCCTGCTGCTCAACCCATTCCGTTGAGCCGACAAGGCCTTCTTCCTCGGCGTCCCAACTGCAAAAGACGATTGTGCGGCGAGGCCGCCAGCCCTTTTGGAGCAGAGCGCCGATGCCGCGAACGGCCTCAAGCATGGCGGCGGTACCGCTGGAGGGATCTACCGCGCCATAAACCCACGCGTCGCGATGATTGCCGACGATAACGGAAGCGTCAGGATCGGTGGCGCCTTCGATTTTTCCGATGACATCCCAGATGATGCGGCGCTGGTAGTCCTGTTGGGAGACGAGGTGTACCTTCACTCCGTCGGGACCCAGGTGATAGCGGAACGGCAGCGCTCCCTGCCAGCCTTGCGGAGCGCCCGGCCCTTTGAGTGCTTGGAGAATAGGCGCGGCGTCGTGATAGCTGAGGGGGATGGAGATGATGTGCGGATCGGCTCCGTCGGGCCCGGTGACATTCTTTAGACGGGCAGAGTCAGGCAGGTCGAGCGTGGAAGCGACGCCGGGAGTTTCAGGATCGCCGGGATACCGGAAGATGTAATTGACCGAGCCGCGCTGTACGCCGGTCTCGGGACGCCAGGGACCCGCGGGATATGGGTCGCCTTTGTAGTAGCCGTCGTCCTGCGGGTCGGAGTAGATGAGCACGCCGGCAGCGCCGTGCTGCTCGGCAAGATAAACCTTGACGCCACGAAAGTTTGAGCCGTAGCGGCAGACGACGATGTTGCCGTGAACGTCAATATGCTGCGCGGCGAGGACGTCGAAGTCTTCGGGGCGGCAGTAGTTTCCGTAGACGGCGTGGCCGGTTACATCGCCGGAGCCCGAAGAGCTGTTGTAGGGCATGACAATCCGCGGATCGTCCTGATCGGGATCGCCGCTCACGTGCTCGCGATTAGGGCCGGCGATGAGGAGATGGCCGGCCTCGTCCCAGGCCTCGACGCGGACGACTTGGGGATAGTCCAAAAGCACGCGATAGGGAACAATTTGCGTGTCAAGACCAGCAGCGCGGAACTTGCGCGCGACGAATTCAGCGGTTTTGTAGTCTTCGGGGGTCGCGGCGAGATGCGGCTCGGCAGTGAGAGTCTTGAGATCCTCGCCGGCTAGTTTGGGATCGGGCACAGCGAGAAAGCTCTCTTCGAGTCTTGCTTCCGCGTCAAAATTGGCATAGCCGAAGCTGCCTTGCGGCACCACTTGCGCGGGCGAAGGATGCGAGCTGAATCCAACAACCCCGGCAATGACGACAACCGCGAAACGGAAACTCATTGCAACCGACCTATAGGGGAGCGGAGCTCTTGATCAGGCGACGGGCTGAGCACAATGTGCGCAGCGGCGGGCTGCCAACGGAATCTCGCTCAGGCATTCCGGGCAGTTCTTGGTGGTGGCCGCGGCCTCGGGTTTCTTCATTCGTGCCTGCACCGCGTTCATGGGCATAATGATGAAGAGATACACGACCAGAGCCACGATAAGGAACGAGATGGCCGCGTTGAAGAAGTTGCCGACTTTGATTGCCCCGCCGCCGACGTGCAGAATAACGCCGCTGAAATCTGGCTTGCCAACCGTGGCAGCAATCAATGGATTCAATACGTCGGCCACAAGGGAGGTAATGATCGCGTTGAATGCGGCGCCAATAATTACGGCAACTGCCAGGTCGACGACGTTACCGCGAAGAATAAAATCTCTAAAGCCTTTCAGCATGTCTTTCCTCCGTGCAACTTTCGGTTTCAACCGGTGCGCAAAGCAACTGCCAGAATTGGCCAAACAAAACACAACCGGTTGAACACTCAGCCATGCTACACGGTGAAGCGGGTAGGGTGCACCACCCGCGTTCACCGTGCAGCCCGTTATTAAACGGCGAGCAGGACCACGATAGTGGCGAGAATCATCAGGTCGGCGTAGAGGAGGAGGAGCACGCCGGCGTGGTAAAGGCTCCATTTGCGTTGCAGACAGCGGGCCGTCTCGGCCATCCCCCAGGCGGCAACCAGCAAAGCGAGGATCTGCCACCAGGAATCGTGCAGATTCTGAATGTGCGGAAAGCCGGCAAGGCGGAGGCTGGCGGCAAATGCGCCGAGTGAGAGGAGAACAGCGCGCACAAGCGATTTTTGGCGCAGGCGGAAAATTGAGAAAAGGAAATGCACAACCTTTCAATGTACGCTGGCGCGGCGACAGCGGCTGGTGCGGCAGGCGTGACAGCAGGTGATAGACTTGCTGAGCCCAGTTCCGGGTTCCCCAAAATTCAATTCCCGCGCTGAGTAAAAAGAGGAGGTTTTTCTATGTCTGCTGGTTCTCAAGCGGCACCGCCCAATCCGGGGATTGTCTTCGATATGGTGCAGGCGCACCAACGCACCGCAGCGCTGAAGGCGGCCATCGATCTGGACATTTTCAGAGCAGTGGGCAAAGGGCCCGGAGATGCAGCGTCGATCGCGCGGCATTGTTCGGCATCGGAGCGCGGCATCCGGATCCTTTGCGATTTTCTGGTGATCAATGGAGTGCTGGCCAAAGAGAATGGCCACTACCAGCACACGCCGTCGAGCGCAGCGTTTCTCGATCCGGCCTCGCCTGCCTGCATGGCGTCGGTGGCGCATTTTCTAAGCGAGGAAGCAATCATGCAGGCCGATGTGAACCTGGCTGAAATTGTTCGCAAAGGCCGTACACATCTTCCCGGTAGCGGGTCGGTTGAGCCGGAGAATCCCCTATGGGTTTCGTTCGCGGAGAATATGGCGCCCATGATGGGACCGATGGCGGGACCGCTCGGCGCGATGGTACTCGAAGGACAGAGCGGGCCGATGCGCGTGTTGGATATTGCGGCGGGACACGGATTGTTTGGGATCGAGATTGCAAAGCAGAACCCGAAGGCGCGCGTAACGGGACTGGATTGGGCTCCAGTGTTGCGCGTGGCGCTGAAGAATGCGGAAAAGGCCGGCGTCAAGGACCGCTATGACATGCTGCCGGGCAGCGCGTTCGATGTGGAGTTTGGTGAGCCCTACGACGTGGTGCTGCTGACCAATTTTCTGCACCACTTTGACAAGGGGACGAACATTGGCCTGCTGAAGAAGGTCCGCGCGGCGCTGAAGCCGGGCGGACGCGCGGCGACGCTCGAGTTTGTGCCGAATCCGGATCGTGTATCGCCGGCGATGCCAGCGGCCTTTGCCATGACGATGCTGACCACGACTGCCGACGGCGACGCATATACGTTCTCAGAGCTCGAAGCGATGTACAACGAGGCGGGGTTCACGGGAATTACCGAACGCCCGATTCCGATGAGCCCTCACACGGTGGTCATGGGGATGGCGTGAAACAAAGAGTGAAGAAGTGAAAGAAGGAAAAAGTGAAGGGCTGGCGCAGGTGGGCGCCGGCCCTTTTGCGTCAAGCTATTTCGCGCCACGGCGGGAGCGGACTGCGGCGGCAAGTTCAGCCAGTAGCGCGCGAGTCTCATTCCAGTCGATACAGGCGTCGGTGATGCTCTGGCCATAGACGAGCGGCTGTCCGGAAACGAGTTTTTGCGCGCCGGCGACGAGATTGCTCTCAATCATGACACCGATGATGTTGCGATTTCCCGCTGCGACCTGGGCGGCAACGTCGTGGCAGACAGCGGATTGGCGTCGATAATCTTTCTGGCTGTTGGCATGGCTGAAGTCGATCATGATGCGCGGCGCGATCCCGGCCTTCTGCATGAGGGCGGCGGTTTCGGCAACGCGATCGGCGGTGTAGTTGACGGAGTTGCGGCCGCCGCGCAGGATGATATGGCAATCGGGATTGCCTTTGGTAACGAAGATGGCAGACTGGCCATGATGCGTGTGGCCGAGAAAGGTGTGCGAACAGGCGGCAGAAACGATAGCGTCAACGGCCACCTGCGCGTCGCCTGAAGTGGCGTTCTTGAATCCGACGGGACACGACACCCCGGAGACGAGCTGGCGATGCACCTGGCTCTCGGCTGTGCGAGCGCCGATGGCTCCCCATGAGACGAGGCCGGCGATGTACTGCGGCGAGATCATGTCGAGGAACTCGGTTCCGGTAGGGACGCCCATTTCCGCAAGATCGATGAGAAGATGACGCGCGATGCGAAGGCCATCGTTGATTTTGTACGTGCCGTCGAGGTGCGGATCATTGATGAGGCCCTTCCAGCCAATGGTGGTACGGGGCTTTTCAAAGTAGACGCGCATCGCGATGCGCAGGTCGGCGGCGAATTCCGCAATTGCGGCCTTGAGAAGACCGGCATATTCGCGCGCGGCCTGGGGATCGTGAATGGAACAGGGACCAGAGAGGACGAGGAGACGGTCGTCCTCTTTCTTGAGAATCGAGATGATCTCGCTGCGGGCGTCGTAGATGGTGGATGACGCGGCTTCAGTGACGGGAAGCTCTTCCTCAAGAAAGACAGGAGGGAGAACGACTTTGGTCCATTGGATACGAAGATCTTCAGTGGGATGGAACATGGGCTCTTTTCGTGCGCGACCGGGGCTGCCAGAGTGCGCAACCCCATTAACGAATTTATCAGGCGGATGGTGCGAAACGCCCGCGACGGCCGACCATCGGCGGGGTTTCTCGGACGGCATCGAACTGGTCTTCGATTTGGCGGAACCGGGGTTCGATTCGATGCGTAGAGAGTGAAGGAGGTCCTTCATGCGTTTCCCGCGCTTTCTGCTGTACTGCGTCCTCGTGGTGTCTATCAGCAGGGTTCACGCGCAAACAGTTGCGTCGAATTCTGGAGATCCATTCGAGGGGACATGGTTCGGATCGTTCGCGATGACCAATCCCAATGGCACCGTCAGCCACGACACCGCAGTGGTCGTTCTCGAAAGGCAGGGAGAAACGATCGCTGGCTCAGCAGGTCCAACGATCGACCACCAGATGCCTTTCAAAGACGCGAAGGTAAATGGCAGCTCGCTGCAATTCACTGTTGATGTGCAGGGAGGGGTCGCCTTCGAGCTGCACGGAACGGCAGACCACCTGGAAGGCACCGCGACCGGCAATTCGATGAAGGCGGCGCTGGACTTGAAGCCCGCGCCCAGCCTGCTACCGCACGACAAACTCTTGCAAGAGATCTCCGACGCGGACAAGCAGATGTTCGATGCATTCGGCACTTGCGATTTCGACAACTACAAACCATTCCTGAGCAGCGACCTCGAGTTCTATCACGATCATGTAGGCAAACAGGATTACGCGAGCAATCTTGAGGCCATGCATAACCGTTGTGCCGAAGGAATTATGCTGCGGCGCGAGCTAGTGGATGGAACGCTGGTGGTGAATGCGGCGCCTGGCTTCGGAGCAATCGAAGCGGGGACGCACCGGTTTTATTCCAAGCAGGCAGATGGCTCGGAACATCTGGACGCAACCGCGCAGTTCACCAACGTGTGGAGCAAAGCTTCAGGGCGTTGGCAACTTGTGCGCGTGATCAGCTTCGATCATCATTAGTCGATTGCGACCTGGACAGGTCGAAAAAGCACGCCTCAGGGCCCAGCCCGAGAGATTCAGTGCAGGACTTCGTATGCCGCTATGGCGCCCGCTGCGACGCCGGCGCCAACGATTACGGGGACGAGCAGGCGAACATGATGTCGCGGCTCGGAGCCCTCGCCAATATATTCCCTCGCCGCTTTCACATGCACTAAATCCGAGTAAAGGTGCGTCTGGGTCTTGTTGCTGTCGGAATCGGTGAAGACGAAGGAAGTATCGGACAGTTGGCCCAGAGAGCCAAAGGTCTGAGAACTGTCGCGGAATGCAAAGTCGAGAAATGTGCCCTGGCGATATTTCGCGAGCCGCTTTTCGATTCTTCGCGCATGCTTATCGAGAGGCGCGGAAGACTGCGCCCGAACCGACGGCAGAACTGTGGAGAAAAACAGGGTGGCTGCAATGCCGAGGGTAAAACTGAAGCGCGCGGAACGGATCATTCGAATCATTGGGGCCCCCAAGGAATAAGTAAATCCGTCGACTGCGATGAGTTGGACGCGGATTGCAGTTGCCGCGCCGACCGAGGGTTCCACAATAGCATTAAATTGGATGAAGATACCGAGTCTCGCGTGCCTTTCGTAACAAAGATGATCGTGGAACGAAGATCAAAGTATGATGAATCTCCTCGAAGGGAACGGAGTTTTTGAGGAGCTGGGAGTCAAGCGAATGAATCGGTTGTGGCAAATCTACGTGGTACTGATTTGCACTCCGCTGCCGGCAGCAATCGCACAGCAGCCGAGGGGAGCCGGACAGGGGGCAGTGCAGGTCGCTCCTGCGCCGGCAACTCCGGCGACGGGCGTAGGAAATGCGGCGGCGCGCGATCGAAACGTGCATTTGGACGTCGTGGTGACCGACAAGGCGGGAAAACCGGTGTCGGGACTGAGCTTGACGGACTTCACCGTGCTTGACAACGATCAGCCGAAGAAAATTCTTTCCTTTGAGGCGCATGCGCCAGGTGCGCACGATGCAGAACCGCAGACCCAAGTCGTCATCCTGTTCGACACGGTGAATGTGCCGTTCGAATCGGTTTCGTATGCGCGGCGGCAAGTGGGTGCCTATCTAAGCCAGAATGACGGACGGCTTTCAGCGCCGGTGTCGATTTACTTTTTAACAGACACAACCGTTGTGGGCGAACGGCAGGCGAGCACGGACGGCAACGCAATCGCCGCACAATTGGAAGCGACCGAGAGCCGCCTGCGGGCGCAGAATCGCGAGGGCGGCGTTTGGGGGTATCTGGAGCGATTCGAATACTCAACCAAAATGATGTCGGCAGTGATCGAGATGCTGCAGAACAGGCCGGGGCGCAAGCTGTTGATTTGGGTGGGCCCGGGCTGGCCGATGATGGACGGGCCAGGCATCACTTTTTCAACCGAGCAACAGAAAAAGCTGTTCGGCAATATCGTTGCCTTTTCGACGCTGATGCGGGAGGCACACGTGGATGTCTACAGCATCTCTCTCGGTACGTCTGACGGGGGAACTTATCTTTATGGTGGGTATCTTAAGGGCGTCAGAAGAGTTTCGCAGGCGCAGGCCGCCGACATGGGATTGAAAGTGCTGGCCGTACAAAGCGGCGGCCTGGCACTTGCGCCGAGCAATGACTTGACGTCGGCGATCGACACCTGCATGCAGGACGCGGGCATTTATTACAGTTTGTCGTTCGAGCCGCCGCCGGCAGATGGGCCAAACGACTATCACGAACTCAAGGTGCGAATGGACCGCCCAGGGCTCACGGCGCGTACCAATACCGGTTACTACGATCAGCCCGATAACACTCCTTCGCCTTGACATTGACCTACAGCAATCCATAGAATTACGAGTGGGAACGTGTTTCGTTTCCTCTGTAAATAACAGAATTCAAACAGCTTCTGGGAAGCGTCGGAGACGGGCGGCGAGACGAGGGAACGCCGTCGGCCCGGACCGCGATCGGACATGAAAATGCCGGATGTGCGCCTGAGCCCGCGCGAGCGGTTGGTGTTGACGGCCATTATCGAGCTTTATATCGCAACCGGCGAGCCGGTGGCATCACAAGCGGTTGCGCATTTCTTTGCCGACCGGGATGGGCTGAGCTCGGCAACCCTGCGCAATGTGATGGCGTCGCTGGGCGAGGCGGGACTGCTGGAGCAGCCGCACACATCCGCGGGCCGAGTTCCCACGGCGGTCGCATTCCGATATTACGTGGAACAGATCACGCAGCCGGGGCGGGCAGTCGCAGGCCTTGGCGGTGCGAATATGGCCGGACGCGCAGAGTCGCCCTTGAGCGAGGCGCGCCGCGGGCAGATTGAAGAGAGCTACAACGGAGTATCAAGCAGCAATGATTACCTGGAGCGCACATCGCACGTGCTGGCGCTGATTTCAAGCGGACTGGGCGTAGCGCTGGCGAGTTCGACTACGGGACAGGTGCTGGAGCACATTCATTTCTCGCGGCTGTCGACGGGGCGCGTACTGGCCGTACTGGTGACGCAGGCAGGCGCGGTTCAGGATCGCGTGCTGGCGGTGGATCAGCAGATGACGCCGGTGGATTTGGAGACGGCGGGAACTTATTTGAACGAGAATTTCCGCGGCTGGCCGATCGAGCGAATCCGTGCCGAGGTGGCTCGACGCGCGGAGATGGAGCGCGAAGCATATCGGGCGTTGCTGACATCGGTTGAAGAACTATGCCGCAAGGGCGCGCTGGCCGCGGGCGAAAGCAGCGTGACCATTTTTGTGGACGGGATCGCGAACCTGATCACGGCCGAACAGGACCGGGAGCGGCTGCGGCAGATGCTACTGGCCGTGGAGGCCAAGCAACAGCTGGTGGAATTGCTGAACGCCTACGTGGACGGCCGCGAGCAGGAAGTCCGCGTAGTGGTGGGACTCGATGAGGCTTCTCCGGCCATGCAAGACCTGGTGCTGATTGGCGCACCCGCGCGGCTGGGCGGCGGGAATCTGGGGACCGTAGCGGTGATCGCGCCCACGCGCATTCAATATCAGGAAATGATCCAGGCGGTGAGCTACATCGCGCGACTTTCCGAGCGAATTTTGGACGTTCCTACGGCGTAAATACGAGCATTCAGGCGGTGACCAGGCAAGAAGCTCGGTAAATCCTGGTACCGCCACGCAAAGCTTGCAGCTGGGCGCGAAATGAATCATCCAATAAGAAGATCGAAAGATTTTTGGGAGAATGTGCTGAACCATGTGGAAGCAGAAAACAAATTTAACTGAGGTGGACGCCCCGGCGCTTGAAGAGCACGAGACACGGCTCGATCCATCGACAGAGCTGCCGGCGCCAACGGCCGAGGAAGAACTGGATGCGGAGACTAAGCTGGCGGAGACAGGAGCCCGGGAAGAGGCGGCCGGACAGACCGAGTTTGGCCAGTTGAAAGCGGAGCGCGACAAGTTGCTGGATCGGCTGGCAAGGCTGCAAGCAGAGTTTGAAAACGCGCGCAAACGCGCGGAGCGGGAGCGTGCCGATTATCGCGAGTATGCGACGGGCGCCGCGGCGGAACAGTTTTTGCCGGTGCTGGACAATCTTGAGCTGGCACTGAAGGCAAAGGGATCGGCGGAGCAGTTGCGGTCGGGCGTGAGCCTGATCATGAAGCAGATGGAAGAAATTCTGGAGAAGATGCAGGTGAAGGTGGTGCCCACGGTGGGCGAGGCTTTCGATCCACGCTTTCATGAAGCGCTGGGGACGGTGGAGCGGGACGACGTACCGGATCAGCATGTGGCCGAGGAAGTTCGCCGGGGATACAAGATCCGCGAGCGGCTGCTGCGGCCGGCGCTGGTGCGAGTGGCTCACAATGCGAAGCAAGTGGATGAGTGAAGCAGCCGTTAGCTGTTAGCTCTTAGCTGCATTGAGGGAGAGCGAGCGGTTGAGGCGATGCGAAGAACGACGGCTCGAGGCTTAGAGTCGATAACGACTGAAGGGAACAATGGGTTCTAATACAAGAGTGAGCAAAGCGGATTATTACGAGGTTCTGGGCGTCTCGCGCGACTGCTCAGACCAAGAGCTGAAGAGCGCATACCGGAAACAGGCGCTGAAATACCATCCCGACCGGAATCCCGGCGACCACGCAGCCGAGGAAAAATTCAAAGAGGCCAGCGAGGCCTACCAGGTGCTGGGCGATGCCGACAAGCGCGCGGCCTACGACCGCTTTGGTCATGCGGGGCTGGGCGCGCAGGGATTCAGTGGCAACCCGTTTGCAGGCGGCGTGGACCTGGGCGACATTTTTGGTGATTTGTTTGGCGAAATGTTCTCGATGGGCGGCGCGCAAGGCGGAGGGGCACGCGGTTCGCGGACACAGCGTGGCGACGACCTGCGCTTTGACATGACGATCGATTTTGAAGCTGCGTTTTTCGGCACCGAGAAAGAAGTAAAGATCCGGCGGCTGGAGACGTGCACGGTATGCAGCGGAAAGGGAGGCGCGTCAGGCCACGGACCGAGCGTGTGCAGCCATTGCCAGGGCCGCGGGCAGCTGCGCTATCAGCAGGGATTTTTTTCGGTGGCCCGGACGTGCGTCGCATGCGCTGGGACGGGTACGGTGATCAGCGATCCTTGCACGGCGTGCCGTGGCGAAGGACGCAAGACCGCAGAGGTCAAGCTGAACGTGAAAGTTCCACCGGGCGTGGAAGAAGGAACGCGCATCCGGTATGGCGGCGAAGGCGACGTGGGCCGCGTGGGTGGACCGAAGGGCGACCTGTACGTGATTCTTTCGATCCGGGCGCACGACTACTTTGAGCGCCACGGCGCGGATCTGCATTGCGTGTTGCCGATCAGCTTTCCGCAGGCGGCCATGGGAGCGGAGTTTGAGATTCCCGGGATCGACGGTCCGGTGAACATCAAGATTCCCGAAGGCACGCAGAGCGGCAAAGAGCTGCATGTGCGCGGGCGCGGATTTCCCTACCTGAATGAAAGAGGGAAAGGCGACCTGATTGTGAAGGTCCTGGTGCAGATTCCGCGCAAGCTGAATCGAGCGCAGCGCGAGCTGGTGGCCAAGCTGGCGGAGACGATGGCAGTGGACAACAAGCCGACGTCACCGGGACTGATGGAGAAGATGAAGGATTTGTTCAGCTAGGGAAACAGCTCTCAGCAGTCGGCATTCAGCGATCAGCGCATTAAGGGGTGTGCCTTCGGAAAAGCTTCGGCGCGATAGCCTTCGCCCAGACAACGGCCCGTCGAGCCGGAGCCCTTAAGCTGAGCGAGATCGAACCGCTGGCCTCCTCGGCGAGACGGCGCGCGCGGTTTCTGAGCGCTTCGAATCAATCAACATTTGGACCGCGCGATGAGATTTCCAGCTCTTCCGTTCTCGTTCCTGAGGCAGCCGCGCCGTACTTGTTCGCTGCGGAGACCTTCAGCGGACAGCGTGACGCTATCGACCGGAGTCGGCCAAGTGAGCGGATTGTCGCGAAGCGACTAATCGCAATTTGAACTTCGCAGCTCGCGCGATAACAGTGAAAAGGGAGATCGATTGGAACAATCCGTAACTGGCCAACATTATTCTTACTCGACGCGCTCTCGCTGATCCATTTCCAGAAAGCTGGACTGAGATGTTGCTCTTCCGCAGAGCATCGAAGCACCTCCTCAACCGACGCTCCGCTTCGCGGATGTCCAAGGAGTTGCCGCTCTCACGGCGCGCCGACCGGCTAACGCGGTACGTATTCAGGAAATCTGCCAAATCTGACAAAGTGTCAATCGATCTGAAAAGAACTAATTCCTGAACGCTGCGAGGAAATTCATGATCTCGCAAGAACTCGAACAACCTGAAATCCGTGTAAGGATAATCAAACGTTCCCGGGCTGAGCTTCTTCGTGATCGCCGCGGGATTATCCTGTCGGTAATAAAACGTCCCGCCGGAAAAGACAACTTTATTGCAATTAAAGAGGAAGACCTTAGTCGTGTACTCGCCGGCATTCATTGCAAAGTCGTAGCAATTGATCTCTTTAAGCAGCCTCGCCGCGAACATCGCAACCCCGGGTATTCTCCAATCCAGTGACAGCGTCACCGCTTCGCGGTTTGTCAGGACCCTGCTCTTATCTCCGTCGGGCGCCGTAACGGTTGTGTTTCTTTCCGGTTCTGACTCATAGAAGAACACCATGTCAGGGATAACTGCTTCTGCGCCGGTGCTCACTGCCGTCTCTAGCATCGCCTGAAGATAATCCGGAGAGAAGAGGTCGTCCTGCGATGTATAGACAAAATAGTCTCCGCGCATGTAAGGGATGGCCCAATTCACCACCTTTGGAGCGATGCCTAGATTAGTGGTGGTGGAGAGCACGCGAATTCTCGGGTCGATCGCCATATACTCCTCGAGAATCGCTAAACTGTCATCGGAGGAGCAGTCGTTGACGCAGAGAACCTCGTATTCGGGAAAGGTTTGGGCACGTATCGAATCGAGCGTCTTCCTTAGATATTTGCTTCCGTTGTAGACGGGCATCAGCATACTGATTCTTGGATGGCAGGTGCTCATCAGTTGTCTTCCACCCCAGTCTTCGGAATTGGCAATCCAGCAGACAGCTGAAAGAATACCTGAAAGGGTGATGCCGGGGTTTTTCTATTCACGATCCGATCGCGCGCCGACTGGTCATCAATTTTGGAAGCAGGTCCAGCCGCAAGATGCTTGAGCGGTACAGTCACGTCCGCATGGAAGCCGACCGAACAACGATCAAAACCCTTGCCAGAACCAGCGAAATGGCAGGTGATGACACGAGCCAAGACTCAAACGTTCGCCCCGTGAACGCTCGGCCCATCTGAATTATTGATTGATTTGGTGGAGCTGAGCGGGATCGAACCGCTGGCCTCCTCGTTGCGAACGAGGCGCTCTCCCAGCTGAGCTACAGCCCCACAACTCATCTAGTTTACCAGCGTCGGGAATTTCGTGAAAGAGCGGGCAGGAAACGGCTCCTTCGCGCAGGAAAATCGACATCGCCTTCCAAATATGAAAATGGCAGAATCTCTGCCTTTCGGTGGCCGCCTGCCTAATCTATATCCGCCTAGGGATTCTGTGATTGCGTTTTCGTTGTTTCGTCCGGTTCGGCCTCTTCCTGTTTACTCACTTCGAGCACCGTAAGTGACATCTGCTGGCTTCCCTGGACAAGCTCCATTCCGAGCACGGTTTTGAGCGCAGCTTTGACGCTATCGGGATCTCTTTCCTTGAACTTGAGTTGCACGTCAAATTTGCCATCCAAGCCGGTGTCGTTGACCACTGGATTTTCGAGGCCCGTTGCCAGCTCATATGCAAGATCGTCCATCGTCCCGTTCATAATCCTGAGGCCTCCGTTAAAGTAGCCTCGCAGCTGCTTGCCTGTGAAAGATGATGGAGTTAGAAGTTTCTTGCTTGCGCTAGTCGCCCTGAGAATGTACGCATTCGTTGTCACGGTCTTCGGCTGAACTCGCAAACGCAGCCCGGAGAGGATGGCTTCCTGGATGACCGAAGTGGTTACGGAATCAGGCACGCCGACAAACTCCGTGCGGAGGTCGTAGCGCCCGTCCGGCAACGTGCACTTCAAGACGAGCCGGTTCGTTACAGGACTATATGCTTCAGTGAAAAGGTAGTCTGCATCGGCCCCAAGGATGTCTGTTCCGGTAGGCGGATGCCGTATTGTCGAGAACTTTTCATCGGGCGCTGCATTGCTGAGTGACACGGCAAACAGAGGACGCGTTGCGGCACCGGCGGCGGATGGGCTGCTCGATGCGGTTATCTCCATCGCCGGTTTGAACCTGACGCTTCTGCCTTCAGCTACCGATTGAAGATCGGCGGCATTCAACGAATCGAGCACAGTTGCTGCGACAATTCGTCCGTTGGCATCGACGACAATCGTTGTCGGCCTCGACTTCACTTCGTAGCCCGCGAAGACCGCGCTCGACGTGTCGGTGCCCACCCATCCAGACATATGTTTCCTGGCGAGAAATGCCCGTACGATCTTCGGGTCTTCATCATCAATCGAAATGAATTGAAACTTCGCCGGGTCGAGCGACGCCACGAGCTGGTTAAGGTGCGGAATGCTCTCGACACACGGAGCGCACCATGTGGCCCAGAACTCGAGAACCACAACTTTGCCCTTCAGGCTAGCCCAATCTGCCCGCGTTCCCGACGGGGCTTGCAGCAGCAGCACAGAGTTCAACGCGGGAGCGGGCGTACCCTTTGCGGGAAACGCCGAGAGCGAAGCTGGCCCAAGCAGCGTCGCGGAAAGCAACGCCGCGCCGACTCGCAAGGTTGAGCGAAATTTCGCGCGACGATGAAGAAAGCGCATGCTGCTTACAGCTGGTTCATGTTGGCGAGGAATTCGGCGTTGTTGCGCACTTTCTCAAGGCGGCTGATCAAAAGCTCCATGGCTTCGACCGGCGAAAGCGGGTTGAGTACGCGGCGAAGGATGAAGACGCGCTGGAGGTCTTCCTTCGGAATAAGCAGCTCTTCCTTGCGCGTGCCGGAGCGCTGAATGTCGATGGCCGGGAAGACGCGCTTGTCGACGAGCTTGCGGTCGAGAATGATTTCCATGTTGCCGGTGCCCTTGAACTCCTCGAAGATGACTTCGTCCATGCGTGAGCCAGTGTCAACGAGGGCGGTGGCGATGATGGTGAGGGAGCCGCCTTCCTCAATATTGCGGGCCGCGCCGAAGAATCGCTTCGGCCTTTGAAGAGCATTGGAGTCGACACCGCCGGAGAGGACTTTGCCCGAGGGCGGAACGATGGTGTTGTAGGCGCGCGCAAGACGCGTGATGGAGTCGAGAAGAATGACGACGTCGCGCTTGTGCTCGACCAGGCGCTTGGCTTTCTCGATCACCATCTCAGCCACTTGCACGTGGCGGGCGGCGGGCTCGTCGAATGTGGAGCTGATGACTTCGCCCTTGACCGAGCGCTGCATGTCGGTGACTTCCTCAGGGCGCTCGTCGATGAGCAGGACGATAAGCACGACTTCTGGATGGTTCGTTGTCACGGAGTTGGCGATGGACTGGAGCAGCATGGTTTTGCCGGTGCGAGGCGGGGCCACGATCAAGCCGCGCTGGCCTTTGCCGACGGGCGTCAGGAGATCCATGACGCGGCCGCTGACGCCCTCGCGCGTGGTCTCCATCTTGATGCGCTCCTGCGGATAGAGAGGCGTGAGATTGTCAAAGAGGATTTTGTTGCGCGTTTCTTCAGGCGACTCGAAGTTGATGGCCTCGATCTTGACAAGGGCGAAATATTTCTCGCCTTCGTGAGGCGGGCGGACGTTGCCGCTGATGGAGTCGCCGGTTTTGAGATCGAACTTGCGAATTTGGGATGGAGACACATAAATGTCGTCCGGTCCGGGCAAGTAGTTGTAGTCGGGCGAGCGGAGGAAGCCGTAGCCGTCGGGGAGAATCTCAAGGACTCCCTCGGCGAAGATGTGGCCTTCTTTTTCGCTCTGCGCCTGGAGGATCTTGAAGATAAGATCCTGCTTGCGAAGGCCGCTGGTCCCTGGAATTTCAAGGGTACGGGCGATGCGGCTCAGTTCGGTGATGTTCTTTTCTTTCAGTTCTGCGATGGTCATGTTTACCTGCGAATGGACGGGATGTGTGGGAGGGGTGCGGAGCGGGAAGTGCTCCTGAGGAAAGTACCGTGCGGATTACAGCAACTTCAGCCGGCGCATAAGTCGCACTCAAAACGCATTTGGATTTGCGGAGCGCCGGAAAACAGAGATGGCCTCACTCGGAATCGACTGCTCAAAACAATTCTCATTGCTAAGCGCACAACTTGGCGATAGGCACCTTTAGGCTGCACGGCGCCTTTCTACCGGATGAATCGCGGGCGCCTCTTCGGGCGTCTCTGCTTCGGGGTTTGCCACTTCAAAACGGCACAGAACTTCGTTTGTGGTGTCTTGCAGCCGTGTATTCGGCTTGTGGAGCTTGCGGGTAGCCTTGCTCGCCAGCGTACAAAGCTGGTAGCGATTGGACACATGAGAAAGTGCCTTAAAAACGAGATCGGAACGCATTGTCTATCTCCTTCTTTTTCAAATTGCTGCACTGGAAAAAGCCAATGACCCGCCAGCACAGCACAGGGGAAGCCAATACAAACCAAACAAGATTGCGGGCTACCCCAAATTGCAACTTACCCACCTTTAGACGCGCTTCGCCTGCCCACAGTTCAAAAAACATTTGGGGCCGCTGAACGTCATGAAATGGATGCCATACCGTATCGGATCTGCAGTTTGCGCGCCGGACACCCGGGCGCCTATCTGGCCGTTCCCCAACGCTGCTCAAGAACGCAGCCAAGGCATCAAGAGAGCCTTCTCTCAAAGGTTTGATGCTGGAAGTGGCTGATGGGCACACCCGGTCGCAATGTGCAACCTGCCCTTTATGGATGGCTATGAAGAGAGTATATGCAAGCCGGGGTGCGGTCAATAGTTATTTCGGGTCAATTGGGGTGAATTGTCAAACGTTTACCCGGTTCGCGAGTGGCCGGGCGGGGCCCGATTAGACATTAGACAAAAGATTTATTTTCAATGATTTGCATGAAACACAGACACCGGGTTCATGATGACAAACAAGGACAGGCTGTTGGCAGCGGGCTCAGAGTTCGGAGGTGTGAACCTTCTGAGTCAATCAGGCGCTGGTGTGAGGTGCGGCTGCAGATTCGTTCCAAGGCGTTCCGTCGGGATCGCTCGTGACCACATGGCCTTTTTCGTCGTTGCCGGGGAGCCTGGGACGGCGGCGGCCCTGGTTGGTCGCGATTTCATCGAGGCGGAAGACACCGACCAGAACCATACCCACGATTGGGGCTGCAAGAAGAAAGGTCTCCCATCCGGATTGAAGTGCAATTCCCTGCAAGTGCGCCTCCCCGCTCAGCGACTGCGGACGTGAAATGTATCTTAGCCGGGATATCGGCGAGGGGATTGGGGTGCAGAGTCGATTCCAATTCCAAGGTAATGACGCGGATGGGTGAGTGGGAGAGCAGGTATTGCAGCGCCAGCGCCGTAAATGAATCGCATTGCGGCGGTTAGATCGGGCAAGATAGGCTTTGGGGCCCGAGCCGGACCGCCAATACAAGGCAGCCCGGGCGGACTGAGCAACTGATTGAACTTAGCCTGACGTGACCGCGATTCTGGACGTATTCGTCCTTTGCACCTGGTTCGATTGACCTTGGGGCTACCTCTGCCCAGCGCTTACCGCGGACGGGAAGTTGGACTGTGCGCCGAAATAGCACTCAAGGGCCTCCAACTTGCTATCGCTGATCCGGAGATATTCCACGTTTCGAAATGATTTACCGTTCGTCGTGTGGCAAAGATACTTCACAAACGCCTCGTTGCCACCGACCATCACTCGCTCCAGGTCGGATCGCTCGATAAGCTTTGCCTGCGTATCCCAGCATTGTGTTTTGAAAGTGCTCCGACTAATGTGGTCATCGCCGGCCGCGCTAGTGAAGGTAAAGTTGTCCGTCATTAGGTCCTCGAATTGGCCTTCGTCCTTGTCCACCCATGCCTTATACCATTTCCGCACGATTTCTTCGGTTGCCGTGTTCGACTCCCCTCCTGCGGGCGCGCTTCCCGCCGCTAAGAGTCCCGCCGCTCCAGCCAGCACGCAAAATCCCGCTTCCAGCGCCTTCCGCCGTGATACCCCGATTCTTGTCATGTCCATTCTCCTCCTCCAGTATCTTGGGTTGGTGGCCTCTGGGCCGTGGTGAGTCTTTCGAAGGTCACCCGCACTGGCATCCCGAGCTTGCACGTAGCGGGGTGTGCCTAGTGAGTACAGACTGGTTGGTATGCTTCAAGTTCGGTCTAGATGACAACATCCGTTCAGCTCCGTTTCCGGTTGCCTGGCGGGCGCAAAGACCGCAGCCACTCTACGATGTTTCTGATCCCCATATTCCACACCTTCGCGTCCTGAGCGTTCTTCGCCAGCACTTCGTAACCTTCGACCAACGCGATCAAAAAGCTCGCGGTCTCTTCCGGAACCAGGTCGCGGCGGACTGTTCCAGCAAACTGCCCCTCTCGCAAAGCAGTCGCGATGCCTTCCTGCCAGGCATTGAAGATTCTCTCCAATTGCTTTCGGAATTGTTCGTTGAGCTGAGACATCTCCTGCGTCAAATTGACCAAGGGGCAACCGCGCTTTACATCTCCTGGCTGAGCCGGTATCGCCAGTACGATTGCGATCAAAGCATCGATAGGGTTCTTGTCTTTGCTCCGCCGCAGAGGGCGTAACCATCGGTCGTTGGTGATTTCTGCGACGACCTCCTCGATGATGGCGTGGCCCAGAGCTTCTTTGTTCTCGAAGTGGTAGTAGAGCGCTCCTTTGGTGACGTTGGTGGCGGCGAGAATCGTATCGATCCCGGCGCTCTGGAATCCGTATCGGTAAACCTCGCGAAACGCCGACTTCAATAGGCGTTGTCGCGTGCCGTCAGGATCGCGCAGCCTTGGCGCCCTGCGTTGCGGCTTTTTCGGCGCTAGCAACATACCAACCAGTATGTATGTAACTGCGCTGGAGGTCAAGTGGATGATTTGTCTACTCCCAAGTTTCACTTGGCGCTTATAAGGCTTTCTTGGGATCACGCCCAGTAGGTGCGGTCGAGGGTTCGATATTGGATGGCTTCGGCGAGGTGGCCCACGGAGAGGTTTTCAGCCCCTTCGAGGTCGGCGATAGTGCGCGCGACTTTGAGAATGCGATCGTGGGCGCGGGCTGTGAGGCCCTGCTGCTGCATGGCGCGCTCAAGGAGGCGTTCGGCGTCCGGGCTCAACTCGCAGTGAGCACGAATCTGACGCGTGGTCATCTGGGCGTTTGCGTAGATTTTTTCTTTCGCTTTGGAGAAGCGCTCGCGTTGACGCGCCCTGGCGGCCATGACGCGGGTGCGAATCTGGGCCGAGCCTTCCGCTGCCGCGCCGCCGCGCAGCTCCTTATATTGAACGGCCGGAACTTCAATGTGGATGTCGATACGGTCGAGCAAGGGGCCGGAGATTTTGGCCACGTAGCGCTGAATCATGGGCAGAGTGCAGGTGCACTCGCGCGACTTGTCATTGAAATAGCCGCAGGGACATGGATTCATGGCGGCAGCAAGCATGAAGCGCGCGGGAAAGCTCAGGGTCATCGACGCGCGCGCGATGGTGACGGTGTGTTCCTCAAGCGGCTGGCGCATCACTTCGAGAACGTTGCGGGGAAACTCCGGCAGCTCGTCAAGAAAGAGAAGGCCATTGTGCGCGAGCGAAACCTCGCCGGGCCGGGGCACCATGCCGCCGCCAATGAGGCCGGCATCGGAGATGGTGTGGTGGGGCGAGCGAAAGGGCCGCTGCGTGACAAGGCCCGCGCCAGGTTCGAGGACGCCGGCGACGGAGTGAATCTTCGTGGTCTCTAGCGCTTCCTCGAAGGTAAGCGGGGCGAGGATCGAAGGCAGGCGCTTGGCGAGCATGGTTTTGCCAGAACCCGGCGGGCCGATCATGAGAATGTTGTGACTTCCGGCTGCGGCTACTTCAAGAGCGCGCTTGGCGGTTTGCTGGCCGCGGACATCGTGAAAGTCGACCGTAAACTCTTCGAGCTTTCCGAGGAGATCCTGGGTGGCGATTCGGAAAGGCTCACGCTGAATGACGCCGACGACCGAGGTGTTGAGCAGATCGAGCACATCGAGAAGAGAGGAGACGGGATAAACGTTGACGCCTTCGACGACCGCGGCTTCGGCAGCGTTCGCAGCGGGCAGAATGAGATTCGCGATTCCTTTTTCGCGGGCCAGGATCGCGACGGGCAACATGCCGGGGATGGGGCGCACGCCGCCATCGAGACCGAGCTCGCCGACCATGAGAAAGCGGCTGAGGTCGTTGGAGTGCAGGGCGCCGTAGGCTCCAAGAATGCTGACGGCGATCGGAAGATCGAAGCCTGAACCTTCTTTTTTTAGATCGGCAGGCGCGAGATTGATGGTGATAAACGTGGGCGGGATGGTGTAACCGGAATTCTTGATCGCGGCGCGCACGCGGTCGCGGCTTTCGCGGACGGCGGCGTCAGGCAGGCCGACGGTGTGAAAGTGGTCTTCATTCATGACCACGCCGCTATAGTCGA
>CAZHOO010000010.1:0-74334 GCA_964533905.1 uncultured Occallatibacter sp. | reverse complement strand
TAGCGAGTTAGCGAGTTAGCGAGTTAGCGAGTTAGCGAGTTAGCGAGTTAGCGGCTTGATGCGAGGATGACCCATTTAGTTGGCTGAAACTCAATGAGGGACCGGGCCGACTCGCCAGATGGAAAGGAAAGACAAGTTGAAACTTGTGATGGCATCGGATCATGCGGGATTTACGTTGAAGGAAGAAGTGCGTGCGAACCTTGTTGCGGCGGGGCATGAGGTCATCGACCTGGGCGCCTTCAGGTGCGAACCCGAGGACGATTATCCCGATTATGCGGAGAAGGTAGGCGAGGCGATTAGGTCGGGCGTAGCTCCGCGGGGGATTTTAATTTGCGGGTCAGGTGTAGGCGTGTGCGTGGCGGCGAACAAGATTCCGGGAATCCGCGCGGGGATTTGCCACGACACCTATTCGGCGCACCAGGGCGTGGAGCACGACGACATGAATGTGCTGGTGATGGGGGCACGAATCATTGGCTCGGCCCTAGCATTTGAGTTGGTGCACGCGTTCGTTGGAGCAAAGTTCCAGGTACAGGAACCGCGATTCGAACGCCGGTTCAAGAAAGTGCTCGCGATCGAGGCGAAGTACGCGAAGTAGAAAGCAGCGGAGCTGGCGGGGTTAGCGCCGCTAGTGGTGATGGCGGAGTGAGGAAATACAGCCGCAGATCCCTCGGTCGCCGCGACGACCTCGGAATGACAGACGCGCGTTCGCGCGAAATTCAATCCCAAGAAAAACGCGCGTAGCGCGAGAAAGAGCGAGCCGATGCTCTCCTTCGACGTAATTCTGTTCGACGTGGGCGGAGTGTTGCTGACGAATGGGTGGGACCATGGCGAGCGGGCGGCCGCTGCAGTGAAGTTCGGGCTGGACGCGAAGGAGCTCGAAGCCCGCAATGCGGAAGTATATGCGGCGTGGGAAAGCGACAAGATCAATCGCAACCAGTATCTCGATGCGGCGGTGTTTTATGAGCCGCGGAGTTTTTCGCGAAACGAGTTCTTCGAGTTCATGCTGGCGCAGTCAAAGCTGCTCGAGGACGGGGCGCTCGGCATCCTGGCGGAGCTTTCGGCGGCCAATCGATATTTCATTGGCGCACTGAACAACGAGGCGCGGGAGACCAATGAATATCGCTTTCAAAAGTTTGGACTGCGGCGGTATTTCAAGGTCGCGTTCAGCTCGTGCTATGTGGGGCTGCGGAAGCCGGATGTGGCGATCTACCGGAGAGCGCTGGACATTCTGGGCTCTGATCCGCAGAGGACGCTGTTCATCGACGACCGGCAGGAGAATGTGGAAGGCGCGGTAGCAGCGGGGATGCGAGCCGTTCGGTTTACGGGTGCGGAGGCGTTGAGAGGCGAGCTGGAACGGCTCCGCGTGCTCTAGCGATCTGGCAAGTTGGCGGGAGGAGCGTGCGATGGAGTTGTGCGAATCCCTGGTCTGAAAATCCAGACCAGGGGCACCCGCAAGTTAATGGGATGGCAGGCAGGCAAGCCGGGCTCTATGGTCGCAACCCTTTCCACAGAAGAGGGTCTAATTCGGGTAGGGAGTTAGGAACACTCGTGCATCGATTGAAGGTTTTCCCGCTTGCGGGAGTTCTTTTATTGGTCTTGGTTGGATTCACCGCCGTGGGTGCGGCTCAATCCGGCAGCTTTGAGATTGCGCAGAACGGCCAGGCGGTAGGTTCGGCGAGCTTCCAGTTCACGGCAGCGAAGGACGGCTACGACTCGACCTCGCTGGTGAAGGTCGCGATGCAGGGGCTGGACTACGCTCTGTCGAAGAACGAGCAACTAGGCGCGGGCAATCAGCTAAAGCATGTGATGCTGAGCGCCACTGTGAACGGCGAAGCGGTGAGCGTGGTGGCAGCGCCCGACGCAGCGCAGGTCCTTTTGACTATCTCAGCGAACGGAAAGAGCACGACGACGCAACTGGATGCGCACCCGGGAGCCGTGTTCCTGCCGGACTTTGACCCGGGTGCACTGGAGACGTTACTGGCACTGGGAGTGGCGCAGAACAGCCGCGACCTCTGGGTGATTTTGCCGAAGGAAGCAGGGTCGATTGAGCCGGTACGGCTGGCGACTTATCCCGACCAAGTGGGCACGCTGGACGGGAAAGCGATCGCCGTTCATCATCTGGAAGCGACGATTGATGGCGCGAACACGGAGTTGTTTTCAGGGCCCGAGAATCAACTGCTGCAGGCGGAGTTACCGCAGGCGGGGTTTGTGCTGATTCAGAAGGGCTTCGCATTGAAGCCGCCGGCAAGACCGATCGTGCCAATCGGCGGCGAGCAGGCCGCGCCGCCGGATGCGAGACCATGAGCGCCGCAGAGCTCCCGCGAATTGAGACCGAAGAGAGCCATTGTGAGCCGCCGGAGTTGCCTGCGCGTCCAATTATCAGACAAACCCGAATCCGCGAAGGCACTCGGATGAGAATGCGGATGGAAGTAGACTGGAGAAGCTCTCGATTGTCCGCACTCCCCCTCATGCGACGCACCGCACTAATGGCGGTTGCGCTTGCCGTGCTGGCTATGGCCAGCGCGCTTAGCGCCCAAACGATCTCCGCCCAGACAAGCCAACCGACAAAAACGCCGCGGAGGCTGGGCGCGCCGGCGAGAACGCACGCGGCGCATCGAACAGCGCAGTATGCTGGCGCGGGCAACCAGTCCAGCGGTCACGCGATTTTGAATCCGGCCCGAAGGAGGCTCACGCCGGATGAGGCGGGGCGCGCCGCAGGGCTGGCGATCCTTAGACAACGTGCAGGTGCACGGTTGCCGCGCCGTCTGGTGCGTACGGTACGCCGACGCTCGACGCGAAGCGTAAGGCTGGAACGGGCAAGTTGGCGATCGGAAGAAGGCCGGCCGACGCGCGATGCTGAAACGAGCGATGCGACGGATGATTATTCGGCACCTGAGTCCGGGCAGGCGGAGCCGGATGAGCGAATGGCGCCGAGTGACGATGCAGGAAATGCAGCGGTGAGAAACGCCGGCGGGGCGACAGTGGACGGCGACGAGACCAGCGCAGCCGTTCCGCGCGAAAGCGGTGAGGCTGCAGCTCCGACAGGTGCGAGGACAAAGAGCGCTATCGCTTCGCTGGTGATTCCGAGGAGCGGGATGCCGGCGTCACTCCGGGGGTCGCTTGCATCACTAGAGCGGCAAAACGATCGGCTAGAAGCCGAAGGTCTGGAGCGGATCGAGGACGAGGCCGACCTGGCAGCGCGCATCGCCGATAAGCTGCTGGTGCCGATTCCGATTTCGAACGCGCTGACTGTGAATCCCGATCTCGAGGAGAACCATCGCTATTGCAGGCCGTGGACGGCGAAGTTCTTAGCCGACCTGGCGAAGGCGCACGATGCGACGTTTCATCGGTCGATTGAGGTGAGCTCGGCGGTGCGGACCGTTGAATACCAGCGGAAGTTGATGCGGACGAATGGGAATGCGGCGCCGGCTGAAGGCGACCTGGTGAGCCCGCACCTGACCGGGGCAACAGTCGATATTGCCAAGAAGGGCCTGAGCCGGGCTGAGATGGCATGGATGCGGAAGCAGTTGGCAAGTCTCGAATCGACTGGAAAGATCGATGTGGAAGAGGAGTTCAAGCAGGCGTGTTTCCACATCACCGTGTACAAGAGCTATGCGCCAGCAGAGAATATGGGGCCGGCTACGCCCACAAAGCCGGTTGTGAGCCGGCGGCGGACGGCCGAGCCGGTGGTTGAGGCGCAGGGCGAGTAGCTGGCGGGTTGCGCGGATCGCTCAAAGACCCGATGCCGGAGATGAATCTTCGGCCTATCGGACCGCACTCTTCAACTCCTGCATCTGCGATTCGAATCGACGAACGGTCCTCGTAAGAATTCATTCGATTGCAGACGCCTGCGCGGGGTACAATCGCGGGCGAGCGGAATCATTGCATTCTTTCAATCGCAATCGAGGAAAGGCGGGATCATGAGCGATATGGGAGTTCAACCCGTGGGCGAAGCGTCGGCTGAGGGAACAGGATTGACGCAGATGCAGCGCGTGACGAATACATTTGCGGCGCCATCGAAGACATTCGAGGATATCAAGCGCGGAAACAAGAGCTGGTGGCTGCCGCTGATCATTGGAGCGATCTTCACGTACATCTTTTTCTTCGCGATGATGCAAAAAGTCGGGGTCCAGCAGGCGATTGACAACCAGATACGGATGGACCCCAAGGCCCAGGAACGGATGGCAAACGCAACACCGGAGCAGCGCGCGATGGGCGCCAAGATCACGACTGTGGTGACGGAGGCGGCATTTCTGGGCGGCCCAGTGATTGCCATGGGAGTGGTAGCGGTTTTTTCGCTCATCCTTATGGCGACCATCAATTTTGGGTTTGGCGGCAAGGCAAAGTTTGCTGATATTTTTGCTGTTTCATACTACGCTTGGCTGCCGGAGATTTTCAGGACGATTCTGGGGACGATCGTGATCTTTTCGGGCGAGGCGCCCGAATCGTTCAACATCAAGAACTTTTCACCCACGAATCTGGGAGTCTTTCTTGATCCCGTGGAGACGAATAAGGCGCTGTACACGCTGGCGAGCTGGGTGGATGGGATTACGATCTGGAGACTGGTGTTGCTCAGCATCGGCGTCGCCATCGTTGCAGGAACGAAGCGGAGCTCAGGCTACATCGCGGTCTTTGGATGGTGGCTGTTGTTGCTGCTGGGGGCAGTGGGCATTGCGGCGGTGATGAGCTGAGTACAGCTCTCGGCTTTTAGCTCTTAGCCTTTAGCTTTTTCGCGCTGGATCTATGGGAGTGCTTTCCCCGGTCTCAGAATCGAGACAGGGGGTGCCCGGCTTGGCTGCGGCGTTCGGATGAGTTGCGGGTTCGTTTTATCCCACCCTAGCGGCAAGAACGAAGGCGCCGCGAGGGTGGGGCACCCATCGTTGAGATTGGTGGAGATGGGTACGAGTGATTTCAAAGAGCGCGGAGACGCGCTGCTACAATCGAACCTGGCTGCCACGGATTCATGATCAAGCGTTTAAGCCGGGTTGAACACTCGCGGCGCTCCAACATGAGCGGGGCAGTGTTCGATTTTGGCCATCACCGGCCGCCGAAGCGATGACCCTCCGCCTGTTTAATACCCTGACGGGACAAATTGATCCGCTTGAGCCTTCCGACGGCAAGGCGCTGCGGATGTATGCGTGCGGGCCGACGGTCTACGACTATGGCCACATCGGGAACTTCAGGACGTTCTTGCAAGTCGATGTTCTGCGCCGCTTTCTGCGGCTGAGTGGCGTGCATGTTCACCACGTGATGAACATTACGGACGTGGACGACAAGATCATTCGCAACTCGATCGAGGCAGGGATTCCGATTGGGGAATATACGGCGCGCTACGTGGCGGCGTTCTTTGAGGACATGGAATCGCTGCGCATTGAGCGCCCGGAGCAGGTGGCGCGGGCAACTGAGCACATTCCGCAGATGGTGAGCCTGGTGGAAAAGCTGGCGGCGGCTGGGGCAGCATATAAGGCAGAAGACGGTTCGTGGTACTTCCGGCTGAAGGCTTTCCCTGAATACGGCAAGCTAAGCAAGAAGGACCTGAGCGGCATGGAAGACGGCGCGCGCGTGGACGTGGACGAGTACGAGAAGGACTCGGCGCGGGATTTTGCTTTGTGGAAGGCGGCCAAGCCGGGCGAAACCGCGTGGGAATCGGCGATCGGGAGAGGGCGGCCAGGTTGGCACATCGAGTGCTCGGCGATGGCGATGGAATACCTAGGTGAGACGCTGGACCTGCATGCGGGCGGCGAGGACCTGATGTTTCCGCACCACGAAAACGAGATTGCGCAGAGCGAGACCGCGACACACAAGGCGTTTGCACGGCATTGGATGCACGTGCGGTTTTTGCTGGTGGACGGGCGGAAGATGTCGAAGAGCGAAGGCAACTTCTACACGCCGCGCGATCTGCTGCTGAAGGGATTCAAGGCGTCGGCGATCCGGCTGGCGCTGATCGCGGTGCCGTACCGGCGGCAGTTCAACTTTACTTTCGATAGTCTCGTCGATGCTACGAATGCGATCGACCGGCTGCGGACTTTCAAGGCGCGGCTGACGGAGGGAAAGTTTGATACGGGAGAGAATTCCACCATCCAGGAGGCGGCGAAGAAAGCGCGGGAAGAATTTACAGCCGCGCTGAACGACGATTTGAACACGGCGGATGCGCTGGCGCCCATTTTTGAGCTGGTTCGAGCGGGGAATACAGCGATTGACCAGGGGCAGTTTTTTTCACAAGATCGCGATGCGATTCTGCCGGTGCTCGGGGACTTCGATCGAGTGTTCGACGTGATCGAAGATCGTGACGCGGAGGTGACGCGGCGGGCGCTTGTGTGGGCCGAAGAAACCGGACGGATGGCGGAGGTAGCGCCGGAGCTGGTGGCGGCGCAATCGCTGACGGACGAGGCGATCGAGGTGCTGGTGGCCGAGCGGACGGCGGCCAAGAAGGCGCGCAACTTTGCGCGCGCCGACCAGATCCGCAATGATCTGGCGGAAAAGGGCGTGGTCATCGAGGACTCGAAAGACGGCGTGCGGTGGAAGCGGAAGTGAGGCATCCTTTAGCTTTCGGCTGTCAACCGTCAGCTGCAGTCTTTGTGTTTATCAGTCGATGGAGGCGCCGTCCCTACGGGAATCCGAAATCTGTGCCATGTCGCAATCCCCACGCTAAAGCGCGGGGCTAACATCCTTTGCGCCTACGGCGCAAGCGTTTCGTCGCCACACGATTTCCGGCTCTGGCCGTATGATGGGTTCAGGTTTCACAGCATCCGATTTCTCCGAACGCTCCCAATTCAATATGAAGAGGCGCAATCCAATGGACGCGAGCGAAGTACAGGATCTCAAAGAGAATCTGGAGAAGGGCGCGAATGAAGAGCCGATGCGGCCGGTCGCGTTCTCGATGAGCGTGCTGGCGGTGCTGCTGGCTGTGACAACGGTATTGGGCGGGCGTACGCACGAAGATGCGGTGCTTAACCAGAACCGCGCGACCGACCAGTGGAATGAATATCAGGCGCAGAAGATTCGCGAATACAACACGCAATTGGTGTCCGACTTGATGAGCGTGGTTACGCTCGACAACAAAGATGCCGCTGCCAAGCTGGCAAAGGGTTATTCGGATCACGAGAAAAAGTGGTCGGCAGAGCTGACCCAGGATCAGACGACCGCGACGGCGCTGCAGACTAGCGTGGACAAGGGAGAAGCGAAGGCTGACCGGTTCGACCTGGGCGAAGTGCTGCTGGAGATCGGGCTGGTGATCGTGTCAATCACGCTGCTGACGCGGAGCCGCGTGTACTGGCACGTTGGGCTGTTTGTTTCCGCGCTGGGCGTGGCGGCATCCGCGTCTGCTTTTTTCCTGAAGTAGCTGAGGACATCCCCTCAAGATCGATTCGGAGCGGCAGGCTTGCAGTTATCGGGCCGGCGAACGAAAGTGATTGCGATGCGCATTCCGCTGGCAGTTGGACTTTTTGTTCTTGGATCCGCGCCGCTTTGTGGACAGGCTCCCGCCGGATCGACGACGCCCGCGCCCACAAGCGGCCCAGCAGCCGCCGTGCCCGTGCCGCCGGCCCGGGTTCAGAAGGACGATATTGGCTTCAGCTATAGCCTGCCCTCGGATTGGGAGTTTGTGCTTCCGCCGACAGCACCCAAGCCAGTGGTTCCCTACCCAAGCGTCGCCTCTGCTACAAAGGGCGATGCATGCGTAGAGGTGGCCATGACCGCGAAGCACGGAGCTCCCGCGTCCGTGGTGGTGGTAACGGCGCTTCCATTCGCGTGCTATGGGCAAACCATGACGACGAGCGATTTGCCGAACCTTGGCGAGGGAGCAGCGGAAGGGATGAAGCAGACATTCGATATCACCGAGCCGATGGATGCGACCTATTCGCTTGGCAGCCACACGGTGTGGATTGAGCGGGCGAACGGGACCCCGAAGGCCCACACGGAAAGTTCGTTCATATTTGAGATCGCCTGCACAGTGCTGAATAAGGGCGCGGTGTGCTGGATGACGATGGCTGCGGACGCAGCCGACCTGCAGGCGTTCGAGCAGGGGACGGTATCACTTGAAGGAGCAACCGCCACGGCACTGGTTCCGGCGAACGCATTTGTTCCGAACAAGCCTTCGTAGGAGCAACTGCAGCGACGCTGCGATGCGAATCTGGCAGCTGCCTAGCTCGAAGAAGTTTCTGCTCCGGGGCTAAAGGCCGCGACCCGTACTGCCGGTTTACAAAGGGGTTAGTGTCCTTAGCCATCAACACCGAGCCGCTAGCAGGCGCGGGGGCGCAAACGCGTTGCGTGATATGCTCGAAGCCAGCGGAGAATTCATGCAGATGCGCTCCAGCAGCGAGCCGCAACAGGCCCCAGCCCGGAAAGGCTGGTCGCGCTCGCGTGCGCAGCGCATGTGCCCGCGGAAGCATCTGCGCGTGCTGCCCACCCGCACGCGACCTAGTCTCTTCGCCGGTGACTAAGAGCCCTCCGGCGAAGATCCTCGCCCGCATTGGCCCTCGAGGGCCATTGAAAGAACTAGCGATCTCACGCGATGAGATCCGTGGCCGCGCCGCATCCGATGGCGAATGAACGGGGCGAAAAAGCGCGAAGCCAGCGACAACCGAATCTGCCGAGGAGAGAATGCGATGAGTCAAAATGCGATGGACAGGCAAGAGATGCACGCGCAATATGGACCGAAGATTCATGGAAGGCTTCCGGGGCCAAAGAGCAAGGCTGCCGTTGAGGCGGACCGCCGGCTGATTTCGCCGAGCTATACGCGCTCGTATCCGCTTGTGGCCAAGCGCGGGAGGGGAGTGCGCGTGGAGGACTTGGACGGAAACGAGTTTCTCGATTTTGCCGCGGGAATCGCCGTGGTTTCGACGGGCCATTGCCATCCCGAAGTAGTGGCTGCGATCCAGCAACAGGCGGCGGAACTGATCCACATTTCGGGCACAGATTTCTACGACAAGCACCTGACGGATCTTGCGGAGCAATTGTCGGCGGTGGCGCCGATGCGCGGGCCGCACCGGTTCTTCTACGGGAATTCCGGAACTGAAGCGATTGAGTGCGCACTGAAGGTGGCGCGCTATCACACGGGACGGCAGCAGATTATTTCGTTCTTTGGCGCGTTCCACGGACGGACGATGGGCGCGCTTTCGCTGACGGGATCAAAACCGCAACAGAAGCGGCGTTTCGCTCCGATGGTGCCGGGAGTGACGCACGTGCGCTATCCGTATGTGTATCGCGGCTGCACGGGAGGGCCACAGGACGAAGAAGCTTTCAGCCTGGGCTGCGCGCGGTACATCGAAGAGAAGCTGTTCAAGACGATTTTGCCGGCCGAGGAAGTAGCGGCAATTTTTGTTGAGCCGATCCAGGGCGAAGGCGGATTTGTGCCGGCGCCGGCGAATTTTCTGCGTGAGTTAAGAGCGATCTGCGACCGGCACGGGATCTTATTGGTGGCTGACGAGGTTCAGTCGGGATGTGGGCGCACCGGGCAGTGGTGGGCGATCGAGGAGTCGGGCGTGGAGCCGGACATTGTCTGCATCGCGAAGGGAATCGCGAGCGGGATGCCGCTGGGCATTTGCATGACGCGGGCGGAGATTATGGACTGGGCGCCGGGATCGCACGCGTCGACGTTCGGCGGGAATCCCGTTTCGATTGCTGCGGCGCTGGCGACAATGAAGATCCTGGAGCGCGAGGGAATCGCGAATGCGGCGAGCGTGGGTGAGTTCATGCTGGAGCGGCTGCGTGGCTGGAAGAAGAGCCATCCTTTGGTAGGCGATGTGCGCGGTCGCGGACTCATGATCGGGATCGAGATTGTGAAGGACAAGGCAACGCGAGAGCCCGCCGTGGAACTGCGCAATCGAATTGAGACGCTGGCCTTCGAGCGCGGGTTGATGATGCTCGGCTGCGGCGAGACTTCGCTGCGGCTTTCGCCTCCTCTGATCGTAAGCACGGAAGAAGCGACAGTCGCGCTCGACATCCTGGAAGATGCGTTGACCATCGCGGAAAAGGAACTGGAGCCGAGCGCGATGGCGGTGACAGTCTAAATCCGCGCGGCGATTTGCGTTGTTTCGAGATGCGGCGGAAAATGTTGCCAGCGGGGTGGCCGTTGGGCTGGGTGGCACAGATCCGGAATGGGGGCCTGGACAAGGCAATGGCCGGGCTGGACTGGATTGCCGCGCGTCGCGGCCGATCTGAGGAGATGGCGGCCCATTTGGCGACTGGGATTGAGGGCGAGGATGCCACTCGCGCGTACCTTCAGCGCAAAGGCTATATTGTGGTGGCGCAGCGTTGGTCGGGCGGGAATCTTCCGGGCGATCTGGATCTGATTGCGTGGCAGGGACCGTTGCTTTGCGCGTTCGAGGTGAAGACGCGCACGGCGCACGATATGGCGCCCGCCGAGTCCACGATCGATCACCACAAGCGCGATGTACTGCGACGCCTGGTACGACAATATGTTCGGCAGCTACCGGGCGAATCGATTCCGCAGGTGCGGTTCGACATTGTCAGCGTGTATCTTTTGCCGGAAGCGGCACCCGAGATCACGCATTTTGAGAACGCATTCGGCTGGAACGAACGATGATGTGGTTGTGCGTTTAGAGCTCTCGCAACGGGTGTGACCGGCCTTTGGGGTGAAAATTCGTCGCCATGGACAGACTCGTTGGTTTTGGCGCTCACGCCGGCGCGACGATTTTGGATGCGGAGCCAAGCTGTCCGCGCAGAACTTCTCCTTCGAAGTGACCGCAGCGTCAGACAGACTGACCCACGCGCGGGCCACTCACCTGGGCCTGCAATAGTCCAATAACTTTCAGGATTTAGCCCGACGATTGGTCGAAATTGTGTGAGCCGGCTCACTCCAACAACAAAGAAATGTTGCGCACCCTGCGAAGATTGGCGCTGCCGAAGTTTCCCCATTGGAATATGTTCTCTGGGTACTACGCAATTCCACAGATCACCGCATATTGCTTCCAGAAAATCAGAGGAATAAATCGGTTTTCTGCCGAGCTAAGTGATGGCTTTTCAATCGGTTGCTCACTTAAACGGTTTTTTCGACCCCTGGAAGAAATGGAGACTGCGAAGTATTGCTTAATAAATCGCTTTTTTGGCTGTGGTAATCAACTTTTCGGTTGACAAGGATTCAAACGAGTGTCTATAGTTCGTGACGCACTTGAGGTAGCCGCGCATTCGTGCGGCTAAAATCGCGTGCGCTCGGCTTGCTCGGTGCTGCGAGAGCTGAGAATTTAGGAGGAGATTAGTGATGAATCGCAAAGGTCTAACCTTAGGGGGCCTATCGTGGGCAGCAGTGCTACCGCTGCTGGTTCTGGCGCTCGTGGTCATCGGCTTGCCGACGACACTGAGAGCACAGGTCACCGCGACGCTTACCGGAACGGTAGAAGATCAGTCGGGCGGAGTGATTCCAGCCGCTCAGGTCATACTGACTAACGACGCAACGAAATTCTCAACAACAGAGACGACCAATGGGGCCGGACTCTACGCGTTTCCGTCACTGACGCCGGGCACCTACGACATCAAAGCGTCAGCGAAGGGCTTCAAATCCAAAGAAGTCACCGGCATCGTATTGAACGCCGGCGATGTAAGGACGGTTCCCGCCCTCGATCTGACCGTCGGCGCCGAATCGCAAACGGTTACGGTATCCGCAACGGCGGAGATGATTCCCGTTGAGAACGGCGCGCACGTAGACGTTCTAACCTCCACGGATATTGACAATCTCTCGCTCACGGGCCGCGATACCACAGAGCTTTTGAAGGTTCTGCCCGGCACGGTCACGACTTCCGGGGGCATTAACTCGACGGCGCCAGCATTCAGCGATTTGAACATCACAGTCGATGAAGGCGGCGAAGGAAACGGCTTTTACACGAACGGCTCGATTTACCGCGGCGGCACGTCGATTCTGGTGGACGGCGCCGAAACGATCGACATCGGCAACATGGCCGGGTCACTTGTGATCATCTCGCCTGAGATGACCTCGCAGGTCAGCATGCAGTCCTCAAACATGAGCGCGGACGATGCATTCGGCCCGCTTGTCATCAGCACCATCAGCCGCTCTGGCAGCGCGAACTATCACGGAGAGGGCTACTTTAACGCGCGTAACAACGTGCTGAACGCCAACGGCTGGTCGCAGAAGAGCGCAGGCACGCCGCTTGGACCGCAAAGCTACTATTATCCTGGCGGCAGCTTCGGCGGCCCGGTTCCAGGGACGCACAAGCACCTGTTGTTCTGGGGCGGCTTCGAGAAGTGGCTGCAGAACCAGGGCAATGCCAACGTTTTAACGTCGTGGATTCCCACGCCGGAAATGATGCAGGGCGACTTTTCGACTGACAACACCGACAACACAACGGTGTGCCCGCATGGATTCGTTCTGGGCCCCGTGCCCAGCAGCGGTCCGGCGAGCCCCGGGGGTACGTTCAGCGGCATCGGTGGCACCCAGTGGTGCAGCGACCTTAGTACCGGTGTGGTGGCGAATGGCACGCACTACGCAACGTTGCCACAGCTGACGCCGACCAGCACCTATACTTCCGGTACCACAACCTACAACATGGATGCCGGCCAGAAGTTCCCCGCCGGATTCCTTGATCCCGGCGCGGCAGCTTTGGCCAAGATCTGGCCCAAGGCGAATTTCACGCCGAACGCCAACGTTTGCAACGGTTGCAACTACTACCAGCCGATCGTGAACATCGACAACGGGTGGATCTACCGCGTGCGGATCGACTACCTGCTCGGCGACAACACGAAGATCTATGGCAGCTATGAGCAGGCATTCAGTTCAGGATTCGCGCAGGGCAATGGCGCGCACCTTTATTGGACGCCGGGCAACGCCATCCCATTCCCGGGCGGCGGCGAAGTGGAAAACAACTACGGCAAGGTCATGGCCGGCCACATCGTGCACAACTTCAACGCCACCACGACCAACGACTTCCTGGCCGCTTGGGCGTTCGGCAGCTATCCGTTCACCACGCCGAATCCCTCTGCGGCGTTCAGAACGACCCTGGGATACACCTACGGCAAGGTATTTTCCACGCCGTCGGCGAACATTCCCGCGTTCAACAGCAACGGAAACATCCCCGACTTCTCGCAGAACTCGATCTTCGAGAATCCTGTGGGTCATTACGAGGTGAAGAAGGAAGCGCCGCAATTCGGCGATACGCTCACCAAGGTTTGGGGACTGCACACCATCAAGATCGGTGGATTCACCCAGACCACGGATAACGTCCAAAGCTCATTCAGCTACGCCGAAGACGGAATCATGAGCTTCAGCGCCGGACAGCATCCGGACTTGATCGGCACGTCGTCTACGGGCACACCGATTACCAGCTCCCAGAACATCGGTGCCCCGTTCAATGGAGTCGCGAACTTTGTCAGCGGCCTCATGAGCGGTTACAGCGAGAACAACAACGCGCCTATCGGCGATGTGGCTCAACAGTCCACGGCGGGCTTTATTGACGATACGTGGAAGGCGAGCCGCCACCTGACCCTCGATCTCGGCATCCGCATTGAGCACGTGGGCCACTGGTACGATCGTGACCACATCGGGCTCGCGGTGTTCTACCCGGACCGCGTGCTGAACGATTTCTACACGGGCAAGTATGCTCCGGGATACTACTGGCACTCGATCGACGCCGGCGTACCTCTGAGCGGGCAACCTAACCGCTTTGCATATCCGGATGCGCGCTTTGGCATGTCCTACGACGTGTTCGGCTCGGGCAACACCGTGGTCCGCGGCGGCTGGGGCGTGTATCGCTACGTGACCCAGGTCAACACCGTCGCCAACGGAGAAGCGCAGGGCACCGCAGCTGGTGTTCTGACGTACGGCCAGCCCGGTTCAACGGAACTGCAGATGCAGAACATCAAGAACCAGGCATTTGTGGCCTGCCCATCATTCACCAGAACTCCGCCTTGCGGCGTTCAGGGTGGCCAGACGGGCTTGGATCCAACGGACTACGGACAGCCGTTGACTTATGCCTACAACTTCACCATCGACCAGCGACTGCCTTGGAACTCTCAACTAGAAGTCGCATACGTCGGCAGCTCGACCAGCCAGCTCGTGGACGGCGGCGAAGACATCTCGGGCAGCAGCTATACCGAGTTGACGAACAAGAACAAGATGCCAATTGGCGCCTTGTTTGCGGCCGATCCGAAGACCGGCATTATCTCCACCAACCCGCAGAACGTTGGAGAAAATCCAAACGGGACGGGAGAAACGGCGACGGGCAACAACTATGCGGATTACCATCCGTTGGGCTTGGCGTACGGCACGAACTCAACGTTCGAGCTCCAGAACACCGCATATGCCAACTACAACGGCCTTCAAGTGACATGGACCAAGACCACCGGACGGTTGACATTCAACCTGAACGGAGCATGGGCCAAGGCGCTTGGAACCACGCTCCAGCAAGATCCATACACCGAGAGAGGCAATTATGCTCCGACGGCGCAGGATCGGCCTTTGATCTTCAACTCCTCCTACACCTACAACAGCGGCACGCTCCATACCGGCAGCGCGTTGCTGAATGGTCTGGGCGGCGGCTGGACGATCAGCGGCATCTCCACCTGGCAGAAGGGCGGGTACATACCTGCAGTCGGCTCGGTGAACTTCGGTCTGGGTCTGGCTTACACCGGCTTGCCGGCGAACGCTGCAGCTGAGGGCATCACCACGGCGCTTGGAGACCAGTCGTACTTCGGTACAGACGAGGGAATTCCGATCCGCCCGGTCTTGACCTGCAACCCAACCAGTGGCCTGATCACTCACCAGGTCATCAATGGAAAGTGCTTCAACGCTCCGGCATTCGGAACGCAAGGCGGTCAGGCTTGGCCCTATATGAGCATGACGTCGTATTTCGACAACGACCTGGCGCTGTATCGCACCTTCCATATCTACGAGAAGCAGCAAGTGCAGGTCCGGGTTACCGCATCTGACTGGCTGAACCACTCATTGCTGAATTTCCAAGGCGGCTCGCAGACCACAGTGAGCTACACCGAGGATTACACGTCGAAGGCCATCACTCCGACGTTCAATCAAGGCACGACAGGCTCGAACGCGTTTGGCATGACGAACGTAAGGTCGGCACTGCCCTACGCTCGCGTCATCGAGCTGGACGTGAAGTACTCGTTCTAACCACAACCCTGCTTAACCAGCGGGAGGCGGGCCTATCGGCCGCCTCCCGCTTTTTCTTTGCGCGCCCCGCGGAGTGGGACTTCCAGGCAGCACGCGATGCCGCCGGCGCCTCCAATTCGGGGCGGCGTCAACGGATTTCAGTTTCAGGCTTCCCGCTCGATTTGTGAAAGAATGAAGTTGTCCGTGCAGTGCTGAGGTGAGTCCATGATGCCCCGTCAGCATGCCACGCTTACCATGGCCAGTCGATTCCTCTCCATCCTTCTTTTAGTCTGTTCCGCTGCCGCCGCGCAGGTCCCGGCAAATGGCTTGCAATCGAAGAGTTCGCCTCTGCAGAGCCTTTACGAGGCCGCGCAGCAGTCTCAGAAGTCCGGTGATTTGAACCGGGCCGCGGAGAGCTATCGCGGATTCCTGGCTGAGGCGCTGGGCGAACTGGGGAACAGCCACGCACAGATCGGAGATTACGGCAGAGCTTCCGCGTTGTTCGATCAGGCTCTGACCCTGAATCCCGGTGCGGCGTCACTCCAGCGAGACTACGCGGCAACGGCGCTTGACTCCGGCGACTTGAAACATGCTGAGACCCTGGCGAGAGGGCTTTTGAGCGACTACCCAGACGACCCCAAGGGACTGGCGCTGGTTCACCAGATTCTTGGAAGGACGCTCCACAGGATGAACCGGGACCAGGAGGCGAGAAAGGAGATGGAAGCAGCCATCTCGCTCGATCCGAGCTTCGCCAATGAATACGACCTGGCCGTGGTTTGCCTCGACCTTGACGACGAGAATTGCGCCGCACAAATCTTCAGCCAGCTTGAGGCGGCGCATGGGGACAGTCCGGCGCTCCACATGCAGTTCGGCTTGGCCTACGGGAATTCGGACTTTACTCCTCACGCGGTGACCGAGTTCAAGAAAGTGATTGCGGAAGATCCACATTATCCCGGAGCGCACTATTCCGTGGCCGCGGCGCTGTTGGCGGCTGGGGAAGACGAGAAGACGCTCGAGGAAGCGGAGGCGGAACTCAAGGAGGAACTGACAATTTCTCCGAACGACTTTCTGACTTATGCAGCGCTGGGCAAGATCGAAGCAAGTTATCGCAGGTATCCTGAAGCGGAAAGGTACCTGAAGCGCGCGATTGTCCTCAATCCCAAGAATCCCGACGCGTTCTTGTACCTGGGACAGATGTATTTCGATACGAACCGGCCGACAGAAGCGGAGGAGAATCTGCGCCGCGCGATTGCGCTAACCGCGGATCAGTCGCGCAACCATTATCAGGTCCAAAAGGCGCACTTTCTGCTGGGCAGGATTCTGATGCAGAAGCATGAGGAAGATGCGGCGCACGCCGAGATGGCACTTGCGCACGCCCTTGCGGACAAGGCGCTGACGAAGGACAAGACGCAGCTTGCGGGGCTGCTCGACAACAAGACAGCTGGCGCAGGGGCAGCGAATTCCGGTGTCGACGCGGCAGGGATGGCTCCGACTCCGCCTCATGCGGCGGATCCTGCCGCCGTGGCAAAGCAAAAAGCATTCGAGAAGGAACTCACGCCGGCCATTGCGGATAGCTACAACAACCTGGGCGCGATCGAGGCGTCGCAAAAGAACTACGCGGACGCGTTAAAGTTGTTTGGACAGGCGAAGGAATGGAGCCCGTCTTTTGAGGGGCTGGATTACAACATGGGCCGCGCCGCATTCATGGCTGCGGACTTTCCCGATGCGATCACGCCGCTTTCCCGTTATCTTAAATTGCACCCGGGCGATTCGGGCATTCGCGGAGCGTTGGCGATGAGCCAATTCATGACGCATGACTACGCGGCCTGCATCGGTGAGCTCAAAGGGGCGGGGAATGAAGTTTCCTCCATTCCACAGATGCAGTATATTTACGCGGACTCGCTGGTGAAGACAGGGCAGGTTTCGCAAGGGAAAGATCTCCTGGAGAAACTGGAGGCCGCGCATCCGGAGATCGCCGAAGTGCATCGTGCGCTCGGTGAGGCGTGGGAGAGTGATGGCGACTGCGGGCAGGCCATGAAGGAGTTCGAAGCGGCCAGCCAGATCAATGGGAGCGACTTCGAGACGCGATACGACATCGATCGGGCCGAGCTGAAATGCGGGGCAGGCGGGACGGCCCGATAGCGGCTCGAAGCAGGTCAGTGTGCGGCGGGTGTTTTGAGTTTGGGCCGGATTTCGTCGGCGGGGACGATTCCGTGACCTTCGAGCACCGAGTAAAACTGATCGGCGGCGAGCGGCCCGATGTGATCGATGGCGCCGGAAGGCCAGCGAATCTCAACGCTGTCGATTTTTGTGGCCGAGCCCAGGCCAAAGTGCAGGCGCAGATCGTTCTGCGAAAGATAACTCCCGCCGCTGTGGACTTCGTCAGTCTGGGTCATGCCGTCGGCGACAACCTTCACACGGGCGTTGATCGCGAGGCGATTGCTCCTGGTTCCGGCGAGCTCGAAGCTGATCCAGTGACGTCCTGGAACCCCATGATTTCTCAATAACATAGGATGGCCGTCGAGGTTTTCTACCACCACGTCCATGTTGCCGTCGTTGAAGAGATCCCCGACCGCGAGGCCGCGAGAGACTTGCTTTTCCTGGAGCGCGGACCCCGCTTCATCACTGGCGTCGCAAAAATTTCCATCGCCCAAATTCATGTCGAGGACCATTGGCTGGCGATAGCCGGGGTCGGAGGGAATCTGGTCCATTTGCGGATAGACGTGGCCGTCCGCGGTAATGAGGTCCAACCAACCGTCGTTGTCGAGATCGACAAACGCGGTTCCCCATTTGACCCAAGGCAGGGACGACATGGCAACGCCGGAGGGAAAGGACACTTCAGAGAAATTCCAGTCGCCTTCGTTGCGATACAAATCAGCGTTCTCGTTTTCGAAATTGTTGACGAAGAGGGAAGGGCGGCCGGTGTGGTTGTAGTCACCGACGGCAATCCCCATCGACGCCTGCTCGGCGCCTTCATTGCTGAGCGCAGTTCCGGACTCAAACCCGATCTCTTCGAATTTACCTTTGCCGAGATTGCGGTAGAGGAATTTCGGAGTTGAGTCATTGGTCATGTAGATGTCGGGGCGCCCGGTGTTGTTGAAGTCAGCCCAGATCACGCCAAGGCCATAGTAGCCGTTGGGATTGTCGACCCCGGCCTGCTTGGAGACGTCGGTGAATGTTCCATCTCCATTGTTGTGGTAGAGGATGTCGCCGGCGCCCTTCAAGCCGCGCGGACCGCATTGCACGTCGACGCCACGGTATTTGCACATGGATGAGCTGCCGAACTGCGGCAAGTCGTTGAGGTGGAAGTCGACATAATCCGCCACCATGAGGTCAACAAATCCATCGCCATCGTAGTCCCCGAAAGAAGCGCCCGAGGACCAATGGCCATCGGCAACGCCGGCTTTGGCCGTGACGTCAGTGAACGTACCGTCCCCATTGTTGTGATAGAGGATGTTGCCGCCGAGGCAGGTGATATACAGGTCGGGCCAGCCATCGTTATCGTAGTCTGCGACGGCGCCACCCATAGCGAGGCACGGTTTGGTCAGTCCCGCTTTCTGCGTGACGTCGGTAAACGTGCCGTCGTGATTGTTGTGGTAGAGAACGCCCAGTGTGGTTTGGCCCTTCAGAGCCATATCAACGGTCGGGGCGTCGGTGAAATAGAGATCGGGCCAGCCGTCGCGATCATAGTCAAAGATGATGACCCCGCCGGTCATCGATTCGAAGATGTACTTTTTTTCCTTCGCCGATGTATGAGTGAAGGTAATGCCGGCTTTGGCGGTCACATCCTCCAATTGCGGGATTGGGCGATTCTTGCACTTGAGAGACTTGGCCCCGGGTGGCGGCGGGCCCGCCAATGGATGCCCCATTCCTTGAGAGTGGATCTGTGCAATGGCCAGGAACGGGAGGACCAGCATCAGAAACATGGCCCTCAAGAAGGACGGAACCGTCATTTCTAAATTTTACTCGACGGCGAGTGGAGGATGTTTAGCGATTCGGGAGCGGAATCCGTTCCTCATGATCTGAAGCGGCCCGGCGCAATCGATCAAGTCCGCGGAGCATGCGCTATACTCCAGTGGCAGCGAAAAACAGGAGGAAACCGATGCGTATGCAGGCGATGGCGCGAGTTCTGGCGGGTCTGACGGTCGCGGTTGCGTTGGCAGTCCCAGGGTTGGTGACGGCGCAGGCGGGGACGAACACCGTGCTGAAGCCGGCCGACCTTGAAAAGCTGTTTCCGGCCACCGTGTTTTATCGCGGGCAGAGCGCACCCGCGCAATTGCGCAATTCCGGTGGAGTGAAGTTCGCCGATGGCCATTACATGCTGGCGAGCCTGGTGGACACAAGTGGATATTCCACGGGAGTAGCGGCGAAATATCAAGGCTACCTGATCACCGAAGTTCCGCTGGCGATTGAAGGGAAGCGTCTGCCCGTAGGCGCGTATGGCTTCGGCTTTCTGGACGGCGATCGCCTGGTGGTGACCGATCTGGGCGGCAACGATGTGCTCACCGCTCACACGACCAAGGACACAGCCTGGACGCGGCCGCGTCCCCTAGAAGTGACCGATGATTCAGCCGGCGGCTTCCGCCTTTATGCCGGGCGGAGCTACGTTCACTTCGCCCGGTAAAGCGGATGCCTGAGGGATACCGGCGAGCGAGCCTCCGCGGCGAAGATTGGTCTTGGCGCGCGTCGATCGGAATGCCGCTCCGTGGCATGAGTTGGCTGGCGGTTGCGGCCATGCTCTTCGGCTTCGCTGCATCGGCTGCAGCGCTTGAGCCTTCAACGTCACTCGCGAATTATGGACGGCAGGCGTGGGCCATGGAGAACGGCCTGCCGCAGAATACTGTTCAGGCATTGGCGCAGACCAAAGATGGATTCATCTGGCTGGGGACAGAGGCCGGCCTGGTGCGCTTTGACGGCGTCGAATTCCAGACTTACGACAGGAATTCTGTTCCGGCGTTGCCGGGGAACGATATTCGCTGCCTGCTGGCGACAACCGATGGATCGCTGTGGATTGGGACAGGCGCAGGCCTGGCGCGCTGGAAGGATGGGGCTTCAAGAACGTTTACGAGGCAGGACGGGCTGCCCGCCAACGGCATCCTGGTGGTGGACGAATTCGAGGGCGGAGCCATCAGGGTATGGACGGAGCAAGGTCCGGCGGTGCTGACCGGAGACCGATTCCAGCCGATCTCGCCGAAGCTTCTTTTTTCGCCCAACGCGCACATTATGCCGCGAGCCTATCCGGAGGCTCCATCGTTCGTGTCGGCGCTGCCGAGCGGCACAGTGATAACGGCAGGCGCAACCGAGGTGAACCTCCTGCAACGCGACGGGCATCCTAACGCCCCTACGCGCCTAACTTCTGGCCGCGAGCTTCCCGGCAGCCGTATTCAGGCTGTTTTTGCCGATCGAGCGAACTCAATTTGGATTGGGACCAATGAGGGGCTGGTGCGGCGGGCGAACGGCAAGGTGGACCGGTTCCCAGTCACCGATCCTCTGGCCACAGCGTCCATTCTCACTTTGATGGAAGACCGTGAAGGCAACCTTTGGGTAGGGACAGAAACCGGCGGGCTCGATATTCTGCGCGACCAGCGCTTCCACACATTCGACACTCGGGATGGGTTATCTTCCGACCGAATCACGACCGTGGCGGAAGACACCAATGGAACGCTTTGGGCGGGCACGCGGGAGGACGGGATCAATGCCCTGCGCCGCGAGGAAGACGGTGACAGCCGGCGCGTGACCCGCAGCATGACCGTGCAAAATGGGCTCGCCAGTGACGTGATTCTTTCGCTGGCAGCCGGACCGAGCGGTGACCTGTGGGTGGGAACGCCGGACGGGCTGAGCCGGATTCGCGGCAACAGGGTGGATACGTTCACGTCGGCAGACGGGCTGCCCGACGACTTCGTGCGTTCGTTGCTGGTGGATCCCGATGGCTCGCTTTGGATCGGCACGCGGCGTGGGTTGACGCACTGGCCGCTGGGGAAGGGCGAGCCAGGTTCCGCGGCGGAAATGAAAACCTACACGACCGAGAATGGACTGGGAAGCGACCTAGTGGGCGCAATGACTCGCGACACGCGCGGCGACCTTTGGATCGCGACGCTGGCGGGGCTGTCGCGCCTGCGCGGCGAGACGATCCAAAACTTTACGACAGCGAATGGGCTGTCAAGCAATGTGGTGACCGCGCTGCTGGCTCGCGCCGACGGGACATTGCTGATTGGAACGCAGGAGCACGGGTGGGATGCGTGGGATGGAAACAGATTCTCCGCCCTGACGCAGAACGGCCTGGAGCAGACGACGATTCACGCGATTCTCGACGATGGGAGCGGACATCTCTGGTTTGCAACCGGCAACGGCATTGCCCGATGCGCCTGCGATGAAATGGCTGGAACAGGGGCGGCGGGCAGTTGTTCGCACTGGATGGAATTCGGAACTGCGGATGGGTTGCACAGCCGGGAGACGGCAACCAACAGCCATCCTTCAGCGTGGCGATCGCGCGACGGTCAACTTTGGTTTGCCACACCGAGAGGCCTGGTGGAAGCGGATCCAGCGCACTTCGCCGTGAACACGATTCCGCCTCCGGTGGTTCTAGAGACGCTCCAGGTGGACGATGTATCGCAGGCGTTGCATGGAGCAGGCCCTGAGTTGAAGGTTTCGGCGGGGCACGTGCATTTTGAGTTCGACTACGCAGGGTTGAGTTTTGTGGCGCCGCAAAAAGTGCGCTACCGCTACATGCTTGAAGGATTCGATCACGACTGGACGGACGCCGGAACGCGGCGAGCCGCCTATTACACAAATATTCCGCCGGGAAAGTACACGTTCCGCGTGCAAGCGGCGAACAACGATGGCATCTGGAACACGGCCGGCGCAGCGTTCAGCTTTGAGCTGCGGCCGCATTTCTACCAGACGCTCTGGTTTTACGCTCTCTTGCTGTTGGCGCTGGGAGCGGCGATTTTGCTGGTGCTGAAACGAAGGCTCTACGTGGCAGAGCGGGAGTTCAAGGCCGTGCTGGGCGAGCGGAGCCGGATCGCGCGCGAGATCCACGATACGCTGGCGCAGGGATATGTGGGCGTTTCAGTGCAACTGGAGGTTTTGTCGGAGCTGCTGAGGCAGCGCAAGATGGAGGATGCCGGCAAACAACTGGACCAGACGCGCGATTACGTGCGCCATGGGCTGGCCGATGCGCGGCAGTCGATTTGGGCGTTGCGCACGCAGGATGCGAGCGAAACCACGCTGCCGGTGAAGCTGCGGCGCATGGCGGAAGCGGCCGGAGGAGACCGATTGACGGCGAGGTTCAGTTTGTTCGGAGCGTATCGTCCACTGCCTGCGGAGACCGAGAGCGAATTAATGCGCGTGGCACAGGAAGCGATTCGGAACGTGGAGAAGCACGCCGATGCGAAGCAGCTCTGGGTTCAGTTGGAGTATGGACAGGAGATGGTTAGGCTTGAGGTGAGAGATGACGGACAGGGAGGCGCTCTGGAACAGTCAACGGGAACTGTCGCGGGCCATTTTGGATTGACGGGAATGAAGGAACGCGCGGCGGCCATTGGCGGAACCCTGGAAGTGACAAGCGCGCGAGGCGAGGGAACCACGATACGATTGTGCGTACCGGCGCGCGGAGAAGTGCGCCAACCGATGGGAGACCAAGAGTGACAACGGAATCGATCCGTGTGCTGGTTGTCGAAGACCACAACGTGGTTCGCCAGGGGTTGGTGGCGCTATTGAATGTGGCCGGAGGGCTGGAGGTTGTGGCAGAGGCCGCGGACGGCGTGGAAGCAATTACGCAGTTTCGCAAGCATCAGCCGGACATCGCGCTGATCGATTTGCGCCTGCCGAGATTGAGCGGCGTCGATGTGATTGAGCGCATCCGGATGGAGACGCCGCAGGCACGATTCATCGTTCTGACGACGTACGACGGGGACGAAGATATCTATCGCGCATTGAAAGCAGGCGCGAGGGCTTACCTGCTGAAGGGGATGACGAGCGAGGAGCTGATCAGCACGATTCGCGTGGTGCATGCAGGGAAGTCGCACATTCCGCCGGCGATCGCGGAGAGGCTTGCCGAGCGCATGGGCTCGCAGGATCTGACACCGCGCGAGTTCGACGTTCTGGAGCAGATTGTTCACGGCAAGAGCAATCGGGAAATCGCCGCCGAGCTGGAGGTCTCAGAGGCGACCGTGAAGACTCACATTAACAGCCTGCTGGGCAAGCTTGGTGTGACGGACCGAACGCAGGCGGCCACGGCGGCGCTGCAGCGCGGCATTATTCCCATTGAATCTTTGAGGAAGCCGAAATCATGAAGATGAAACCATTGGGAATGACGATTTTTTTCGGAGTTTTTCTGGGATTGCTGACACTCGACGCCCCGGCGCAAAAGACGGGGTGGCGGCAAGCGACTCCGAGCGAGTTGGCGGCGGTTCTGCCTGCGCGGGCGCCGGTAGAAAGCGAACACATCGAGACGGAGATGCGCACGGCTTCGGGAATCGTGGATGAGCACGGGCGATTCATCGCAGGGGTGGTGCTGATTACCGCGGGCTATTCGGCGGAGGGCAAGTATTCGCATTACCTCATCGTGCAGGCGCCGGTGGAGATTGGAGGCGTGGCGCTGAAGCCGGGCGAGTACGCTTTCGGTTGGAGCCGGGAGAACGGCGAAGAAAGTTTGAGCGTTCACTTCAACCAGGCGACGACTGGCGCGCTGGTGGGAACGGCGGAAGCGCACCGGATTGCCGGCTCAACGCGGGTGGAAAGCCTGCACATCTGGCCGCCGAGCGAAAAGGCGTTGGTCCAGATCGGGCGGTTCGGCATCCCTTATAAACTGGGCGAGGAGTAGATCGCCGAAGCGCGTTGGCGAGGGTTGAATCCGCAGGCACCCTCCACCTTTTGGTCGATACTGTCACCAATCCCCGCCCCGTATACTTGCTGCCATGTTTGAGAAGCTGCGTACAGCCACTCTTTGCGGACTGCTGGCGAGTGGAATTCCCGCGCTTA
The DNA here is from genome assembly GCA_964533905.1 of uncultured Occallatibacter sp. Taxonomy (GTDB): domain Bacteria; phylum Acidobacteriota; class Terriglobia; order Terriglobales; family Acidobacteriaceae; genus Telmatobacter. Next base: position 50,276 of record CAZHOO010000010.1, on the reverse strand, counting down.
TTTCCGCGCAAGTCACAGATTCCGCATCGCCTGCCTCAGCCCAACCTGCACAAACAACTTCGACGGCGGTTCAGGCGCCGGCTGGGGGTGGCGTCAACAGCGGTCCTCCGCAGCCAGCCCAATTTGACGAGCAGCATCGGCCCATTACAGCGGGCGGATTTCAAAAGAACGGGCCAGTCATCTTCGAGGACATTTCGGAGAAGGCGGGATTGACCAAGTGGACCCACAAGATGGGCACGCCGCAAAAGAAATACATCATTGAAACCAACGGATCGGGCATCGGGTTGATCGACTACGACAACGATGGCTGGCTTGATATTTACGTGGCCAACGGCTCGACCTTCGATGCGCTTGACGGGAAAGAGACGCCGCCTCATGCAGCGCTGTTCCACAACAACCACGACGGGACATTTACCGATGTTGCGGCGAAGGCCGGAGTGACGAACGATCGATGGGCCTTCGGCGTGGCCATCGCAGATTACGACAACGATGGCTGGCCGGATATTTACGTGACCAACTGGGGCAAGAACCGGCTGTACCACAACAATCACGATGGAACGTTTACAGACGTTGCCGAGAAGGCGGGCGTGCAGCTGGGAAACTGGTCGACCGGCGCAACGTGGGGCGATTACGACGGCGACGGGCGGCTGGATTTATTTGTGCCGGGATACGTTCATTTCGACCGGGACAATCTGCCTTCAGGCGGAGAGAACGGAGTGGCTGACACGTTCTGCACATTCCGCGGTGTGCAAGTGAACTGCGGTCCGCATGGGCTCAAGGGCGAGCCGGATCATCTGTTTCATAACAACGGCGACGGAACGTTTACCGATGTGAGCGAGAAGGCGGGTGTGGCAGACAAGCCCGGTTACTACGGGCTCAGCTCGTTGTTCGTCGACATGAATAACGATGGCAAGGTGGATCTGCTGGTGGCCAACGATTCGACGCCGAATTATCTCTACATCAACAAAGGGGACGGGACTTTTGAAGACGACAGCTACTCATCGGGCTACGCGCTGAACGAAGCCGGGCGCGAAACCGCGTCGATGGGCATTGCGGCAGGCGATTTTGAAAACAACGGAATGGAAGACGTGTTTAATACAACTTTCTCCGATGACTACAAGGTGCTGTACCGCAACGATGGCGACGCGAACATGACGGACGTGAGCTACCAGATGGGGATCGCCGAAATTACGGTGCCGTTTCTGGGATGGGGCGATGCTTTTCTCGACTATGACAACGACGGATGGAAAGACCTCATGATGGCCGATGGCCACGTCTATCCGCAGGTGGATAAAGAGCCGTGGGGCACGAGCTGGGCGCAACGGCCCATGCTGTTCCACAACATCGAAGGTAAGAAGTTTGAGCCTGTGCCGGCGGTGGAGGGAACGGGGCTTGCCGATGTCATCAGCGGCCGCGGAATGGCGGTGGGCGATCTGTTCAACGACGGAAAGCTTGACGTGGTGATCAACGTGATGGATGGGCATCCGGTGCTGTTGCGGAATGTGAGCCCGGATCACAATCACTGGCTCGAGTTGAAACTGGTGGGAGGGCCCAAAAGCCCGCGCGATGCCGTGGGAGCCACGGTGTATGTGACGGCCAATGGTATGAAGCAACGCGGAGATGTTTTGAGCGGGGGCAGCTACGGCTCGACCAGCGATCCCAGGCCTCACTTCGGGTTGGGGCAAGCGACAACGGTCGACGACATCGAGGTCCATTGGCCGAGCGGCAGGATAGAGCACTTCTCGGCGCCGGGAATCGATCGCATCGTGACCATTACCGAGGGGCAGGGAAGCACCACTCCACCCGCTCCTACGCAGCGTGCGGCAACGGCCCCCAAGTAGAAAAGCGGGCCGGTCGAAGGCTCCCATTGTTGATTTCTCCGGCTCAACCTTTTGGTGGATGCCGGGCAGATTTCCGACCCGTAGAATGAGGTTCGCGATGCTTCCCCAATCTTTCGCCAAACGAATTCTGCGCCTTGTCTGCAGTGTCCTGCTGATGGGCGCGATTGCATGCGGCCTGATGGCCTGGCGGACACGGCCGGCCTATGCCGTTGACGACCCCGCGGCAGAGCGCTCGCAATACTCGCAGGGCATTGCCGCGCACTACAACTACCGCTTTGGGGCTGACAAGCCGTTTCTGCCGTCGAATGCCACTACGGATAACGGGGAATTCATCGATCCGAAGAGCTTTTTGACGGCAAAGTACTGCGGCCACTGCCACCAGGCGGCGTACGCGCAATGGCGCCAGACCGCGCACGCGAACTCATTCCGGGCTCCCTGGTACATCAAGAACGTGAACATTCTAATGAAGGGAAAAGGGATTGAATTTGCGCGTCACTGCGAAGGCTGCCACAATCCCATTGCACTCACTTCAGGCGCAATGACCGAGAATTCGCCCGTGAATCGGAGGTTCGACGGGGACGGGATTACGTGCTCAGTCTGCCATTCCATCCAGAAAGTGGACCAGCGCGGTACTGGCAGCTATGTGATGGGCGTACCGGCGGTGATGGTGGACGCCGACGGCAAGCCGATCTACGGCGAAGTTCCGGATAAGGAGATCCTGACGCATCTCGATCGGCACTCCAAGGCCGTGATGAAAGATTTTTACCGGACGAGCGAGTTCTGCGGCGCCTGCCACAAAGCCGCTCTTCCGAGAATGCTGAATGGATACAAGTGGCAACGCGCCATCTTCCTCTACGACGAATGGCAGCAGGCTTCCTTCGGCAAGCAGAACCCGCTTCCGTTTTACGTTAAGCCAGCTGTGTCGACATGCCAGACCTGTCATATGCCTGAAGAAGCGGTGGAACAGCAGGACTACGGAACCGAGCAGGGCAAGCTGATGTCGCACCGCTGGCTTGGGGCCAATACCGTTTTGTCGAAGTACTACGGATACGACGAGCAACTGCAGAAGACCATCGCGTTCTTGCAGACCGGGGTTCTTAACGTCGACCTGTTCGGAATCGAGCGCAACGGCGGCAAGCTGATTGCGCCGCTCGGAACCGCGCCCTACGACGTTGCCGCGGGCGACGTGTTGACCGTCTCGGTGGTGATTCAGAATAAGGGAATCGGGCATACGCTGGTGCCAGAGCAGCGAGATTTTTACGAGTGCTGGGTGGAGTTCCAGGCCAAGGATGCGGCCGGCAAAACGCTGATGGACTCGGGCGCGGTGGGGCCGGACGGCGCGCTCGATCCCACGGCGCACAGCTTTACCAATCGACTGGTGAACGTCCGGGGAACGCTGAACGATCTGCACCAGGTGTGGGACACGCGCGTGATCGCTTACAACAACACCATCCAGTCGGGGCGCTCGCAGATTGTGCGCTATCAGTTCAAGGTGCCCGATCAAGCGTCGGGACCGATCACGATTACGGCCAAGGTCAACTACCGCCGCTTCAACCAGCATTTCATCGATTTCGGCATGGGCAAACACTACGATTTGCCGGAAGTTGAGATGACATCACGCACGCGAACACTGTCGCTGGGCGCGAATCCTGCGACACCGCCTGATCCCGCCGACAATCCGGTGTGGATGCGCTGGAATAACTACGGCATTGGGTTGCTCGACGCGCAGCAGTACGCGGAGAGCGAACAGGCATTCGAGCACGTGGCGCAGTTGCGGCCGGATTATGCCGACGCCTATACCAATGTGGCGATTGCGGATTTTTCGTGGCAGCGCTATGACGGGTCGCGCACAAATCTGGAGAAGGCGCTGCAACTTGCACCGCATAATGCACGCGCACTTTACTACCTCGCGCTGGTCGACCGCATTCAAGGTCATCCCGATGCCGCCATCGCCGATTTGCTCGATGTGATTACGCAATTCCCCCGTTCGCGCGATGCGCATCGCGAGCTGGGTTTCTCTTTCTATCAGCAGCACAAATACCAGGAAGCGCGGACCGAATACGAGACGGTGCAATCGATCGATCCCGACGATCTGGCGGCGCATTACATTCTCTCAATCGTGTATCGCCGGCTGGGCATGAAGGATGATGCGGCTCGCGAGGCAGCGATCTTTGCCGATCAAAAAGACGATCCAACGGCGAACAGCTATGCGCTGGAGTTTCTCAGCAAGCATCCCGAGGTGACTTCGGAGAGCGTTCCGTGGCATATCCATAGCAACGTGGCAATGGACAACAATGCGCATGGCGGCGGGACCGGCCAATGAAGGTGGTGCTGTTTATCTCTCTCCTTCTTCCAGCGTTTTCTTCTTTAGCGATTGCTTCTTCCCGGAACCAGCGGGCTCATGGCGCCGAAGTCTTCAGCGAGAGCGGATGCCAGCATTGCCACACGATACGGAACGTAGGCGGTCACAAAGGGCCCGATCTTTCCGGCGTCGGCAGGCGGAAGTCAAAGGCTGCGATCCGACAGCAGATTGTTTACGGCAGCAAAGTGATGCCGGCATTCGGGGACGACCTTGAGCCGAACGATCTACGAGACCTGATCGCCTATTTGCATTCGTGCCGCCAGAAACCCGCGAAAACTCCGCAAAATCCAACTTCAAACTGAGAGCCGAAATTTGGCATCTCAGTCGGAAGCGGCAATCATCTCGCGCACTGCTTCTGCCACATCTTGCTGCTGCTCGATGGTGATGCGGTTGAAAAACGGCAGTGCAAGGGTGCGACGGGCAATGGATTCGGTCAGAGGGAAATGAACGGCATCTTGCCCGCTGCGCGCGCGCCACAATGGCTGCAGGTGGATGGGCGCAAAGTAGCGACCGGTCGCGATGCCGCGGCGAGCAAGCGCGGCCTGCGCACGATCGCGGTCAACCCCTTCAGGCAGGCGGACCACGTAGACAAACCAACTAAGCTCGCGGCTCGGAAGCGAAAGAGACGGGCGCTCAAGGCCTGGAATCCCAGCGAGGAGCGCATCGTACCGCTCCGCGGCCTGACGACGCAGCGCAAGGATCTCGTTGATGCGGTGTAACTGAACTCGACCGAGCGCGCAGGCCAATTCCGATAGCCGGTAATTGTAGCCGGGCTCAACGTGATCGAGCCAGTTGCCGCCTGCATCACGCCCTTGATTCCTGAGCTGGCGCAGGCGAGTGGCGTGCGCTGGATTGGAGGTTAGCACGGCGCCTCCCTCGCCGGTGGCGATCTGTTTGTTGGGATAAAAACCGAGGACGGCAAGGTCGCCGAAGCTTCCGGCGAGCCGCCCACCGAAATGCGCACCGATGGCCTCGGATGCATCCTCAATGAGCGCCAATCGATGGCGCTCTGCCAGGTCCTTGAGTGCATCCATTTGGGCAGGGACTCCAAACGTATGAACTGCCATGATGCATCGAGTCCGAGGAGAGATCGCGCGCTCCACCGCGGCTGGATCGAGATTGAGCGTGTCGGCATCGAGTTCGACGAGGACAGGCGTGGCGCGCACCTGAAGCACGGCGTTCAGAACCGCGACGAACGTAAATGAGGGGAGGATGACTTCGTCGCCTTCGTCCACTCCGAGAGTAAGCAAAGAGAGATGGAGACCCGCAGTTCCGGAACTGACTGCAACCGCGTGGTCAAGGCCGTGCCAGGCCGCCAGCTCATTTTCAAAAGCTGCGAGTTCCGGGCCCAGGCTGAGGTGCGGCGTGCGCAGAACTGCGGTGACGGCGGCGATCTCGGCTTCCGTAATGTCGGGCGCAGCGAGTGGAATACGCCCGGTCATCGTTTTTCCACTTGGAGCGGTTCGGCAGCCTGCGGCAACGGCGCAGGTTGCTTGATCAGCAGACCGTCCAACGGGATGGAAGAAATGACGGATGCGATCAACTGCGCAGCCGTGCCGTCGCCGTAAGGATTGGTCATTCCGGCAAGGCTTTTGCGGAATGCCGGGTTGAGCGCGCGATCGAGCGCCGCAAGAATGGCCGAAGCTTCGGCGGACGCGTCAATCACATTGCGCGCGCGTTCACGACCCTGCTGGCGCATGCCGACATTCATAACAGGCAGGGCAAAAGACGCGGCCTCCATGATGCCGCTGGAAGAGTTGCCTATCAGCGCGTCGGCGTGGCTGAGCAGGCTCCAATATGTAACAGCATCGAGATTGACGAAGACATGTGTGTGGGCGCGCGTTGCCGCGAGGGCGCGAGCGCGGTCGATGAGCGCGAGGCCTCCCGCATCGGCGTTGGGATAAACGAAGACAATCTGGCCCGGCGCCTGCGCGAGCGCGGTGAAAAATGCATCGGCCTCCGCATTGGTGTCGCGCAGGATTGTGACGGGGTGCCACGCAGCGACAATCGTGGGCGATAAGAGAGACAGATCCAGCTTCGTTTCGAGGGCAGCGCGATCGAGCAAATTGGAGCGGCGCAAATGATCGAGCGAGGGCGCACCGGCGCGATGCACGCGCCAGGGCTCTTCGCCCATCGCGATCACGCGCTGACGCGCTGTTTCTGTGGAGGTGAAGTGGATGTGAGCCAGCTTGGTCAACGCGTTTCTCACAGCGTCGTCGATGGCGCCCTGACTGACCTCGCCCCCCTCGATGTGAGCGACAGGTATGCGCAGCGCGAGCGCCGCGGCGGCCGGGGCCAGCATCTCGTAGCGGTCGGCGATGAGGAGAAGCAGATCAGGCCGCCAGGAAGTTAGAGCGTCAGCCAAGCCGAGGATCGCGACACCGATGGTCTTGGCCATACCGGTATCGGTGTCGGAACTGAGAAGGCACTCGATGCGCGCCTGAATGGGAAAACCATCGCGCTCAATTTCCTGAATGGTGTTTCCGAATTGAGGCGAGAGATGCGGTCCAAGGACGATGATGCCCAGCTCAACTTCGGGGCGAGCGGCGAGCTCACGCAGAGGCCAATAGAGATGGCTGTAGTCCGCTCGCGAGGAGGTCACTACGCCGATGCGACGTCGAGCGGCAGCTGAGGGGGACGGAGCGGGAGACGCGCGTCCGTTGACTGGATTTTGAAGCGGAATCACACGAGAAGTATATATTGAGGCGATTTACGGTCTATCTGCGCGGAGCTCCCGCTCTGCTGCCGTGTCGCAATCCGGCGTACACTGGATGGTTCCGCGACAAGGGGAGAATTCGATTCGTGAGTCGAAAAACGAGGCGAAGAGCAGTGGTGTGGACGCTTGCCTTTGTGGCAAGCATGCCGACAATACGCGGACAACAGCAGCGCTTCGATGCAGAAGCGGTTCGGTTCAACAATCGCGGCGTGGCATTGATGGGCCAGCAGTTCACCGAGCGCGCCGCCGAGAGCTTCGCCGACGCCTTCAAGAAAGATCCGAAGCTGGCGCAGGCGGCTATCAACGAAGGCATCGCGCTGATGGCGGAGCAGAAGCTGGATCAAGCGAAGGAATGGTTCCAAATGGCTCTCGCGATCGACGCGAAGAATCCGCAGGCCTGGTACAACCTTGGGCTGGCGCAGCACGCGGGTAATGAGCTCGCGGACGCACTGGCCAGCTTTCAACAGGCCGCTAAGCTCGACCCGCGGGATGCTGACTCATGGTATTTCGAAGGCGCTTGCTATGAGGAGATGCGGCAGCTCGACAAGGCAATTGGAATCTTCGAGAAAACTTTAGAGATCAATCCTCTGCACGCGTCGGCGGAGTTCGGTCTTGCGCGCGCGCTGCAACGCACCGGGCACATCGCGGAGGCGAGGGAACACTTCGCGCGTTTTCAGCATTTGACCAGCACCAAGATTTCTTCGGCGCTGGGACTGTCGTATGGCGAGCAGGGACATTACTCGACAGTGACGGCGGTCGCAGAGCCGCGGACGATCGAGCGGGCAATGATTCCGGTGCGGCTGGAGGCACAGCCGATGGTGGCGCCAGGCCCAGGAAATTCCGCGGCATGGACGACAACCGGCGGTGCGTGCATGATGGATGCGACGGGCGAAGGACAGATGGACCTGGTTTTGATGCAAGCGGGTGATCAGGCAATTCGCGTGCTGCACAACCACGGAGGCGGAAGCTTCGAAGGGCTGGATGCGGCGGGAATGGGGCTAAAGGCCAGCGGCCGTGCGGTGGCTTGCGCCGTTGGCGACTATGACGGCGATGGATTGAACGACCTGGCCGTAGCTCTCGATGATCGAGTGCTCTTGTTTCGCAACCTCGGACACGGGCAATTCAAGGATGTGACGGCGCAGTCGGGGATCGTACCGCGTAACCGGCCCACGGGCATTACCTTTATTGACTACGACCACGACGGCGATCTGGATCTTTTCTTGACCGGTGCTCCTCTCAAGCCGGGCGATGAGGCCAATGTGTTGTGGCGCAACAATGGCGATGAGACATTCACCGAGCAAACGGATGCGACAGGATTGGGCGGGAGCGGCGTGACCGCGGCGGCAATTCTTACCGATTTCAATAACGATCGGGCCGTGGACTTGGCGGTGACCGGACATGGGGCCTCACCGCTGCTTTACGTGAATCCGCGCGAGGGCAAGTATCCAGTGCAGCCGCTGTATTCAGACACGGAGCTGCCACAAAGTGCCGGCATCGCGGTGCTTGACTACAACAAAGACGGATGGATGGACATTGCTGTGACGCACAGCGGCGCTGCGGGACTGACCCTGTGGCGCAACGTCGAAGGCGCGGATCACATCGGGCGGCAGTTTGAACGTGTTGCGTTGCCGGTCAAGGGGGTGGCACGTGGATGGGGCGTGACGCCCGTGGATATTGATAACGACGGCTGGATCGACCTGGCGGCGATTGTGGAGACGGCAGCGGGTCCGCAGGTCAAAGTGTTCCGCAATCGCGGAGATGGAACGTTCGAAGATGTGAGCCGCGCGCTCGGGCTGCAGGCAGTGAAGCTGAAAGCACCGCGCGGGCTTATTGCCGCCGACGTATTTGGCGATGGCGCGCCTGACCTGGTAGTGACCGAGGAGAATGCTCCGCCCGTGCTGCTGCGGAATGTGGGTGGGAACAAGAACCACTTTGTTCGCCTCGATTTGACTGGTTACGCGGACAACAAGACTGCGATTGGGACGAAAGTTGAGGTGTTTGCGAATGGGCTGTGGCAGAAGTGGGAGCTTGCAGGATCGTCCGGCTACCAGACACAGGGTCCGCCGCAGATACTCGTGGGCCTTGGACAGGCGCCTGGCATCGACTTGCTTAGAATCTTGTGGCCTACGGGGGTATTGCAAGACGAAATTGATTTGCCGCAGCAGCGCGTGATTGCGATGAAGGAGGTGGATCGCCGCGGCAGCTCTTGTCCCGTGTTGTTTGTGTGGGATGGTCATCGATACAAATTCGTGACGGATGTGATCGGGGCAGGCGTAGTAGGGCACTGGTTCACGCCGACGCGACGCAACACGCCGAATCCGGGCGAGTGGGTGAAGATCGACAGAGCGAGTGTGGCATTGGCGGGCGGAAAAATGAGCGTGCGCTTCATGGAGCCGATGGAGGAAGTGAATTACATCGACCAGTTGCGGCTGATTGCCGTCGATCATCCAGAAGGCGCAGAAGTGAATCCGGATGAGCGGTTTCTCGACGATCCGCCCTTCGCGTCGGGCCGGGTGATAGCAAGTGAAGGCGCGCGGCCGCCGGCGGGCGCGTGGGATGGAGACGGGCGTAATGTGCTTGAGGAGATTAGCCGGCGCGATCATGTGTTTGCCAGCGGATTTGCGGCTTTGCCTTATGACGGGTTCGCGAACCTGCACGCGTTGACGCTTGATTTGGGTGATATCAAGCCTGATGCGCCGTTGCGACTGCTCATGACGGGCTACGTGAACTACTTCAGCGCGACCTCACTCTACGCCGCGTGGCAGGCTGAGCTCAGGGAGATTCCTCCCTATGTGGAGGCACAGCTTGCAGATGGAACGTGGCAGCGAATCGCAGACGACGCGGGGTTCCCGGCTGGCCTGGAAAGGACGATTGTTGTGGATCTGACAAGCAAACTGCCAGCAGGAACGCGGCGCATCCGGCTGATGACGAACCTGCAGATTTATTGGGATCAAGTGCTGATCGACCAGAGCGCGGGGGTGCAAACGCGCACTACGGAGCTTCCGCTGGCGTCAGCGGCGCTCGATTTTCGGGGATATCCGAAGCAGATTGAGGGCGCGAGCCCGGGCGACCTGGATTACGATTACAATCTCGTGAGCGCGAGCGGACCCTTTCAGCGCGAGCGAGGCAACTACACACACTTTGGCGACGTAACTCCGCTGCTTACAAGCGTCGACAACAAGTTTGTTATTTTCGGCAGCGGCGAAGAAATTGCAGCGGAATTTGACGCGGAAAGGCTGCCGACGCTGCCTTCGCATTGGAAGCGCGATTATTTTTTCTATGCCAATGGATTCGTAAAAGACATGGACTGGTGGGACGCGTCCCCATTCACCGTCTCTCAGATTCCGTTCCATGGCATGAGCACATATCCCTATCCGCCGAGCGAGGGATACCCCGACGATGCTTCGTCTCTCGACTACCGATCGACTTGGAATGACAGATTCGAAAGTGGCGAGCCAGTGAGGTCGTATCGGTTCAACTATCAACTGCAAACTTCGGCGCCGCCGGAAACGAAAGCGTTCCCTTCGATGCCAAGGATTCAGCCGTGAATTGTCTCGTGCTGACCTCGGCGACGCAAGAGCTTGAGTTGCTGCGCAAAGGCGAGATCTCCGTTGCAGAGCTGGGGGAAGCGCACATTGAACAGATCGAGCGTCTGAATCCAGAGATTAACGCATTCGCCGACTTTGACGCGGAGCGCGTACGAGCTGAGGCGCGGCGCCTCGATGCGGAGCGAGAAGCGCGCGGCGCACTGCATGGTTTACCGGTGACCATCAAGTCTTCCATCGCGACTGCGGGCTATCGATGCGAGATTGGAAGCCTACTGCATAGGGGAGAGATTCCGAGAGAGGATGCCGTCGTGGTGGCGCGGTTGCGTGCGGCGGGTGCGCTGATTCTGGGCACGACGAACTGCCCGGAGTTCCTGATGGCGTATGAGACCGCGAACCTTCTGCACGGACGCACGCAGAACCCATGGGATCTTGAGCGCACGCCGGGAGGATCTAGCGGGGGCGAGTCGGCGGCCATCGCGGCGGGAATGTCCGCGGCGGGATTGGGCAGCGATAGCGGGGGATCGGTGCGAGTACCGGCGCACTTTACGGGAATCTGCTCGCTCAAGCCAACGCCGGGGCGTGTGCCTGTGCGAGGGCATTTACCGCCGTGCGTCGGGCCGTTTTCAATCCTGGGCGCGATCGGACCGATGGCGCGCACGATGGAAGACGTCGCGCTCATGTTCGAGACTCTCAGCGGTCAGGACCCTCTTGATCCTGTGAGCCCGCCGGTTGCGCTGAGCAATCAGCACCCAGAGGAATTGCGCGCGCGGGCAGTTGGATTCTTTGAGGACGATGGCTTTGTTCCAGTGACAGCGGAGACGCGCGCGGCGGTAAATGATGCGGCGCAAGCGTTGCGCGATGCAAGCTTCCGCGTGGAACCGTTTCGCCCCAGGACGCTGGAACCCTTGCGCAAACTATGGTGGAAGTTTTTTGTGCAGTGCGGGGCGATGTTCTATGAGCCCGAGATTAAGGACAAACGCGCGAAGCTGAGCCCGATTTTCAACGAGTTTCTTGGCATTGCGGAAGCGGCCGGGCCGCTCGACGCTGGAGAATTACTGAATGCGTGGGCAGAGCTCGACCTGCTGCGCGCAAAGACGTTGGCCGAGATGCGCGAATATCCGGTTCTGCTTTGTCCCGTGGCCAGCATTCCCGCATTTCGACCCGACGAGCGTATTTGGTCGATCGACGGCAGAAGCGTCGAATACCTGGATGCCATGCGATTCACACAATGGTTCAACGCACTGGCTTGTCCGGCGGCGGTGGTTCCGGTAAGCACATCGGATGAAGGGCTTCCGATTGGGGTGCAGATTGCGGGGCGGCCGTTCGAGGATGAGGCCGTGCTGGGCGTTGCGGCGGTGATCGATGCGGCGTTTGGCTATCGTCCGCCGGCAATGGCGTTGGCCTGAACCGTCGAGGCCGTTTTTCCCTTCAAAAGCATCGGTTTGCGGATTGCTCGAAGCTCCGCAATCGGCGTCGCTGTCTCTCCGAAGGTCAACCATTCGATGGAGGCCATTTTCCTGTGACAGCGTTACACTGAGCCTTCCCTGATAACTGGAGGCCGGATGGAGCGCTCAGTGTGCGCGAAGGCTGGCTGGAACGCTTTGCCGAATTCCCCGATGTTCTGATTGACGCGCGACGCCAGCGAAGCATCGTGCCAGTGCGCGATCTTGCCGTCGGCGGGGATGAATTGGTCACGATGGCGGGTCCATGCTCAGTCGAATCTGAGCACCAGTTGATGGCAATAGCCCATTGCGTGCAAAGCGCAGGTGCGCGTGTTTTGCGCGGCGGCGCATTCAAACCGCGAAGCTCTCCCTATTCGTTTCAAGGACTCGGTTTAGAAGGCCTGAAACTGCTCGCTGCGGCACGCAACGAGACCGGCCTGGCCATTGTGACGGAAGTTATGTCAGAGGGTGACGTTGCTCTGGTGGCTGAGTACGCCGATATTTTGCAGATCGGCTCACGGAGCATGGAGAACTACTCGTTGCTGGAGGCGGCGGCGCGGTCGGGACGGCCGATTTTGTTTAAGCGCGGCATGATGGCGACGATCGCCGACCTTCTGTGCTCGGCACAGCTCATCCTGAGTAGTGGCAATCCAAACGTCATCTTGTGCGAGCGCGGCATTCGTACCTTTGAAACAACGATGCGCAACACGTTCGACGCTGCCGGAATCGCGCTGCTTAAGCAAGTCACGCATCTTCCAGTCATCGCCGATCCCAGTCACGCGTCGGGGCATCGCGAGTTGGTTCCGGCGCTGGCGCGCATCGGAATCGCCGCCGGCGCGGATGGGCTTTTGGTCGAGGTGCATCCGGACCCTGACAAAGCGTGGAGCGATGGCGAGCAGTCGCTGGACTTTGAGGGGTTCGACGGCATGATGGCGGACCTCGAGCCTTGGATTGCGCTTCGCGGAGCGCGCCAACGCAATTTGAAAACGAAAGGGACGCAGTCCTGCGAGCCGCGCTTCGCGGAGGCGCGGGCATGAGGGTGCTGGCTACGGGGCTGACCGTTGCAGTGATTTTAATGACGATTTCGTCGGCGAACGGGCGCCAGAGCGGTGCTGACATGATCGAGTTTACGGATTTCATTGCGACAGCGGCGCCGGTGTACAAGCCGCTTGCCGAGTTGCGCGGCCAGGAGCGATTTCCCGAAGGAGCGCAATTGCTGCTTGTTCATGACGGAAAGGCAGAGCCGCTGATGAACAGCTTCGCTGCCTCGGCGGACGCGAATGTTTCGTTCGATGGGCAGACTGTGCTGTTTGCGGGCAAGCAATTTTCTGGCGATCCCTGGCAGATTTGGGAATTGACTCTCAAAGATCGAACTGTGCGAAGGATTACGGCCACGGCAACCGACGCGGAGCGGCCCTTTTATTTGCCGGGCGGACGGATTGTTTGGGCGCAACGGACGGCGAAGGGATTCCAGCTACAGTCAAGCGATGACGGACGGCCTATTCCCAAGTTCCTGAATCCGACGGCGGGGCCGGGGATATTGCCGCTAACGTACGCGGGAACAAACGCATTTCCAGCAGACGTGTTGCACGATGGGCGGATTCTCTTCGAAGCCGGATTTCCGTTGGGCACAGGAACGACGCCGGAGATTTTCCTTGTCTACGCTGACGGCTCGGGTGTGGAGTCCGTGCGCTGCGATCACGGGCGAGCACGTTGGGGCGGAACGCAACTGGCATCGGGAGATGTGGTGTTCACACATGGGACATCATTGGGGCGCTTTACGTCGGCGATGGCGCGTGAGGAACCGATTCATGCGCCGCACAGCGAGTATGCGGGCGCGATTGCCGAAACGCCTCAGGGAGATTGGTTAATGAGCGCGCGGCCGGGGGCAGGCGCACGATTCGCGATCAAACTGTGGACGCCTGGATCGGCGACGATGCGGACTGTGTTGGCGAGAAGCGGAGAAGATCTGGTCGAGCCTGTGCTCGATGCGCCGCGTCCGCGGCCTAATCGGCATCCATCGGGGCTGCACCCATGGGACTATGCGAATTTGATGGCGCTCGACGCACGCGTGAGCCGCGACGGAGATTTGAAGGGGAAACCAGCATCGGTGCGTCTCGAAGCACAGGATGCAGCGGGCCGCGCGGTCGCGCTGGGCACGGCGCCGATCGAGCAGGACGGTTCATTTTTTGTCAGAGTACCGGTGGACAAACCGATCCGATTCGAACTGCTCGACTTCACTGGCACAATTCTGCGGCAGGAGCGTGGCTGGTTCTGGGCGCGAGGTGGAGAGCAGCGCATTTGCGTGGGCTGCCATGCGGGACCGGAGCGCGCATCGGTGAACCGCGTGCCGGATGTGCTGATGCACACAACCGAGCCCGTGGATCTGACCGGTGCGAAAACAGTTTCGGGGGCGTCACGTGGGAATTGAGATAAGAGCTGCTGTTTTGGTTGCATGTTTCGGCGCGGTCACAATCATGGGACTCGATGCCTCCGCGCAAACGACGCCCGCGACCGATCAAGCCGCGCCGCAAACAGCGCCTGCCGCTGCGCCGGTGTCGCTCCAATCCGGCATTCGGTTTGAAGATGCCACGGAAAAAGCCGGAATCGACTTTACGGATAGTTTTGGCTCGGCGAAGCTGGGATCGTTGCTGGAAGGAACGGGCGCTGGCTGCGTCTGGTTCGACTACGACAACTCCGGCCGGCCGTCGCTTTACGTTGTCAGCGGAAGGCCGCTAGACGATTCGATGCACCCGTATCCATTGAAAGAAAAGCCGAACCCGCCTCCGCACAATCATCTTTTCCGCAACGATGGAAACGGCCACTTTACCGATGTGACCGAGCAATCGGGCCTGGACCCGGACATGTATTCGGTTGCAGTGACGGCGGCGGATTATGACAACGACGGCCATGAAGACCTGCTTGTGACCGGATACGGAAAAGTCGTCCTCTACCACAATGATGGCAACGGCCACTTTACCGATGTGACGGAGAAGGCCGGCATCAAGGTGAGCGGATGGGCCATCAGTTCCACGTGGCTGGACTACGACAAGGATGGCTGCCTCGATCTGTTTGTTGGGCGCTATGTCAAGTTCGATCCAACCTACCGCGCCTTTTATGCGCCGACCAATTATCCGGGGCCGCTGGACTATGAAGGCGAAACCAACATGCTGTTCCACAACAACTGCGACGGGACGTTTACCGATGTGACGGAAAAGTCGGGCATCGGCGCGTATGTGGGACGCACGATGGGCGTGACGGCGGCGGACTTCGACAACGACGGATGGGACGACATTTACGTCGCCAATGACCGCACCGAGAACTTTCTCTTCCACAACAGACATGATGGAACGTTCGAAGAGATCGCCAACGATACCGGCACAGCTTACGGGCAGAACGGAGAATCGACTTCTTCGATGGGTCCTGTTTTCGCCGACTTTGAGGCACGTGGGCTGCTCGATCTGTGGGTCACCGACGGCCACTATAACCGCTTCCTTCGGAACACAGGAAAGTTGAGTTTCGAAGATATGGGTGCGTCCAACGGCATCTCGCAGGCTAACGCGCAGTATGTGAGTTGGGGAACGGGAGTCTACGACTTTGACAACGACGGCCAGCTCGACATCCTCATCTTTCACGGTGGGTTGATTCACCTCATTTCGCAGGAACACACTTTATTTCGCGGGCTCGGTGACGGGCGATTCCAGGATGTATCGCTCGATGCCGGTCCCGTGCTTAGCGAGCGCTCCGTAGCGCGTGGAGCGTGCTTTGCAGACTACGTGAACGATGGAAAGGTCGGCGCCTACGTGGTGAACCTTGGCGCCGAGGGAAAGCTGCTGCGAAACGTCTCCACCGGCGCCGGGCACTGGATCGACGTGAAGCTCGTGGGCACAAAAAGCAATCGCGACGGAATTGGCGCGCGCGTGGAGGTGCAGGCAAGCGGCAGGCGATGGACGGCCGAGCGCGTGGCCGCCTCGGGTTATCTTTCGCAGGACGACGGTCGCTTGCACTTTGGACTAGGGATGGCCGCCTCGATCGACAAACTGATCATTCGGTGGCCCAGCGGGACGGTGCAGACGCTGTTGGCGCAACCGGTTGATCGCGTGCTCACGGTTCAGGAGCCGGGAGAAAGGATTGCGCGATGAGGTGCAATCCCAAGATTGGCCGCGCGCAGCTCGATCTGACAGCGGGTCTCTGCACGCTGGCCCTTGCGCTGCTGGCCATGGTCACCTGGAGTGCGCGAAGCGTAGACGCGGCGGCCACGCCCGAGACCGAAGAGGAATCAGGTTACGCCTCTCCGCTCGAACTGATGTTTTCGCCTGACGGCTCCCGAATCTATGTGCTGTGCAACGAGAGCGACGAGGTAAGAGTGCTGGATGCGGCCAGCTACGCTTCCATCAAGAGCATTCCCGTAGGACACGAGCCACGCGGCTTCTCGCTCTCTCCGGACGGAACGCGGCTGTATGTCGCCAACTCGTGGGACGATACGTTATCTGTGATCGACACGCGCACGCTAGAAGTGGTGGCGACGTGGCCAGCGGGCGCGGAGCCGTCCGGCGTGGTCGAAGACCCGGCAGGAAAGTACGTTTTTGTCGCCAACCGCATTTCCAGCGACGTCGCGGTTCTGGATGCGCAGACGGGAGTGGAAGAAAAGCGACTTCTGGCGGGGCGCGGCGCGAGTTATCTTACGCTCTCGCCCGACGGCAAACGGATTTATGCGACACATATCTATCCCAATCCGCCGGCGCTGCGCACGGGCCTGGAAAACCGCACGCCGCCAGAGTCGGAGATCACGGTCATCGATGCGCAAAGCGCGGAGGTTGCCGATCGCATTCCGCTTCATTCGATCGCGGGAGTCTTCCACGTGGCACTGTCGGCCGACGGCCGCCTTGGCGCCGCGGCCGAGTTTCATCCGAAAAACCTGATCCCGTTGGCGCACCTGGAACACGGCGGAGCTTTTGCATACACGCTTACGCTCTTTGGCGCGGACATCGGGAAGCCGGTTGAGATACCGCTGGACGAACTAGATCAATACGCTTCCCAACCGTTCGGTGTTGCCATTGCGCCGGACAAGTCTCGGCTTTATGTGACGCTTGGCGGCTCGGAAAGTGTGTTGGCCATCGACGTGGCGCGCTTGCTGCGCCTCGTTCGCACACGCCCGCGGCCTGCGTCAGGATCGTTCGCCGACGATCTCTCGGCCAGCGGGAACTATGTGATTGCGCGCATCCCCGTGGGCCACAATCCGCGGGGGCTTGCGCTCACGAGCGATGGCCGCAGGCTGCTGGTCGCCAACCGGCTGGACGATAGCCTGAGCGTCATCGATACGGCCGCGCTCCGCGTGACGACCATCATCGCTCTGGAAGGACCAAAAACCATTAGCGCGCTGCGCCGCGGAGAGCAGACGTTTTATTCGGCGCACTATTCTTTCCAGGGCCAGATCAGCTGCTCCAGCTGCCACATCGATTCCACTTTCGATGCGCTGCAGTGGAATCTGGAGCCGAACGGTTTTGGGCGCGACATCGTGGACAACAAGATGCTTGAGGGCATCAAGGACACCGCGCCTTACAAGTGGAACGGCGCCAATCCCAACATCCCCACAGAGTGCGGGCCGCGCACGGAAAAGTATTTCTGGCGTTCGGAGAACTACGACGATCGGACGCTGGCCGACCTGGCGATCTACATTCGCAGCCTGCCGCCCCGGCCGAACCGCTTCCGCTCTCCGGACGGAGAACTCACGCCGGCGCAGGAGCGCGGGAAAGCAATCTTCGAGCGCGCCGTAGACAAATTCAAAAGGCCCATCCCCGAGGCGAATCGTTGTTCCACCTGCCACAGCGGTCCTTTGGGGACGAACGGGAAGCTGTTCGATGTGGGAACAAAAAAGGCGACGGACAATCCGGGTCTGCTTAAGGCGCCGCAGTTGACCAACATTGCGCTGACCGCGCCCTACCTGCACGACGGCTCGGCGCGGTCGCTGGAAGAGATCTGGACCCTCTACAACCCCGATGACAAGCACGGGCGCACCAACGATTTGACGAAGGATGAGCTGAACGATCTGATCGAGTACTTGAAGAGCCGGTGAGAGGCGCGATGAAGAGACCAGCGATGCACACGTTGTGGATGGGCGCGACGCTCTTGGCGGCGGCAACGCTGGCGGTTGCCGCGCCACCCGAAATGCCGCGATACCGCTTTGAAAACTTCACCACCGCAAACGGCCTGCCCAACAATCACGTATTTGCAGTACTGGTTGATGGGGACCGCATCTGGGCCGGCACCGATAACGGCCTCGGGCTATACGAGAACGGCAAGTGGAAGACCTACACAACGGCCAATGGACTGGCGCATCGCGCGGTGCTTTCACTGGCGCTCGACCCGCGCACTGGCGACGTATGGGCCGGCACCATGGGCGGACTTAGCCGCATTTCGGCGGGGCGCATTGACAGCTTCACGCAGTTGAACTCCGGGCTGAGCAACAACGTGGTTTACGGGGTTTCAATCGAAGGCGAAAACGTGTGGATTGCCACGGCAGCGGGCGCCTGCCGCCTGGACCTGCACACCAACGAGTGGACGCTCTACAACGAGCGCAATACGCCGATGGTCGAGATCTGGTCTTACTCGGTTTCCGCTACACCGAGCAAGGTTTACTACGGCATTTGGGGAAGCGGCGTCCTCGAGTACGACCAGACGACGGGGCAATGGGACAAGTACGACGACCCCGACGGCGAGAACGAGCTGGTGCTGTTTAAGGATCAGGGACTGATCCACGAGATTGTAACTTCGGTCAGCTACATGGAGAAAGACAAGGTCCTGTGGGCTGCGACTTACTTCGGCGACAGCCACTACGACGGGCGCTACTGGCACAACTTCCTGGTCAAGGACAGCGGACTACCGTCGAACTTCACCAACCAAGTAAAGGGAGTGGACGGAAAGCGCGCGTGGTTCTGTACAGACAAGGGATTGGCCTACTACGACGGCGTAAACTGGGCCGTTTACACGCGCTCGCTCACCTCGCATAAGCCGGTGATGACGGTGCGCGATGCAAAGGGGAACGTCACGGAGATTCCAGTGACGACCGGGCCCGCGCACAACTACATTCTGGGAATCGACTTTCAGGGCGCCGATATCTGGGTCGCCACCGCCGAGGGATTGAGTCATGGAATTCGTCAACGATGAGGGAAAAAGGAGCCAACACGATGAGTGCATTTGCTGAGATTTTGGAGGGCATCGGGCAGAAGCCGGTGAAGAAGCGCGCCATCACGAACCAGGAAGTGCTGAACGAAGCGTTCGCATACGCAAAACCAAGTTCATTTTCGCGTGGGATGAGGATCGATCTGAACGGATTGACGATTCTCCTCATCTCGGGCACAGCGTCGATCGACGAGAACGGCGTCAGCGTTCACATCGGCGACTTCCGCGCGCAAATGCGGCGCACGCTCGCGAACATCACGGGGCTGCTGGAGAGCGAAGGATGCACGTGGCACGATATCGTGCGTACCACGTGCTACTTGCGCGACATCGAGCGCGACTACGAGGCTTTCAACGAGGAGCGCACTGCATTCTTCAAAGAGCAGGGGCTCAACCCGCTGCCTGCGTCGACGGGGATTCAGGCGATTCTGTGCCGGCCCGAGCTGCTTGTCGAAATTGAAGCCATTGCCATGTTCCGCACAGACAGCAACACGTGCGCAGAGGAGCGATAGCCATGCGCGGAAAATCCATGCTTGTCGCGGCGTGCCTGTGCGTCGCATGCGGCGCGGCAAGCGGTGCCGGACAGAGTCCGCGTACCGGTGCAGCGACTGATTCGAGCGTAACCGCGCATGTCTGCGAGTGCGGCAAGCATCCGCCGGCTCCTCCGCGGGATCGCGAAGTTGTACCCTACGCCGGCGAGCCCGCCGATATGATGCCGTATGCCAAGTTTGCGGCGCCCTACGACACCAACTACACTCATCCCAACATTTACGTCGGTGCGGCGCGGGATATCCCTGAGCCCAAGGGCTTGACGGAGATACGCATCGGCTTCTTCGGGCCCATCGAGAACAATTCTGAATCGGTTCTCGGATTGCGCATGCTTCACGGCGCGCAGATGGCGGTCGATGAATGGAACGCGCGCGGCGGCTATGGCGGCATACCCTTCAAGCTGATGCTGCACAATGACTACAACAACTGGCAGGCGAAGGCGGTGTATGGCGATGTACGCCCCACCGACCCTGCCATTTGGGGCTCGGCCGCCGATGAGGCCGTGAAGATGGCTTACGACGAGCAGGTCTGGGCGATCTTCGGCTCCATTAACGCGGAGTCAACGCACATCGCGCTGCGTGTAGCTCTGCGTGCGGAGCTTCCGGTGGTAAGCTCGGCGAACAGCGATCCCACGGTTCCAGAGACTTCAATCCCGTGGTACTTCGGCACGATGCAAGACGATCGGCAACAGTATCAGACACTGGCTCGCCGCATCTATACAGAGCTTGGCTTGAAACGCGTGGCGGTTCTCAGGGTAAGTAGCCGGTACGGCCGCTTTGGCCTTTCCCAATTCCTCGATGCCTCGCGCCGTCTCGGCCATCCCGTGGTGATGGAGCAAATCTTCGAGCCCGGCGAAACGGATTACGCCCAACAGCTGAAGGTGATCCGCGACTCGCGTCCTGACGCCGTCCTTCTTGTCGGAGACGAGCCGAAAGCGGCGAGAATTCTCATGCAAATGCGGGCGGCGGGTATGAAGCAGCATGTATTCGGCACATATCGCACGCTGGGCGACACATTACTCAAAGAGGCAGGCGACGCCGCCGAGGGGTTTGAGGCCGTGTATCCCTACGATCCCACGCGCAACGATCCCCGTTTGCTCGACTTCATCCGCCGCTTCGAGGCTCGCTACAACGAAAAGCCGGAGCAGTTCGCAGCGATGGCCTACGACACGATGAACATGCTGCTGGACTCGATCTGCAAGGCCGGACTGAATCGCGCGCGCATTCACGATGCCCTTGCAAACATTGAAGAGTACGACGGCGTGACCGGACATTTCGTTTTCGATCCTAATCAGAAGAACTCCGCGCCGCTGTTTCTGGGCACCGTAGAGCATGGCGCGATTACTTACAAGCTTGCGACGATGGAAAGGCAGCCGGCAGGGCAGGGCATCGCTGATGTGAACGGACGGTCTGATGCGCCAGGGACGCCGTATGCGCGCGTTAGCGAAGATGGAGTTCGTTTCCTCGGGCCACACTCTACTGACCTGCCGACAGGGCCTGTGCGCGTGATTCTGTTTGGGCCGAATGCAGCGGAGATTGCCGGGTCGCCGGAGGTTTTGGAGGTTTTGCGCGGCGGTAGGTACGGAAATCGGCAATGGACAGTTTTGCCGGTGGAGAGCACCCAGAACTGGGGAGCTGCCTCAACTCAATTGGTTCATGCACTGATGGACGAACACGCTTTGGCGATTGTGGCAATCGATCGGGAAGCCGGCCACTTTGCGGAACAAATAGCGTTGAAGTGCTTCGTTCCGGTGGTGGCAGTCAGCAGCGACAAGACCCTCACTTCAGCCAATGTTCCCTGGATTTTCCGGCTGCCATCCGGGGACTCGCCGGTTGCAGCATTGCGTCTGTTGCGCGAGGCTGCCGAGCGCGCGGGCGCCAGCCCGGAGGGGATCAGAAATGCGCTGGCGTCTGGTGCTGATTTTGAAGGACTGGCCTTTCTGCCGACGGGAGAGCCGCGTAGCCGGTAAGCTGCGTGATTTTGCTCGATGGGTAGAATCGTTGCACGGGCGCGGGCTCTTTAGTGCCGTGTTGCTTCGGCGTGCGCTTAGCGGAGTGCTAACCCTGAGGCCAGACCCACAGCATGCCCGGCGATGCTCACAGCCGGGGCGATCCACCAACCTTTTGAGCGCTGCTTTTTCAGCCGATAACTGGCTACCGCGGTGAAGGCGGCAATCCCCAGACTGACTGATAACTTTCCTGCCGGGGAGGACGGCATGAGCGGGTTTCCTTCTCTGCAGGTGTGCTCATCGACGCAGTGCTGTGTGGTCTCGATATCGGCGAAGGACAGGCCGAATTGGAGTCCATTGAGCCAGACATATTTTGCATCGAAGGTTCCGGAACCGCGAACGGCCGGAGTGCGGGTGAATCCCGCTGAGGATGAAGCCGGAGCCGAGGGTTCAGGCGATGAAGAGGCCAAGGCGTTAGGTCCGGAGAGATCTCCAGAAAAAGTGAGGCGCGCAAGATGAGAATCGGTTCGCGCGCGCATGGACATCTTCACATCGCGTTGGATTTGCGCGAAGGGAACCGGAGCCCGCTGAGAGTATTGCGGCAAATCTGCGGTTGCGAGTGGATAGCCGACGGTCATTAAGACAGCGCTGTTGCTCGTCAATGGAGAAATGGACTGAGTTTCTGTACTTGAGGCGACATCAGCATAATCCGGGTTATCGGACTGAGCTCCCAACCTTGCGGTGCATAGGAACACTGCAAGGGTGATGTTGAGTCCGAGTGCTACATGGAATGCCGGCTTCATGCCGCCTCCAGTCGCGGCTATATCGCGGCTGCAGAGCGTATCGGCGTAAGGCGGCACGAATTCAGAGCATGTACGAATCTAGTACAGGGAGTTTATTGATTGTCGTGGCCGAATGCGCGGTCTTGAGATCAGGAAGCCGGATGGATTTGGACGGAATGGATCGTTAGCGTTCCCGCGATGCGAGGCGTGCCAAGATCTCGCCGATAGTGAAGACGAAGGATTGTTACGGGTGTGGCTGGGGGAACGGTAAATGCGAGTTTTGCATCATCGAGCGATTCGCTTGAAAGATCGGGTGATTCCGCGAGCGGTGTTTCCGAATCAGGAGCGATTATTTGCCACTTAAGCCCCGTCTCGGGTGCGATACCATCGGTGCGATAAGCGTATTCCAATACATAATTGCCCGGCGTGAGGATGAGACTTTGTTCAGCGATTTTGCATTCCTCCGGTTGTCGACCGGAAAACTCCGTTTCCAAACCCGAATCGCTGAGCCACGAGCGCATGCCGGAGTTGGAATTGAGCGACCAATCAAAACCGACGGGAAGCGGATCGCGGGCGAAGTTCGGATTATTGGGCGCAGTCTGATCGGCGATAACCCAATGCTTTTCGATTAACGCGTTCCATAGTGCTTTAGCAGTGCTCCCGTCCCGAGCACCGATCAGCCGATCAATCACTGAGAACTCCAGACCATTGTCTTTCGCTGGATCGCCAAAACGCATTAGACGATCGGCGATTTCAGCGGCAGCGGGCAGCTGGTCCTTATCGAGAAGAAAGTTCAGATACTGTCCAATAAGCTCCGGACTATTGTTCAGGATATTTCGCGAGATTTCATCTGGGTCTGTTGACGCTCGCCAGCACAATTCGAACAGAGGTTCAGTTTGATCTGACGGTATTTCCGCTGCCATGCGAGCCCAAAGCCAGAACGCGGGCATGTTACCCCGGCGAAAATAGAAGTTGGCAAGGCTCCATCGGGGCAGGAAAGTATGATCGATCGCGAAGGCATTTTGTAACAGTTTTTCGGCCTGACTGTATTGACCCTCAGCCTCGAGGCGCAAAGCCAGCTCAATATCGGCTTCTGCATTGTAGGGGTCAAGTCTGACCACGGTTTCAAGAAGCCGCTGTCCATTCGCTTCATCCAATGCGGCGAGGCGCATGGAATATTTCCACGCATCGGGCTCCAGGCGAATGGCAGCGCGGAGCGAATTCGCGGTGTCCAAGCGGGCCAGGTTGTCAGCCCTTAAGAAGTTTAATGAACTGAAGATGCCAACCGCGCAAAGCCCCGTGACGGTCAGGCGCCAAGCGATCTCGACCGAACGGGAACGAATATGGATCATGGCAATCGAGGGTAACATTGTTCTCAGCACCACTAACCAGGGTCAAAGCTCTTCCGGTTCCAGTTGAAAGCAGATCGCATCATCCAACAGAATAGGTGCCTCTTTTTCCAGAGATGGTAAGACATTTGTCGTACGTATTATATTGAAAACAAAAGAAGTGCACCTTGCAAAGCAACGTGTCTTGGAGTATATCGAGGGTAGTTCCTGTGATCCGGCCTGTGCTCCCCTCACGGAGGTGAGGAAATGATTGCAAAGTCCTATTTAGTTGCGATGACGCTACTGTCATTCTCGTTTGCATCTGCAGCAAGCGGTTCGAATTCTATTGGCACTGTCAGTGTACGGGGAGATGTGCGCGTCGATGGCCATGTAATACAGAGCAATGGAACGCTCTTTGATGGCACTTCCGTCGAAACCGATCATGCCACCGCAACGCTCCGGCTGGAGAACGGAACGGAGATCACGATGGCGACCAATTCGCAAGGCGTGATTCATCGTGATCGACTTGAGTTGTTGCAAGGCGAGGGCCAGCTTAAGACGAACGGTTCTTCTTTTCTTCTTGAGGCGGATGGTCTGCGCGTTGCGCCGAGTGGTCCGAATTCAGTTGGTGTGGTTTCGTTGGAGGCAAGCAATACCGTTAACGTGACCGCGCTGACAGGTGAGTTGCTGATTGTCGACGATTCGGGATCTCCGCTGATGCATATTGCTCCTGGTGCGCCAATGTCATTCGGTCAAGCCACCAACCCTGGAGAGCCCTATGGGGCTGCAATCACCGAAACTGGCCTGGTATCCGAGGAGAATGGGCAATTCTACCTGACGACTGCTGAGAACTTGGTTGACCACACGAAATATCTGCTCGTCGGAAAAGACTTTCGAAAGATGGTTAACGATAAAGTCGTTGTCGACGGCAAGTTGGAGCCCAGTCCGAATCAGAATGCGATTGCCGAGATCGACGTAAAAGATATCCGAGTCAATGGAGCTGCAGTATTCTGCAACTTTCCCACAGGCTTCGCGTGGTGCGCCGCGGCCGTGGCTGCGGTCGGTACTGGTCTTGGAGTCGGGATTTACGAAGCTACGAAGCCCGGGGCCAGCCCGTAGGACTCACTGACGACGGTGTTTGTGAGTTTCCGGCCTTCTGGCCCGAAGAAGCAAGCCGGCCCGAGGGACTCGTCGGCGCCACATTGGCTATACGCGCATTGATTGGCTTACAATGTTCGCGTTGCCGATCATTCCCATTAACATGAGCGCAAGTTTGGCTAACGACCAAACGATTCCTGCGCAGCGCAAACAGCTCTGGGTCGGTGTTTGTGTTTTTCTATTGCTTGCATATTCCACGCTCACTGTGTTTGTGCGAGAAGCGTGGGCGCTGGAATCTTTCCAGATCGGTGTCTTTGCTCTTCTGGGCACATATCTTTTGACGGGGATTCGCGGCCGGAAAGAGATGATCGCCGATGGTTGGGCTCCTTGGTTGGTATTCCTGGTCCCATTTTGGGGAGTATTCCAGCTGATCACGCATACAACCACTTCCACCTTTGAAACCCGGGAAGAAGTCTTGAAGTGGGGTGCGTTGGCGGGAGTGTTTTTCCTGATTCAGGTTTCCGGGCGCACCAAAGAAGCGCGGAACATGTTTCTCAGCGCCTTTCTGTACTTCGCCGCAGCGATGGCTGTGCTTTGCCTCCTACAACTTCCGACCGCAAATGGGCACGCATTCTGGGTGTTTCCAACCGGATACCCTGCCGTATATGCGACCTTCGCATACCGAAACAATTACGCGCAGTTTGTGGAAATCGCGTTGCCCATTGCGCTATGGCGAGCATTGCGGGAGCCTCGACTATCCTGGTGGAACGCCCTAACGGGCAGCATACTATTTGCCTCGGTAATCGGTTCCGCCTCCCGTTCAGGCTCGGCCTTGTGCACTGTCGAGCTGTTGGTGATACTCGGCATGGGCGTCGTAAGTTTGCGTCACGGGAAAACCGCCGTCTCACTGCGCACCATAATTTCTGGACTCGTTATCGTCCCCGTGGTCGCTGCGGTATTCACGTTAGCAGCGGGGTGGCAGCAGGTTTGGCAGCGGTTTGAGCGGAATGAGCCTTTTTCTGCGCGCGGTTACTTCCTGGAATCAGCCATCGATATGACAAGAGATCGGCCGCTGACCGGGTTTGGCCTGGGGACCTTCCCCGAGGTCTACCAACGATATGCTGTCAGAGATTTTCCTTTCTACGCAAACCATGCCCACAATGACTGGGCCGAATTTGCGGCCGATGGTGGAATCCCGTTTCTGCTCCTGGTGTTGATCCCGTTTGTCTGCGTGATGCCTAGAGCGATCCGTCATCCGTGGGGAATCGGCGTGATTGTCGTCGTGTTCCACGCATGTATCGACTATCCATTTCCCCGTCCCGCAGTTTCGGGATGGCTGTTTGCCATGGCTGGATTGCTCTACGTGGCTCCAGAGAGCCGGAAACGTGAACTCGCAGGCGTCGTGTCGAAGACGACGGGCCGCCTCGAACCGTTCTGAGGAAATCAGGGCGACATCAAGCCGCGAATGCAAATCTTTCGTCATACATTACATTGGTTACCGAGCCGACGATCCTCGAGCAACCGGCCGAAACACAATGAATTAGATGATATGTTCCGCGAAATCCACAACAACTATTTCCGTCATTCAATTGACATACTTTTTGCCTTGTTTGCGTCATAGTTCCGTGCTACGGTTGTGAGGATTTCAATTAAGAATTTGCGGTAGTCGAGCCTTCGCTGGCGTAACGAGCGGCAAAGGATTGCTGCAGGCAATTTGTAGCTTGACGTGAGTGGCCCAACGCGATGGGGCCGAAAAGGGCGAAGCCTGCGCATCCTCCCTACACAGTGCACAAACCTTCGAAAAGGAAATTCGCACTTCACTTGAGACCTCGCAGTGTCGAGTTAGGTATATCGCACATTTCTTACCATTCCTACTAATTGATCCTTTCTGATTGCCGACTGAAACAGCAGCCTTCTCGGAGGAGGCGGCGGGTCGGCTGAGGAATTCTGTCCGAGTGAAGTCGCTCCGCCTCAAGAGACAACCTGTCCTGATCATCTGCCCATCCTGACTTGCCAGTCGGCGAGCGGCATTTCCTTTTTGATCTTATTCACAACTCTCTACGGATCGGCTGCTTTGATCTGCATTCTGTTTTCCTTGTAAGCGGGCTTACGCGTCGAGGATGAAAGGGGAAGTTTCGACCGAATGACGGTTCTCAGGCCCAGATCGCGCATGATAAGTGTTCGGCTTTCCGAAGAGGAATATCTCACCCTTCTTCGCCTATGCTCTGCAAGAGGAGCTCGGAGCATCTCTGATCTCACCCGCGATGCAGTACAGGTCCTTTTGCGTGGCGCGAATGGAGATGCTTTTCTCGGCACTTACATGGATGAACTCCGGGCGCAGATACAAGAGCTTCATAAGAAGATTGAACAACTGACCGCGGATATGTCGTCCCAGAAGGCCGAAACCAAGAATTTATGGCAATTGCGCAGTTCCAATGTAATTCGCCGCGAGCCGTGAAAGAGATAGACCGGGCACAGTATCTCAGCTTTGAGGTTCATCTATGAAACCAGAGATTTGTCTAGTTCTGGCAATGGCAGTAACGCCCGTTTTCGCACAGCAAGTGTCGCCCGAGAGGGCGAATTCCAGTGCGATTTCGACTGGCGATCGTTCCAGTCTGCCCGCCGAGAAAATTGGCCCCGACGATCTGTTGGGGATTTCGGTTTACGATTCACCCGAGCTTTCCCACTCTATGCGTGTCGATGCCGACGGCGCCATTCGCCTGCCGATGGTCAAGCAGCCCATCTCAGTATCAGGACTGTATCCGGCGGAAATTGAGGAAGCGATCACAAAAGCGCTCGTAGACGGAAACGTCCTCGTGGCGCCTCTTGTCTCGGTCTCAGTGTTGGAATACCGTAGTCGTCCCATTACGGTCATGGGCGCTGTGCGCAATCCAATGGTGTTTCAGGCCGAAGGCCCTGTGACGCTTCTCGATGCCATTTCGCGAGCCGGTGGGCTCGCCGACAATGCCGGGCCCGACATTCTGCTCACTAGGCCCACATCGGCGGCCGGCGAATCAGCGAAGATTAGCCAACGCATCCCTGTGCAATCGTTCCTGAACATGAACGAAGATTTCGTAAATTTGAAACTCGAAGCGGGAGACGTTATCCGCGTCCCGGTCGCTGGCCAGGTTTATGTCTTAGGTAGCGTAAAACGGCCTGGGGCATTCAGTATCAACGACGGGGCGGAGAGCAGCGTGATGAAGGCTTTGGCTCTTTCCGGAGGGTTGGACGAACATCCAAGTAACATCGCCTATGTTTACCGCGTTGAAGCCGGGGCTGCGGGGCGCAATGAAATGCCCATTGAACTGAAGAAGATCATGGACAGGAAAGCGCCCGACGTTGCACTGGAAGCAAATGACATCCTGTATATTCCAACCGCAAACGGCCGTCGCATCAGCAGCAAAATTCTGGAAACATCTCTTGCTGTGTCATTAGGCCTCGGTACGGCACTGCTCTACATTTACCACTAGGCCGCGGACTCCGGGAGTCAAGATCTTCAGCGGCGGCTTCGTTGCCGGAAGGTGCTTGGCTTCCAATCCGCGCAGAGATCGATCAAGCTTTCAGTCCGGTTCATCGGAGGGATTATGTCGTTCAAATCAGCGGTCCCCGAACCTCTGAGCCTGCGTCAACGGAGTAGTGTGGCGCCAGCTGAATTCTATGCGCCAGTGACGACGCGGCAAGAAGTGCCCCTTGATGCTCCGGGCGTGCCCATCTCGCACTACATCTGGGTTCTCAGCAGGCATTGGCTAAAGTTGGTGGCCTTCGTTGCGGCATGCGTCCTGGTGACCGCCATCGTTTCTGCAAGGTTGCAAAAAGTCTACGAATCCACGGTGACAATTGCCATTGACGCTCAATCACCATCGCAACCCGTTGGGCAGGATTTTTTGCCGCTTTGGATCGATTGGGATGCCTTCATCGAAACTCAGATTCGGCTCATTCAATCGGATTCTGTGCTCAGGCCCGTGGCTGAGCAATTTCAGCTCTCCAACGCGGATGCCTCCAGCCGCAAATCTGATAATCCGCATGAGAATGGCGCGGCCCCCGTCACCCTGGGGGCGGTTAAAGTTGTCCGGCCTAAAGGCTCATATCTGTTGCTCATTAGTTACCGCTCAAGCAGCCCAGACCGCGCGGCGGAAATAGCTAATGCAATCGCTAAGTCTTATCTGACACACACCTACGACGTGCGCGTCGAGTCCGGGAGTTACCTTTCCTCATTTCTAGGAAAGCAAATTGATGAATTGAAAGCAAAAATGGAGAAGTCCAACCTGGCCCTTGCGCAGTTCGAAAAGGACCTCGATGTCATCAACCCCGATGAGAAGACAAACATCCTTTCGGCTCAGCTGCTCCAGTTAAATACGGAATTTATCAATGCGCAGGCAGACAGGGTAAACAAGGAAGCGGCTTGGGATACGGTGAAGTCCGGCTCCCTGGCCGCCGTCCTGGTTTCTCCGCAGGGAGGCGCGATTGCCAAGCTTAGCGATAATTTGACTTCGGCGCAGCAGCACTTCGATTTGGTCAAGTCCATTTACGGCTCCGATCATCCCGAGTATAGAAAAGCCGCCACGGCGGTGACCGACGCGGAGAAGGAGCTGGATGAAGCACGCGACGGCATCGTTGAGCGAGTGGCCGCTCAATATCGTGAGGCGCTAAATCGCGAGCAGATGCTTGAGAAGGCGGTTGCGGATTCGAAGGCAGAATCGGATCGACTTAATGCGCGGTCTTTTGAGTATCAGCAAGTGAAGCGCGAAGCCGACGCGGACACAAGTCTCTATAACGAGCTGATTCGTAAGATCCGCGAGGCCCAAATCAATTCAGGTTTTCAGAATAACGACATCAGCATCGCAGACCCCGCACAGCCTTCAACCTCCCCAGTTTTTCCGAACACCAGACTGTACCTTCTCATGGCGTTTCTTCTATCTTCGTTCTTTGGAATCTGTGGGATCATTCTGTACGATTCGCTTGATACCACCCTGCGTGATCCGACATCGGCGAGCCGATTTCTCGGCACTGAAGTGATTGGCAGTTTGCCGATTGATCGGGCTTCTGCTCAGCTTCCCAGGGCGCTCGCCTCGGTTCCGGCGCTGGGAATTGTTTCCAGGCAAGGCACAGATCCTACCCGCAATGGTTCCTACCAATCGGCTTCAAATTTTGACGAAGCTGTGCGCTCCTTGCGAAACACCATTCTCCTTTCGGATTTCGAAGGAAGGTTGCGCTCGCTGGTCATCACGAGTGCCGTTCCGGGAGAAGGCAAGAGCACATTGGCAGCGCATCTTGGCATCGCCAACGGCGATCGCGGTAAAAGAACGCTGCTCGTCGACGGCGATTTGCGCCGGCCCGGTCTTCATGTCAAATTTGGGCTGTCGCCGCGCGAAGGCCTCTCCAACGTGCTTAACGGAGAACGCGCCTGGCAAGATGTAGTGATTCCCATCGAAGGCAAGCCGAATCTCGCACTGCTTCCTTCAGGCCCGGGCTCTCATCGGGCGGCGGACTTGATTGGACCGCGCCTTTCTTCGCTCCTTGACGAGCTTGCCAAGGAATACGATCTAGTGATTCTCGACTCACCGCCGCTGATGGGATTTGCCGAATGCCTTCAAATGGCCGCTGCCGCCGACGGCGTACTTATCGTCAGTCGCGCTGCCACTACAAAACGCAAAGCCGTGGCTGCTGTAATTTCAGCGCTCGATCGCATACACGCAAACAAATTGGGAATTGTCTTGAATCATGTTGACGCAAAGACATCTGCCGATAGCTACGCTTATCAGGGTCACTACGGATACAGCCAAAATGGCAAACAGGAAGCGTAACGGCTTTGCGTTTGTCGTATCGAACCCTTCCTCAATGAGAAGAGCAGCGAACACGCGCGATCGGATTAATTTGCTGAATTCACGACTAGGTGGGTGCCCGTTCCCATCGCAAGCTCAAGAAACAGTGATCCGGTTATGATAGGTCACTCCCTGGCACCAACTATCGGCAGGCGAATGCGCATTACATCTGCATCGGGTGCGGTCGTTGACGTGCAATATGAACCGTCAAGTGACATGGCTTCAGCTGAAGATCGAATGGTCGAAGCATCTTCGGATCTGCCCAATCTCGATCTGCTGCGAAGCTTAGCAGTCCTGTTGGTATTTGTGGGGCATCTCATGCTCACAGCGGGTGTTCGAGGTCTGGGCGACGTCGGTTATTTTGGCGTCCTTCTCTTTTTCGTGCACACGTCGCTCGTCCTGATGTTATCCATGGAACGCCTTGGCCTAACAGGAGGCAAGTTATACTTCGCATTTCTCATTCGCAGGTTCTTCAGAATTTATCCACTCAGCGTTTTGGCGGTACTTTCAGCACTGGCTTTTCACTTTCCGTCGGTGTCTTGGGTATCTGGGTACCTTGAAACCGGGTGGAGAGAGAATTTGTCAAACATTTTCCTTGTCCAAAATATTACCCGTAGCGGTTCAGTTCTTGCCGTTCTTTGGTCCCTGCCATTCGAATTCCAGATGTACGCAATTCTGCCTCTGCTCTTTATCTTCATGCGGCGTTCTCAGTCGTTGAGAGTGGCCATGTTGACATGGGTTGCCGGCGTCGTGATTGCGAGCCTGGAATATATTGTGCGGAGCGGCGGCGACATGGATTTTATCCTTACACGCTACGCCCCCTGCTTTCTCGCGGGCGTCATCGCATGGCGAGCAATGACTTCCAGGAATAAGAGCTCGCCCGGATGGCTCTGGATCGTTTTTCTCATCGCCCTCGTCGCGTCCTATCGCATCGTGGACGCGATCCGCGTCTACGGGCCGGGTTCGCTTGGCGCGCTTCACACAGGCCTGCGAAGCGATCACCGCATCTGGTGGCCGCAGTATCTCGATCTGGTGCGCGATTGGGTTTTCTCGGGTGTCACAGGGCTGGCCATCCCGCTTTTCGCGCAGATCGGAAGTAAAGGGATCAACTTGTTCAGCAGGTTGGTGGCGAGGTACTCCTATGGAATCTACATTTGCCATATCCCGATACTCTGGCTGTGCTTTACGCGGTTTCATATCGGTTCTGCGATGGTAGCCGCCGCAGTGTCCGTTGTGCTGACGGGCATTACGTCGTTTGTGCTCTACCACTGGCTTGAGGAGCCTGCGATTCGAATGGGAAAACGGGCTGCCACGCGATTCGTGAGCCGCCGACAAACGCCGCGAATCGCTCCCGAGTGCTCCAACGATCAAGGGGATCAATTTTCCCCGGCAGCAGAGCCATCCGTACACATCTTGGGTTCGCGTGTTCATCTTGTGAGCGCGCGCCGCACGGTGGACTACATGGAACGGTGGATTGGAATGCGCGACGGACGCTGCCGACAGGTTGTCGTTACCGGATTTCACGGCCTTTCGGAAGCTCGCAAGAATCCATTTCTTCGTACCGTGCTCAATGAAGCTGATCTATGGGTGCCGGACGGAATTGCACCTGTCTGGATTGCACGCCTGTACGGCCGACGCAATGCAATTCGCGCTACAGGAACCGACATCCTGCGCGAATTTTTTGGGCGCGCTCAGGAAAAAAGCTACAGCAGCTACTTCTACGGCGATACGGAGCGCACCTTAGGCGCGCTCACCGAGACGGTTTCGCGTCTTTATCCACGGCATCGCATCGCTGGGACCTGCTCGCCGCCGTTCCGGGCTCTCTCGACAGACGAGGACCGGGCGATTATTGATCGCATCAATGATGCGCAGCCTGACGTTCTTTGGGTCGCTCTTGGCATGCCCAGGCAGGACGTCTGGATTCATGAGCGTCTTCACCGGCTTAACGTACCGGTTGCCATTGGAGTGGGCGCAGCGTTTGCCTTTGTCGCAGGCACCGTATCCCGCTGTCCCGATTGGATGGGCAATGCCGGCTTCGAATCGGTTTACCGCTTTGTCCGCGAGCCCGGCAAGCTGTGGCGCCGCGACCTGATCGACGGGCCCCGTTTCATCTATCACGTGGGAATGGAATTGTTGCGATCTCGCGAGTCTTGATTTTTCCAGCATTCTCAAGTTTCCGGGTATTCATCGATGTTTACGACCATCCATGCATCGGCGCTTGAAAACTGCCAAGGAAGAGGTCTGCAATAAATCCTCGCGCGCAGCTCGCACATTTCTTATCGGCGCTTCGGCTGCGCCCGTTCGATCGAGCGACGGAAGAAGGGCGATCGAAAGAACGGCTTCGGCGTGCGGCGATGACGACCGTCACCAGCGGTATTGCAAAGGCCATCGGAATTCTTGCTTCGCTCATTTCCGTTCCGCTCACCTATCGCTATCTCGGTCCCGAGCGCTACGGAATCTGGATGGTCCTCATCTCCATCATTACCGCCATGAGCTTCGCGGATCTTGGGATCGGAAACGGACTCATGAATGCGATCTCAGATGCATACGGCAAAGACGATCGCCGGCTTGCCCAGCGGCACATGACCAGCGCCCTCGCACTCATGCTCCTGATCGGATTTGTCTTTGCCATCGCGGGAGCCGTCGGCTACCCGCTGGTCCCTTGGCTTCGGCTGCTCAATGTCGAGTCCCAGGCGGCGGCTGCCGAAGGTGCCCGTGCTTTCCTGGTGCTCTATGCCTCATTTGTCGTCAATCTCCCGCTGGGTGTGATCGCACGCGCACAGGCCGGATTGCAGAAGGCGTACATCGCGCAAGTAGTGAACGCTTTGGGCAGCATGCTCTGTTTGGGGGCTATCCTTGTGGTCGTCTGGCTGCACGGCAGTCTGGTGTGGCTCGTCTTTGCCTTTGTCTCTACCGCAACCGCCGCCACCTTACTGAATGGTTGGGTTCTCTTTCGCGAATTTCCCTGGCTCCTGCCGACGCGCCACGCCTTCAGCAGCGCTGCCGCGGGTAAAATCTTCGATCTCGGAATTCTCTTCTTCGTGCTCCAGTGTGCTTTCGTTCTCTCCTACACTTCTGACAACATTGTCATCGCACAGGTTCTCGGAGCTGCCGCTGTCGCCGTATATGCTGTGCCACAGAAACTCTTTTCCTCGGTCTCCACTCTCGTTTCCATGGCTATCAATCCCCTCTGGCCAGCATACGGCGAGGCCATCGCTCGCGGTGATGTGGCTTGGGTACGCCGAACGTTCTTCGCTTCGCTCCTTGCCATTCTTGCGTTCACGTTCCCAGTGTGCATCGTGCTGGTTCTGTTGGGACCACACATTCTCAGGGTCGCTGTGGGCAAATCGTTCCACGCCCCGCCAGGATTGATGATCGCTCTTGCCGTCTGGGCTGTGGTCTGGGCACTCACGACGGCGGTCACCGCATTCCTCAATGGCGCCGGCATTTTAAGGGAGCAGGCTGGCCTCGTGGTCTTCGCTAGTGGCTGCAATCTCGGCCTCTCCATTTACCTCACGCTTCGTCTCGGAGTTATCGGAGTTTGCCTGGGTTCTATCCTGACTCAGCTGTTTATTATTTCGCCGTTCTATTTCTTCCTCGTTCGGGGCCTCCTTCGAAGAACGGCGGGATCCAAAATGAGCAAGGAGACCCGGGAGACGGTCTCGGTCGTCTGAATCATGAACTTGGATTATGCGAGCCCAGATCAGACGCCCGGCTGGCCTGTTCCGGCTCTCAAATAAGAGGTTGTATGCCGTCTGAATTCTGCTACCGCGACTTATGAAACTGGCGACTTTTGGCCGGGTAAAGTTTCTGTCTCGAGTTTTGCGGCGGCTCGGCTTCCGGGCCGGCTTGAAGTGGTACTGCGTCTACCAGGCCAATCGACATAGACTACTGCGCCGACCTTTCGTGACGATGCGTCCCAGAGCATTACGGTTCCCTATCGAGGTTAGAATCCAGGGCAGCAGTGACGTGAATGTGTTTCAACAAATATTTGTTTTAAAAGAGGCTTGTTACATCGACCGACTTGGTCCGGTCGAATCGGTCATTGATCTCGGCGCAAATGTGGGCTACCTGTCGGCGTTGATCTTGAGCAGGTTTCCGCGTGCCCGGGTCATTGCAGTAGAACCCGATCCAGTGAATGCCAGATTTTGCAGGCGCAACCTTGCTCCTTATGGGTCGCGAGCATCAGTCATCGAAGGGGCTGCATGGTGGTCGAACTCCCGCCTGACTCTGGTGCGCGGTCAGTTCGGGGACGGGCGGGAATGGGCGACACAGGTACGCGAGGCTGGCCCTGGGGAAGCAGGTGACGTCGAGGGCTGGGATATCGAGACAATCCTGGACGGGTTTGGGATGGAAAAGGTAGACCTTCTGAAGATCGACATCGAGGGGAGTGAGCGTGACCTCTTCGAGCGAGGGGCTGGCGAATGGTTGGATCGAATTCGCAATTTGAGTATCGAGCTTCACGGGACCGCCTGTGAAGTTGCGTATAGGCGTGCGCTAAGCAGCTTCGAATATGAGTCTTTGAGTTGCGGAGAGTATGAGTTGGCGATGGGACTGCATCGCAATAGACTTCAAGGCGAGGGGGAAGGTGTGGCCAGCTTTTCAACTCAGGATAGAGGCGAAGTTGGTGCGAGACAATAACACCCGTCCCGAGCGAGGAGCGCGAGACAGGCCCGTCGCTTCGTTTCTTATGCCCGTCTACAATGCCGAGGCATATCTCGCCGAGGCTGTCGAAAGCGCATTAGGGCAGACGGAGAAGAACATTGAAGTGGTCGCAGTGGACGATGGATCGACGGACTCCTCGCGGGAGATTCTCCGCCGATACGCAGGACGCGACCCACGGTTGCGGATATTGGAGGAAGAGCACCGCGGACTGATTGCCGCGCTGAACCGTGGACTTGAGGTCGCCCAAGGCGAATATATTTGCAGGCTTGACGCGGATGATATCGCCATGCCAGATCGAGTCGACAGGCAAGTTAGGTTCCTTCAAGAACACTTAGACTATGTCCTCGTCGGCGGCCAAGTCGCGACGATCGGCTCGGCTGGGGAGGACATCGGGACAGTAGGGACGCAGTTCACAGGTTTGGATCTGGCCGAATATCTGAAGGCCGGCTGCTGTCTCGTGCATAGCTCCGTTGCGTTCAGGCGGGCCGAGGTGCTGAGCGCCGGGGCATACGACCCGTTGTTCGTCACGGTCGAAGATTACGACCTTTGGGTTCGCCTGGTCGAAGATTATCGGCTTGCAAAACTGCCTGAGATCGTTTGCAAATTTCGGGTGCACGGAGATCAGGTATCAGTTTCGCGCATTCTCCGGCAATATCTGTCGACCATGTGCATTCGTGCCGCCTTTCGCGGAGCCACACGAGAAGCCATCCGAGACGGCGTGCGCGCCGACGAAAAGGATTTCCTCAAGGTTTTGCGGCAGCTTGGCTACAGCGACGATGAGATCGCCGCGAACCTGACGAACACCTTTCTTCACTGGACGGGGAGGCTAAGGTCGGCGGGCAATCGGGAGTCTGCTTCCAAGTTGCTTCTGGAGCTAAAGGGCTACATCCAAGAGATGAGATGCGATTCCCGATTTCTCGCTCAGGCTCACTGGTGGCATTCCCGTCTAAGTCTTGACGCACACTGTTACACGACGGCCGCGCAGTTCCTTTTTCGTGCGGCTGCCTCATCTCCTCGAGTAGCGGCCAAGCGGCTTTTGGGGAGGCTTTTAGCTCCGCTATCAAGCGGCCGCCGCAGAGCTGAAGCGACGCTGATCCGGTAAGAATGGACTGAGATACTGCTCCACAAATGCCACCTTTGAACCCGATCGCTGAACCAACGGCGGACCTGACTCCCGCCGACACATTTCTGAGGGCGTGAAGTCCGCGTGGCGACTGGATTCGTTTGCCCATGAACGTCGTAGCGGCTCTTATCGAGATGGGTCAACCGGAGCGTCGATGCTCATGAAGGACGCGGCTAAATCCATCGCCCGTTCCGCGCTCCTTGAACTTGACATGTATGTCGGGCATAAGACAACGCGGTCCGAACTCTTGGCCCTCATAAAAAAGTTACGGCCACTCGATTGCGGGATTGAGCTGGTCCGGGTCGGAGGCAATTGCGACGGAGGATACCTAATCCCCGACGATCTTCAAGGCATCGAATATTGTTTCTCTCCCGGAGTCAGCAGAGTTGCGAGTTTTGAGGATCAACTCGCCGATCGCCATATTCGCTCCTTTCTGGCTGACTACTCGGTCGATGCGCCGCCAATCATGCGCCCGGAGTTCGTCTTCGACAGGAAGTTTCTCGGCGCATCTGATCGTGCAAACTTCTTCACCCTTGGCACGTGGAAGGAAAAATACCTCGGAGGTTATGCTGGCGACCTCCTCCTGCAGATGGATATAGAGGGCGCGGAATACGAAGTGATTTTGAACGCGCCCGACAGCCTTCTGAAACAGTTCAGAATCATCGTCATCGAGTTCCATTGGCTGGACAGACTCTTCGACTGGTTTGCCTTCCGGTTTTACGCCTCGTGTCTTGAGAAGCTTCTCAACTATTTTTATGTTGTGCATGCTCATCCCAATAACGGTTTTGACGTTGTTCGAAGCGGAGGGATTGAAATTCCGCCGGTGATTGAGTTTACGTTCCTAAACAGGAGTCGCGCGAAGACTGCCGTCCCGCGCAGCGACTTCCCACATCGCCTTGACGCCGACAGCACGGCCAGAAAGCATTTAACCCTGCCCAGGTGCTGGTACTCCTGATCCGAGAATGGTGTCGGGCGAAGAGGGACGAAATCGCCAAATGTCGCCTGTGAACTTGATCGCTGAACCAACTGCGGACTTCGCTCCCGCTGAGCGAAGTCTCGAGGGCATGAAGTCCTCTCGGCCGTTGCGGCTCTGCATCCTCAGCCATCCCCGATTTAACGGGGTCGCGGGGCACTTGCCGGAATACCTGTCCAGCATGGTTGAGGAAGCGTGCAGACGAGAGTGGTCTGTCAACGTTTTCGCTCCGCCGAAGTTGTGTGAGTATGTGCGGGACCTCAATGGAGGCGGGCATGGAAATTTACTTCTTTCGCCCCACTGGCCCACCGCTCATTCCATTGGCGGCGCCGAGCCATCTACCGCGCAGGCACGGATCAAAGGATGGATCGCGACAATTCGTGCCTATTGCGTTATTGCGGCCAAGCGCGGGTGCGACCACCTCCTGATTATGGACGGTGATCAAAACCACACTGCTTTTGCGATCGGCCTGGTCGCGCTTCCTCGGATGCGATGCGGAGTAAGCACCATCGTGTTCGGATCTCTGGACGGGCTCACAAATGACAGCGGTCATTCGGGCCAGTCTTTCAAGCAGAAAGCCGGCCTCTCAGTGGTCCGACGCTTTTTCCGATTGAAGAGATTCAGAGGAATCATCACGACCAACCCGGCTTTATCTTCGAGCAACCGAAACCTCCCCGTAGAAACCGGGAATAAAGTCCGCTATGTGAAGGAAATCGAGCCTCAATGGAAAACGGCGCTGCCTATGGATCAGGCCCGGCGCTTTTTGGGAATCGACCAGCATTGGCGCGTCGTTCTCTGTTACGGCGCGCTCGGGGCCGACCACAAGGGCCTGCCGCAACTGTTTGCCGCTGTCGACCATCCTGACATGAGTAACGTGCTGATCCTACTGGTTGGATCGCCGAACGCGAGCACCATGGAATTACTCAACTCAAAAAGCGCCGAAAGGCTCAAGGCGAATCAACAAATTCAAGAGATGTTCGGATACGCGTCATCCGAACTCGAGAGAGCCGCGTTTTCAGCATCGGACGCGGTATGGATTGGGTGCCCAACACATAAGGGGCCGAGCGGAGTATTGGAGATTGCCCGTACGGCAGGCGCGCCGATCGTGGCCTCCAGCGGTGGTTTGATCGGATGGACAGTGGAACACGATGATCTCGGTGCGGTTACCGATGTTGATGACCCCTTTCAGACACGACTCGCTCTGGCCGAATGTTTCTTGAGGTCGAGGAAACAGCGAATCCCGCGCGCGATCGATGAGGATTCTTACGACTGCACAATGCAACATCGCGGTTTTGGAAAGCGCATCTGCGACGTCATCGATGCTTTTGAGAATGGGAGCTAGTGCGAACGGTTCCGCCGAGTCTCGCGTAAGAGCACTGCGGTAGCGAAAAACGGAAACCGCAACCGATCTCGCTGATCGGCTCTATTTACAGCTTATGCATATCGTCACTCTTCTGGCCCCAATCCGTTGCGGAGTTTATCGCTTCTATTGCGAGCTTTCGCGCAAGCTGGGCGCGCGCGGGCACTCTATGACCTGGCTCTGCTCCGGAGCATTGCACAAACGGTTAATGGCGGGCGAAGAGGCGGACACCGACGTTATTGAAGGAGAGCTCCTTGTGCCTGACGCACAAGGGATCGGGGAGAGGACGAAAGCGATTGCTGTGCGGATCGCGGAATTATCTCCGGCCCTTGTTTTGTGCAACGCACTCGGAGACCAGATCGACTTTAACGCTGTGCGTTACCTGCCGGCAACCGTTCCCCGGGTTCTGGTGATGCACAATAATTCGCTCGCCTGCTACAGGGCTGCCCGCGCAGTTCGCGAGCACGTGAATGCCACCGTAGCCATCAGCCCGAGGATCCAGGAAGACTTGATTTCCAATTACAGCTTTCGTAGTCGCAATGTCAAACTGATTCCTTACAGCATCGATCTCTCTGGTTTTTCCACGCCCGAGAATACGAACCGCGCGAACAGCCGCTTGCGAATCCTGAGCCATGGCCGGATTGACAAAGCACAAAAAGGTCTTCTTTGGCTGCCCGAAATTCTCGCCGAGCTTGACAGCCACACAAAAGACTGGGAGCTGACCATCAGTGGGGACGGTCCGGATCTGCCGGAGCTCAAAAGCCGTTTCGTTCAAGCTGGGTTGGCTGAGCGAGTTCAATACCTTGGCTGGACTGATCCAAATGAAGTTCCAGGTTTGATGGAGCGCCACGACGTTTTTCTCTTTCCTTCGAGATTCGAGGGCTTCGGCAAAACGCTGATTGAAGCCATGGCAGGCGGTTGTGTTCCTGTGGCGTCGCGTTTGCCGGGCATCACCGACTGGATTATCGAGGACGGGGTGAGTGGTTTGCTGTTCCCAGTAGGAGATGTGAAGCGGGCCGCCATGCATCTGCTCGATTTGTGGAATGATCGGAACCGCTTGACGACGATGCGCAATCACGCCAGGGAAGCCGCAAGCAAATTCAGCCTGGATCGTATGGCAGATTCGTACGAGGAACTGTTTCAGGAAGTCCTCTCGCAACCGGGCAAGATCAAGCCCGTTGAGCCGTTGGATGATTGCGCGTTAGCTCAGGGGTTGAGGCCAGCTTGGTGGTTCCGTCTGCCGGAGCCTTTAAAGGATCGGCTGCGCGCAGCGCGCGAGGTAGCACGCACCCATATTCGTGTCCCTTGATCCGCATCAACGCACCCTCGTGAGCGTTGTAAACGCTGAAAATGGAGGTCAAAACGATTGATGTGTAAGCGCATCATCATCGGCCATCCGCGATTCGGCCGTGGCGGGTCAGAGGCGGTGGCGATGTGGTTGGTCGAAGCTCTGAAGGACGATCACGACGTCACTGTTCTCACCACCGGTGGCTGGGATCTGCCGGAGCTGAACGCACATTACGGGACACAGGTCAATGCAGAGCAAGTCAAGGTGCGAATTGCTCCAATTCCGTGGCCCGCGCGAAGACTGGATGCGGCTGCGTTGCGCGCGGCCTGCTTCCAACGCTTCGCTCGAAAGATCGCCGACGAATATGACGTCCGTATCAGCGCATATAACCTAACCGATTGGGGCTTGCCGGCGGTGCATTTTATCGCCGATTTCAGCTGGCATCAGCGATTGCGCGAGCGGCTCGATCCTGTTGCTCCCGGATTCATCTATCGCGACTCATGGTTGCGGCGGATTTATTTGGATATAGCCCATCGTTATCAGAATCTCTCCGGTCGCGATCCTCTGCGGGAAGACAAAATCATCGCCAATTCGCACTGGACCGTGGAGTTGTTGCGAGAGGTTTGCGGGGTTGAATGTGCCGCAGTCGTCTACCCGCCTGTATGCGG
The DNA here is from genome assembly GCA_964533905.1 of uncultured Occallatibacter sp. Lineage (GTDB taxonomy): Bacteria > Acidobacteriota > Terriglobia > Terriglobales > Acidobacteriaceae > Telmatobacter. Next base: position 9,584 of record CAZHOO010000010.1, on the reverse strand, counting down.
CGAATTTCCTGAGGTTGCATGGCAGGACAAGGAGAACGCCTTCGTGATGATTGGACGCGTCGCGCCGGAGAAGCGAATTGAAGACGCAATCGCAATTCTTGAATCGGTGCGGCAGCGCGGCCATGCGATTCGGTTTCATCTTTGCGGCCAAATCGGAGGTGACTCATACGGCCGTAAGATTGCCGCGCTCTGTCAAAACCATGCCGATTGGATTTTTCCTGAAGGCTTTGTAACAGGAGATCGAAAAACGGAAATTCTTGCCTGCTGCCGTTACGGGATCCAGACCCGCAGTGCCGAGCCATTCGGAATCTCCGTTGCCGAGATGATTCATGCGGGAGCGATTGTTTTCGCTCCCAACGACGGCGGCCAAGCTGAGATTCTCGACCAACCCAATCTTCTTTTTTCTGACAAGAGCGAGGCGGTCGAAGCAATCTCGGCTGCATTGGAGAGCCCGGCGCTCCAGGAGAAGCTGCGAATGCATTTATCAGCGCGGACGCGACGATTCAGCGCGCAGCAGTTTGCGCGTGACGCAAGCCGGTGCATAAGCGCCGGCGCAGAAGTTTATGTTTGACATTCTCGTTTTCATAACCGCTACAATCCATTGCGGAAATACGCCCGTCGTCAAACGATCGAATCCTGAAGTAAGAAAGCTGGACTATCTCAGCGGCCTCAATTCGTGGTTGCATCGTGAGGTTAAGGCCGACCTTGTCTTTTGCGAGAATTCCGGCGCCGACTTATCTGAGTTTCATGCTGCAGCTCAGCGCGCGGGAATGACTAATTCCATTCGTTTCCTGTCGTTCACCGGAAACTCCGGAGCCGAACGATTCGGTAAAGGGTACGGGGAGATCGAGATGCTCAAACATGCATTCGAGAATCTGCCAGAGCTCTCCCGGTATCGCTATATCGTGAAGGTCTCGGGACGCTATGTTTATCGCAATCCAACTGAAATCATCAGACGCATATCAGATTCCACGGCGGAACTTCTTTGCGACGTCCACAATTACCTGGCCTACGGCGATACCAGAACGGTCGCTTTCAGGCCTGAGATCGCGCTGCGGCACTTGCTTCCGTACCAGGATGAGCTGGACGAAAACAGGGGTGTCATCATTGAACATCTCATGGCCCAATGCGTACACCGAACCCTCTTGTCGGGCGGAAAGTGGGCGCCGCTGCCGTGTACGCCGGTGTGCGACGGGATGTCGGGAAGCTGGGATCTTCCGCAAGTCTTCTCTTTGCGGTATCTCGTAAAGCAAAGCATTAAGCGTCGGGTCGCATCTTGGATTTACCGCTATTGACTGTGTCACGCATAAACGCCGCTATGCACTCGATTTCTCTGGTTGTTGCAACGAAAGATAGACCTGGCGATCTCGAGAGGCTTCTCGAAAGCTTGCGTCTCCAAGAGGCGCCGCCAGCCGAGATTGTGGTCGTAGACGCGAGCAGCGAGCCGGCTGAGCCGGGCGTGGCGCGCTTCCCGGAACTGACGATCCGGTATTTAAAACATTGGCCGCCATCAGCCTCCGCTCAGCGAAATGCCGGTATATTGGCCTGCGATCCCGCTTCAACTTTGATAGGGTTTGCCGATGACGATACGACTTTTGAGCCGAATGCATTTGCGCGAATGCTTCACTTCTGGAGTGCGGCCCCACCCGACGTCCTTGGAGCGGCGTTCAACATGCGCAATTCTCCTCGCCGGCACGGCACATTTCTAAAGCACAGCCGACTTGCCGAGCGCCTTGGTCTCTATTCCCGTGAAACGGGCAGCGTTTCTTTGAGCGGCTGGCAAACCGTGACTGGTGAAATTTCAAGTACTAAGTTTGTCGATTGGCTTCCTTCCGGGGCAGTACTCTTTCGCCGGAAAGTTTTTCAGCTAAAGATGTTTGACGAAACCTTTGAGAGTTACAGCTACCTTGAAGACCTCGACCTGAGTTATAGCCTTAGCCGGATGGGCCGATTGGCGATTGTCGCTGATGCAGGTTTCTTTCACTTTCCGTCCACAGAAGGCCGGGTATCCATGCGGCAGTTCGGCCGGGTGGAAGTCAGGAACCGTCTTCATTTTGTTCGGAAGCACGGGCTGTCTATCGGCCGCTGCTATGCCGGCCTTTTCATAAGAATGATCATCTCGGTCCTAAGTGGACTCATCCACCGCAACCGATCACTTTTGGCTCGTGCCGCGGGCAACCTCGAGGAACTTTGCGCGCCTTAACCTTCAATATCGGTCGCCTGCAGAACTGGCCGGTAGTTCCGATTCTGCTCTGGGCCTGTCTTTGGCTGAATCTGGACTCCGGCTTCTGGGATCTCCAACGGCCGGAAAGCATCGATGCCTGGCAGCTTCTTATTCGCGCGGCGTTGCCATTCGCAGTCCTGCCGCTTGCCGGTTTCCTGCTTCTCGGCCGGCGCCAGATCCACCTGGCCTGGAGTGGCCCATCGCGCCTTCTGCTCTTTTATGGAGCAATCGCAACGTTTGCAACCGTGTTTTCGCCGGAGCCGTGGATCTCGGCCTACTGGTCAATTGCCTTCCTCGCTACCCTTTGCGCATCTTTATTGTTCCCCCTCAGAAGTGACCCGGTTGGCACGACCCGTCTTCTATTGCAGATCACATGGGCGGCCACGTTCATCGTTGCCGGCATCATTGCTTACCGCGGCGGAGATTTGATATTCGGCGGCGCGACTTCAGCTTATGGTATCGAGGGGACACTCAACGATCTTTCCCGTTCGTCCGGCGTGGCTCGATGGGCTGCGATCCCAGGCCTGGTCTGCATCGTCAGAGCGTTTTATACCTCCAAAAAGATTCTCTTGGCCTTCTATTTGGGTGTCGCTGGCGTTTCGTTTTACATTGTTTACCGTATGCAGTCGCGCGGTGCGGTTTTTGGCGCAGTCGCGGCACTCCTTTTCATTCTCCTCATTTCAGGCCGCATGCGGCGATACGCGCTGCCCTTTGCGGCCGTTGCAGTTGTCTGCCTGGTCCTGATCGCGACCCCGGAACGTGCATCGAGCGGGGTCGTCACTTATCTCATGCGAGGCCAAAGCTCGGAGGAATTCCAAAGTATGACGGGACGCACGCGCGCCTACTCGAATGGATTGGAGGCGTTTGCAGGTGCACCGTTTTTTGGCCGCGGTCAATGGGCAGACCGCATGATGATCGGCGAGCATGTCCACAACTCCTTTCTCCAGGCGATGCTCAATGGTGGTGCGATGGGCGCCATCCCATATTGCTGCTCATGGATTGCCGGCTGGTTACTGTTTCTAAGGTTGCTCAAGCGCAACGCCTTCCTTGCCCCAGAGGATCGACGCTTGGTTCTTGAATGCGGAACCGTGATGATGTTCTTTTCTGTCCGTGCAATTCCCGAAACCACAACGGCAAGCTTCTCTGTCGATCTACTCGTGATGGTCGCAGTGTTTGTCTATTTGGAAACGCTTTGGATTGCGGCGAAAAACTCCCGGCGATGGCAAACAATGGGTATAGAACAACGTGTAATCTTGTCGCCCGTGAATGCGCTGTCGCTGGCAGGAAACGGGGTTTATAGAAGGTGAAGCGTTTGCGTGTGCTCGCCATTGCTTATGCATGTAACCCCGACCGAGGATCGGAATTTGGCGTCGGCTGGGGGTGGGTTAAGGCAATATCTGAAAATCATGATGTCACCGTAATTACTGCGGATTTTAATGCAAACGACATAGAGCGATATCGCCGCGACCGTCTGGACAGCGAAGAGCCCAATCTTCGTTTTATTTACGTGAAGAATCGGGCTTGGCACTACCGGCCTCATGGTTTGTGGCTGGCAATAGAAAACTCTGCCGCAAAGCCGGTCATGAATCTTGCTTACCAGGCTTGGCTAGATTCCGCTCTTCAGATTGCCCGATGCGAGACCGAACAAGATTCATACGACCTTGTGCATCTCATTACATATGTTGGTTGGCGCTTTCCAGGGAAGTTTTATCAATTAGGGATTCCATTCGTTTGGGGTCCTATCGGCGGCCTGATGAATATGCCTCGCCACCTGTTTCCCGCACTGGGTATCAAAGGCGCAATCTACTACGCTGGAAGGAACCTCATCAACACGCTTCAGATTCACCTGCTCCGTGGGCCAAGAAAGGCGCTTCGGCAGTCGCATGGCGCCGTAATCGCCGCCACCCCTGATATTCGGAAGGCTCTACTACGACATTTCAACGCTCAAAGCCAAATTATCTGCGAGGTTGGCCTGCCGGAGTTGACCCATGGAAAAACGTGCCCCCGATTGAACGACGAACCGCTGCGGATTTGTTGGAGTGGTCTCCACATTCCCAGGAAAGCGTTGCCCCTTCTTCTTCATGCTGTGGCCCGGCTGCCACCTGATTTACGTTACCGTCTTGAAATCCTGGGGGACGGGCCTTCCAGCGGGGCATGGCGAAAATTGGCAAAACGTCTTCGCGTAGGCCAAAACTGCCATTGGCGTGGCCAACTGTCCAGAGATCTTGCGCTTGAAGCAATGAAGGGCTGCCACGTTTTTGTCATCACCAGCCTCGAAGAATTGACCTCAACAGTAGCAGTGGAGGCAATCGCCCTAGGCCTTCCCATCGTCTGCCTGGATCATTGCGGGTTCGCGGATCTTGTTACGAGTAGTTGCGGAATCAAAATTCCTCCCGTTTCTGTTCAAAAGATTGTTGCTGGTTTGGCGGATGCCCTTGTCTCGCTTTACAGCAACGAGGATTTGCGCAGCGAACTTGCGGAGGGAGCTGCGGTTCGAAGCCGGGCATACTCATGGCAGAGCAAGATGACCGCCCTCGAAGAAGTGTACCGAACCGCAATCGGGACGGGCGAGAGATCGTTTTCGGCCCCACCTGCGACTAATGCGATACGCAGTCAACATCGGCGGTTATCTGGTTTTGAGAGCCAGTGAGGTTTTTCATCGCAGTCTTGTGCTCAATGTCTGTGCGAAATGGAACTAGCAAAATATGCGTCCCGGTTGAAGGTGATGGACCGGCGGCGAAGCATTTTCGATGAGCAACCGCGCCGTGCTCAGCGCACAAGGTCGTGCACTGGGCCAAGGCAAAGGGAGCCACACAAGCCCGATGCATCTCGGGCACGGAAGCGACTGAACGAATTATGTACGCTTTGATCTTTCTTTTCCTCACATCTGTCATCCTGGCGCTCGTTCTGACGCCGCTGGTGAGAAATCTGGCCTGGCATTTTGGGCTGGTGGATCAGCCGGATCAGCAACGGAAGATCCATATCACGCCCACTCCACGAGTTGGCGGGGTCGCGATCTTTGCGTCGGTTCTTTGCGCATACGCGTTGTTGCTCGCCGCAGGACTAAGCTCGGGCCATATTGTCCGTGAAGACTTGCCATTCTTGATCAGGCTTGCGCCGGCTCTTGCCGTTGTGTTTGCGGTCGGACTCGTTGACGACATCGTCACAGTGCGCCCATGGATCAAATTTGCAGGGCAACTCGCTGCGGCGACCTACGCGTGGAGTTGCGGTATTCGCGTCAATGCATTCGCTGGTCACCCGTTCGGCGCCGCGTTCAGCTTCCTGGTTACCGTTTTCTGGATTGTGCTTTGCAGCAACGCGATCAATCTCATTGATGGCGTCGACGGACTCGCAGTCGGAGTAAGTTTGTTTGCCGCCCTAACGATGGCGGGTGCGGCTCTGCTGGCCCACAATTTTACGATGGCCTTCGTTGTCGCCCCTCTGGCCGGGGCTCTGCTCGGATTTCTCCGCTACAATTTTCAGCCGGCCAGTGTTTTTCTCGGCGACAGCGGCAGCCTCACTCTTGGCTTTCTCTTCGGTTGCTTTGGGGCCATGTGGAGCGCGAAATCAGCCACTGCCCTCGGCCTGACAGCTCCTCTTCTCGTGCTCGCCGTTCCCATCCTCGATGTAGGCTTATCGATTGTGCGTCGAGCGCTCCGCGGCCGTCCAATCTTCAGTGCCGATCGCGCGCATATACACCACAAACTTCTGGCTCTCGGACTCGCGCCTCGGGATGTCTCTCTGGTGATCTACGGAATCTGCGCGATTGGTTCGACAGCTGCCTTGCTGATGACCATCTGCCAAGATCACTATCGGGCGTTTGTCATTGTGATCGTCATTCTCGCCTCGTGGCTCGGCTTAGGACGTCTCGGGTACACAGAGTTTAATGCCGCCGGCAGAATTCTGTTCGGCGGCGCGTTTCGGAGCGCACTGAGCGCTCAGCTCGCATTGGAGCAATTCCATCAGGAAGTCCGCGGGCAGATGAGTTACACGCAGTGTTGGGAGTCGCTTCGCGATGCTTGCCCGAAGTTCGGGTTTTCCGGCGCCGTCCTCGATCTAGGTGATGGTTTGCATCGTTGGGGAATCAATGCTGGTTGGCAGGTGCGCATCGATTTTCCCGGACGCGGACATATTAGCCTGTGGCGTGAGGCCGGCGTCGGCAGTTCAGGCGCATCAGCCGTTCTCTTCGTCGATTCCGTTACCAGGATATTGCAGGAAAAACTAGCCGACGGAGAGTCTCTGAAAGTAAGGAGTGGTACCCATGATTAATCGCATCTGGCTGCGCTGCCTCTGGGTTTTGCTTGTCGCGGGTGCGCTGCTAATCTCCTTTCTCGGGAATGTGCTTTTCACCTCCCCTCCAGCAAACCGATGGCTGCATTTTCTCGTTTACGCTGCAGTCACTTCGATTCCGTGCGCCATTTGGCGCACGAAAGGGGCGATTGTATTCAGTTTGGCAATCGTCGCGTGCAGCGTCATGAGCGGGGCCGCTGTAGCGATGTGGAATTGGCACGGTGTTAGGGCGGAAAGCACGGTCTCTGATTTCTTTGGTATCACGGCCGGGGTGCTCCTGGGCTTGAATCTTCGTCTTTCCTGGAACGCATCTGGAAAGAGTGCGGCCGCTGACGCGAGACAAAAAAGCAGAACCTTCGCGGCAATTCCGTGAGGCCTTGAACGAATGGATGATTGGATTTGGGAACAACTTCAGCCGCAGCCGTCGTAGCAGCAAAATATAGAGACTATTTTGACGGAAACCCCGTCGATCCTGGCTCCAAAATTGCAGGCACCGAGGAAATGCGTCAGTCGCCGTACCCAAACGCCGCCTGCGCGGCGGGTGCGCTCGTAACAACAGGATGCATTCGGAGCACCTCAATATCACCTAATGCCAGTTCAAGGGAAAAACACTGCCGTGCTGCAGCCAAGGCGATGATGACCTTGCACTGTTGACGCAACTCCGTCACCACGCCTTCCACGCCTTCGAATACCCCACTGCGGACTCGCACGTTCTGGCCCACCGTGACATAAGGATGCGGACGCAACAGCAATCCACTCGAGAGCCCTTGCCGGATTCTCTCCATCTCCCCGCAGCTGACCAGGCTCCGTTGATCGTCGCCGAGGGAGCGAACGACGCCGGAGATGCTGATGACTTTGATCCTCGATTCGGGCGAGAATCGGACGAATACGTATCCCGTAAACAACGGACGCTCCGTCAGGGCGATCCTGTCCGTCCATTTCACGCGCTCGCGATAAAGTGGCAGGTAGTGCTCTACCGATCGAACCTTGAGATGCTGCGCCACTCTTTTTTCATAGTTTGAACGGACGTGTAGGACCTGCCAGGGCGCTTGTCCCACTACATCCGGCAGCGTGGCGTTGGTTTCATCGGGGAAAATCGCAGGTTCTTGAACGCAGACTTCATTCTGAGATGGCATCGGGGAAAATAAACTCCAATTGAAGTGATCGAACAACGAGATAAACCTAAACGCAGATGCATGCGCTATTCAGTACGTGAGCTAATGCCCTCGGACTGGCTGGTCGATTTCAAAGAATCGACTCTTGCGGCGCGCCAAAATTGACAGCTCTTCTGCGCATGGAATGTTCTCACTATCTTGCGCCGACACCATCCCTACAATGCAAGGAGAATGTTCCGCTCTGTGTGTGGAAAAATAGGCGTAAACCTGGCCCATTCTGAGAGGTCGCCAAACTATTGCAGTTCATTCAACGAGATGATTGGAAGAATCGCCATTCGGCCGTAGGAGATCGTGCCCAATCATCAAACTAATTTGAAATGTCACGGAAGTGATCTCAGCGGATCGATCTTCGATGACCAAATTTCTGACCAGCGCTTTCTTTCGGCTCCGTACTGATCGCGCCGACTTGTATGTCGCTTGTCTTACGCGTCGGATTTCGGACTAGAAATCCACAAAACAGAGTCGCTAAGAGTGGTTCATCTTCGCGAAAGTTGTAGTCAAAATCTGTTCCAATAGGGCTACAATCCAATGCAATATGCTCCCCAGATTTCGCGAATTGGCACGGCTCTCGCTTAGTTTCCGAACAACGCGCCAGTTCAGGACCAGCCAAAAAACGATTCAACCGGAGATGCCCATCGTGTCGTGTGCAAATCGTGCTTCCATGCGGTCGTTGTTCACTTTCGTGCTGGTCGCGCTCGCGGCCATTGCTGTTCCTTCGTTCGCGCAGGAGAAGACGGAGGGACCTTCGCATTCCCAAGGGTACGTCGAAGACTGGAGCAGCCACCACGTGGTGTTTTCCAATCCCGGCACCGAGCAGGAGGCGCGGCAGCGAGGCGAGTATGACAAGTGGCTGAGGATCGTCAACGACGAGCGCTACATGATGCAGCGACGCAGGCGTAGCGCGCCTCCGCGCTGGGGCGGATGGGGACATGATGAGTCTTCGATCAAGCGGGACTGGAGCATGCTGCTTGGAACTTCAATCGCAGCCAACGCCACAGGTACGTTTTCGGGCGAACCGGACAGCACCTCCTCGCTGACCATCACGGCCGGGGTAGGTACCATTAAGCTATCGGCGGCGACCACCGGCACCGGCACATGCGTGCTTTCAACGGGGACTACCTATACAGGAAGCTTTACACGAAGCGCCACTGCAAGCACCGACGCGGCCAACCTCGTCAGCCTCGTTAATACCGCGGGGTGCGGCAATCTGGTCGGCGTAACCGCCACGCAAGGTACCGGGATTCACACCAACCAATTCACCATCACCGCCACAGGCGCAGGCGCAGGAGAGATCGGTTCGGGCGCGACTGACAGCATCCAGTTGACCAGCACGACCGGAACAGGCACAAATTTCGACCTAGCCACCACGTGGACTAATACCGCATTGACCGGCAGCACGGGGATCAACCCCAATACCTACCCCGCCAAGTACAACGAGAATTACGCTGGTGAAGCGCCGAGCTGTTCCGATTTCATCGTGTATCCTACGGGCGTCGCCGGCTCATCGTCGCAAGCCGAGGTGATCGGATACACCAACCTCTATAAGACAACGTGCACGTCCAACAGCGGGCCAACGGTCGCGTTTGCCTACAATACGGGCGGCGGAACGGCGACCCTTTCACCGGTGCTTTCGTCGGATGGGAAGCAGATCGCCTATATCCAGGTCAGTTCAGGTGTCGCCAGCCTGGTGCTTCTCAGACCGTCCCTTACTTCAGGCAGTACGGTAACAACGCCCACGCTCGCGGCGACGGCCGCTGCCTACTACAACAGCGGCAGCGGCTGCACTGCGCCTTGCTACTACTCGATCACGCTGAACGGCAGCCCCAACGACACCAACTCTTCGCCGTTCTACACCTACACCAGTACTGTCAGCGACACAATCTTTGTTGGGGATG
>CAZHOO010000009.1:0-74442 GCA_964533905.1 uncultured Occallatibacter sp. | reverse complement strand
ACTATTCTCCCTGAGGAAAGAGCTGCCCTGTTGCCGGGCGGCTCTTTCCGTTTATGCGGGCCCTGGGGACGACGGGCCTTCATTCGCGAGTTTTTCCGCCACTGAGTCGGTCCACTCTTGTCCGCACTGCTCGCATTTCCATGAATTCACCGGATCAACGCCTTCAAGAACCGGATCCGGAGCGCCGCATTTCGGACAATTGGGCGGGACGAACTCGGGAACTTCAGCCTGAGATTCAGCAACGATCTCGGGCGGAATCGGCCGCGCGGCAATCGCGCGCGCCTGCTCGAGTTGATCGGCCGCGACCAGGACGCGTGGATTCATCAAGCCGAGGCTCGCGTAAGCAGAGTAGGCGCTTGGCTTCGGCCCCTCGATCCAACTGTCGATGCCTGTCTGCTTCAATGCCGCACAAAGTTCGTTGGCCTCTTGCAAAGTGTCGCAGTCGCAAAGCGGAGTCTTCCATGTGTATTCAACAGGGCCGTCGATTTCGTGGCCGGCGTCAGGCGAATCGGGTACGAGCTCGGGCGGGCGCCCGAAAGCAATGAGGGGATTGACTGTCGGGTCGTGAATCGATGAGCTGGTGCCGAAGGCAACGGGCGCGGCGGACGGCACATTCGAAGGTGCGGGCGCGTTGCCTGCGCCGACAGGGTCGCCCAACCTGCGGCTCCGCATCTCGCTGCGCAGTGCCTCCTGCGCAGTGCTGGTGAGGTCGGCGAAATCGGCAGCGAGTTCGCGCAACTCGTCATCGCTGAGTTCGCGATAGTGCTCAGCCAGTCTCTGCCACTCGAGCATCGGGTCGGCTTGCATGGGCAGAATTGTAGCGCCGATGGAGCGGCTGCGATGCGCTCCGTGCAGCTTTACCTCCATCCCGTGCAACGATACAATCGAAAGGAAGCATAATGGAAAAGTGGGCCGACGTAGCTCAGTTGGTAGAGCAGCTGATTCGTAATCAGCAGGTCGTCAGTTCAAGTCTGACCGTCGGCTCCAGACTCAAGAAAAAGACAGGACATGTGCAGAAATGGCCTCCGAATCGAGAGGCCATTTTTATTGAGCGGCGAAGCGCGGGGGACAAATAGGAGGGCTCGTCACGCCGCGGAAGGGACGCGATTTCGTCTCGATCTGCTTCTTTAAACTCGCGTTGCGTGCCCAGGTAAATTGAATTAGTATGAGTGGGCTGCGAAGGCAGAAGCTTGGCTGCGCCATGATTTGCGCCCTTATAAAGTCCTTTCAGCGCCCGATAACGGTTCGAGGCACGAATTAGAAACCGATGCCACGTTCAAGCGATTGATAGAGAGCCGAGTCTTGAGTCTCGCGTGGCGATCCTCTTTCTAAAAGATCCTGGGGAGAAGTTTGTTATGCGGATTACTACGGCTTGTTGGCTAGCAGCTGTGAGTCTCGTGATTGCCGGATGCGGCGGCGGGGGCGGAGGAACAACCTGCACGAGCAATTGCGTCACCAGTACCCTCTCGGTCGCTTCGGTCACACCCGCAAATGGCGCCACGGGGGTAGCCATCAATTCGGCCGTCGTCGCCACGTTCAACACGCCAGTGAGTATTCCGACTCTCACCGCCTCGACATTTACGCTGACGCCGCAGGGCGGAGCGGCCGTAGCGGCGACGGTAACCGCGGTCGGCACAACTGCGCAGCTTGCGCCAAACGCTCCGCTCGCCTATAACACCACCTACACGGCGACTCTCACAACGGGCGTAGAAAGCAGTGCGGGAACCGCGCTCGCCTCAAACTACACGTGGTCGTTCACGACGCTGCCAATTCCGGTTCCGGCGGTCTCGATCACCGTTCCAGCTAACGGCTCCACGGGCGTGGATGCGGCCAATCCTGTGACGGCGACTTTCAACGAGCCGATGAACGCCTCGACAATCACAACGACTACTTTCACCCTGTCGGTCACGGGCGGCACCTCGGTGACGGGCACAGCAAGTTACAGCGCAAGCACGGAGACTGCCACCTTTACGCCCTCTGCGACCCTGGCATACAACACGTCGTACACGGCGACGATCACAACGGGAGCAATGAGCTCCGGCGGCGTTGCGCTGGCTGCAAATTCCGTATGGACGTTCACGACAAGCGCGAATCCGAGCGTGGTAGCCGTGGATTTTGGAACGACGTATCAAACGATTCGCGGGTTTGGCGGCTCGACCGCCTGGCTGGGTGAAATGCCTTCAGCGGTGGCAACGGCACTGTTCAGTCCCACGAGCGGGCTCGGCCTCAGCATCCTGCGCGTGCGCATCGATCCCGAGGGATCGTCAACAGGTGGTGGCAACAAGGGCGATCCATATGAAACAGGCGAATGGGACTATGAGGCGGCCAACGGCGCGGAAGCCGTTGCCGCCAATCCCAACGCCATCGTCTTTGCCTCACCGTGGACAGCGCCAGCCATCTGGAAACTCAGCGGCACCTCAACCACTGTGAGCAACAGTGTCTTTAACGAGGCATTCAACGGTACGTGCGGCGAAGGAACGGGTTACTGCGGCGGATATCTCGATCCGAATCATTATGCCGATTACGCCAACTATCTTGAGGATTTTGTTAAGTTCTTCAATACCACGAACAGCCCTCAACACCTCTACGCCATCTCGATGCAGAACGAGCCGGAGGAAAACGTCACATACGAATCCAGCGTCTGGACGCCCCAGCAGATGGACACGTGGATCGCAGGCAACGCCTCCACAATCACCTCGGACGCATACTCCACAAAGCTGATCATGCCCGAGTCGGATAGCTTCAACCCGGTTGATGCCTCAGCGGCTCTCAGCGACACGAGTGCGCAGGGACTTATCAGCATCATCGGCGGCCACCTCTATGGGGTCCAGCCGGCACCATACTCTATTCCGTCGGGAGACAGCCCGAAAGAAATCTGGATGACCGAATTCGGTCCCTTGAGCACGACGGCACTGACCTGGTCTCAGGCCTTGACCACCTATGGCGAGTCGATCCATAACTCCATGGTCACCGGCGAATACAACGCCTATGTCTGGTGGGGAGTTTTCGGGGCCACCGCCGGCAGCTGTGCGACGAGCGCTGGTACCTGCGGACTCGTCGACGACGCGGGAAGTGTGCAGCCGGTGGGCTATGTGATGGGGCAGTACTCCAAGTTCATTCAGCCGGGCTACGTGCGGGTGTCGGCAACCGCGAGTCCCATCTCTGGAGTGTTTGTTTCGGCATACAGCAATGACTTGCCTGCGCACTACGTGATCGTAGCGATCAACGCCAATTCATCGCCGGATAACCTGACGTTTACGCTCGCCAACGGGAGCGGCGTGACTTCATTGACGCCCTATCAATCGACGTCAAACGCAGGGTTGGCGGCACAGCCGGCAGTCACCGTTTCGGGCGGCCAGTTTAACTACACGCTTCCGGGGCAGAGCATCGTGACATTTGTGCAGTAGAGCGGCGGATCGAGGTCGATGCCTAGAGCGCGGCGTTCTGCGCCGGCGTGGATTTCCCGGGATCGGGTGATCCGTTCCCGGTGCGAAAGGCCGCTACGCCACAACCGACGAGCGCGGCTTTATCCTTCAGCTCCGAGACGCGCAACTGGGTCCTGGAATCTCCGATCTCGGCCTGCATCGCAGGCAAAAAGAGATCGGCAGATCGAGAGATTCCGCCGCCCAAAACAATCACGTCTGCGTTAAACTCGGCAAGCAGCGTGCGAATGACAACCCCAAGATGCTGGCCGAATTCGGTGAAGGCCTGTTGAGCGGCCGGGTCAGAGTGAGCTGCGGCAGCCAGGTCGACAACTTCCCGCTTCTTCCCTGTGCGACGCTCGTAATCTCCAACGATGGCCCTCGACGAAATAAAGTCCTCTACGATTCCACTCTGGTATGGCAGATTCCAGATTTCGCCGCCGCTCGGCACACCAGGTCCTTCGGTCACGAGACAGCCGTTGACCGCAAACGCCGAGCCAATCCCCGTTCCCAGGGTGAGCCCAACAGCGCGCTTGAAGTTGCGCGCCGCTCCCGCGCCAATCTCGCCCATCAGATACGAATCGGCGTCATTGAGAAAGCGCACCTGAGATGGATCGAAACTGAAACGCTCCGCCAGACCCTGGCGCAGGTCGACTCCATAGAGATAAGGCAGTTTATGGCGCATCAGGCTCACGCCTGCCTGAAGATCGAACGGTCCAGGCACGGCAAGCATCGTCCCAATAACCTTCTCGCCGCCGATGCTGGCTTTCATTCCAAGGCTATGGAGCAGGTCGAGGAAAGCGCTGGAAGTAGACACCGACGCGTGAGGAGCACTGGCGACGGGGCCGAGGCTGAAGTTCGCCGCGAAACAGACTGCAGCGGCAACATGGCTGCCGCCGACATCGAACGCAAGAACACGGCTCTCAAGGAAATCGGACACCACGAGCACCGGAACCTCCACCGCACCAGCAACGATTCGCCGACCAGGACCGTGACGCCGCAGCGCGGTTTTCTTCGCGAACAGCGGCTAAACGCGAAAATGAATGCGACAGTCGCCAAGCCCACCGCATCCAACGCGAAGATGGCGGGGTGAAGGTGGCGGCGATCATGCTGCCCGCCATTCCAAAGACTCCCGAAGCGCCAAACGCAGGCGGCAAACTCGATCGAGCGGGTTTTTCTTCGTGGATCATTCTAACCGAGAGGCTGCACGTGTAAGCATCATAATTCTGATCACCGAACGTGCCGCTGCTACGATGAACGAAAGCATCTTCGATTCACTTGTCGGCGTCTCTGGGCCGTGCAGAGAGGCATCTTCTCTCGAAAGAGGCCGCTTGGCCCGTAGCCTTCTCTCGGGGACAGATTCGAATATGCTCTAGCTTTCTATCACCGCGATGCGCGATCACCTGGCCACAATCATCGACGAGTTTCGCCGCTTGGACCGCGACATTGCGGTCGTCCGCTACCAGGGAAACCGCCGGCGGGTGACGACGTATGGCGAACTGGCGCGGCTCGCCGGCCGTTTTGCGGCGCTGCTTGCCGCACGGGGCATCGCCGAGGGCGACCGCGTCCTGATCTGGGGGGAAAACAGCGCCGAATGGCTCGCCACCTTGCACGGCTGCGTGCTGCGCGGCGTGCTGGCCGTGCCTCTGGATGCATTCGGGACTGCCGAATTTGTGGCGCGCGTGGCGGCGGACGTGAACCCAAAGCTGGTTGTCGGCGATGCGCGGCTTTTGGCCAAGCTCGCCGCGTCTCACGATGCTCCGAATCTTCCTACTCTCACCTTCGAAGATTGGCAAAGCGAGGTGCCGGCCGAAGAAGCGGGCGCCGTCCCTGGTCTCTCGAACAAGACCCCGTTGCAGATTCTTTTCACGTCGGGCACTACGGGCGATCCGAAAGGAATTGTCCTTACACACGGCAACGTGCTTGCCAGCATGATCCCAATTGAAGACGGCGCCAAGCCCTACATGCCCTACGAGTGGTTGGTTCATCCGCTCCGCATTCTGCACACATTGCCACTGAGCCACGTCTTTGGCCAGGCCCTGGGCATTTGGGTGCCACCGCTTCTCAAGGCCGAGGTGCACTTCGAGAGCAGGCTGGCTGCGCCGCGGCTCATCGAACAGATCCACGACGAGCGCATTTCGGTGGTCGCCGCGGTGCCGCGCGTTCTGGCGGTGCTCAAGGCACATCTTGAAACAACGCACGAAGGACTGACCGGGCGCATGGCAGAGGTGCTCAAGAAGCCTGCCGGGTGGCATCGCTGGTGGCGCTTCCGCAAAGTGCATCGCGAATTCGGGCTGAAGTTCCTGGTATTTGTTTGCGGCGGCGGCGCGCTGCCGGGGCAACTGGAACAGTTCTGGAACGCGCTGGGTTTTGTGCTCGTCCAAGGCTACGGCATGACCGAGACTACAGCGATGATCACGCTGAATCATCCTTTTCACGTGGCCGAGGGAACGATCGGCAAACCGGTCGAAGGGAGCGAGGTGAAACTTGGACCCGACGGCGAGGTGCTGGTGCGCGGGGCGGTCATCTCTGGCGCCACATGGGAAAACGGAGCCCTGCGCCCGCGCGAGAACGAATGGTTGGCGACGGGAGACATTGCGGAGCGGCAGGAAAGTGGCGAGCTCAAATTCCTGGGCCGGAAAAGTGAAGTGATCGTCACCGCGGCGGGCGTCAACATCCACCCCGAAGACATCGAAGCGGCGATTGAGGAACAGCCGGATGTGGCGGCGTGCGCGGTAGTGGCAATGGACACTCCGGCGGGGCCGGAGCCGTGTGCGGTGATAGCGTGCCGCGGGGCGGGAAACTGCGGACAGTCAGCGATCGAGCGCGCTAATGCGACGCTGCCGGAGTTCCAGCGCATCACACGCTGGCTTCTGTGGCCGGAGCCGGATCTGCCGCGGACTTCGACGGGAAAGGTGAGACGCAAGCCGGTCGCGGAGTGGCTCGCGCGCGTCCAGGCCGCGGCCGCAAGGCCCTCGAGCGGCAAGGCAGCAACGAACGGCGATCACGCATTCGGGCCGTCCGCGGACTGGCTCCTGACGCTGATTACTCAGATCACCGCAGAAGCACTCCCCGGCGTCGGCGATGAGCTGCGGCTGACTGAGGATTTCCATCTCGACAGCCTGGGTCGCGTGCAACTGGCATCGGCTATCGAAGAACGGCTGGGGATTGTTTCAGGCACAAGCCTGCTTGAAGATGTGCAGACGCTGGGCGAGTTGCGGAAGGTCGTGGCTGGCGGAGCAGCAGAGGAAGCACAATCGGCCCAGGGGATTGCGGTGCAGGCGGTCGCTTCGGAGCCGGATGGCCGCCGCGAGGAAGGCGCGCGGAGCGGGCGGGACGGTGCGCAGAACGAAAAACCAGGGGCCCCGGATGCCGCGCCCGCGGCGGACGAAGCGCAGCAAGCCGTAGCGACCGTATCTCTGCCACAAGGGGTGTCGGCCGCGCCGGGAGCTCTGAGGCGGCCGCGTTTTATTTATCCCGAGTGGCCGTGGTGGAAGCCGTTCCAGTGGATTCGAGCGGCGTTTGTTGAAGTTCTCTTGCGCCCTGGCACTTGGCTGCTGGTCAAGCCACGGGTGTTCGGGCCACAGAAGCCGCTTCCCAAGGGGCCCCTGCTCATCGTCGCCAACCACGTCACATCCTATGACGGTGATCTGATCATCTACGGGCTGCCCGGTCCTTATCGACGGCGGATGGCCGCGGCAATGCTGGGCGAAATGCTGGATGACTTCCGGCACTGGCGCAATCCATGGAAGCCAGGAAACAAAGGTTTCTACATCTTCGGGCCGCCAGCCTACTACCTGGTCACGGCGCTCTTCAACGTGTTTCCGCTGCCGCGCCAGCGCGACTTCCAACGGAGCTTTGCTCACGCGGGCAAGGCCCTCGACCACGGTTACAACGTCTTGGTTTTCCCCGAGGGAACGCTCTCGCCCGACGGAACGATGGGGCGGTTCCAGGCAGGTATTGGTTTGCTGGCGAAGCAGAGCTATGTACCCGTCTTGCCAGTGGCCATGCGCGGACTGGGTGGTCTGAAGACGCACCAGCGCAGCTGGTTCCGGTCAGGGACCATTGAAATTCATGTGGGCGAGGCCATTTCCTTCGGTCCCGAAGAGCCTGAGGCGGCGATCACGGCGCGGCTGCACGACGAGGTAGAGCGGCTGTTGGGAGAGGAAGGTTAGCACCCAGGCATCGACCCCCAGGCGCGATTAGAACGTTGGGATTTCTAATCGTTTGAACCGGGGGAGTTTTGGCTTCTGTTAGCGTCTCAAAAGGCAACTTACGTTGAGTCCCAGGCATCCGATTTAAAGTCGTCTTCCCCGCCTTCACCTATAGACAAGGATTGCATTGATTCCGGTGCAGGAAGCCGGTCGCCGGTGCTGACGCATAGGCGGCTTCACCGCGGTACTGGGCCCATTGTTCAATCGGAGAAAGTTCGATGCAGCAAGAGATAGACCCAGGAGATCGTTCCAACGCGGCAGACGTTGAACCGGCCACCCGGCCCGAAATGCCTAGGCTCGTCGAGGCCTTCGACTGGTCTGAAACGCCACTGGGACCCGCAGACACTTGGCCTGACAGTCTCAAGGCTGTGGTTCGAATCCTGCTCACATCGCGCTTTCCGATGTGGATGGCGTGGGGACCCGATCTCACGTTTCTTTACAACGACGCCTATCGCCGCACCACGCTGAGCAAAAAGCATCCATGGGCGCTGGGAAAGCCTGCTCACCAAGTGTGGCACGAAATCTGGAAGGACATCGGCCCGCGCATCCGCCAGGTGATGGAGACAGGTGAGGCCTCGTGGGACGAGACACTCCTGCTGATCCTTGAGCGCAGCGGATATCCCGAGGAGACGTACCACACCTTCTCCTATAGTCCTCTCTCGGATTCCGATGGACAGATCGTAGGGATGCTATGCGTCGTCATGGAGGATACCGTGCGCGTGATCGGCGAGCGCCAACTCGCCTCTCTCAGCACATTGGCCGAGGCACTTGCAGGCGCCATCTCCGGACAGGATGTCTTTGCCGCGATCGAGCGCGGCCTTACCAACCAGAAAGACATGCCGTGCACGCTGACCTATCTCTTCGATGAGGGAACGTCGACCTTGAGGCTTGTTGCCAGAACCGGCATGGATGCGAGTCATCCAGCTGCGTCCCTGGTGATCGACCCCACGGAAACGCCCGCTGCGTGGCCGATTCACCAGATTCTGAACACCAACCGCGGATACACCGTCGACAACCTCCTGGAACTTTTTCCGGGCCTTCCCCACGGATGCTGGGATCGTCCGCCGGCCCGCGCCAGGCTGGTGCCGATCACCCGGCAGGGGCAGGAGAAGCCGGTGGGCGTCTTTATCACGGCGCTCAATCCCTACCGGGAGTTCGATGCGTTTTACGGCGGATTTCTCGATCTCATCGCGGGCCAAATCGCCGCCAGCATCAACAATGCCGCGGCGTACGAGCAGGAAAGAAAACGCGCCGAGGAGCTTTCCGAGCTGGACCGCGCCAAGACTACCTTCTTCAGCAACATTAGCCATGAGTTGCGCACTCCGCTTACGCTCATTCTGGGCCCCATTGAAGATGCGCTGACCAGCCAATCGCCGCCTTCTCCACAGAATCTAGAAATGCTTCACCGCAACGCTCTCCGACTCCTGAAACTGGTCAATGGGCTGCTCGATTTTGTCCGGATCGAAGTCGGTAAGCTGCGCGCATCGTTTGAGCCTACCGACCTTTCCCTGTTCACGGCACAGCTTGCCAGCGTTTTCCGCTCCGCGGTGGAGCGGGCCGGGCTGCAACTGATTGTCGACTGCCCGCCGCTGCAGGAACCGGTCTATGTGGATCGGGAATTGTGGGAGAAGATCATTCTCAACCTGATCTCCAATGCGCTCAAGTCGACTTTCGAAGGAGAGATTCGCGTGACGGTGAGGCCTGACGGGGAGCAGGTCCGGGTTTCAGTCAGCGACACGGGCACGGGCATTTCCGAGAGCGACCTGCCGAATCTTTTCCAGCGTTTCTCGCGCATCGAAGGCGCGCGCAGGCGCAGCCACGAGGGCAGCGGAATTGGCCTCGCGCTGGTGCAGGAACTGGTGGAGCTGCATGGCGGTTCAATCGAAGTAAGAAGCGCGCTCGGCGTTGGCACCGAGTTTAATATCGCTCTTCAATTTGGAAAAGATCACTTGACTCGTGGTCGCGTGGTCAGCGACCGGCTGGGCGAGTCTTCGCTGCAAGGTTCTTCGGTTGCCTACGTGCAGGAAGCGTTGGGCTGGCTGAGCGATGGCGATGCGCTCAAAAACGAGATCGCCCCCGCCGCGGCCGGAGACGATGCGCGTGAACCACGCACAGACTCAAACGGGCATAAGCCGGTCATTTTGCTGGCAGACGATAACGCCGACATGCGGGAATATGTGTCAGGCTTGCTTCGAGGCCGCTTCAAGATTCTCGAAGCCGCAACCGGCAAGAAAGCGCTCGCCGAGGCGGAGAAGCGAGTTCCCGATCTTGTCCTCACCGACATCATGATGCCGGAGATGGATGGATTCGCACTGCTCGCCGCATTACGGCAGAATCCGGCCACGCGAAGCGTTCCAGTGATTATGCTTTCGGCGCGCGCCGGAGAAGAAGCGCGCATTGACGGCGTTGATGCCGGAGCAGACGACTATCTGACCAAGCCGTTCAGCGCCCGGGAACTCCTGGCGCGCGTCGACGCGCAGTTGAAGCTGGCAAGGTTGCGCAAAGAGGCCGTCGAACAGGAAGCTGCGCTTAACCTTGAAATCTCAAAGGCAAAGCGTTTTGCGTGGGAGGCCCTGGAACACATTCCCGATATCTTCTACACGTTCGACCGCGAATATTGTTTCACCTACGTCGATGCCGCCGGCACTCAGATCGCCCAGCGCCTGGGAACGGAACTTCTTGGAAAGTGTCTTTGGGACCTTCTTCCGGACCTCAGAGGCAGCATCGTGGAAAGCAACTTCCGGCGGGCGATGGAGCAGCAGGTTGCGGTGGAATTCGAATACTACTATGGGCCTTTGTCCACCTGGTTTCATTATCAGGTCTATCCGCTGCCAGACGAAGGCATCATCATGTACGCGCGTGATATCACCGAAGCGCGGAAGACGGAAGAAGCGCTGAGAAAATCCGAGCAGTTGGCCGCCGCTGGCCGCCTGGCGGCGAGCATCGCACACGAGATCAACAATCCGCTTGAAGCGGTCACAAATTTGCTCTATCTGGCAAGAATGGACGGCAATGTGCCCGACAATTCGCGGTCATTGCTTGAGGAAGCCGACAAGGAGTTGCGGCGCCTTTCGCACATCGCCGCAAGAAGTCTCAAGTTTTACCGCCAGCACACCGCGCCCTCGTTGTGCTCGCTTGAAGAACAGATCGAATCGGTCCTTTTCTTCTACGAGACGGAAATCAAGATGCGCAACATCGATTTGGAGCGTCGTTATCGCCCAGCCCCGCAAGTGCTATGCCATCCCGGAGAGTTCCGGCAGGTAATCACTAACCTGATTGGCAATGCGCTCGATGCGCTTCCGCGCCTCGGGCGTCTTGTGGTTGGCGTGAGGGCCTCCAAAGATCGCGACGGCCGCCCCGGCGTCGCCGTTACCGTAGCGGACAATGGCTCGGGCATGGACCGGGAGATGCGCGACCGCCTTTTTCACCCCTTCGCCACCACCAAAGGCGATGCTGGAACCGGGTTGGGTTTATGGGTATCGAAGGGCATCCTCGACAAGCACCACAGCACAATTGCCGTTCGCAGCAGACGGAATCGCGGCACAGTCTTCCGGCTTTTCATGCCACTCGACGCAAAAGCGAGCGAAAACAACGTCGCCTATCCACTTGGCAACGCTCCCCGAGCGCCCTCGCACTAGCTGAAGAGCGGCGCCTTCAGACCACCACGGAACCCGATCAAGTTCTTCTGCGTACAGGACGTGGGGGCACCGTGGGAAATCATTCCAAAATTACTCGAAGCACTTTGGGGTCGCGGCCTGAGGACGGCCGAGATCCGGCATGGATGAACGCCGTCGCGCTTGTTGTGGGTTTGGCAGCAGGTGTGGTCGCATTTTTGCCGTTTGCGTTCAATACATCCGCGTGGGATGCGGTGACATTTCGCGTTCCGGGCAACCAGGGTAACTGGTGGCACTTTCTCGCAGGCGCTCCGGCATTCCTGGCATTTCCGATGATCTGGCTTCGGCTGCGTGCGCTTTTTAGTGAGCGGCTTTCGACGGCGGCGGGCAGGCGGGCGATCTGGATTCTGGTCTGCCTGTCGCTTTGCGGAACGGTGCTGGTGGAGACGCCGTTTCTGCTCCATCTGGCAGGGACAAGCGACTGGCAGCGGTTCGCGGTGCTTGGCCTTGGTTTCGGAGTCATGATCGCGAGCGGAGTGGCGCTGATTGTGCGTCGGCGGCAGATTCCACCGACGCGGGCCTGTATCGCCGGGCTCGACACGGCCTATCTTGCCAACATGGCTTTGATTCTCGTCGTTTATGCGGGAGCGCCCGGGAGTTTCTCTACGCGATCAGGCTGGTTCGTTGCGATGGTGATCGTGTGGCCGATGGCTCTGGAAGTCGTGTGGCTGTTCGCCCGAAGCTTTAGAACCCGATCGACCGTGTGACCTCATGGCTTCTTGAAGGTCCAGCGCGCCGCGTCGGTCGCAGGGTCAAATGTGGCAAGTGTCGGCGTGCTCGCGCCCACCGCGGTCAGGGCCGCGGGCTTATCGGAATTGGGCACGGCTTTGGGCATGATGCGGTAGGTGCCATCGGTCAACTGGTCGATGCGCCAGAGTTGCTCGGGAGCGCCGGTAAAGGCGGGAACCGAAATCACTTCTCCGTCAGCGGTTGCGGCCAGCGCGCGATCGGTGCCGGCGACGGTGATCTTGAAGTAAGGCGAGCCGGGATAGCCGCCGGCATCGGGCATCGCGGTGATGGTCCACTTTTGATGGGGCCGGATCATGTAGTCGCTGAGGTCAACGCCAATGTCGCCTGCGGGCCAGACCGCTGAATCCTGAGCGAGTGTCTGATCGGGAATCGGAGTGACCGGTCCGGTTGGCGGGCGCATGAAACCGCCGCCGCGGCGGGGGTTGTCAATGCGGACAAAGTCGACAGCCAGCTCCAGCGCAAAGCCGCTACGTTCAGACTGGATCTCGTAGGTGCCGGTCTGGAAGTTGTCGCCGCCCACCGGCCAGCCGTCCTTCCAAAGCAGCGGGCGAATGTCGAGTACGCTGCGACCGCTGCGGTCCATATCGGCCTCGTAGTGCATGGAGAATTTCTGCACGCCGTCGCCCAGGTCAAGCAAGCCGAAGTGGCCGGGCCCGAAGACGCGGCCGCCGGCGGCCACCACGAGCTTGCCGCCGCCTCTGAGCAGCGGGATGCCCATGTTATCGACGTAGGGGCCGGTGATACTCCTGGAGCGTCCCACGCGAATGTTGTAGCTGGAGTTGGGCCCGTCGCAGCAGGTGCCGTGCGTGCCCAGCAGGTAGTACCAGCCATCGCGGTACATCATGTCAGAGGCTTCCATATCGATGGCGACGTTCACCGGCTTGTTGCCCGCGATGCGCTTGCCGGTTTTGGGATCGAGTTCGACGACGCGGATATAGCCGAAGTAGGTTCCATAGCTGAGCCACAGCCGGCCCTTCACGTATAAGAACGCCGGATCGATGGCATCGCAGTCCTCGACGCCGTCGCTCGAAGCGACCACGCCAATGTCATGAAACTGGAAGTCGGGAGATTTGGGGTCGAGCGTTTTGGTCCACATGATTTTGACCTGGCTGGCGTGCCCGCCAGCCAGCCCACCGCCGCCCACGGCATAGACCACATAATAACGATCGCCGATCCTGATTACGTCGGGAGCCACGCCGCCGCCGGGGCGGACGGCCCCGCTGTGCCACGTCCAGCCGTCGTCGGAGATCAAGCCGCCGCCGCCTGTGCCAAAGGTGTAGTACTTGCCGTCGGACTGAATGACCGTCGAGGGATCGTGAATGTAGGGTTCGCCATTCAGCTGCGCCAGCACGCGCCCAGATGCGCAAAGAGAGAGCAGAGCGAGACCCGCTGCGGCCAGAAGATTGCTTTTCATAGAAGCTCCAGGAACAAAACGATTGACACCCGACATGGCACGACCGATGAACTCCGGCTTTATTGAAGGTTTACGGAAATGTCCTTGACTGGCTTACCGTCCTCATTGATGAAACGAACGCAGAAATCGCTCATGCCGGGGCCGTTGATGACGGCGCCGCGAATGACGTTTTCGCCTTTCTTCAGTGTGAGCCGCCGGGAGACGACGTCATCCATCACCATGCGCCGGTCACCGAACAGGTCGACGGCTTCATCGCCATTGAGCCACCACATCGACGCGGAGTTGGAGCCGACGGCGAGGCGAACATTGTTCATTTCGCGCGGGCTGTTGACGACCGTGACGGCCCAGAAGATGACGCCGTACGTCGGCTTGCTAAGGCCGTAGGCAAAGCGGAAAAGCTTGACGTTGAAGTTGGGTGTATCCAGGGCGTGCCAGGCGAGTTCCTGGCCGGCAACGGTCACCTTATCTCCGTTGCGCGGAATCACGGTGAACTGGCCGGGAAAATACTCAGCGTTGAATGTATTGCGGACATATGTGCCTGTAAAAACGGTGTTGGTGCGATTCGGCTTAACGATCGGCTCGAGAAGGAGCCAGCGCTGAATGAAGCCATCGGCATCCGGCGGCCCGGGAGCCGATGTGGCCGGTGTGAAGAACGGCGCGATGCTGCGCGGCGCAGCGGGTACATCGGCGGCACTGGCAGGCGCGGCGGAAAAGGCTTGATATGCCGTCAGAGCGAGGACGCACATTCCCAGCATTGCAGTTTTACGGAGCTTTTTCATGGTTGGCCTTTTGCGAGATTTCCGATCTCTGGCGCGCAAAACGGAAACGCAGCTTCATTCAAACCAGACAACCTTAAACGACCTCGGTCGCGACGTCAATTTCGTTGCGCGACTATGATTCGGCAGGAATGACCGCAGGGTCAGCGCGGGGAACACCTGCGGTGTACATGGGCGACGGAAATCGATTAGCCTCTAATTCTGACTTCTTGTCGGATGTGGGGCATTCGGACGATGACGAACGTGAATCCGCAGGAACTTGAGATGTTGCGTGATCTGGCGCTGAAGGCAGCGGAGAATTCGTATTCGCCATACTCGGAATTCCGCGTAGGCGCCGTGCTGCGACTGACCAATGGCGAAACGGTGACGGGGACGAACGTAGAAAACGTTAGCTATGGGCTTACGATCTGCGCCGAGCGTGCGGCGGTGGTGCGAGCAATCTCCCAATTCGGTCCGAAGATTCGAATTGCGGCCGCCGCGATCGTGAACCTGAATGGAAAGGCGAGCCCACCGTGTGGCGCATGCCGGCAGGTGTTGGCGGAATTCATTGAACCGGGCGCGCCGGTGCTATTTCCAGTTGCGAACGGAAATCGAACTATGAGCTTCAGCGAATTGCTGCCGTTCGGGGCGGAGATGAAGCTGAAATAGGGCGGCCACAAAGGAGCTAGCGATGAAGCGAGGGCAAGCCGTAGCAGTTTTCGTCGTTTGCGCAGTGCTTGCCTTTACTGGTGGTTGGTATTTCGAGCAACACTACGAAGAGGAGAAAGACGAACTCGCTGTTTCGCAGCGCCAGCTCATCTATGAGTCGATCCTTCACTCCTATAGTTCAGCACTGACGAATGGAATGACCCGAGAGCAGGTGGAAGATTATCTGCGAAAGAGAGGCGTTGGATTCGGTAAGATTTGCTGTCTTGCGCAGGGCGAGACTTCGGCCGACATCACAAAGATTGGTTACGAACGTGGGCCATGGTATTGCAACGGATATGAGGTATACGTTGGCTTCGAATTTACCGGTCCGCTTGCCTCCGAGGATCCGGCTGCTAATTTGAAGAAGGTCTCCATTGTCTCTCTGCCCGACGACTGCCTATGAATGCCGCCAGAAACGGAGATTTCGCTAGATCAGTTCGATCGACACGCGCCTGCCTACAATTGCCGCGGCACGCTGCAAACTGAGGAGCGTGATATCGTTCTTCGGGTCGAGCAGCCGGTTGATCTGCGTGCGGCTGGTCTTGAGCATGGCAGCCATTTTGCTCTTCGAGATTCTCCGCTCCTTCATGGCTTCGGCGAGTTGCCATGCGACCACTTCCTTAATCGCCTGTGCCTGCGCTTCCTCGAAGATTCCTTCTTCTTTGAGGAAGTCGTCGACGCTGGACCCCATGTGCTTCCTGCTCATCTCTCCAACTCCTTCTTACGACTGCGCGCAACTCCCAAGTCATCGGCGGGAGATTTGCGGGTCTTCTTAATGAAACCGTGAAGCGCAACCAGGCGGCCGCGGTAAAAGCAGATCAAGACACGTGCGATTCGTCCCGTCGGCAACTGAGTCCGAATCTCCCACAATCCGTCGCTCAACGGCCTCGAAAGCGGCATGCCAACAGGCCACCGCCATTGCGCCCTCATCAGATCTCTCCCAATTTCACGGCGCTCGACTTCAGGGAGCGTCTTGAGCCAGTCGCGCACAGGCTCGGCGCCCAGCCCAGTTCGAAAGAAAATCAGCGGAATTCTGCGGGGCTGCGGGCCGACTGACATTCCGTACCTTACTTCGTACACTGTACCTTATAATGTACATACAAGTCAACCGGGTAGAATTGAGTTCTTCTTTCGCGCGATCGACCAACGTTTGGACCAGGTTTTCCCATGCAGCAATACGAATCGACCGATTCTAAGTCCTCATCTGCGCCTCTGCACATGATCGACATCATCCGCAAGAAGCGTGACGGCGGGGAACTCAACGCGCGCGAGATTGCGTTTGTAGCCGCGGGCGCGGCGAATGGATCGATTCCGGAGGCGGAGCTGGCGGCATGGCTGATGGCTTCGTGGATCAAAGGACTTTCGCTCGGCGAGACGCGGGCACTGACACTGGCTATGCGCGACTCGGGCGTTAAGTTTTCGCCAAAGGGGCTGGGCCGGCGAACAGTGGACAAGCATTCATCGGGAGGAGTGGGCGACAAGACGAGCTTTCTGGTGGCGCCGCTTGCGGCTGCGTGCGGCGTGGCTGTGCCGATGATCAGTGGTCGCGCTCTGGGGCACACGGGCGGGACGCTGGATAAATTAGAAGCGATCCCCGGCTATCGAACAGCATTGACGCTGGCCGAGTTTGAGGCCGTGATCAAGAAATGCGGCGCGTCGATCATCGGGCAGACGGATGAGCTTGCACCTGCCGACCGCAAACTTTACGCGCTGCGCGATCGGACGGGTACGGTCGAGAATCCGGGACTAATTTGCGCGTCGATTTTGAGCAAGAAGCTGGCGGCCGGATTGGACGGGCTGGTGCTCGACGTGAAGACAGGATCGGGCGCGTTTCTGCGACGGCAGGAAGACGCGGAGTTTCTGGCAGCACTGATGGTTGTGACAGCCGAAGCCGCGGGGACGGAGACGGTGGCGCTTCTCACCGACATGAGTCAGCCGCTGGGGCGCGCAGCGGGCAACTGGATCGAGCTGGTGGAGTGCGTGGAACTGCTGCGCGGCGCGCGGCCGGCGCGGAGTCCAGAAACGAATTTCGATTTGCGCGAGCTGTCGCTCGTTCTGGCCGGATGGATGATTTATTTGGGCGGGAAAGCGGAATCGGCGAAGACCGGCTACACGCTTGCCGAAGCGGCGTTGGACGATGGGGCAGCGCTCGCTGCGTTTATGAAGATGATCGATGCGCAAGGCGGCGACGTCGGCGTGTTTGACGATATGAAGAGCTTTCACAAACCCGGAGCCACCGAAGTGGTGGAGGCGTGGGAGAGCGGCTTCGTAGCGGAGATGGATACGACGGCGCTAGGCTGGGCGGTGCAGCGCACAGGCGCGGGGCGCGAGAAGCCCGGTGAGCCGGTCGATCCGCACGCGGGGATCCTTTTTCATGCGCGGCGCGGCGCGAAGATTGAAAAAGGCCAGCCGTTGGCGACAGTCTTCGCGACGGGGCGGGGCATGCTAGCCGAGCCGGTGGAGATTTTAAAGCGGGCAATAGTCTTTTCCAAAACTCCGCCGCACGCAGTGCCGCTGGTCGGACGCGTGTTCACGAAAGAAAATGCTGAGGCCCACCTGGCTCCGATTTCGCGTCGGTAGATCCGCGAACGGCGGATGCTCACGTCAGGCCGGAAATGTTGCTTCTTCGATGAGCGGTGGGTTCTGGTCGAAGTCGCTGAAGCGAATCCAGCGGGGGCGCACGACGAAGTAGGCAATTCCGGGCCAGCTCATGCGCGCTGGGCCGTCGGGCCAGACGGCGAAGTACGCCTGCTGGTAGCTTCGAAGCTCATCGCCCTGCGGCTCGAACGCGCTCCCCTCGAACTGCAGCGTTTGCTCCGAATCCCAGCCGCCAACTACGAAGGAGCAGGAGGGCCGATGAACCAGATTGGAATACTTTCGCGATGACTTCACGGTATCGAAGACGATCTCTAGTTTCGGAGTGGTGGCAATACCGACGAGTGCGGACTGGGGAGTCCCATCCTTCGACAAGCTTGAAACAATTCCGTAGCGAAAGCGTGCCATAAACGAGTGGAGAGCGGCGTTGTCCATCTAAACCTCCGGGAATTCCGGTGATCGAGCTCATTTTCGCATTCCCGCCCGTCCGCGGGATGATTTAAGGTTATCCACAGCCCTTCGATTTAAAGGCGAGGAGATTCGCATTGGGTCGATTCACAGGCGTGCTGGGAATTCTGGCGGTGCTTGCTGCCGCGTATCTTTTCTCAACCGACCGTAGGCACATCCGCTGGCGCACGATTCTGTGGGGGCTCGGACTACAGATCACGTTTGCCTTCCTGGTGCTGCGCTTCAGCCTGGGGCAGAGCCTGATGAACTGGGCAGGCAGCGTAGTGACCAACATGCTGTCGGCCACGTTTGCGGGAACGCAAGTGCTGTTCGGGCAACTCGGCCTGCCGAACTCGGGAGCATTCGGCAATCTGCTGGGAGCGAACAAGGGCGCAATCTTTGCGTTTCAGGTCTTGCCGACAATTATCTTCATCTCGGCGTTCTTCGCGGTGCTCTATCACATTGGATTGATGCAGATCATCATTCGCGGCATGGCGTGGATCATGCTGAAGACGATGCGCATCTCCGGCGCGGAGAGCATGAATGTGGCGGCGAGCATCTTCATGGGACAGACGGAAGCGCCGCTGACCATCCGGCCGTTCCTGTCGAAGGCTACGCGCAGCGAATTGATGACGATTATGACCAGCGGCATGGCGCACGTTTCAGGCGGCATCATGGCCATGTACATTTCTCAGGGAGTTGAGGCGCGGCATCTACTGTCGGCGGTGATCATGACGTCGCCGGGAACGATTCTGATGGCCAAGATGCTTGTGCCTGAGACGGAAGTGCCTGCGACCGAGGGCAAGGTCGTCATTCCGAAAGACGAATTGCATGCAGACGAGAATTTAATTGGCGCGATTGCGCGCGGAACCATCGACGGCGCCAAGCTGGCCTTGAATGTGGGCATTATGCTGGTGAGCTTTCTGGCGCTGGTGGCGCTGCTCGACATGATGCTGGGATGGGTGCACGGGCTGGGCTACATGCACTGGGTTCCACCGAGCCTGGGGCAGATTTTGGGCTTCGTCGGCGCGCCGGTGGCCTGGCTGATCGGTGTGCCGTGGCGCGATTGCATGGCCATCGGCAATCTACTGGGGACGCGCATGGCGCTGAACGAAGTGGTCGCTTACATCGCGCTGGGCGCAGAGAAGGGCACGCTGCTGCCGCGGTCGTTCACCATTGCCACGTTTGCGCTGTGCGGATTTGCCAATCTGGGATCGATTGGAATGCAGATCGGCGGCATCGGCGCGCTGGTTCCTGAGCGGCGCAACGACCTGGCTCGGCTAGGCGTCCGCGCGATGCTGGCGGGAACGATGGCGAACCTGATCTCGGCGTCGATTGCGGGGATTTTTCTGGGGTGATTGGGCGCGCCGCGAAAACTGTCCAATTCAAATTCAGGCGACTAGATTTCTGAGCCCAGATTCCGCGGAGGCGGAAACCTCCGCCCGCCTCACGAGCTAAACCGCGCTATGCTTCGCAGCTTCGCCTTGGCCGCTTCTTCTTCGCGATTGCGCGGGGGCGCCTGCGTCTCAAGCTGGCTGAGTAATCGCATCGATGCTGCTGCGATCTCATCGACCGCGGCATTGAAAGCGTCTTCGTTCGCTTTCGATGGCTTATTGAAGCCGCTCACTTTTCGCACGTACTGCAGCGACGAGGCACGGACTTCCTCATCCGTAACGGGGGGATCGAAGTTGAAGAGCATTTTGATGTTGCGGCACATGAGTTTCTACCCCGGGTAGGCGCCGGTGATGTAGCCTTCGAGCGCCTGGATGGCGTGCTCCTGGCCGGAGATGACCCACTTGACCAGGTCGCCGATGGAGACGATGCCCACAACGGTGTCGCCCTCGATCACCGGGAGATGGCGGATGTGGTGGTCGGTCATTACCGTCATGCAGTCGTCCACAGTGTGCAGCGGGGTGACGGAGCGGACCGGACTCGTCATGATCTCCTGCACCTGGGTTTCGCGGGAGTGATGACCCAGCAGAATGCCTTTGCGCGCGTAGTCGCGCTCGGAGAGGACACCGAGCAGGCGCGGACCGGACATAACCATCAACGCGCCAATGTCGTACTTCGACATGAGCGACAGAGCGTCGTGCACCGATTGCTCGGGACCGATGGACAGAACCTTGACTGAGCCTTTGTGTTTGAGGACCGCTCCAATGGTGTCGGTGATGCGCATCGGGACCTCCTTGTGCTTCTGGCTGTCGCGCGGCGAAAACTGCCTTCGCCCGCGGCGGCATACTCGCCGGGGAAGAGCAGTATAACCCGGCTTACACACAACTGTCGTACTCATCCTTCCACATGCCCCGATGTGATGGGGGTCACCAGCCTTTGGTTGCAGCAGAGGGGGCAGGGCCGGAAAGCAGAATCGGGCCGGCGGTTTGTCAGTGATCGCTCTATTGAGAGCGCAGGCGACGCAGGCGATAGACGATGGTGAGAAGGGTGACCGTCCCGCACGTGAGAAAACTGACGCCGAGGCCGACAATGAGGGAGTTGTCGTGTTCATAGAAGCCGTGAACGACGCCGATCACCTGAAGAACGCAGAAACCGCCGAAGGTGACAAGCGAAACGCCTTCGTCGCTCTTTTTGCGCCAGACGGCGAGCGCCTGAGGCACGAAGAGCGCCGCGTTGCCTAGCAGCGCCAGTCCAAAGACATAGGTAACAATTTCCCTCATTCTCAAACAACCTCCGCGCCCCAAGGGCGCACTTTCCGATGATCTCATTCGGGGCCTGACGCGCCGGTGGCGCGGACATCTAAACTGTGCCAATGGGTGCAGCAGCCGGGGAAAGAAGGACGAAACAGTGGAGACGAGCGAGTGCCGTTACCGGGTTCCTTCTGCTGGCTATGGGGGTATGTTCGTGCGTGGCGCAGCGACTTGACCATGGACAACCCGGCGCGAAAACGCCGTATCTGGGATTCGACAGGAACGACTATCCGGGCGACGACTCGCTCCATGCACTGCGCAAGAGCTTTCGCTATACAAGTTACTGGCTGAATCCTCCGCCGGGCGAGAAGGTGAATACCTGGACTGGCAAGCGGGCAATCCTACGCCAGTATGGATTCGGGTTCCTCGTGCTGTTTAGCGGGCGGTCCGACAGTGAACTGAAGTTGGCCGCATCGAAAGGGCCGAGCGCGGATGCTATCGGCACTGCGGACGGAAAGGCAGCGGCAATCACCGCGTTGCGCGAAGGATTCGCGCGGAATGTGCTTATCTTTCTGGATCAGGAAGAGGGCGGGAGACTGCTGCCCGAGCAGGCCGCCTATGTGTTTGCGTGGGTCGACGCAGTACGGAACACGGGCGCGCGCGCAGGCGTCTATTGTTCCGGGATTGAGGTTGCGGACGGCAGCAGAACCATCAGCACGGCGGACGACATTGCAGCACGCGAAACGGCGCGAATCGCGGCGAGCGGCGGCGCGACAAAGACGAATCGAGAGAATCGGCTGGCGCTGTGGATTGCAAACGATCAATGCCCGCCAGCGCCCGGATGCGAACTCAAGGCCCCGTCGTTCGACGCTGTGCTCAAGCCGTCGATCGCGGATTTTGCAACGGTCTGGCAGTACGCGCAATCGCCATGGAGACCCCAGTTCAGTGCCAATTGCCCCGCAAAGCCCGCACCGGACGGCAATTGTTATGCGCCTGGCTCGCCATCAGGCGCAAGCACGTTTGTGGATTTAGATACTTCGAATTCGCCTGATCCGTCTGAAACGCTGGATTGAATTTCGTCTTTTGGCAGGGAGAAAGGCGGGCCGCAGTCGCCAGCCTTTTCCCCTCGTGACGCTGTTAGAAGTGCAGCTTGACGCCGAACTGGATCTGACGCGAAGTCGTTGAAGTTGCTGTAACCACGCCGGCGGTGGGCGATGCAGCCGAGGGAACAACCGTCTGCACGCCTCCCGAGGTGGTAACGCTTGGCGCCGCGGAGTAAACAACCTCATTGGGCGTGAGGAAGTTGGTGTGGTTGAGAATGTTGAAGAACTCAGCGCGGAACTGCAAGCCGAGCCTCTCCGTGATTTGTGAATCCTTCACGGCAGAGAAATCAAGCTCCGTGAGGCCGGGACCCGTGAGCGAGTCGCGCGACACATTGCCGTAGGTGCCGTAGATGGTGTTGCCTCCGCTGCCGTTGGGGATGCTGACCGTAGGCTGGATGAAGGCACTTGGATTGAAGTATTCGGTTTGCGTGTGCGGGTAGAGGTTTCCGGTGAAGTTCGGGTTCCAGCTTGGCCGGATGGGATTGCGCGAGTCACCGTTTACGGGGGGGTTATATCCGAGCTGCGGCGAGAACGGGAAACCGGTCTGGATGGCGACAATAGCGCTTGCGGTCCAGCCGCCGGCAACAAAGCCCGCCGGCCCCGCGTGGTTCAGGAACTGGCGGTTGGGGCCAAAGGGAAGATCGTAGCTGCCGTTGATTGAGGCCGACTGGCGCACGTCGGTCGCCGCTAGACCCCAATCCAGCTTGGGATCAAGCGGAAACTCAACGTATGCAGGTGTGTTGCCGCTTACGCTTGTGTTCCATGCTGAGCCGTCGTCCAGATTCTTTGACCACGTGTAGTTGCCGCGGAGCTGGAAGCCGGTTGCATAGCTGTGTCGGGCGTCGATCTCGAGCGCGTTATACAAGCCCGTGCCCTGTGAGACCCACGAAGTTGAGTTGGCAAGACTTGGATTCACGTCCGCTGTCGAGGGATAGTAGACCTGCCCCGTCGAAGCGTACACGGGGGTGGGTTCGTTCATATCTTCAGAGAGGATCTGGTGATAGGCGTGGAATCCCACATATCCGACCGTGAGCGAAGTGTTGGGTGCAACCTGCTGCTCGATGCGCAAGCTCCATGTAATGACGGCAGGCGTTGAAAGATTGGGCTGAACGTTGCTCGGCGAAACCTTGGCGGTTGGCGGAGGCGGGACGCCGGCCGTGAAGTTGAGATTTGAAACCGCGATGGTCTTGATGGATTCCGCTGTGTTGAATGGCGCCGTTTGATCCAGGCGGTAATCGAGCGTGTCGAGCAGGCCGTGATAAAGACCGACGCCCCCGCGGATGGCTGTCTTGCCCGTGCCCCACAAGTCCCAGGCAAAGCCCAGGCGCGGATTGGGCAGAAACTCCGCACGATTGGCCCAGAGTGCTCCGCTGCCGACGAGGGGCGTCGTTTGCAGAACGCCGTTCACAATGTTGTAGTTCGAGGCGCGATTCTGCGATTCGTTCCATCCGTCGGTCGACTCCGAACGGAAGCCGGCGCGCAGTTCGAAGCGCGGAGTCACTTTGAGGGTGTCCTCAACAAACGCCGCGCCTTCAAGCGAGCGCCAGCCGAGTTCAGTGGGCGCGGGAACTAGAGTGAACGTGGCCACAGTTCCCTGCAGGAAACTCGTCTCGGTAGCGAAAGAGGCCTGGCCGTATTGGTCCTGCGCCAGCAGATCGTTGGCCTGGATGCGTTGCAGCCAGATCCCCGCTTCAATTTGATTCCGGCCCTTCGACCAATAGATGTGATCGTCTTCAGTGAACAAGTTGCGCGCCGTGGTGTTGTTGCTGCCGGTGTTTGCGCCTGCGCCGGTGATTGCGGAAGCTCCGTTTGAAGCCGTGCTGCCGCTGATGACGATAGCACCAACAGGATCTCCCGAGACCCATCCGGGCACGCCGGTGACGGGAACCAGCCCCATGAAGTAGTAGCTGGCGCGCGAGAAGCCGAACCGCGCTGTGTTGAGCAGCGAAGGCGAAAACACATGTTGCTCTTGAATGCTTGCGACTTGCTCGCGCAGGCTCTCATTCACGTAGCTCAGCGGGTTCGCCGAGGGTGTGGTTGCGGCGCTCGCATCTACCGTGTAGGCCGCAAAGAGCAGATCCTTGCTGCTGAGGTTTGAGTCAAATCGGGCGGTGCCGAAATCCTCGTTGATGTGTTGTGGCGGATGGCTGAAGGCTTCAGCGATTCCGCTCGGATTGCCGTTCGACAAGAGCTCCGGGCCGTTCTGCACCGGCCACAAATTCAGCAATGGGACGACCGCAGCGTTGACGCCGACGTGCTGCTCCACACCCGAAGAGTTCGGAATGTAGCCTTGGCGCGCTTCGTTGTCCGGGACCAGCGTGACGTCGCTCAGGCCCCAGGCCTGACGGAAGCCTTCATAGTTACCAAACAGAAAAAGCTTGTCCTTTTTGATCGGGCCGCCCAGCGTTCCGCCAAACTGGTTGCGTTGAAACTCGGGAATCGTGGCCTGATCAAAGTAGTTGCGGGCGTCGAGTGCGCTGTTGCGGATGAACTCGAATGCCGTCCCGTGCAGCGTGTTGGTTCCGGAAGTGGTCACGATCGAGACTTGTGCTCCGTCGCGCTTGCCGTAGCTGGCGCCGTAGGCGTCGCTGACTACGTTGAACTCGCGCACCGCGTCAACTCCGAGCAACTGGCCGCTGGTTCCGCCGGGCGTGACGTTAATGAGCGACGCGCCTGTGTACTCGATGCCATTCAGCAGGAACAGATTGTCCTGCGGGCGCCGGCCGCCGACAGAAAACATGTTGCCCACTGAGGAGTTGGAGGTTCCGATGCCGCCGGAGCGCTGAGCAGTGTAGTTGACCGTGGCCGGATTCAAGGTGAGCAACTGGTCGAAGCTGCGGCCGTTTAAAGGCAGTTGCTTGACCTGCCGCTCGTCCACAAGGCCCGTCGTTTGCTGCGAAGTGGTGTTCACAACCGGATCGCCTGCGTTGACGACCACTGTTTCGCGCACTGTGCTTACGCCAAGTGTAAAGTTCACAGGCACGCTCTGGCCGATGGCGAGCACAATGCCGGTTTGTTCCTGCGGCTGAAAGCCATCGTGCGCTGCTGAGACCGAATAGGAGCCGACGGGCACGCTGGGCGCGGCATAGCGGCCGTCAACTCCGGTAACCAGCGTGCGCGTAAAGCCGGTGTCAGTTTGGCGAACTGTCACGATTGCGCCGGAAACAGCGGCCCCTGTGGAGTCGTGGATCGTGCCGGAGATGGTACCGCCGACAATCTGTGCGCTGGCCATTGCAGGCCCGAAAGAAACCGCAACGACGAGGGCAAGCGCGGTGACTAGAGCAAGAAGAATTTGATAAGGCTTATTCTGAAAGGTCATCTGCGTCTCCTGAAGGTTGTCCAAGGCCTGCCTGCGCAGGCTTTTTGATATGAGCGCGCCCTGGGGAACCCGTCCACAAAGGTTCAGAGAGGTCTCTTGACGCGCTTTAAATGAAGAATTGGAAGAGGGAATTAGCGACAGCGACAGCAACAACGACAACAACAGCCGGCCTGCCGGGAGGCAGGGGCGTCGTGCCGGGTTTGGGGAAGAATGGTCATGAATCCGTCAAATTGGGGTTAGGTCTGATTTGATTTCAGCGGCTTAAAAACACGAAAGCCGCGTCAGCAGATTTGCTTTCACGCGGCCTTAAGCTGGATGGGACGAGTCTGAAATCCGCTCAACAACAAGGCCGGTGTGACGTGTGACAACACGCCCGACACAAACACCTGGTGAGCATCAAACTCATACTCTTAACGATACCGAATGGGGCAGGAGGAGGTCAAGTCCGGGGAAATCCCTCTTTTTCGGCATTTACTGTTCGATCCTGCGCGGTCGGCCCAGAAAACGGGCGCCGAGCGCGCCTCCCGCGACGGAAAAGCCAAGGATGATGATCACGAGAACGGCGGTGTAAGAAAGCATGAGACCGGCTCGGCCTTCAGAGGAAAGCATCAGTGCTTTAATGTTTGCAATCGCCTGTGCGTCAACCGAGCCCGCGGAAACCAGTTGCTGCATGCCTTGATTCACGGCGGTCTGCCAGAGGTCATCGATGGCGGGGCCCTGGTGAAGCCAGAAGCGCATGGCGTAGAGCGAAAGCGCAGTCGTGAAAGCCGCGGTCCATCCACCGAGAATGCCGATGACGAGTCCGATGCGTGCGCCCGCTCCAATGGTGACCCAGGCGGGACGGCGGCCGCGCATGTAGAGGGCAACCGCCCATGCGCCGGCCCCAGCCATAAGCGGCAATCCCAGGATTCCGGCGGGTGAGTACATGGAACAAACAGCGCCCGCGGGGATCGCCAGCATGAGAGCCAGGCGGAGCGCGGACTTCCAGTCGACGGTGCCAGCATCGCGAACTGGCTCCCCTAAGCGCTCGGGCTGGCCCGGCGCGGCCGATCCATCCGCCGTATAGACGAGCTGGGGCAGACCGCAGAAGGGACAAAAGCAATCCTCCGGTTGGACGGTCTGGTGGCAACGGCTGCAGGTCAGCTCCATATATCTAGAGCCTACCGCATGAGGCGAAAGCGCTGCGTCTGGTTGGGATGGACGTTGCGGATTACTTGGTTGCCTGCTTCAGCTTGAGGGCGACGATGGCCTCGGCAGCGGCGAGCGCCTCATCGAGCGACATACCGGTTGAATCCAAAATGACTGCATCGGACGCTGGCTTGAGCGGCGAGTCCTTGCGATTGCGATCACGCTCGTCGCGGGCGCGCAGGTCGCGCAGGATTTCATCGGGAGGGGGCGCCACTGTGCCTTGCTGGCCAATCTGCTCGTAGCGACGCTGGCCCCGAACCTCGGGTGCGGCATCGAGGAAGATTTTGACTTCGGCGTGTGGGAAGACGACGGTGCCGATGTCGCGGCCTTCCATGACGACTCCACCACGCGCGCCAATTTCTTGTTGGAGCCCGACCATCCAGGCGCGCACTGCGGGAAAGACGCTAACACGTGAGGCTGCGTCGGTCACGACGGGATTCCGGATCAAGCCAGTGACGTCTTCGCCATCAAGCAGGACGAGGTTTTCCTGATCACCGGGCTCGAGGCGGATTTCGGTTTCGGGGGTGAGATCTTCAAGCGCCTTCGCGTCGTCCAGCGGGACCGCCGAGCGCAGGGCCTTGAGGGCAAAGGCGCGATACATGGCGCCGGTTTCAAGATTGAGCAGGCCAAAATGCCGGGCCAGATGGCGAGCGACGGTGCTTTTTCCGGCGCCGGCAGGTCCGTCGATGGCGACAATAATCTTCGGGGCGCTCTCAGTAGCAGCAGCCTGCTTGTCATCCGCTGTCATTCAGGCGCGCTCATCTACCTTCACTCATCCAGTCTCGCTTACCTGGGCTTCTTCGATCGCCGATTGGAGGAAGCGGTAAAGCCGTAGCGCGAGCGATTGCCTGCTTTTGTAGAGGCCGTCAGCGCTGGTTTTCGGCTGCCCCGTGCGTCGGTCCGCGCAACTTTGCGAGCGACATCGGTGTGCCGGACGGACTTGGCACCGGCCTTCCCGTTCGTCAAGTGACCGTTGCGCAGAGCTCTCGGCGCAGCCGTCTTCGCCTTGTGCAAGCCGTTGGCGCCGTTGCCCGTGCGCGAATGGCCACTCGAATGGGAGCCGTTCCCGTTTGAGGAGCCTTTAGCGCCGTGGCGCTTGCCATGACCATTTGTCGAAGCAGCTTTTGCCCAGCGCGAAACCTGCGAATGGCGCGAGCTGCCACTGGCGCGCGGCGCGGCACTGCGCGAGTCTCGGCTGGTTCTACGTGTGATGCGGCCGGAGCCAGACTTCTGTGCCGGTTTGCGATCGCGGACATGCGCGGGTTGATGGCTGAAACGCGGACGTGAAGAAGGAGCTGTCTCCTTGGGCTCGGACGGGCGCTCGATGATGGCCTCAGCAGGCGCAGGTGGCGGCGCCGGTGCAGATGCAAACTGCGGCGCCGGCCGCGGCGTAAACGCCACGCGCGATTCCTCGTGCTCGTACGAGCGCAGGAAGTGCGAAGAAGCCGGCATCGACGAGCTGGCATAAATCGTGGTCGGCGCGGCGAATTCCGGTAGCGTTCCGGCGACGTAAAAGTGCGGAGCGTGGCCGAGCGCGAGCGAATGAACCTGGCGAGTTGCGACCAGGCCACGAAGCACTTCACGAACCTTGCTGCGCGCCGTGAGCGGAGCAAGGAACATCTCCACTTCTTCCATGCTGGCCGCAATCACCGCCTGCAGATAGATCGAAGCGAGCACCGAGATTGCGGTGACTTGAGAAGTCGACGCACCCTCGGCAATGGCCTTTTGATAGCGCGTACGCAGCAGTTGCCACTGCGGCGTCTTGTTCGGCGCCGAGATGACGGGAATGATGCGCAGCTGCTGCCAAAGCTCAGTAATCGCGCGCAGAACCGCGGACTCCGAGACCTCGCGGCCCAGCGAATGCTTCAACTGAGGGATGGTGGCGTCGCCGGCCTCAAGATGCTTGTAGGCTTGGACAGCCAGCGGCGAAACCTGGCGCGATCCAGTCAACTGCGGGCTCCGCCGCCAATCGCGATCGCCGCGCAGCGCGTAGACGTAAGGCAAAACCCAAGCCGCGACCACGAAGTCGGGCTGTTCACCTGGTTGGCCGAGCAAATTAAGCCGGACTGCCACGCTCTCCGATTCAAGGCGAATCAGCAGATCTTCCGCGGTGGCAACGAGCTTTACTCCGGGAGAAGGGGTGTGCTCACCGGCTACGGCTTCAACGAAGGTAGGGGCAGTAAAAGAGGCGAACTGGCGCCGCGGTAGAAAGAGACACAATCCCGTCTCCTCCAACCAAGTGCGGGCCTCATCAAGGGTCAACTGCCCGCGTCCGTTCAGGCGCATCCTTTCGGCGCGCGATGCTTCCAACTGTTCTGCTGTCAAAGAAAACCTCGCTTCCAGGTTGGCGATCACGGCCAAAATCCCGCGCCCCTGAGAGCGCGTCCGGTCACCCTAACAAGCGCCGAGGGGTCTCTACCGGACCCTAAATTCGGTGGAATGCCCGCTGAATTTCTTTCCAAGAGTACAGGAGAGCGATTGGACGTCCATGCGGGCAACTGGTTGGGTGACTGGTCTTTGCAAGCTCTAACAATAACCATTCTATACGTTTTGGATCAAGATGTGTATTGACCTTGATGGCAGAATGGCAGGCAATGGAGGCGGCGATGCGCGAGCGTAGCGCGGTAAGTGCCTCATTTTGAGCCGGTTCCCCTGAATCCACGGTCGATTGTTCAATGACTTCGGCGAGCGTTCGCTCGAGCTCGGCACCTTCCAGTCCCACGGGTGCGGCCTTGACCGCAAGTGTTTGAGGACCAAAGGGTTCTACGTCGAAACCGTTCACTTCAAGTTCCTCGGCAATCCGGGCGAAGACGACCATCTGTTCCGGCTTTAATTCCACAAGCATGGGCATCAGCAAGCGCTGGCGCTGAACCCCTTCCACTTGGCGATCGCGCAGGATCTTTTCGAAAAGCACACGCTCGTGTGCAACATGCTGATCGATGATCCAGAGGCCGTCTTCGCCCGTCGCGAGAATGAAGGAGTCGCGCAGCTGGCCGAGTGGCTTCAGCGATCCCAAATGGTTGAGGGAATTGGCCGCCTGTTCAGCTTCCACCGAGGCCGTAGCGGCGGCTGGATTGCTTCCATAAGCTGTTGTGCCGTTGGGGATTGGCCTGCAGTCGCCCGCGCTTTGCGCGGAATCCGCTCCAAGGAGCGCACCGGCCGCCAAGGTCCAGACTGCGGAGTTGAGGCTGGCTGCGGCTTGGTCGTCCCTCGGCCCTCCCGCTCCGAAAGGGAGCGCGCTCGGAACCGGCGGCGGAACTTTGCTCGTGAGTTCGAAAGCCTGGGCATCAGTCATCGCGTCTGGATCGGAGTCCGGAATCCCTGGCAGCGGCGAGGCAGCCTGGGGGATCAGTGACGGACTGGCGGACGGCTGCGCGCTGATTGCGGGGAGGAATTCAGCCGCCG
The DNA here is from genome assembly GCA_964533905.1 of uncultured Occallatibacter sp. Lineage (GTDB taxonomy): Bacteria > Acidobacteriota > Terriglobia > Terriglobales > Acidobacteriaceae > Telmatobacter. Next base: position 44,806 of record CAZHOO010000009.1, on the reverse strand, counting down.
GCCTGGCATTGATGAGTGCGGTGCGCAGGCTGTCGCGGACGAAGTCGTGGACGTGGCTCTGCTGGCGAAAACGCACTTCGGTCTTGGCGGGGTGAACATTGACATCCACCTCTTCGGGTGGCACTTCAAGAAACAGCAGAACTACCGGGAAGCTGGTCGGCGGAATCACATTGCGATAAGCCTCAGTGATGGCGTGCAGAAGAAGCCGGTCGCGAATAAGGCGCTTGTTGATGAAGATGTAGATGGAATTCCGGTTGAGCTTTTGCAATTCCGGCTTGGAGTAAAAGCCCGTGAGCCGCAGGGAGCCAGGCCGGCGCGCGGGTTGGTCAGGGTCCTTTTTCCAGGGCGGAGGTTCAGGCAAGCCGGCGCGCTCGAAGGGCGCTTCCGCGGCGACGGGTAGCAGTTGGCCGAGTGTCTCCTTGCCGAAGATCTGAAAGATGCGCTCGGCGGTGCGCGTCGCGGGAAGCGCGGAGAGGATTGTATGGCTAGCCGAGAGCAATTCGAATTGCTTTTCAGGGTGCGCCAGCGCGTAATGCGTCACCAGGGCAGTCACGTGGGCGAGCTCAGTGGATTCGGCACGGAGGAACTTGCGCCGCGCGGGCGTATTGAAGAAGAGATCGGCGACGGTGATCGTAGTGCCGCGGGGCACGGCTGCGTCTTCCACCCGATGAATTTTGCCGCCGGCGATCTCGATGCGCGTGCCTGCGGCTTCGTCGCTGGTCGCCGTCTCGAGGGTGACCCGCGCAACCGATGCGATGGACGGAAGCGCCTCGCCGCGAAAGCCGAGAGTGGCGATCGAAAGGAGATCATCAGCGGTGCGGAGCTTGGACGTTGCGTGGCGCTCAAAGGCCAGCAGGGCGTCGTCGCGATTCATTCCACGACCGTCGTCGGAGATGCGGATGAGCTTGCGCCCTCCGCCTTCCACTTCAACGCGGATGCGCATCGCTCCTGCGTCCAGCGAATTCTCAAGCAATTCCTTGACGACTGAAGCAGGCCGGTCCACCACTTCGCCGGCGGCGATCTGGTTTGCTACCTGATCGGGAAGGACGCGGATCTGGCCCATAAGAACTCAGACTAACGCAAATTGACAGGTCAGATCCGAAGAGAACGCCGTGCAAATTCTGCACTTATTGTTTCTTGGTGTGCGCACCGGCAGTTTTTGATTTAGGAGAAGCAACGGACGCTAGAGAAGCCGACGAATTTTGCGAGGTCGCAGGTCCTTCAAGCAAGGTGGCCTTGCGAATCACCGCCTCAGGAGATGTGGTGGTGAAGCCTGGGTTGTTGGTTAGCTGCGCGTCATACCACTGCGGAGGCAGGTACCAGCGAGAGTCGCCCGAGGCAGACAGATAGTCGTAGATGAGCGGCATGTCGGCGGGCAATCCGCCATGATCGCGCTCGTGGAGGACGACATAGGCCTTCAATTCGCTCGAAATCTGGTCGTGGTTGGAAGGGTCCTCTGCTTCCATCAGGGCCACTGCATATTCCAAATGGGCCGAGGGGATGGCACCGCGGTCGGCGTCGAGGCGCAGCGCGGTAGTCAAGTGATTCAGTGCGTCTTGCCGTTCGTCGGCCGTGCGAGCGGTGAGGCGCTCGAGCTTGGCCAGATAGAAGTTCGCGTAGGGATCGTCGGGCCTATCGGTTACGGCGCCCTGAAGGTTCCGTTTGGCCACGGCAAACAGATCGTAGTCCATGGCGAGAATCCCGTTGTCGCGTTTGACGGAGGAGCTTGTTGGTCCGAAATCGGGTGAATTCGGGCTGAATCCCTTGCCCTTTGTCCGCAATTCAATTTCGGCCTTCAGTTCTCCGCCCAAAAGCGAATCCAGGTGGGCCTGGCGCTCTTTGATGCGCGGCGCACTGCCCATGAAACCGAGTCCCATGCGCGAGTCCGCTGTCACAACCTGATTGAGGGAACTGAAAAGGCGAACGACCTCCCGCGGGTCATAGCCTTGCTCAAGCATCAGATTCACCGCCATATCGTCGGCATCGTCCTCTTCTTTCGAAGCCCAGAGGACCGGCTCGATCTGGGGATGAATGAAGTAGTGGCCCACTTCCATCCCTGTAGCCAGGCCGGCGCTACCGCCGAGCAATCCACCCAGGCGAAGCGGGATCATGGCGCCGCCCAGTCCAGCTCCCATCACCATCGAGCCCACGTCGGTGATCATCTTTTCCTTTTCGGCCTTTTCTTTCGCCAACTCCTCCGCCACATGCTTGTCGCGAATGCGCAGGTAGGCCTGCCTTAACTCCACGTGGGCGATTTCATGAGCCAGGACGTAAGACAGTTCCGATTCGCTGTCGAGCATCGAGACCAGTCCCGTCGAGAGATAGATGGTGCCCGTGGATAGCGTGAGAGCCTTGGGAATTGGATCGTACAGGACACGGAATGTATATACGTTGATGGAGTTCTTGGGGACGAGCCTTTGCCCGATGTGATTGACGTAGCTTTGAACCACCGGATTCGCGTAGAGACGCTGCCGGTCAAAAGAGTCGCCAGTTGCGGCATCCTGAGACAATCCCATGTTCTCTGTCAGGTTGATGCCGTAGGCAAGCTGCATGTCGTTTCGCCGCAGCGTATCCCATTCCTGCTGGATGGCGTCCTGAATCTCGGGCATTTGCTCGATGCGGGCAATCTTGTCCTTGTCGACGTTGCTGATGTCGTTGGGGTCCGTCGGCTTCTTCCCTTTGCCCGACAGCGCGTTGGAGAGTTGGGAAACCTGGGCTGGGGATGAAGACACCAAAACCCCGCCGAACAGCAGAGCACCAATGGCGATCACGAGAAGTCTTTTCATAAGACTCTCCTTTATCAATAAATCGGCGTGAGGGGGACGCCGTTCACCGTTGATGGCTTGGGGGGAAGGCCCGGTAGTTGAGAGTATAGGCCCGGATTTCCCGGAGAGTCAATGGAACGGCGCCTCCGCGAATCGCCGCGAATGGAGCGGCGATTTACGAATTGACGGAATGAAATTGTTGTTTCGGCATACCCATCGGGACTGGCTGCTCTGAATGCCCATGTACCACATGCAGGGACCCCAACCCGAAGTGTGATCCCAGGCACATGGATTTCGCGGCATGCACGCGACAATATCGATGTAAGGCTGGGATGCTGTGGGCATCGCCGGCCGGGAGAAGCAATCCATGAGCGATCTCGCCACGTTGGCTGAATCCGTTGCCGTTGACCCTCTCGTCGGCCATCCGCCGGACTACCACGTCTTTCACAAGTTCATCGAGCGTTGCAAGAATCTTCCGGCGATCACGACGGCCGTGGTTTGGCCAATGAGCGATGTTGCTCTGCGTGGCGCGGTGGAAGCCACGACTGCCGGCCTCATCGAGCCCACGCTGATCGGACCGGAAAAAGAGATGAAGGCGCTGGCGGCAAAGATCGGCACCGACATCAGTGGTTATTCGATTGTGCAGGCGGAAACCGAAGCGCAGGCCGCCGAAAAGGCCGTGGTGATGTGCCGAGCGGGGAACGCGCAGGCGCTGATGAAAGGCAGCCTGCATACCGACGAGCTGCTGAAGCCGGCCATGCAGCGCGACACCGGGCTGCGCACAGCGCGGCGCATCTCCCACGTGTTCATCATGGACACGCCGGCCTACGCGCGCACACTGCTCATCACCGACGCAGCCATCAACATTACGCCGGAGCTGGAAGACAAGATTCACATCGTGCAGAATGCCATTGACCTAGCGCACGCGTTGGGTATCCCCGAGCCCAAAGTCGCGCTCCTCTCAGCGGTAGAAACGGTGAATCCCAAGATCCAGTCCACGCTCGATGCCGCCGCGCTGTGCAAGATGGCCGATCGTGGCCAGATCACCGGCGGAATTCTCGACGGGCCGCTGGCCTTCGACACAGCAGTGAGCCAGAAGGCGGCGCAGATCAAGAAGCTGGTTTCCCCGGTGACGGGCCAGGCCGACATTCTTGTTGTTCCCGATCTCGAAAGCGGCAACATGCTAGCCAAGCAGCTCGAGTACCTGGGTGGAGCGCAACTCGCCGGGATAGTACTGGGCGCGCGCGTGCCGACGATTCTGACGAGCCGTGCGGATTCGGCAGAAACGCGCCTTGTGAGCTGCGCCGTGGCAGTGCTGCTGCACTATGCGGCGCATCCGGCGCTGAAGGTGTAGGGCGGGAAACACCCAGAAATCGCGGCTGAACGCATGTCGAAAAGAGCAGCAATCGAGCTGACAGCCGACTTAGCACTTGGATGCTTTCTGGTGCTCTTGTATGTTCACCGCGCTCATCTCGCGGTGAATACAAAAAGCCGCGCCGTAGTCGTGCCAGACCTGTGGCTTTATATCCCCGTCCTGCTGATCATCGCGGCATTCACGGCTTGGTGGCTGCTGGGGCGCAAAAAACGGCTGACTCTCAGTAAAAAGCGGGCGCCGTTGCGATGATGGGCGTCTGTGGAATTCTCCACAGCTTTTCATCTTCAGCTTCTCATTTCCGCGGAACTTGCGGTCTATCCTTGGCATCAAAGTTACGTACGTGAGCCACGAAGCGGATCGCTACCAGCTCCCCCTTCAACGAATCCCAAGCTGCGTTCGCGCAAAGGAGATCAGATGCCAACACACGCACTCCAATCAAATAAAGCGGCCAAGACCAGCAATCCGGATGACTTCGCGCCCGAGCAGGTCAAGGAATTGTCGGACGCGCTCAATCCGCTTCTGGCCGATGTTTTTGCCCTCTACATCAAGACCAAAAACTTTCACTGGCACATGAGCGGCCCGCATTTCCGCGACTATCATCTCCTGCTCGACGAGCAGGCCGATCAGATTTTCGCCATCTCCGATGCGATCGCCGAGCGCGTTCGCAAGATTGGCGGGCAGACAATCCGCTCCATCGGGCAGATTGCGCGTTTGCAGCGCATTCAGGACAACGACTACGAGTTTGTCCCGGCGCACGGCATGCTGGAGGAGCTCGGGGCCGACAACAGAGCGCTCGTCAAGACCCTTCGCGAGGCGCACCAGGTCGCGTCCGATGCCAACGACTACGCCACGACGAGTCTGATTGAAGTATGGATTGACGAAGCCGAACGGCGCGCCTGGTTTCTATTCGAGTCAACGCGATAGTTGTGCGGTGGTGACGGCAGTTTGCAGAGACCTCAGGCGCAGGCGTAAGGTTGGCGCATTGGGCCCGCCTTGCAAGGAGACTCCTCAAGCCGATGGACGCCGTCACCGCATCTCCCATTGCTGCCGCCGCGGGTGGCAGCTTCCTCATTGAATCGCGCACGCCGGACGAAGTTTTCACCCCTGAAGACCTGAGCGAAGAGCAGTTGCAGATTGCGGCGACGGCAGAGCGTTTCGCACGCGAAGAGATTATGCCGCGCGTGCGGGCGATCGAGGCCAAAGAGCCGGGCGTACTGCCCGCAGTGCTCCGCAAGGCGGCGGAGCTGGGCTTCACTGCGGTTGAGGTTCCTGAGGAGTTCGGGGGCCTGGGGATGGATAAGGTGAGCTCGACGCTCATCACCGACCACATCTCCGGGCTGGCTAGTTTTTGCACGGCGTTTGGCGCGCACGTCGGCATCGCAACGCTGCCGCTTGTCTGGTACGGGACCGAGGAACAGAAGCACCGCTACCTTCCGAAACTCGCCAGTTGCGAGTGGATCGGCGCGTATGGACTGTCCGAAGCCAGCTCGGGCTCAGACGCCATGAACATCCGCACCCGCGCCGTGCTTTCGCCCGACGGAGCCCACTACATTTTGAACGGCGAGAAGCAGTGGCTGACGAACTGCGGCATCGCGGACCTGTATACCGTCTTCGCCAAGATCGACGGAGAAAAGTTTTCTGCATTTTTAATCGAACGCGGCACGCCTGGCCTGGCTGTGGGCGCAGAGGAACACAAACTCGGGATTCACGGCTCTTCGACCTGTCCACTGGTGTTGCAGGATTGCAAAATCCCAAAAGAAAATCTGCTGGGCGAGGCCGGCAAGGGCCACCACATCGCGTTCAATGTGCTCAACGTGGGCCGTTTCAAACTGGGAGTGGCGTGCATCGGCGGGGCACGGCACGCGCTGGCACAGATGATTCGTTACGCCAAGGATCGCCGTGCGTTCGGCAAGTCGATCGCCGAGTTTGGATTGATTCAGCGCAAGATTTCGTCGTCGGCTGCGCAGCTCTATGCGGCGGAGAGCATGGCTTATCGCACGGCGGGCCTGATCGAAGCTCGTCTGGATGGGGTGCGTGCGGAACAAGCTGGAGGCGATTCGAGCCATTGCAGCGAGGGTCCGCGCACGCACGATATTCCCATGAGTATCGGCGAGTACGCCGTGGAGTGCTCCATCTTGAAGGTCTACGGCTCGGAGATGTTGACGCTTGTGGCGGACGAGCAAATTGCCACCATGGGAGGGTACGGCTACGTCGAAGAGTATCCGGCGGAGCGCACGTACCGCGACGCGCGGATCAACCGGATCTTCGAAGGAACGAACGAGATTAACCGGTTGATCATCACGGGATGGATGATGAAGCGCGCGATGAATGGAAAGTTGCCTTTGCTCACGGCAATCAAGCGCGTGATGGACGAAGTGATGGAGCCCCCCGCATTCGGTGGCGATGCGGATCAAGGGCAGCCCCTGGCGCACGAAACGGCAGTGCTGGCCGCCACCAAGAAAATGACGCTGTTTGCAGCCGGCGTGGCCAGCCAGAGATTCATGACCGGGCTCGAAGAACAGCAGGAGATCATGGCCGATCTCGCCGACATGGTCAGCCAGGTGTTCGCGCTGGAGTCGGCGCTGGTGCGCGCGCAGAAAATGGCACTGGCGGAGCGCAACTCAGGAGAGGTCGCGGCCGCCATGACGGGATTGGTGGCCGAAGAAACCATGGCGCTGGCTGAGCATGCGGCGCGCCGAGTGCTGGCGGCCTGCGGTGAAGGCGATTCGCTGACAACGCAGCTGGCAATCCTGCGGCGGCTGGCGCGATCGACGCCGGCTGATGTGGTGGCGTTGAGCCGAGCGGTCGCTCGGCGGTGCATTGAAGTGGAACGCTATCCGCTCTGAGCTTGCTGCTCAGGCCTTGTATTCGTGGAGCGACTGAACTGCGCGCGGTGCGCTGGGTTGGGATGAAAGAAGCTGCGCGACGATGGCGACCGCCGGAACGAGATAGACCAACGAGCCGCAAACCCACATGAATGCCCCGGCGGCGACCTGGTCCTCAAGCGCGCCAAGGCCGAAGGGCCGCGGAAGAAATGCATAGCTCGGATAAAGTAGACGGCCACCGAAGCAAAGAAAGGCCGAAACTCCGGTGTTGACCACATCGGCGAGCAGCAGATAGGGAATCAAGACCCATCGCGAGCGCAGCGGGCGGCTTGGCCACGGCTGAACGATGGGCCACCAGAACATCAGATTGGTGAAGAAGAAGCAGGCGTGCTCGAAATTGTGCCAATTCTCCGAAGCCAGCGCGAATTCATAGGCGCGGGGAATGTGCCAGCCGATGTAGGCGGCGTTCATGGCCAACCAGGCGACGCGAGGGCGCGTGAGAAACGCGCCAACTTTGGGCAGCAGGCGCGAGACAAAAAGCGGGCGAAGCACGCTGTGAATCGCAACGCGGGGAAGACCGCGCAGCATGGGGACCACAGGGGCGCCGAGAACGATCAGTGGGGGTGCGATGGACATGAGCACAAAGTGCTGTGCCATGTGCATGAAGAGGAGCGATTCGCTGAAGGTGTCAAGCGGCGAGGCGACAGCCGCGAAGAGGGAAACGATGCCGCCAAGAAACGCCGCGAGCCGACAGGTAGGAAATTGAGCGGGACGCGTGCGGCGAATCAGCAGCCAGCCCCGCGCGTAGACGAGTGCAGCGAGCGCAAGCGCGGTGGTGACGATCCAGGGAATATCCCAGCGGGTGAAGAGGTCGGCGATTGTGGTTGAGTCGGTCATGGGCCTGAGTTTCCGCCTGGAGGCGCGGCCGGCTGCGGCGCGGAATTCTGCGGTGCCGGAACGGAGCCCGTGGGCGCTGATCCACCGTCGACCGCGCGCCGCGAAGCATCATAGGCAGGCGGCTCGTTGGCCGGATGCAGCGTTTCAAGGAAACTAACCAGCGCTTCAATCTCCGCGGGTGAAAGATTCTTGCCGTAGGCGGGCATGTTGCCGCCGCCGGTGACAACTTTAAAGCGCATCTGGTCGATGGTCATGCGCGTCGCCACTTCGTCGAGCGCAGGGCCGCGCTCGCCGCCCGCGCCGCCGATGGAGTGGCAGTTGCGGCACTGCTTGGCCTGAAAGACGACGGCGCCCTGCCGCACCAGCGGCGTGGCGGATTGCAAATAGCGAACAGGGATTGGATCGCCGCTCCATGCGCTCATGTGCGGGCTCCACGGCGTGGTGGTTCCCAGATGCGTGAGCGCGCCCCAGCAGACCGCAATGGTTGAGACTGTGAGCACGGCGACAGGGCGGCGATGCCAGCTCTTCTCGCCTTCCGATGCAAAGAACGGGAGCGCGAGTAGGCCGGCGATGGCGAGGAGCGGCGCGATCAGGATGAATGGCGTCTCCATCTCCGGCGGAAGATAGGAGAGGACCGTGTAGATCCAGAGGAACGAGAAATCTGGCTTGGGGACGGTCTGAATGATCGACGGATCGGGCTGGCCGCTGGGGCCGTAGGGGCCGCAGACGAAGGCGCAGACGGCGACGGCAGCTAAGATCGCTCCGGAGAAAACGAGATCCTTCCAAAACGCGCCGGGGATGAATGGAATTCCGTCTTGGTGGGTGAGCTGCTTGTATTCGGCAAGGTAGATTGAGCGTCGCACAAGCCGCCCCGGCATGGGCCACTCGTTGATGCCGAGCTTGAGCACCATCCATACATGGACGAAAGCGAAGAGCAGCAACGCCCCCGGAATGACGAAAACGTGAAAGGCGAAAAAGCGCGAGAGCGTAGCGCCGGCGATGATGGCACCGCCAAGAAGCAGATGCACCAGGCCGCCGCCAATGAAGGGCACGCGGCTGGCGATGGATGCGCCGATGCCCAAGCCCCAATAAGCGTCTTGATCGAAGCGCAAAACCTGGCCGGTGAAGGCCATGCCGAGCGTCATCAACAGCAGAAAAACCCCGACAATCCATGTGAGCTCGCGGGGAAACTTGTAGGAACCGAAGAGAAACACCTGCGCCATGTGGATGAAAACGATGGCGACCATGAAGTTCGATCCCCAGCCGTGCAGCGCGCGCAGAAACCAGCCGAGCGGAATCTGGTGGTTCAACACGTTGAGGCTGCTCCACGCTTCGCCCGCCGAGGGAACGTAGACCAGCGCTAGAAGAATACCGGTGAAGATCTGCAGGAAGAGCAGAGTGAAAGCGGCGCTGCCGAAGACGTACCACCAGCTTGCGGTGTTGCGCGGCACGGGGTGCAGAGCCGCGTCCTTCAGCGGTGCTTCGAACCGCAGGCGCAACTCGAGCCAGTCGTAGACGCGCGTCGCGGTTTGCTTCAGCTGCTGCATGAGCAATCTCCATTGCTGGTGGAAATTTTCACGAGCTTTGCCGAGTTCGAGAGCGTCGGCATTTGCCCCGCGTCAATAAGCAATTCGCCTGAAGCAATTTTCCAGTCGTAGGTGAAGAGGCCGCGCTCGGGCGGACCGGAGGCGCGCGAGCCGTCGGCGTAGTAGACGCCGCCGTGGCATGGGCACATGAAAAGCTGCGACTGCGGAAACCAGCGCACAGGGCAGCCCAGGTGCGCGCAGTTGATGGCGAAGACGCTGAACTGGTTGGCGCTTTCGCTGCGCACGTAGCAGGCAACGTTGTCGGTCTCGCCGTCCCACGAATTCGCGGAGGGATTTTTATAGAAGGCGAGGCGCGTTTCGCCGGCCGGAAATGCGTTGGAAGGTCCGAGCGAGACCCAGGAGTTGAAACTCGCGTCTTTGCGCCAGGGCGCGAAGAAGTAGCGCAGGATGGGGACGGCGAGGACGACGCCGATGATGCCGTTGAGGGCGATGCTCGCTTTGAACAGCAGCCAGCGGCGGGAGACGAGTCGAGGGTCGTTCGGATTTGAAGCCTCACCGGCGACGGGCGCGGTCGCGCTTTGCGCCGACGGCGTGCTCGATGTGTGTTCTTCGTTGCTCATTTTGTTTGCCTCCCGTCTGATGCGGATCGGTTCGGCGCGGAGTTGCTTGCGGCCATTTGCGGCGATGCGTTTCGCAGGCTCGCGAGATAAGAAACGATGTCGGCGACGTCTACGGCGGAGAGCGGCGTGGCGGCTTTTCCGGCTGGGGCGTCGTTGCGCCAATCGGGCTGTCCGATGTCGGGACGGCCAGCGACGATGACGTCGCTCAAGGCTTGATCGCCGATGAGGGAGAGATAGACGGGGCTCGTGATCTGCTGGTGCGAGGGCTCGTGACAGGATGCGCAGTGTGCCTGGTAAGCGAGTTCACCGCGATGCGAATCGCCTGCCTGATCCACCGCGTAGGGTGGGGGCGTTGCGCCCGAAAAAGCGTTCGGCCGCGACCACTGCCGGCGCATTCCGGCGACGAGGGCATTAACCTGCGCGTCAGTCAACATTCCGCCCTGCGATTGCGCAAACGCAGGCATCTCGCTGCCGGGCATGCCGCCGGAGATCCATTTGCGCAACGTGGCGTCGTCAACGAGGGCCTGGTACTCGGGATTAGCGAGATCGATGGCCGGGCCGTTCTGTCCGTTGGCGCCGTGACATGCGGCGCAGTTCTGACTGTAAAGCGGAGCGAAGTCAGTGATCGCATCCGGGCGTTGCACGGGGTCGGGTGGATAGCCGGGCGCGTGGCCGCAACCGGTTGCGAGCGCGGCGATTCCGGCGAGGAGCAAGCGCGATCCCAGACTTCTCACGGCTTCTCCTGATCGCGAGGCGGTCCCGCATCGGCGCGTGAATGCATCATGCCGGGCGCTTCAATGCCCATGCGCATGGCAAAGGGCAGAGATTGACCCGTAGGGACGCGCTCCTGGCGCGCGACAACAATTCCCGCAGTAATTCCGTAGGCGACTTGCGAAACCAGGAACCAACTCCAGGAGATGCGGTCAGCCAGCGCGGGATTGATGATGCCCATGAAGGAATGCAGAATGCCTGTCCACAAAACGGGCGCAATGATGCCGCCGAGCACTATGGGATGGCGCGGCAACATAGGCAGCATGGCGCCGTAGAGCAGGCCGACGAGCACGCAGGTGAGTGAGTGAATGACGATGGCAATGAGCAGACTTTGCCAGTGAAAAGAGGCAATCTCCGCGGTGGTGGGATTGCGCCAGCCGGCGACGCCCGCGCCGCCGAGCAGGTTCACTGGATACCAGATGCTGTGCTGCGCAATCAGGCCGTAGAGGAGCGCAGGCCCAATCATGGCGATCCCGCCGGCGATGCCACCTTTGATGCCGCTGATGACGGGATACGTTTCAACGGGCACACGCGCGCGGTGTTCGGGGCTGAGACGGACGCGGTCTACCAATGTCCGAGACGATGCGATCGCGACCCGCTGAACAGCAACGGTGACTTCTTCGTGCTGCTCGTGCGGAAGGACCTGGCGAAACCATCCGATGCTGCCGGCTAGCATGAAGACTCCGCCCAGAATGCTGATACCGGCGCTGGTGACGAGGCCCGCCACGGCGAGAGTGCAGCCGAAAGCGAGGATGATGGGCCACGCGGTGGGCGAGGGCAGATGGATCGTCGTGCTCCGCTGCTCGTCGTGTTGAAGAGAATCCGCCATTGCGATTTACCTGCCCACGATATAGACCACAGTGAAGACCACGACCCAGACCGCGTCGACGAAGTGCCAGTAGAGCGAGAGCACTTGGATGCGCTCGGCGTGGCGCTGCTCGACGCGGCCCAAAAGCGTAAAGATCATGACGAGCGAAAGCATGATGAGCCCGACAACGACGTGCGTAGCGTGCAGGCCGACGAGCGAGTAGAAAGTCGTGCCGAAGAGATTGGTTCGGATGGTGAGGCCTTGATGAACGATGAGTCGGGTCCATTCCTGTGCCGTGCCGGCGAGAAAGACGATGCCGAGCACGATGGTAAGCGCCCACCATGCGGCGAAGGCGCGCATGCGTCCACGCTCGATTGCGTGCTCGGCGAGCCAAATGGTGAGACTGCTCGAGAGCAGGCAAACGGTGTTGAAGATGGGAATGTCGAGAATCTGCGGCGTAGGCCCGTAGGCACTGCGGCCGATGTAATAAACGTATGCGACCACAAAGATGGTAAAGATAGCCGACTCGCCGATGATCAGCGACAACATGCCGACGCGGCCGCGCGAAGGGAGGCGCCATTCTTCATCGGCGAAGATGGGCACCGAATTTTGAATCGTGCTCATTGTTCGTACTTCCAATCGGGATCGACGGGATGCTTGATATCCCACAACGGACGCCGGCTGCGCACCTCGGGATCGACCGCAAAGTTATAGGCAGGCGGCGGCGATGGAGTGGACCACTCGAGCGTCCACGCGTCCCACGGATCGTTGCCCGCTTCCTTACCGTGCAGATAAGAGTCAATCAGGTTCCAGGCGAAGATCAGGACTGCGATGCCCTGGATCAAGCCTCCGGCAGAAATAATCATGTTGAGCGCGTTCCATCCGCGATCGGCTTCGTAGGTGTAGATGGAGCGCGGCATGCCGAGGATGCCGACGAAGTGCATGGTGTCAAAAGTGAGATGAAAGCCGACAAAGAATAGCCAGAAATGCCACTTGCCAAGCGATTCTGAGAGCATTCGACCCGTTGCCTTCGGGTACCAGTAATAAATGGCCGCGAAGATGCAGAAGACGAACGAGCCGGTCAGCGTGTAGTGAAAATGCGCGATCACAAAGTAGGAATTGTGAAGTTGCCAATTCCACGGAGCGACGGAGAGCATGATGCCGGTCAGCCCCGCCATCAGAAACTGGAACACAAATGCCGTGCAGAAGAGCATGGGAGGCGCGAAGCGGATTCTGCCGCCCCACATGGTCGCAATCCAGTTAAAGATCTTGATGCCGGTGGGAATGCCGACCATCATGGTAGAGAGGACAAAGAAGGCGTTGCTTACCGAGGTCATGCCGATGGTGAACATGTGGTGCGCCCACACGCTTACACTCACGAACGCGATCCCGACCGAGGCCGCAACCATCGCCGGGTAGCCGAAGATGGCCTTGCGCGAGAACACCGGGATCACTTCACTCGCAATACCGAATGCGGGCAGGATCAAAACGTAGACCTCTGGATGGCCGAAGATCCAGAAGAAGTGCATCCACACCGTCGCCGAACCGCCCGCTTGCGTGTCGAAGAAGTGCCCGCCAAGGTAGCGATCGATGAGCAACATGATCTGCGCGGCGGTGAGCGGTGTGATAGTGATGAGCGTGAGACCGCTGGTCACGACCATCAGCCACACGAATAGAGGCATGCGGAATAGCGTCATGCCGCGGCAACGCATCGAAAACGCCGTTGCCAGGGTATTGATGGCCGCGCCCAGCGTGCCGAAGCCCATGACAATGAGCGAAAGCGCCCAGTAGTCCGTGTTATGGCCGGGCGAAAACGCTTTGGCGGTCAGCGGCGCGTAAGCCCACCAGCCGACGTCGGGCGCGCTGCCCATGCCGTAGAGGCCAAAGCCGCCAATGAAACTGAAGTAGAGCAACAGCCCGCCGAAGGCCGTCATCCAGAAGCTGAACGCGTTCAGCCGGGGAAAGGCCATGTCGCGCGCGCCGATCATGAGCGGGACCAAATAGTTGCCGAAACCGAAGATAAAGGTCATACCGACCAGGAAAACCATGGTGGTGCCGTGCATGGTGAACAGTTCGTTGTACGTTTCCGGGCCTACGAAGTGGTTGTTCGGGATGGCTAGCTGAATGCGCATAGCGAGCGCTTCAGCTCCGGCGACGAGCAGGAAGAAAATCGCATAGACGACGTAGAGGATGCCGAGCTTCTTATGATCGACGGTGACGACCCAACTGTGCAGCCATTCCAGCAGTGCCGCATCGCGCGAGGGTTTCGCCGTGAGAGAGCCGGGAATCGGGAGTGTCTGGTCGGCCATCGCTTGTCCTTCAGTGCAGGGTGGAAAGGTACGCTACTAGTTCGTCGATCTGCTGATCGCTAAGCTGCATGGCAGGCATTAGCGCTCCGGGTTTGAACGTGCCGGGATTCTGAATCCAGGCGCGCAGATTATCGCGCGTGTTGGTTGCGGCACCGGCGGCGATTGTCGCCCGGCTCATCAAGTGCGTGAGGTCGGGACCAAACGTTCCGTGAGCGGGAGTGCCGACAATGGTGTGGCAGTTGACGCAGGCCTGGGTTTCGAAAACTTGGCGGCCGGCGACGGCTGCAGGATCGTCGACCGCAAGCCGCTGCTGGTTCTTGCCCCATGCGTCAAATTGTTCCGGCGTATCAACATAGACGCGAATCAGCATTTTTGCATGCTCGATGCCGCAGAACTGCGCGCACTGGCCCACATAAAGGCCGGGTTCATGCGGGTCGAGCCACATGTCGTTGGGGTGGTTGGGAATCAAATCAGTTTTGCCCGCGAGTTGGGGCACCCAGAAGCTGTGATCCACGTCGGCCGAGAGCAGATGGAGATAGGTTGGTTCAGGCGCCTCGTGCGTGCTTGCGGGAATGTGCAGTTCGTTGGCGGTCACGATGTTGAGCTTGGGATAGCGGAACTCCCACCAGAATTGGTGGCCGATGACGGTGACTTCGAGTGCGGACTTAGGCTCGGGAGCATCCTGAATGGCGAAGATGATCCGCGCGGTGGTGAGAAAGAGGACAACAACGATCAGAACGGGAATAACGGTCCAGGCCAGCTCCACTTGTGTGCTGCCGTAAATCTGCGGAGGCTCGTGCTCGGCGTCAGGCCCGCGCGCACGAAACTTGACAACGACATATGCAAGCAGGCCTCCAACCACAGCGAAGATGGATCCGGTAATGAGAAGTACGAAGAGCGAGAGGTTGTAGATTTCATGCGCGGGAGTGGATGCGGGCGCAAGAATGCTGGGTGTGGACTGAGCGCCTTCTGCAAGAACCGGCACGGCACAAAGACACAGCAGAGCAACCGAGCAGAGCCGGGATCGAGATGAGGAAAGACTGCGGCCTGGCTGCATAATCCTCCACGTTCCGGTAAATGTTCGATCAAACTGAACAGGCGCGCCAAAAAATCTGGCGAGCGTGCCGGTTCCATGGCCAAGGGGCTGTACGCGCATCTTCGCAGCGGACTGTTTGAGGTTCGGTGGATTCACTCGCCGGTCAAACGAAGCGCAATGGGGAAAGCGAGCTTTCGGGCTCGATTATAAGACATCTATATTTGAAGTGTGCCCCGCAATGGGACGAGGCCGCACGATAAGATGCTCCTTCCCCGGAATTTAACGCGCATGCAACCCAAGCCGTCTGACCACCCGACAATTCGTGTTTTGCTGGCCGAGGCGGAAAGTTCGCTGGTTGAAGGGCCGCACGCCGAACGCGCGCGCCGTGACGCCGAGACGCTGCTGGTTCATGCGATACGAGAAGAAGTGCCGGCTGCAAACTCGGCATGGTTGATCGCGCATGGACATGAAACGCTGTCCGGCCGTGTGGTCACGGATTTTCGCGAGTGGATCGGACGCCGCTTCAGTGGTGAACCCATTCAGTACATTAAGGGTGAAACAGAATTCTATGGGCTGAGCTTCAAGGTCAATCACGATGTGCTGATCCCGCGGCCCGAGACAGAGCACCTGGTGGAAAAGGCGATTGAGCTGGCGCGCGGATTCGAGCGGCAGCGCATTGTGGACGTGGGCTCGGGATCGGGTGCAATTGCGGTGGCGCTGGCGAGCAATTTGCCGGCCGCGCGAATCGATGCGACAGAAAAATCCGTCGCAGCGCTCAAAGTGGCGCGAGCCAATGCGACGCGTAATGGAGTTGCGGAAAAAGTGCGGTTCCACGAGGGCGATCTGCTGGCGCCTGTGACGGGCAAGCGATTCGATCTCATCGTTGCCAATCCGCCATACGTGCCTGAGGGTGATCGCGATTCCCTTGCAACGGAGGTGCGCGATTACGAGCCCCCGCAAGCGCTTTATGCGGGGGCCGACGGCCTGGACCTCTATCGCCGTCTCATTCCGGCGGCGTTTGCCGCGCTGTTTCATGAGCGCTATCTGGCGCTTGAAATCGGATTCGGCCAGGAGGCGGCCATCAGAGCGCTACTCGCAGAGGCCGGATTTACGCAGATTGAATTCATCAAGGATTTACAGGGCATTCCCCGCGTGGCTCTCGCGCGGCGGCCGTGAATTCGGGCGCAGAAAGCGTCCTCAGTGAGGCCGAGCAAAGGCGACAATCAGAGCGAAATAGGCGATGGAAAGAATGCCGCCGCCCGCAAATTTCCACCACTTTCTGGCCTCTGTGTTGTGACCTACTAGCGCAATGAGAGCAGCGACGATGAGAATAAAATGCCCAATTCCGCCCAGCGTCACCATCATCGGGACGAGCTGTTGTACGTGCCCAGTGCGGAGCGATAACCAGATGGCAACGGCTCCCGCCTGCATGAGGTGCGTAACAAAAAGGCTCATCCCATTCCAAACGATCGCGATGGCAAATCCAGCCCCGTACCCCCATGGACTGTTCCGGCGCGCAAGAACGATGACAGCGATGTAGATAAGCGCTTGGAAGGAGTGGAGAACTCGGAGTTCGGGAACAACAATCGCCGACACGAGCAGCGCCACCAGAAAAAGTGTCGCTCCTAAATTTGTCCAGGCCTGGGCAAAGTGGGTACTATTTAGCCGACAATCAGCTGTCATGACATCATTTACGATTGGGCGGGAGGATTGGTTCCACCTTAGGCACGGCCGGTCTTGTTGAGTTCCTTATGGAAACCGAGGTCTTTGGCGAGCAGGCTCTTGGTGATGTAAGCAATCTGACCGTAGTGCAGGCCGAAGTGCACGACGACATGGTAAATGGCGTCGAGACCGCGCGTGGGGTAGCCCTGAATCTCGCGGGGAGCCAATAATTCGTCTTCAGTAAGGCGTCCGAGGACCTGGCCAGCTTCTTCGAGTGTGGCGCCCAGGCGGGCGAGCAAGTCGGCAGCCGAGAACCCGCCTTGCGCGGCAAATTCAGCCGGACGGTCGCGCGTGTCGTCTTTGGCGTTGAACGATGCGATCAGCCATTGGCGCACATTGCCCTCAAGATGGAGCAACAGGTTGCCGATGCTGTTCGAGGCATCGTTAGGCCGCCACCACAATTGCTCCTCGGTCAACGGAGTCACGCATTCCCTGAGCCGCGACCAGGTTAATCCGAGAAGTTCGGTCCGCGAGGACTCGAGAAACAGCCGCAGCAGTTGGTTATCGTCTGTGCTCATTTAAAGAGCTCTCCATTGCACCAGGCTGTCTAGATCAGTTCGTAGCCAGCGAACCAGTAGCCGATTTCGAAGGCTGCCGTTTCCTTTGCATCGGAGCCGTGGATCGCGTTTTCTTCCAAAGAGCGGGCAAATCTCTTTCGGATGGTTCCCTCTTCGGCTTTGGCTGGATTGGTGGCGCCCATTAGCTTGCGCAGATCCGCAATCGCATTTTCTTTCTCGAGAACCATGAGGAATATGGGTCCCGACGCCATAAAATCCGTAAGGCTGGCAAAAAATGGCTTGTCGCGGTGAACGGCGTAAAATCCCTCGGCCTCTCGTTTGGTGATGAATTCCTTCTTTATGGCGACTATACGGAAGCCGGCCTTGTCAATTTCAGTGAGAATGGCGCTGACAAGTCCGTCGGCCACCGCGTCCGGCTTGATGATGCTGAAGGTTCTTTCGTGCACTCTTAGACGGCTCCTTCCTGGATAATTCTCTCTGTATTCCATTGTAGTGGAGGGCTTTCGACGCAGCGAACGAGCCCATCCACGCTGCAAATCCCGCTGCGGCAATTCAGCATCCGATCTCAGAACGATTTATCCCCCAAAAGTGGTACTCCGGCACCCCTTTTTACCGCAGACAAACAATTTGGATTCTGCTACAAGTAGTGGTGTACAGAGAAATGTTCAGGGTTCGGACAGTAGAGCACTTAGTGCCGATAGACTGAATTTGGGGATCATTGATGGCATTGCTCGTACTCCAAATTGCTGCCGTGGTTGCGATCGCTTTTGTTCTTGTGAAGTGGCGCAAGAGCGCGCAGCGCCGCAGCGCGCAAACATGGGATGCGTTGCTAGGCCGCCTCCGCCCCGAGTGGAGTGCGCGCGAGTTGAGCGATCATTTCCTCTGGCAGGAAGGTTTGAGCGCCACCCCTGAAGATGCCTGGCAGCGTATGGAGGGCCCCAAGGGCCTGTGGGTAATCTACCAAAATGCGCGAGTCATGCAGGAGATGGCCGACTTCGCGGCCAGGAATTGTGAAGGCGTGGATCGCCTGCTGATCGAGACCTTGCACAGCGACGCGATGCAAATTCGGGTTTGTGTTCTCGCGGCCCTGGGGCAATATGCGTTTCGTCACGCTAGCGAAGGCGTTCGGGTGAATGCCTTCCGCGCAGCATCAATGTATACCGGCATGGCCGCCCGCATGACGCAGTTGCTGCAGGAGCACGCGGCAGTCATGGTTCCGGACTTTGTCGCGGCAATGTAACGAGGATTTTGGTTCGAAAAGAAAACCCCGGCTGCGGCCGGGGTTTTTGTTTGCGCGCGCGGGAACCTTGGGCTCACTGCTCCATCGTGCCCAAGAACGCGACGATCTTTGCAAATTCCTCTTCGGTCAATCGGAATGTGAGCGCGGCGGCGGTCTCTTCCACTTGTGTTTGGCTTCGTCCGCCAACGATTGCGCCAGTAATGGCGGGGTTGTGTAGCACCCAGGCGATAGCCACTACTCCAGGGGTCACGCCGTGCGCGCTGCCGATCTCGCGCAGCAGCTCAACCAGGCGCAGATTCTGGCTTAGCCGCGGCTCGTTGAATTCCTTGTTGTTGCGCCTCCAGTCATCGGGGGCCATATGCGCTGCGCGATCGGCGGTCATTTTACCCGTCAGCATTCCGGAGAGCATCGGCGAGTAGTTGATGACGCCGATGCCGTTGGCTTGGGTGAACGGCAGAATCTCGGCCTCGATGGCGCGGCGCAGCATGGAATAAGGCGGCTGCAGGCTGGTGATGGGAGCAATCTTCATCGCACGCTTCATCTGATCGACGGAGAAGTTGGAAACGCCGATCCAGCGAACCTTGCCTTCTTCCTGCAGACGCGCCAGCGTCTCCCATCCCTCCTCGATCTCTTCGTCGGGGTTGGGCCAGTGGATCTGATACAAGTCGATCGTGTCGACCTGGAGGCGCTTCAGGGAAGCTTCAACCTCTTCGGCGATCGACGAGGCTTTGAGCGAGTTGTAGACCGATCGATCGCTGTTCCAGCGCAGAGAGCACTTGGTGAAGATGTAAGGCTTGCGTGAAAGCGACTTAACGGCACGCCCCACCATTTCTTCCGAATGGCCAAGGCCATAGATGGCTGCGGTGTCAATCCAGTTGACGCCCCGGTCAACTGCGCGATGGATAGCGGCGATGGAGTCGGCGTCGTCCTGCGGGCCCCATGCGTTGGACCAGTTGCCGCCGCCGATGGCCCACGTGCCGAGGCCGATGGGGGTTAGTTCCAAGTCAGAATTGCCGAGGGTGCGAAGGGAAATGGAAAGCGAAACAGTTTGTGTCATATCTCAAGACTAGATGCATTGTGCGGGCAGGACGCTGCGGAAAAATCCAGCGAACTGTTCAGAATTGCACAGTTTTTCATCCCGCTCGCTCCTAAATTGTGTGGGTGCACTCCCCAGAGCGGCGGCAGCGCTGTCGGAACAACCGGCTTTCCCCTTGAGGGCCGCACACCCTTTTTTCGCTGCCGCCGTACTGCTTGAGTTGCGCTCCGATAAACTGCCCGCATGCAGGATTGCTTACCCGCCTGCTGCAGCGTAACTCAGCGCTAATTCAGGAACATCGTGCGATACAGCGTGTCGCGCTGCACGGGCTTGAAGCCGGCATCTCGGATGATGCGGCGCAGCTCTTCCTCGGTGGTGCAGTTCGATGTGCCGGCCGCGCGCACGACATTCTCTTCGAGCATCACCGACCCAACATCGTTGCCGCCGAAGTGGAGGCCAAGCTCGAGCACTTTCAATCCCTGCGTGACCCAGCTGGCCTGCACGTTCTCGATGTTGTCGAGATAAAGGCGCGAAATCGCCAGCACCTTTAAATATTCGACTGACGTCGCTTCGTCCCAGCCACGGCCGCCGAGCGCGGTGTTCTTCGGCTGGAAGCTCCAGGGGATGAAGGCCGTAAATCCGCCGGTCTCTTCCTGCAGGCGGCGCACCGTTTCAAAGTGATTGATGCGCTGATCGAAATTTTCGCCTACACCGAACATCATGGTCGCGGTGGTGCGCATGCCGAGCTGATGCGCTGTGCGGTGCACGCTCACCCAATCTTCTGTGTCGCATTTAAGACGCGCTATCCGATGACGAACCTCGTCGTCCAGAATCTCCGCGCCGCCGCCGGGTATCGAATCCAGGCCCGCGTCGCGCAACCGCGCAATGGTCGTGCGCAAATCGAGGTTGGAGTATTCCGCAATCGCGAGCACTTCGGAGGCCGACAGGCAGTGGAGCCAGATCGCGGGAAAGCGCTCCTTGATTCCCTTGAACAGGCGCTCGAACCAGTCAATTTTCAGATCTGGATGAATGCCGCCTTGCATCAACACGCCGGTGCCGCCCATTTCGAGAGTTTCAGCAATTTTCTCGTAGATCTTTTCGAAGTCGAGGATGTAGCCCTCCTCCGCTCGCGGGTCGGGCTTGCCGGCGCGGGGCAGCGGCCGGTAGAAGGCGCAGAAAGTGCAGTACTCGGTGCAGTAGTTGGTGTAGTTGATATTGCGATCGATGATGTAGGTGACTACGCCCTCGGGATGCAGGCGGCTGCGCACAGCGTCGGCCTCAAATCCCAGACCGATCAGGTCAGGGGATTCGAAGTAATCGAGGGCCTGCTGGCGCGAGATCGGCATGGTTCGATTCTAGCAACTCAATTGCGCGGCGCTGTATCGGACGCAGGCGCCTCTTTGTCGCGGCGAAAGAGGAAGATGCCGCGCGTGAGAAGTGCGCGGCCCTGCGTGCGCGCGAGATTCGACGCGGTGGAAATACCGCTGAACAGGACGAAGAAATCGAAGAACGCTCTGAAAAAGCCCTTTTGACTCCTGACGGCCACTGGGAACCACCTGCTCGTGCGCGGATCAGCCTTTCCAATGTTGAGATGCGTAACCGGGCAGCCGGTCGCAGGAATCCGCCGAGCGTATCGGCTCAACCCGCGTAGCGCCTCTGGTGCCAGATCCAGGCGGTGCGGATGATTTCGTCGAGCGATGTGTAGCGCGGGCTCCAGCCCAGTTCCCGGAGGGCCTTTCCGGAGCTTGCGACGAGGACTGCGGGGTCGCCGGGACGTCGCGGATGAATCTCGGCGGGGATCGGATGGCCGGTGACACGTCGCGCCGACTCAATGACCTCGCGCACGCTGAATCCTTGGCCGTTTCCAAGGTTGTAAATGAGCGGACCCTGATTCTCTGACTGAGCACCGAGCGCGGAGAGTGCAAGAAAGTGCGCATCTGCCAGATCTGAAACGTGGATATAGTCGCGAACACACGTGCCGTCGGAGGTGGGGTAATCGTCGCCGAAGATGCGGATGGACGCGCGGCGTCCGAGCGCTACGTCGAGGACCAGCGGGATCAGATGGCTTTCGGGCTCGTGGGCTTCGCCACGGGTGATTCCCGCGGGCCCCTCGTGCGCCCCGGCCACGTTGAAGTAGCGCAACGATGCATAGCGCAGGCCGTGAATACGATTAAACCAAGCCAGCATCTGCTCGACCAGAAGCTTCGACTGGCCGTAGGGATTCGAAGGCGCGAGGCGCGCATCCTCCTGAATCGGAACGGATTCTGGATCGCCGTATACGGCTGCGGTGGATGAAAAAACCAGCCGCTTTGGTCCGCAGGCGAGCATAGCCTCGAGCAGCGCCAGAGTGGATGCGGTGTTGTTGCGGAAATAGATCTCAGGCCGGACCATCGATTCGCCGGCCTCAATCAGCGCGGCGAAGTGAAGGACGGCGTCAAACGGCTGGTTTTGCTGTCGCGCCGAATCCAAAATGTTTTCGATGGCTTGCCGGTCGGCCAGTTCGCCCTCGATGAATTCAGCTCCTGGAGGCAGCAGATTTCGCCGGCTGTGACTCAAATTATCGAAAACGACGGCCTTATGCCCCTTCTCAACGAACAGGCTTGCGACTGTACCCCCGATATACCCTGCACCGCCGGTAACGAAAATCTTCACAAAAAGGCTACCCTCGCGAGACCTGTTTGATTTACCTTGAGTCTATAAGAGTAGTGCCCAACCGAGCGGACCATTGAACCGCATGGGCCAAATTCACGAGCGGTGGCAATGACAGCCGGGAGCTCGCAACGACCGATTTTTTGTTGTTGCGATCAAGGACCGCTCAGACGGTCCGAAATTGGTGTTCCCGCAGCGCATCTTCAGTCGCGAAGCCCGCGACCGATTCCTTTTGAAGTGCCTTGGATCATGAAGGAAAGGAACGGAATAAGCGCGGGATCCAGTCCCGGTGCGGGTGAGTATTCAGGCGGATTCCCCCGTGCCATTGGTACCTGTCCATACACAATTTGGGTGATCGGTGAGTAACCAACCGGTCCGTATACTGGTAATGGTTTCTTTCCAATTTTCCCTCAAGGAATCTGGACTTGAAAGCGATGGATCGGATAGGCGGAGCCATCGGGATTTCGGGGTCGGCAAATGGCGCTCAATGGCCATTGCTTTTAGCCGGCGACTCCAGGTGCAGACACGAATCCCACTCGGACAAAAAGCCGAGTTGGCGCACAATTGACGTTTCGAATTACGTTGGAAGAACGCAGCTGGCAATTGGATTCTAGGATTGCGTTCCCCCGATTTTGCAATACTTCCCAAGGTGGTCCCCTCAAAGGGGGCGGCCGCAAGCGAGGTTTAGAGAAATGGCGACGTCATATACCCCTGGACAAGGCACATTCGTTGGTTTGCTTCCCGAGCCTGAAACTCGCCCGCTGGCATTTTTGATGAGCGGCGGCATTAATGTGGCGATTGCCGTGACAGCCATCGTTATCGGCATGACCGCCCAACATGTCCTTCAGCAGCATTACGAGATGACGGAACTGGTTGTCCCGAACACGCCGCCGCCACCCGCGGTAAAGATCAGGCAACCTCCTCCGCAAGAGTTGCCACCCCCGCCGGAGCCGCCCAAGGTGGAGTTGCAGCCGCGGCAGATCGAGATGCCGAAGCCGAAGCCCGAGCCGAAGCCGATCCAGATGGAAGCCAAAGTGAATTTGCCCGTCGTTCAGCCTAAGCCGCAGACGGTGGTCATGCAGCCCCAGCCCAAGGCAGCCCTCGCGGCAATGCCCGCACAGAACAACATGGTCAAGCCGTCCACCGCGCCCGTGCATCTTGGCGAAACGTTCGGCGCGACGCCCAATCCCAACGCCACCCGTCCGGCCACGGTGGCCGCGATCGGTAATCCCTACGGCGGAATGAATGGTCCGGCTGTGGCGCCTCATGGAGTGGTCGGATCCACCGGCCTCGGCAACGGAACCAAGTATGGTTCTAGTGCCGGCAACCTAGGCAAGGTTGCTTCTGCGGGCATTCCCGGAGCAACAGGCACGGGACCGGCCAGCTACGGCAAGGTGGGCTCGGCAGGAATTCCAGGCATGACGCAGGTTGCCGCACCGAAGATGAATACCGAGGTGGTCCATTCCACCGCGGTGGAAGTTCTATCCAAGCCTCCCGTGCAATATACGAGCGAAGCGCGGCAGATGCACGTCGAAGGTGATGTGGTGCTCAGCGTGACGTTTCTCGCCAATGGACAGGTCGTGGTCCACGGCGTGATTCAGGGCCTTGGCCATGGGCTTGACGAGGAAGCCAAGCGTGTAGCGCAGCAGATCCGATTCCGCCCCGCAACCAATAACGGCCAGCCAGTGGACGTAACGACCAAGATTACCATTACTTTCCAATTGGCGTAGAACCCTGCCGTACTTGGCGTAGCCTTACCTTGGTAAAGTTGAATATGGCCCAATACTCAGCCGCTCAAGCCCGGTAAGGCTCCAGAGGCCGGGAAGAGAGCCGCAAAGAGTTCAATAGGAGTTACAGATGAAGTTTTGGAAGATCCCCCTAACCTTCCTGATTCTGGTCATGGGCGTCGCATGCGCGCACGCCAAGAAGGAGCCAAAGTACGAGCAGGCGCGTCAGCTCACCCCCGAACAGGCGGCGTTGGTGCAAAGGGCCATTGCGCAGGAAAAGGTGCTCATCAAGAACATCCAATTGCGCACTCCCCTGGTTGAAACCTATATCCAGGACACGCGTCCGGATGTGAAGCTCTATGAAGTCCCCACAGATGACCAATACATGCTGAGCCGGGTGGACTTCAGCAAGGGATTCTTCGACAGAACTTATGAGCCGAAGGCAGAAGTCCGCCACGGATTCTTTAAAGGTTCGCTGGCGGCCATGACGGGACTCAGCAAGGCCCTGGGACTGGAAAAGTTCACTTACAATCCCAACGGCTTTATGCAAATGATGTTCATTGACCCGTCGGGATTCGATCAGCAGCATTATGTTTTCAGCTTTGTG
Organism: uncultured Occallatibacter sp.; assembly: GCA_964533905.1. Taxonomy (GTDB): domain Bacteria; phylum Acidobacteriota; class Terriglobia; order Terriglobales; family Acidobacteriaceae; genus Telmatobacter. Next base: position 20,354 of record CAZHOO010000009.1, on the reverse strand, counting down.
CGCCGCGAGTTCCTCGGCACGGTGCGCACATGGGTTTACGATGTGCATCCCAAGGCTGACGTCAAGGGAATCGGCCGGTTCTACGGGCGCATCTGGGTCGAGGATGAGAGCGGCAGCGTGGTTCGCTTCAACGGCACCTACACCGGTCCAACCACCGAAGACGCCTCAAAGTATTACTTCCACTTCGACAGTTGGCGCATGAACGTGCAGCCCGGAATCTGGCTGCCAGTGGCCGTATATGTCGAAGAAACGCAACGCACCGAGGCTGAAAAATCAATCGGCTTGAAGGCGCAGACCCATTTCTGGGGCTACTCTCTCAAGCTGCCCACTCGCGAGAGTGAGAATGTGAGCGTAAAAGTCGACGAAGCCGTCGACAAGAGCGACGACTCACAGGACGTGGGTCCGCTGCAAGCTTCGCGCATGTGGATCACGCAGGCCGAGAACAACGTGATTGACCGCCTCGTGGAAGCGGGCCTGGTTGCGCCGCTCAATTCGGGCGGCTATGAGAACAAGGTCCTCGATCAGATTGTGATCAACCTGGTGGTGCCTAACAATCTTGCGTTCACTGACCAGATTCACACGCGCGTGCTTCTTACAGATACCGTTGAAGCCACGACCGTAGGGAACACAATTCTGTTGAGCAAGGGATTGATCGACTCGCTGCCCAGCGAAGAAGCGATCGCCTCGGTGGTGGCCATGGAGCTGGCGCACATCGCCATGGGACACCACATCGATACCCGATACGCATTCAACGACCGGCTGTTGTTCCCTGATACAGCCACATTCCAGAAGATCGACATGAACCACTCCGATGTGGACAACGAATCCGCTTCGAAGAAGGGCATGGAGTATCTCGAGAACTCCATGTACAAGGACCGGCTGGCGAACGCGGGTCTCTACTATGAGCAGTTGGCGGATCGGGCCAAGGTGCTTAAGGCGCTGAATACGCCAATGCTGGGCGACTCGCTGCTGAGGGCGGATGGCACGCCTTGGATGAACGCGCTGGAGCACGACGCTCCCAAGCTGAACTGGGACGACCTGGCGCAGACCCCTGCATTGCCGCTGGGAAGCTGGCTGAAGACCGATCCCTGGGATGATTCGGTGCACATGCTGAGCGCGAAGCGCTACGCACCAATGAATGCCCGCGACAAAATGCCGTTTGAGGTGACGCCGATCTTCTACAAGCTGCAGCACTATGAAGAGGCCAGCGTAGAACCGGCCGCGGCTCCGCCCTCTGTGGCAGCGCCCGGGGCACAGCCCGCGAACGATCAACCGGCTGCTGCGCCGGATAACGCACAACCGGCTCCGCCCGCACAGTCCGGGTCGAGCGCCGCTACCCCTCCCGATCAGCAAACCACAGGCGGCACGCCGCCTGCACAGCCACCCGCCGCGGCGCAAAACCCGCAGCCTTAAGCGAGTATGAGTCCGGCCGAGACAGCGTACGACGCACCGAATTCATGCTCAGGCAGAGCCGGTTGGAAGTGTGAGTCCGGGCTGCGTTGTTCGTTCGATCGAAGAATCACAGGAAGTGGATGCGCCGTGTTTATGAAGAGATCGACCCTGGCGTTGTTGTTCCTCGCGTTCTCCTTTGTCATCGTTTCCGCGCGGGCTCAAGTTGTGCCCGCCGCAACTTCAAGTGGCCTCCATGTTTCCGCTGGCGCGCTTGGCTCAATGTTCCAGCCTGATTACGCCGGGGAAGGCATCGCGCAGACGAGTCCCAATCGGCTCTATGGCCCCGGTGCCTACGTGGACGTTCATTTCAGCCGCTGGGTGCAGGTGGAAGGCGAAGGTCATTGGCTGCGGTTCAACCAATATAGGTCGATCGATGAGGACACTTACCTGGTCGGTCCGCGCATTCCCATCCTCACGTTTCACCGCGTTACGCCGTATGGGAAGTTCCTCGTCGGTCTGGGCAGCGGAAGCTTCTTAACCGGGACCACGTTCGTCCTGGACTACGGCGGTGGCGTGGACGTAAGGCTCACTCGCCGTTTTACGCTGCGCGCCATCGACTTCGAGTTTCAGCAATGGCGTTTGACCCCGACGCTCTATCCATACGGCGGCAGCGTGGGCGTCAGTTACAACATCTTCTAAGTGCAGTTCATGGTTCAGAGTCGCGCTTCACGGCACATTGCGCGCTCCGCCGTCCGGTGCGAACCGGGAACTAAGAACTCTTGGCTGTCTTTACGGCTGCACATGCAGCGGCGTTGCCTTCGCTGAAGGCATGCGCACGCGCAGGATGCCCGCCACGGTCGGCGCAATCTGGCGCATATCTACCAAACCCAAATCGCGATGGCGCGCTATCCCACTTCCTACTGCAAAGAACGAAGAATGCATCTCCGGATCTTCCGGCGAAAAACCGTGTGAACCGCGATGACCGGGAATCGGCGTGACAAGGCTACCGGTAAGCCCGTTCCCGGTGTAGTAGCCCGGCTTCAAAACCACAAGAAATGCCGCATCGGGAAAGCCGCCGCGTTTCTTAATCGCGTCACCATCGAGGATCTCCGCAATTCCGTTCGCTGGATCGGCTGCGAGGCCGTCGAGCATCGTCTTTACCTGTTGTTCCGTCGCGTGATCGTTTGGATCGTGCAGCATGATCGCAGCCATACCACCGGCCATCCACGGCTCGGCCTTCCAGGATTTGATTGCCGGAGCGTGCGTAGCCGGATCGATTGAGCCCTGGATCAACCCCGCCTGGATGAACGGAACCGCGAGGTTGACGAAGTTGGAGATATTCATAAAACCATGGTCGGAAACGACAACCAGAACGGCGGCGGGGTTATTGGCGAGCAACTGCTTCGCCAGGCGAGCCACCATGCCGTCGATCGCTTCGAGATCTGCGCGGGCCTCGGGGCTGAAGGGTCCATGCGCGTGCTGCGTTTCGTCGAGGGAGCTCAGATGCAGCGTCATGAACGCCGGCTTGTATCGCCGCAGAATCTCGAGCGTGTAGCGGGTCTTCATCTCGTCGCCTGGGATCGAGGTGTCGTTTCCGTTCATGTAGGGGCCGGCCGCGGACTTTAGTTGCTTGATCAGCGTGTCGGGCCGCGCGAGGGCTGCCATCAGGAGCTGGTCGTCGGGATTCGCAGAGGATGACGGACTTGCACCGCGCCAATACTCCGGGACGAGGTAGTCGACGTCGGTCGCGCCCACGCTAACGGGCCAACCGACGCTGGCCGTGCGCAGACCGGCCCGGTGTGCAACCTGCCACAGTGTGGGCATGCGAATCTGGAACGCATACCAGTTCCAAGCTCCACCATTTTGCTGCAGCGGATCGAAGACCTGGTTGTTATAAATGCCATGCTGAGCGGGCCAGACGCCCGTGATCAGCGTAGTGTGGCTGGGGTAGGTTACCGTCGGCCAAATCCCGATTACACCATCGGCGTACGTCCCGTTCGCAAGCAGCGTGCGCAAATAAGGAATCTTCATTCCGTGCGCATCCGCCTGCGTAATGTACTCAGGCTTGAGTCCATCAATCGAAATCATCAGAACAGGCGCGGCGTGGGCGGCCAAGCCGAAGAAGAGCGCGAAAATGACCAGAACGAGCGGCAATCTCAAAGACCTGCGAGCGAGTAGGCGTAGGACGGCGTTCATGCGGAGTGCTCCTCCAGGTGTTGTGATGGGAAGCGACGAAGCCGTCCGCACTCTCAAGTCATATTCGCAAGCGAGCGGCGATGGAGCGTGTTGGGGAAGTATACAGGGAGTAGCGCATAGAGGACAGCACGGAAAAAAGGCCGCTCTCGTGAGCGGCCCTTCAGTGAACTATGACCTGCGAACTATGAACTGTCGTTACGCCGGCGAGGTCGCTCTTTTGCGGATTCTGACGACGGGCAATCGCGCCATCCGGCTCTGTGATAGTCTGTGGTCTCCGGAGCGGCGCATGCGCTGGCCGCGCCAGGATCCCTCGCGTAACTGGCGATTCAGGTGGGCCACCACCGGGGAGCGCGAGGCAGTTCTCAAGCGGTTCCAGAGGCGCCTCTAAGCGTCAAGGGAGCCGTAGAAGCCGATCGCCTGGGCATATCTTCTGCGACCGCGACGAGAGGACTGCCCATGACTGTGTTCCGCGATTTCTGTTTTGCTTCCGATCCACAGGTTTTCGAGGCGATTGCCGGTGAAGAGATTCGCCAGCAGCAAGCGATCAACTTGATTCCCTCGGAAAACTATACCTACCCTGAGGTACTGGCCGCGCTCGGGTCGGTGCTCACAAACAAATACTGCGAAGGATACCCGGGGCGCCGCTACTATGCCGGCCAGGAGTTCTCTGACCGGCTGGAGAACCTGGCGCGCGAACGCGCTTGCCGCCTGTTCCGTGCCGAGCACGCGAACGTTCAGCCTCTTTCCGGCTCGCCGATGAATCAGGCCGTGTATCTGGCGTTCATGAAGCCGAAGGACACGATCCTGGGCATGGACCTTTCACACGGCGGTCACCTGACCCATGGGGCGCCGGTGTCGCACATGGGACAGCTCTTCAATTTCGTCCGCTACAAAACGGAACCGGGCCGGGCAGGGGCCATCGACTTCGAGGAACTGCGCCGCATCGCGCAGGAAACGCGGCCGAAGATCGTGCTGTGCGGTTACACGTCGTACCCGCGTGAGTACGACTATTCGGCCTTTCGATCGATCGCTACCGAAGTGGGTGCGCTGGCCATGGCCGACATCTCGCATGTGGCGGGCATGATCGCGGCCGATGTGCTGCCGAACCCGCTCGACGCGGGCTTTGACATCGTGACCACCACGACGCACAAAAGCTTGCGTGGGCCGCGCGGTGGGATGATTCTCTGCCGAAAAGAGCTGGCAAAGCAGATCGACAGCTCGGTCTTCCCTGGGCTGCAAGGCGGTCCGCATATGAATAGCATCGCGGCTGCGGCGATTACATTTCGCAAGGCCGAGGAGAGCAGCTTCAAAAGCTACGCGCGACAGATTCTCAAGAATGCGCGGGCTTTGGGCGAGGGGCTTTCTGCCGCAGGAGCGGCTCTGGTGACGGGAGGCACGAGCAACCACATGCTGGTGGCCGACACGATCGCGAGCTACGGTCTTGACGGGAAGCGCGCCGAGCAGACACTTGAAAGAATCGGCATCGCGACCAACAAGCAGGTCATTCCCGACGACCCGAATCCTCCGCTGCGGCCGAGCGGAATTCGCCTGGGCACTCCGGCCTGCACGACGCGCGGGATGACGGAAACCGATATGCATCAGATCGCTTCGTGGATCGCCGAAGCTCTTGCGAACCCCGGGGATGAGGTTCGGCTCGAGAGAATTGCAGGCGAGGTCAGCAATCTGAGTGCGAAGTTCTCGATTCCCGGCTTCGAATCGTTGCCGTGGTAAGCGATGCGATTGATTGCAGCGCGACAACAGCTAAAGGGCCGCTCTCGCGAGCGGCCCTTATAATTACCGTTTTGCGGCGAAGCCGCGTCTGCCCCAACGCAGGCCGGGGTCCCCAAGAAACGATCGTTGTTTCTTGGGGTGGAGGTGGTTACGCAGGTGAAGGCGAGCCCTCTGGCAAGCCGCCCGTCGGTCCGCGGCCTTCCGGCTTGAGGACCTGCTGCGGCTGGCCGCCGTCGGAATCCCCAGGCCCCGCCAACGATGACCGCAGTGCCGGAAGCGTTTTACCCTCGAGCAAAAGCTTCAGCTCGTCGGCATCGATCGTCTCGCGCTCCAACAGAGCTGCCGCAATGCGGTGCATCGCGTCCGCGTTGGTTTCAACCAGGTTATGCGCCGCCTGGTAGGCTTCGTCGATCAAGCGGCGGACTTCGAGGTCGATCTGGCGCGCCGTCTCTTCGCTAAAGTCGCGGTGCTGCGCAATCTCGCGGCCAAGGAAGATCTGCTCTTCCTTCTTGCCGAAGGTGAGCGGTCCCAGGCGGCTCATGCCGTATTCGCAGACCATGGCGCGCGCCAGTTCCGTGGCTCGCTCAATGTCATTGCCTGCGCCCGTTGACATCTGGTTGAGGAAGATCTCCTCGGCCACGCGGCCGCCGTAGAGCATGGCCAGGCGTGTCTCCAGATATTCGCGCGTGTAGTTATGCCGGTCGTCGGGCAAATGAACCGTGACGCCCAGCGCCATGCCGCGGGGAATGATAGTCACCTTGTGCACCGGGTCGGAGTGGTCGCTCTTGAGCGAAACCAGCGCGTGTCCTGCCTCGTGATAGGCGGTGACCCGTTTCTCCTCATCGCTCAGGATCATGGACTTGCGCTCGGCGCCCATCAGCACCTTGTCCTTGGCCAGCTCGAAGTCGTACATCGTCACTTGCTTGCGATTCAGGCGTGCGGCATTCAGCGCCGCTTCGTTCACCATGTTGGCAAGATCGGCGCCGCTGAATCCGGGCGTTCCGCGCGCCAGTACGTTCAAATTCGTGTCATCCGACACGGGAACCTTCTTGATGTGAACCTTGAGGACTTCCTCGCGCCCGCGAATGTCAGGCAGGCCCACCACCACGCGCCGGTCAAAACGACCAGGCCGCAGTAGCGCTGGGTCCAGCACGTCGGGGCGATTCGTAGCTGCCACCAGGATCACTCCGTCGTTCGACTCGAAGCCGTCCATCTCCACGAGCAACTGGTTTAGCGTCTGCTCGCGCTCATCGTGCCCGCCGCCCAGGCCTGCGCCGCGATGGCGGCCAACGGCATCAATTTCGTCGATGAAGATGATGCAGGGCGCGTTCTTTTTACCCTGCTCAAACAGGTCGCGCACGCGGCTTGCGCCCACGCCGACAAACATCTCGACGAAATCAGAGCCTGAAATAGAGAAGAACGGAACGTTGGCCTCGCCGGCCACGGCGCGCGCCAGCAGGGTCTTGCCCGTTCCCGGAGGCCCGACGAGCAGCACACCCTTGGGTATGCGCCCTCCTAGCTTCTGGAACTTCTGCGGTTCGCGCAGGTATTCGATAATCTCCTTCAGCTCTTCCTTGGCCTCGTCCACGCCGGCCACGTCTTTAAACGTAACTTTCTTCTGTTGCATTGAGAGCAGGCGCGCGCGGCTCTTCCCGAACGAAAGCGCCTTATTCCCGCCCGATTGCATCTGCCGCAGCATGAAGAACCACACGGCAATCAGCAGCACGAAGGGTGCTGCGTTGATGAGCAGGGGAATCAGGACGTTGTTCTGCGGTTCCTTGATAGAGAAGTTGACCTTGGCGACGATCATCGCCTTCAAAAGGTCTTCATAGTTGCTCGGCAGGATCGTGTGGAACTCGTCTTTGGGCGAGATCTTCAAGTGGCCCTTGAGCTCGTCGCCCTGAATGGCGGCGTCTAGCACCTGGTTATTGACCACCTTGTCATACAGGTCGGAGTAAGCGTACTCCGGCTCCTTGCCCATGTTCGTGCTTCTCTCCACCACGCCCCACAAAAGCACGAGGCAGATGAGGATGAAGAGCCAAAACATGATGGTTTTTACGCTCGAGTTCACCAACGTCTCCTTTTCGCGGCTAAGGAGAAAGACCCACCGCGACCCCCACGATCATTCCTGATCAATCCCTGGCCGAATGCCACTGTTCCTTAGACGCCCCGGTGGCTGGTAAAGTGGCAAAAATCACCAGACCTCCCTCAGAGACACGCAACCCGTGCCGCCTGAGAAGCAGTATCCCGATTGTACTCCCGAGGCGGTGGAAGTTGGAGGAGCCAACCATAGTACGAATGGGGCAGGATATTGAGTGTTAACGGTTTCGCGCGGCCCGTGACGTGGGTGTCTCGACTTTCTCGGCGCTTGTAAAGTCGGCCGAAATGAGAAACTCCGGATCGGGTTCGAGCTCCGCGCCCCGCATCCAGGCGATCGTGCCGTTGACCTCGAGGACCGGCCAAAGCGCACGCTCAGTCCCCGTAACTCGCATCCGTTCTAGCACTTCCTTCACCTTTCTCGGGCCACTCGAATAGCGAAGTCTGACCCGGTCGCCGGGTTTCCAGTTTCGCAGGATGGCCGTCCTCGCCGGCGAGCCGTGGCCATTCGAGATCCCCGCCGCCACTGCGTGTTGGGCCTCAACGCGGAGCCGAATCCCAAAGGCAGGCGCGTCGATCTCGCCGGGAATCGCCATTTCGTAGACCGGCGCGGCCTCCGGCCCTTCACCTTTTGGAGCGAGACTGTGACCGATTGAAAACCGCAGCTCGCGGGCCGTTCTTTCCGCGCGGAGGCCATGCGCCAAAGCCAGCTTCTGGCCGGCGTGGCCTCCGAGCGCAAGCGCTCGCGCGGATTCGGTCGCAGAAAAATCGAGCGCCGCGCCAAATTTTTCCGCCGCGTAGCGAATAAGCCTCCGCTGCATCGCCGGGGCAAGCGCGGCCAGTCGGCTCACTTCAATAGCCAGCCCGGAGTCGAGTCCCGAGCCTGCTGCGCGCCCGCCCCCACGAACAGGTCGCCCCGGCAGCAGCAACTGTGGAACCACCCTCGCCAGCTCCGCTTGCCACCAGGCTTCTTCGTCGCGGGCCAACGCCGCCATCTGCGCCATGTGCTCGCGCAACTGCGGATTCCATCCCCCGAGCAACGGCAACAGCTCATGCCGGATGCGATTGCGTGTGAAGGTCAGGTTGCGATTCGACGTGTCCTCGCGCCAATCCTGGCCGAGTTCGCGCAGGTACGCCTCAATTTCAGCGTGGGTCGCGGCCAGCAGCGGCCGAATGATGCACCCTTCCGGGCATTCGAGTTTTGTATGAATTCCCGATAGACCCTCAGTCCACGCTCCCCGCAAGAACTTGGCCAGAACCGTTTCCGCTTGATCATCGAGCGTGTGCGCCGTCGCCATTGCATGGAGCGGGGTTTTGGACAGCAGCGTGCGAAACCACGCGTACCGCAGCCGCCGCGCCGCTTCTTCGATGGTCTCTGCGGCTTTGCCGGATTTTGGGTCGGCAGCCGCCTCCACTGCCACGTCCGCGCGCGCCTCATGAAAGGGCACGCCCAACTTCATTGCCAGTTCGCGGCAGAATTCGAGATCGGCATCGGCTTCCGCACCGCGGAGCCCATGGTGCAGATGCGCAACATGCAAAACCAGGCCCAGTTCGGCCCTGCGCTCGGCCAGCAGCCGCACCAGCGCCACCGAATCTGCTCCGCCCGATAGAGCGACGCCAACGCGCATGCCGGGTTTGAGAAGAGTGGCGTCGAGAGCCAGAGAGGTAGGGTTCGCGGGACTCACGCAACGATGATACGGCGTTCGGTTGCGCCGCCCAACGCGGAATTCCAGCAACACTCACGAGCGTTCGGGCGGCCGAGCGCCTTTATACTGGCTCGATATGGAAATCCGCACCGCTGAAACAGCCGATGCACCGCTCATCTCCGCGCATCGCCGTGCGATGTTCGCCGAAATAGACACGCTCGACGAATCCCTTCTTAGTGCGGTGGAGCGCCGCTCTGTCGCATGGATCGAGCGCATGATGCAGGAAGGCAAATATTACGGATGGGTTGCGACCGATGCGGGCCGGCCTGTGGCATCGGCTGGCCTTTTGATTCTCGACTGGCCGCCTCATCCTTTTGACCCTGAAGGCGAGCGGCGCGGCTATCTGCTCAACGTGTACGTCGAGCCGGAATACCGCAAGCGCGGGCTTGCGCATGATCTTCTTGAGCGGGGCATGGCCGAAGCGCGCCGCCGCGGAATCCGCGTGGTCACGCTGCACAGCTCGCCAGCGGGCAGGGGGATCTATTCGCGCTTGGGATTTCACGCTACGAGCGAGATGATGCACACGGACCAGGCCAAAAGCTGAAACCTTGCACGGTGCTATACTCCACGAGTTATGCAAGTCTTTGCCATTCTTCCAGCTGCGGGATTGGGCACGCGAATGTCCGGCCCGCAACCCAACCCGCAGCCCAACCCGCAACCTAAGCAGTTTCTGGCGCTCGACGGCGTTCCCATCCTCATCCACTCGCTCCGCGCTTTTGCCGCCGCGCCGCGCGTCACGGCAATGTACGTCGCCGTGCGCAAGCCGGAGATGGAGCGCGTTGAAGCGCAGGTGGCCGAGTACGGTTTCGAAGGCCGAGTTCACGTCGTTGAAGGCGGCGAAAAACGCCAGGAATCGGTGGCCCACGCGCTCGAAGCCCTGCCTGCCGAGCCGGACGATATTGTGCTGGTCCATGACGCTGTGCGGCCGCTGATCGACGCTGCCACCATCGAGCGCACCATCGATGCGGTGGCCGAATTCGGCGCGGCCATCGTCGGCATGCCGGCCGTCGACACCATCAAGCAAGTGGAGCGAACCGCGCACGGAGCACTCGTGACCGCGACCATTCCACGCGAATTTGTGGTGCAGGCACAGACGCCGCAGGGTTTTCGATACAGGCTGCTCCAGCGCGCCTTTGCCGAGGCCAATGCCGACGGCTTTGTCGGCACTGACGAGGCTTCGCTCGCCGAACGGGCAGGAATTCCGGTAGCCGTGGTGCCCGGTTCTCAGGTTAATCTGAAGATTACGCAGCCGGGCGACCTGGCGCTGGCCGAATTTTATTTGCGGCAGCGAGCCCACTGAACACGACCGGAAAATTCCAGCATCACTTGTTTCACTTTTTCACTCATTCACTTTTCCGCGGGGCATTTCGGCAATGATGGACACGCGCATCGGATTTGGCTACGACTCGCACGAATTTAAGTCGGGCGTTCCCTTGCGTCTTGGTGGAATGACCATTGACCATCCTGAGGGCCTCGCCGGCCACTCCGACGGCGATGTTCTGCTCCACGCCATTACCGACGCCCTGCTTGGCGCCGTGGCCGCGGGCGACATCGGCAGCTTTTTCCCTCCCGGCGATCCGCGCTGGAAAGACGCAGACTCCGCCATCTTCCTCAACCTGGCACTCGAAGAACTGCAGCACGCCGGCTACGCGATCGTGAACATCGATACGACGCTGGTGCTGGCCGCTCCTAAAATCTCGCCCATCGCCGCCGAAATGTGCTCCCGGGTCGCAGACCTGTTGGGCATAGCGATCGATCAGGTCAGCATCAAGGCCAAGACCCCCGAGGGCCTGAATCTCGATCACGTGGCCCAGTGCCATGCGGTTGCGCTCGTCGAGCGCGTGCAGGAGCCGGAAGAGCTCAAGAGCATGAGCGAAGTGGTCGAGAGCCAGCGCCAGCTCGAAGATGTGGTTGAGGACCTGCTCAGCTCGGTGCATGGCGTTCCTAAAAAGCGCACGATAACGCCGGTCTACGACACTGAAGACATCACGTAGAGCGTTTGCGAGCCGTAGCCCATTCCGCCTGAAACCGAGAATCATCGCGCGAGTTCTGGCCTCTCCGATTTTTATTGAAGATTCATGGGTTTAGCTGTACCTTGGCTGCGAAACCAATTCAAGATTGGAGCGCTCGTATGTACAATCTCGCATTCGTACTGCAACAGGGGCCCAGTGCCGACGACATAGCGCACATGGCCATGGCCATGATGGCGATCCTCCCGCTCATCATTTTGATTTTCCTGGCCATCATCATCGTCCCCTTCTGGTTCATCTGCAAGAAAGCCGGCTTCTCACCGTGGCTGGCGCTCCTGAATATTGTTCCGATGGGCAATCTGATCCTGATCTACGTCCTGGCTTTCGCGCAGTGGAAGGTGATGCCCATCCCGCAGGCGCCCTATATTCCGCCCTATCCGCCTCAGCCGCTGCCGCCGCAGCAATAAAACGCTGGATACGGCTCGATGAGGAGCCTTGCGATAGCATCGTGAATAGAAAGTAATCGTCACGATGACCGATCCAGGCTCCCATCGCGGCCCAGCCCCGCGCGTTCGCTTTGCCCCCTCTCCTACCGGCTTCCTTCATGTGGGCAGCGCCCGCACTTTTATCTTCAATTGGCTTTATGCCCGCCATAACGGCGGGACGATGGTGCTTCGTCTGGACGACACCGATGTCGAGCGCAATACCGACTTGAGCGTCCAGTCGATCTTTGAAGGGCTGCGCTGGCTCGGCCTCAACTGGGACGAAGAGTACAAGCAATCCGAGCGCCTCGATCTGCACCGCAAGGCCGCCGAGGCAATATTCGCCAAGGGGCTCGCCTATCGCGATTTCACGCCGGCGCTCGCGGAAAACGAAGAGCACTCCTCCACCCACGGCGCTTGGCTCTTCAATCCCGGAATGCGCGAACTATCGCGCGAAGAGTCTGACCGCCGCGCCGCCAGTGGTGAATCGTTCGCGCTGCGCTATCGCGTGCCCCGCGGGGAGCACTTCGTGCTGCGTTTTGCGGATGCAGTGTATGGACAACAAGAAAAGCCTTCCGACGAGGTCGAAGACTTTGCGCTGCTTCGTTCAGACGGCATGCCCACATACCACCTCGCCTCGTGCGTCGACGACGCCGATCTCCACATCAGCAACATCATCCGCGGCCAGGATCACCTGACCAACACCTTCAAGCATCTGCTGATCTTCGAAGGCCTCGACGTGGTGCCGCCCAAGTTCGCGCATCTGCCTCTACTCGTCGCGCCCGACGGCGCTAAACTCTCGAAGCGCAAGCATGGCCCCGTCGTGAGCGTCACCACCTATCGTGATGCGGGTTTTTTGCCCCAGGCCTTCATCAACTTTCTTTGCCTCCTTGGCTGGTCGCCCAAGAACGACAAAGAGTTTATGACCCTGAGTGAGATCCGCGAACTCTTCACGCTGGAAGGCGTCAACCGCGCCAACGCCGTCATCAACTTTACCGATGAAGACCCATTTGACCCCAAAGCTGTCTGGCTGAATGCCGAGCACATCCGCGCGTTGCCCGTGGAAGAGCTCAGCCGCGATCTTGAGCCATTCTTCGTTCAAGCAGGATTCAATCCAAAACCAGAAAAAATCGAAGCCGTTACGCCGCTGATTCGCGAACGCATCAAGCTGCTGCGCGATGCCGTCGCGGCTGCCGACTTTTTCTTCCTCGACAAACTTCCGCCGTACGATCCCGCAGAGCTGATTCCCCAAAAAGGCGATGCCGCTCTGGCTCGCCGAGTTCTCGAAACCGCGTTGGAAGTTTTGCCTTCGACCGCATTCGACCACGACTCGCTCGACAATGCGCTTCGGTCTATGGCAACGCAGCTTGGCGTCAAGGCTGGCCAAGCCTTCCAGCCCATTCGCGTAGCAGTTTGCGGGCGAAAAAACGCGCCGCCGCTCTTTGAAACCATGGTTGTCCTCGGCCGCGATGTCTGCCTCGAACGGATTCGCCAGGCAGAAAAGAATCTTCAACTGCTCGTGTAAAAAGAGAACCTCAGGAACTGAAGTCATGACCGAAGCAAACCCGGAAAACCAAACCGCCGCTGCTCCAGAAGCGCCCACCCACTCCAATTTTCTTCGCGACCAGATCGCCGAAGACGTGCGCGCGAAGAAATACGGCTACGCAATCGTCCAGACGCGCTTTCCACCAGAGCCCAATGGCTACCTGCACATCGGCCACGCCAAGGCGATTTTTCTTGATTTTGGGTTGGCCGATGAATTCGGCGGAAAAACAAATCTGCGCTTCGACGACACCAATCCCGAAAAAGAGGAAACGGAGTACGTCGAATCCATCAAGACCGACGTGCGCTGGCTCGGCTTCGATTGGGATAAACTCTGCTACGCGTCAGATTATTTCGGCCAGCTCTTTGAATGGGCCTTGCAGCTCATCAAGGCCGGCAAGGCCTACGTCGACGACCTCTCGGCAGACGAGATTCGCGAGTACCGCGGCACGCTCACCGAGCCCGGCAAGGATAGCCCTTATCGCAGCCGGACGATCGACGAGAGTCTTGACCTGTTCGTCCGCATGAAGAAGGGCGAGTTCCCCGACGGCTCGCGTGTCCTGCGCGCAAAAATCGACATGGCCTCTCCAAACCTGAACATGCGCGATCCCGTCATGTACCGCATCCTCCACGCCGCGCACCACCGCACTGGCGACGAGTGGTGCATCTATCCCATGTACGACTTCGCGCACGGCCAGTCCGACTCGATCGAGCACGTCACCCACTCCATGTGCACGCTCGAGTTCGCCGACCATCAGCCGCTCTATCGGTGGTATATCGAGCAGCTTGGCATTTTTCCGTCCCAGCAAATTGAATTCGATCGCCTCAACCTGACCTACACCATGCTCAGCAAACGCAAATTGCTGCAGCTCGTACGAGAGAATCGCGTGAGCGGCTGGGACGATCCGCGCATGCCCACCCTCTCAGGCCTCCGCCGCCGTGGTTTCACGCCCGAAGCCATCCGCGCCTTTTGCGCCGCCATCGGCGCCTCGCGGACCAACGGCAGCACGGACGTAGAAATGCTTGAGCACTTCCAGCGCGACGACCTGAACCACCGCGCCTCGCGCGCCATGGCCGTGCTCCACCCCCTCAAGCTGGTCATCGATAACTATCCGGCTGACAAAGCTGAATTCGTCGAAGTCGCCAACAACCCCGAAGATCCCTCAGCGGGTACGCGCCAGGTGCCCTTCTCGCGCGAGCTCTATATTGAGCTGGACGATTTCCGCGAGGTTCCTCCGCCCAAGTACTACCGCCTCTCACCGGGAAAGGAAGTCCGCCTCCGCAACGCCTATTTCGTCACCGCGCAACGCGTCGTTAAAGATGCGGCCGGCAATATAACAGAGGTGCACTGCACATACGATCCCGCCAGCCGCGGCGGCAACTCGCCCGACGGCCGCAAAGTCAAGTCCACCATGCACTGGGTGTCGGCCGCGCACGCCATCTCCGCCGAAATTCGACTCTACGACAAACTCTTCTCCAAGGCCGATCCCTACGACCTCGAGGAAGGCCAGGACGTGCTCGACAATCTCAATCCGAACTCGCTCGAGATTCTCATCGGCGCGAAGCTCGAGCCGTCGCTCGCCGACGCGAAACTTGAAGACCGTTTCCAGTTCGAGCGCGTCGGCTATTTCTGCCTCGATCCTGACTCGTCCGAAACCCGGAAAGTATTCAACCGGACGTTGGCGCTCAAGGATTCCTGGGCCAAAATCGAAAAGAAAGCCGGCAACTGACTAGAAATCAGCATGGGAGTAGATCAGTTGCCCCAGCGGCTGTTCTCGCGCCGCTCTGTCGAATAGGATAGGGGCGCAACGGCGCCTCACTGGCGTGTACCCGCCGTCATGCCTTACAGTGATCCCGTCGTTAAGGGAGACCCTCATCGTGCATCGGAATATGAGAATCATGCGGCTTGCTGCGGTCGCGAGTGTGGCGTTCGGGTTCATCGCATCGGGCATTGCCTCCGCGCAAACTGCCGGGAATTCGCTGGGAATCTTTGAGAGCCAGTCCGACGTCGGCAGCGTCACTCCGCCGGGAATGGCAGCTTTCGACGCTGCAACCGGCATTTACACGATTCGCTCGGCGGGCGCAAATCTTTGGGTCAATGTCGACGCATTCCACTTTGTGTGGAAGAAGATCTCCGGCGACGTTTCGCTCACCGCCGACGTAAAGTTGGCCGACGCCGGCCCAACTGCAAGCCCGCATCGCAAAGCCCTGCTCATGTTCCGGCAGACGCTTGACTCGGACTCGCTCTACGCCGACGCTGCGATTCACGGAAACGGCGAGACGGCGCTCCAGTACCGGCGCAACAAAGGCGACACCACGCAGGATATTGCCTTCAATATCGGCGCGCCCCAACGGATGCGCCTTGAAAAGCGCGGAGACGTCATCACGCTGTTCCTTAGAGCGCACGGCGAGCCGCTGCACCAGGTGGGCGCGTCCATCAAGCTGCACTTCGACGGCGATTTCTACGCCGGCCTCGGAGTCTGCGCGCACAACCCGAATGCGATCGAGCAGGCCACCTTCGCACATGTGGAGCTCGAACCGCTGACGAGTTCGGCAACACCGGCGGCGACCGCACTCTACAGCACCCTCCATACCATCGCCATCGACAACAACGCGCGCATGGATTTCGTGATCCAGACCGGCAAGGGACAGATGGAAGCGCCCAACTGGAGCCGCGACGGCAAGACGCTGATCTTCGATCGCGGAGGCAAGCTCTGGACCGTCCCCGCCGCAGAAGGCGACGGCTCAATCGCGGAGGCCACGCAGCTCGACATCGGCAATGCCAGCGATTGCACCGGAAGCCACGGCTTGTCGCCCGATGGCAAGTGGCTCGCGATGACCTGCACCACGCCCGACCATCCCGGACGCCGCGTCTATATCGTGCCGGCAACCGGTGGCGCCCCGCGCATGGTCACGGAGAATCCCAACTCCTACTTCCATAGCTGGTCGCCCGACGGAAAAACGATCCTGTTTACGCGCCCCAGCCAGGGCACGCTGAACATCTTTGCCATTTCGCCGGCCCGCGGAGCGGAGACCGCGCTCACCGTGGGCACGGGCGTCAGCGACGACCCTGATTTCTCGGCCGACGGCAAGTGGATTTACTTCAACTCCGACCGCGCGGGCGGAATGCAGATTTTTCGCATGCATCCCGACGGCAGCCAGCCCGAACAGGTCACCTTCGACGAGAAGCACAATTGGACGGCGCATCCATCCCCGGATGGCAAGTCGATCCTGATTCTCTCCTACGATAAGGATGTTTCAGGGCACGCCGCCAACAAGGACGTAACCCTGCGGATCATCAACATTGCCGACGGAAAGATTCGCGATCTGGTCCAGATTATCGGCGGATCCGGCACCGACAACGTGCCCAACTGGGCGCCCGACGGCCAGCACTTTGCGTTTGTGAGCTACCAGTTCCTACCCGCGGACGATAACGGCTCTACGCAGTAATTGGCGTTCCAGTCAGCGAGTCGGTGGATGGTCGAGTGCTGTGCTTTCCCGCCGTTGTATGAAACACGGGGCGCTCCGGACAGATCGAAGCGTAGCCGCCCAACCGGACGAAGGCATCAACCGAAGGTTTTCACGGCACGCTCGAGCGCCGGAAACGCCTTCTGGAGATCGCCGCCCACCATGACGGGTTTACAGTCGATGCTCGCGTTGAGCGCCAGAAACCACGGCTCGACGATTTCGGCGATTTGCGAGGCATCCTCCATGTTTACGATCAGGAGAGCAGTCCGCATTCCGTCTTCTTGGAAGAAGTAGGCCGCCTCGGGCTTCTGCTCCTCGAGTATTTGTTGGATCGCTTTGAACCTGTCCTTCTTGGCCGCTGCGTTGCCAGCCTCAACTGGAATTGAGATCTTTAGCAAGAATCGCATCGTTCGCCTCCTTTTTGGGGTCGTGCAAGCCTACCACGGTCCACTGCTTAATGGCTTGAAGACGCTTCAGCGGCCCTCTCACAAAAATCCCTTTTTGCATGGAGCGCGGAATGGATGGGGTACCCCATCGAATGTTCTCTATCTCTGACTATTTCCCGATTACATCGATCGGCACGTTAATCGTCTTCGGCGGCAGGCACTCATTCTGGTCGCAGGCCTGGTAGTGCAGCTTGGCCTGAACCAGGTGATTGCCCGGCGTGGCGATGATCCGCGCCTCAATGTCGAATTCGCCTGTGTAGACACTCAGCCTGGTCGAGGGATCGAAGGCGAGGGAGATGATCTTTCCGTCCGGGTATGTGGCCGTCCCAAGCCGAACCCCCATGCCGTCGGGAATTGAAAAATCCGTCGCGATGAGGAACTCGTCGCTCGGCGTGTGCGAGTTGATGTGCAGCCCCTGCGCAACGCGAAAGTGCAGTGTGACAGGCGTCGGCTTGCCTGCGGGTACGCTTACCTGCTCGGGAAAAAGATACTGCACCGCCTCGGCTTTAATGGGAGAGTCGTGGGGCGAATTGGAAATAAACTGCGCGTGTGCAGCGGTGACCCAGGCCAGGACCGCGATAATAGCCAGCTGAATTCTCTTTTTCAGTCTCGTCATCTTTCGTTTCCGGCTTCTCTGTCAAACGGAATTCCAAAGGCCGACTAGCCGACTCGCTGGCCTGCCAGCTGACTCAGTCGTTCAGCGCCTTCTTGATGTTCCCCTCGATGTCGCTCTCCGAGGTCAGACCCACGGACGCTGAAACCACCTTGCCGCTCTTATCCACGAAGAACGATGCCGGCAAATCATCGAGCCCGCCGTATTCGCGGCTGATCGAATCGCCATCGAGCAGCACCGGATAAGGGATCTTCTCCTCGCTGGCGAATTTGTTGGCCGCAGCCTGAGCTTTCGCCCATCCGGCCTTGTCGCCCGGCTCCAGGTCGTCGCCCTCGGTGTCCACTCCCAGCACTTCGAAACCCTGCCCTGCATACTTGCCGCGCAACTCCACGATCCACGGCGTCTCTACCTTGCAAGGGCCGCACCAGGTGGCCCAGAAGTTAATCATCACCGCTTTGCCCTTATAGCTCGCGAGTGAGACCTTGCTGCCGCTCAGATTCTCAAGCGCAAAGGCGGGTGCAGGTTTGCCATCGAGCGGCGAAACATAAGTCATTGTGTCGCCCGCGGGAGCCGGAACCAGCTCGCCCTGCCCGGCATGGGCCAGCAGTCTCTCGACGGCCTGCCTGCGATACTCCCAGTTGGCCCAGCCCGCCCAGGCAAAGACGGCAAGAATGAAAACCACGGCAATTAAAACAAAGGTGTTTCGGCGCAACGGAATCGACCTCGTAGATATATTGTACGAGCGCGGACACGTTGACCTTGGACGCGTGAACCGTGGACAGTTGGAGCCCCTTCCAAGGGCCCACGTTTCGGTTGGGAAGCTAAAGCTCCTAGCCGACGGCTGATGGCTGAAAGCTTGCTTCCAAGCTGTTAGCATGAATAGCCAATGAACCCCACCGGGAAAGACGAAAGCTTTCGGCCCTCGGAAGGAGCCTTCAGCCCGGCCGAGTTGATTCGCACCGAGGCCGCCGCGCTTGAGGCTCTTGCCGCGCGCCTCGACGGTGCCATGGCCGGGCCTTTCGCGCGAGTCGTCGAAATGATCGTACGCTGCGGCGAGCAAAACGGTCGCATCGTGGTCACCGGAATGGGCAAGAGCGGCATCATCGCGCAAAAAATCGCCGCCACGCTCAGCTCCACCGGCTCTCCGGCATTGTTTCTGCACCCGGCCGAGGCGGTTCACGGAGATCTTGGCGTACTCATGGCTGGCGATGTGGTCATCGCGCTGTCGGCATCGGGCGAAACTGAGGAGATTCTGCGTTTGCTGGCCACGGTCAAGCGCAAAGGCGACGCCCTCATCAGTTTCTGCTGCAATCTCCAGTCGACGCTCGCCGCGGCGAGCGACGTCGCCCTCGATTGCAGCGTGGAGCGCGAGGCCTGCGGACTCAATCTCGCCCCGACGGCGTCAACCACGGCGATGCTCGCGCTGGGTGATGCACTGGCTGTAGCAGTCAGCCTCCGCAAAGGCTTCCGCGCCGAAGATTTTGCGGAGCTTCACCCCGGCGGCAAGCTGGGCAAGCAACTCGCCAAGGTCCGCGACCTGATGCATAGCGGCGATGAAGTTCCCGTCGTTGCACCCGCAACGCAAATGACCGACGTGATCTACGAAATGTCTTCAAAGAAGCTCGGTATGACCACGGTCCAGGAATCCGGCCGTCTTCGCGGCGTGATCTCAGACGGCGATTTGCGGCGGCTGCTCGAACGCGAAGGCGGCGCGGCGCTGGGCAAAACGGCCGGTGAAGCGATGAATCCGCATCCCCGTACGATTGCCCCGGAAGAACTTGCGGCCAAGGCGCTGGCGATTCTCGAAGAGCGCAAGATCACTTCGCTGATAGTCATCGACGCCGACAATCACGTCGAAGGCGTGGTTCATCTGCACGATCTATGGGGCGTGGAGCTGATCTAGAAGCAGGGATCAGGTTTCAGGGGTCAGGGATCAGAAAAGCCGCAGGTTGAGGTACATGCTTTTCCCTGGCTGATTCGAGGGGAAGTGAGCGGCACAAGCTCAACGCTCGGTCCAGGATCGCGAGAACAACGCGACCTTTCGGGTCCTGATTGAGTCAATAAAGAATGAAATTTGCGCGCATCGTGTATGGCATTGCCGCCGTTTATGGATTCATTGTCGTGCCGCCGTTGTACTTTCTGATCGACGCGATCGGCAAGCAGGCGCCGCCGCCGGTCACCCACCCCGAGTTTTACTACGGCTTTGCGGGGGTAGCGACCTTGTGGCAAGTCCTTTTCGTGCTCATAGCCAGGGACCCGATTCGCTACCGGCCCATCATGCTCATCACCATTCCGGCGAAGCTTGTCTACACCGTCCCCGTCGTCATCCTCTATCTGCAAGGTCATGCGAATCTTACAATCGTTCTGCCTTCGCTCGCTGATCCAGTTTTCGCAGTGCTCTTTGCGCTCGCGTACCTGGCCACTCGCGGAGCCGCTTCATCCCCACAGGAAGCGTTTCCTTCCTCGCGCTAAACCGGTCGACGGTTTCTTCGAGGGCATCATCGCCTGGAATTGTCAGACTGCTCTCGGACCATCGGTAGGCGCGAAGCCCTTCACCGGTACTGCGGCGCCAGCAGCGCAATCACTTCCAGATCCCGATCCAGAATCACAGACTTGTCGGGATTCGACGCCTCGTAGTGCACCTGCACGCGCTTGCCCTTCACCTGGCGCACGAATTCATCGGCCTCTTCCTCGCGGCGAAAATGGTGAAC
>CAZHOO010000008.1:0-74757 GCA_964533905.1 uncultured Occallatibacter sp. | reverse complement strand
GTAATTTGCATGTCTCCGGCCATAAGACTCCTCGTGAGGGGATTGTACAGCCCAAACCATGCTTTTTCTGCAAGGATTCTTTTGGACAGGACAAAAAGTCTTGTTCATGCGGGCTATCTGTAGCGCCAAACTACTGGGTGAGGTGGGCGCGATATAGTTCTCTCCAGAAGCATTTCCGCGGTGCAGAGGCAATCGGCTCTCGATGAAGAACGTGCCTAATCCCGAGTTCGATACCGACTGTATCCGCCGCATCCTGGCCGGGGAAAGGCGGCTATTCCACGATTTGATTCGCCCGTGCGAGCGGCCTATCTTCTTTCTCTTAATGTCGATCCTGCGCAACGAGGCCGACGCCGAAGACGCGGCGCAGGAGGCAATCATCAAGATTTACTGCAATTTGCACCTGTTTCGAGGCGAATCTCAATTCCGTACCTGGGCGCTATCGATCGCCCGCAATGAAGGGCTGGGCCGCCTGCGCAAGACCGAAACTCGGCGCGAGGACTCTCTCGACGCGCTCACCGACGATCAGAGCGGCGACTTTACACCGGCCGTCCTGACCAGTTGGCGCGAGGTGCCGAGCCAGGCGCTTGAGCAAAAGGAGCTCGCGGCCGTGTTGCGCCAGGCCATCGACGGACTGCCGGAGATTTACCGTAACGTCGTACTGCTCAGAGACATCGAAGAAATGGACGTCCGCGAGACCGCCGCCGCGCTCGGCCTCACCGAGGGAGCGGTCAAGGTACGTCTTCACCGGGCGCGGGCGCTTTTGCAGCGCAGTCTGGCGCCGCGGTTGAAAGGGTTTGCGCCCAAGCGGGCTCGGCTGTTTGGGTGGGCCGGGGGCGAGGCACGATGAGGATCGACTGCAAACACGTTTGGGAGCACATCTCCGCCTACATCGACGGAGAGGTGGACGCCCTGCTGCGTTCAGACATTGACAAGCATTTGGAGACGTGCGAAATTTGCTCGGCAGTACTCGATTCCACACGAAATGTCGTCGTGCTTATCGCTGACGATCGCGTCTTCGAGCTGCCCGCGGGATTCAGCGAGCGGCTGCACGAGCGGCTGGAAAAAGAAATGGAAGTGTCCGGCCCCTAAGGCCGAAACGGATCACCACCACTGCTGCAGACGACGCCGAGGAAAGAAACTCAGAACGCGGAAGCCCCGTGATTCACGATCGGATGTGTGTAAATCTCGAGCCCAGCCAGCAACAGAGTGGCAATGGCCATCGCCACTTGCAACCGCTCTGACCAGCGCTGCTTTTTTGTGACCGGCTGTTTACGCCATTGCGACTCAGGCCGCGCGCGCAGATGCCAAATCCAAGCCAGCACAGCGAGATTCAACACCGCGCCAACCACCGCGATCGAAAGCATGGGGATCCGAATGGCGTCCCGGTGAAACGAGAGCAGAGGGGCGGCGATGCTGCTGGCGGCAAGGGCCGCAACTCCGATTCCCACACGAATTCCGTTGATGGTCAGAATTGCCGTGCACAAGCTCTGCAACAGCGCCATCACCATCGCCGTGCCTGACACCGCCGCCAATCCTTTTGTGCTTTGCAATCGACCTCCTGAACTTGCGGGCGCGCGGTCCGGCCCTACCCCAAAAAGATCCTTGCGATAGCAACCCGCAATCCTCCACGAGGCTCAAACAGGGTAACGCACAGCGTGCGCGGCAGCCAATCCACAATGGGACGACAATTCCGCAAGCCAGGTTACGCCCTGTAGTGATAAATTCATCCTGCCGCGCGTTTTTCGTTGTAACCTTTTTTCGCGCAGGCACTCAAAGGTTGCGTACCACCAATACTGCGGGGTGGACGAACTCGAGCGGTTCCACAATCGCTCCCGCCATCCTGCCTTCCCCAACCCGCGGTGAAACTCCGCTCCATCCCCATACGAGGTCAAAAACGCCATGAAGAACCAGTTCAATGCAATGCTGCTCACTGCTGCGCTCACCGGTCTCGCCGGCGGAAGCGCAGTCGCGGCCCACGCGGCCACCCAAGCCACACCGCAGGCCAGCCAGGTCAAAGCTGCGAAGGCAGGCCTTCGCTACACCAGCTTCGACCAGGACACCACCAAACACTCCTGTAAAGGCAAGAATGACTGTAAAGGCCAGGGCGGCTGCAAGTCCGGCGACAACGGTTGCTCGGGCAAGAATAGCTGCAAGGGCAAGGGTGGCTGCGCCACTGACGGCTCCGCAATGCCGGGCCTCGTCTAACCAACCCCAGTTCACAGTTCGCAGTTCGTAGTTCACAGCTCGGTCGGTGCAGCTTTCGCATCCTCAATTTGTGGACTCTGAACTGCGAACTGCGAAAACAGAACCGTCAACCGACAACTGTGAACTGCGAACTAAGAACTCTCTTTCTATGCCCGGCAACCGCTTCAATGCGTATCAGGACCACGGCGTTGGCATCGGCCTGCGCATTCCTCACTACGCGCACATCTTCTCCCGTAAACCCGTCGTCGACTGGTTTGAGATCATCTCGGAAAACTACATGATCGACGCCGGCCGTCCGCTGGCTACGCTCGATCGCATTCTGGAACAATACAGAGTCGTTCAGCATGGCGTGTCAATGTACTTCGGCTCGGTGACCGCGCCCGACCCGGAGCACTTGAAGCGCCTGAAGCAACTGGTGCGCCGCACCAAAACGCCATGGCTCAGTGACCATCTCTGCTGGGGATCGGTTGACGGAACCTACACCCACGATCTGCTGCCGTTGCCTTACACGTGGGAAGCGGTCGAGCGCACCGTTGACCGCGTGCGCGTGGTGCAGGACTATCTTGAGATTCCCGTTGCCGTCGAAAACGTCAGCTCGTACGCGGCCTTCACCGGATCCGAGATGACGGAGTGGGAGTTCTTGACCGAGGTTGTCGAGCGCGCCGATTGCGGCATTCTGTTCGACGTGAATAATGTCTACGTCTCGGCCATGAATCACGAGTTCGATCCCATGGACTACGTGAACGCGGTACCCGCGCATCGCGTGGCGCAAATGCACATTGCCGGCCATTCAAAGTACGAAAAGTACATTCTCGATACGCACGATCATCCCGTCATCGATCCGGTGTGGCAACTTTACGCGCGCGCCATTGAACGCTGCGGTCCCACGCCCACACTGCTTGAGTGGGACGATCACATTCCCAGTTTCGAAGAGGTTCACGCTGAAGCGAAGAAGGCCGAGCGGTATTTGAACCCGTTGCCTAAATCGGCGCCGTCGCCGGAATCGCAACTGGTGGGAGCCACGAAATGAGCACGAACGCGAATCAAAGTGCGGCGATGGACCTTGCCTCCCTCCAGCGGCAGATGGCCGCGGCTGTAATGCAGCCACTGACCAAAGAGGACAACATGCGCACCACCGCGCCTAACGGGCGGCCGATGGCCGAAGTTGCGTCCTCGTTCATCGCGCCCAACTCGCGGCTCACACCGTTCGAGCGCCTTGAAATCTACAACCGGCAGTATTGGTATCGGGTACTTGGAGCTCTGGCCGAGGATTTTCCCGCGCTGCGCGCCCTCGTCGGAGAGCGCCGCTTTGATGCGCTTAGCATCGCTTATCTCGCCGAGCATCCCAGCCGCTCATTCACCCTGCGCAACCTGGGATCGAAACTTCCGCAATGGCTCGCGGCTCACCCGGAGCAGACAGGCCGCCGTCGCCGGCTCGCTGTGGATCTCGCGCGGATCGAATGGGCATGTGTCGAAGCCTTTGATGCGCCGGAGCGCGACCCTCTCACGCAGCGCCAGATCGCCGCGCTTCAGGGTGAGTCGACGCTCGCTTTGCAGCCTTGCCTGCAATTGGTAGCGTTGAGCTATCCGGCAGACGACTTGGTCCTGGAATTGCACAAACGCGAGAAACGGCAGACAAGCGAAGCAGGGGTTGCACACGAAGATTCGAGCGCCGAGGTCGCAATTCCAAAGCTGCGCTCGCGGCCAACCTGGCTGGCCGTGCATCGCGTCGATCTGTCCGTATATTACCGGCGTATCGAGCGCGAAGAATTTCAGACCCTCGCCACTCTGCGCGATGGCCGCACACTCGGCGAAGCGCTTGAAGCTGGTTTTGACGGTTCGCGCATCGCCCTGCGCCACCGCCCGGAGCGCGTGCAACAATGGTTTGGCAGTTGGGCCGAGCTCGGCTGGATCTGCGCAGTTTAATCCTGGGTCTTCATCCCCGAATCCACCGCAATCGCAAGGAGCTTTATGTCCGCTCTTCTACGAACCGCAACCGTCGCTTACGGCGGCCTGCGTGCGTTTCTCCAAAAACTTGAAAGCCCGCTGTTGCTCGCCATCCGCCTCTATTGGGGATGGCAGTTTGCAACGGACGGCTGGGGCAAGTTGCACAACCTCAATCGCGTGGGCTTGTACTTTGAATCATTGAACCTGCCGATGCCGCACCAGACTGCTCTGTTCGTCTCGGTCGTCGAGTTTGCCGGAGGTATTCTCCTCGCTCTCGGGTTACTGACGCGCCTCACCGCACTGTTGCTTTTCATCAACATGACCGTCGCCTTCTGGACGGCGGAAAAACCCGCCTTCCTCGGCGTCCTATCGAATCCAGATCGCTTTCAGGGAGCTGACGCTTACAACTACTGGTTCGCCGCGCTGCTGATCATGATTCTTGGCCCTGGCTTGTTTGCGCTCGACACGCCGCTCGCACTTCGCTTCTCGCGGCCAGCCACCATGGCGAAATCTGCGGTATCATCGATGCGAACAATCTTCAAGCAACGATAGGGGTCGAGCAAGGTTCGGGTCCCATGCGTATCGTCTACCTGCTCTCGTCGCTCGGCGTGGGCGGGGCAGAAAAGCAGGCGCTGGCCATCGCGGATCGCATGGCCGCGCGCGGCCACACCGTCCGACTGCTGGTGCTTATGCAGCGCCTTCCGGCGGAGTGGCCCACTTCAATTCCCACAGGTCACCTGAACGTGCGTAAAACGCCATGGGCTGCGCTCGCTGGTTTTAGACAGGGACGCGCATTCCTTCGCGAGTTCCGTCCCGATCTGACCCACAGCCACGGCTTTCACTCGAACATTTTTGCCCGATTGCTTCGGCTGGTTTCCGGGCGGTTCGTCGTGCTTTCCACCGTGCACAACGTATATGAAGGCGGATGGCATCGCATGCTCGCCTATCGTCTCACTGACCGTTTGAGTCCGCACACCGTCGCGGTCAGCCGGGCCGCGGCCGATCGTTTCATTCGTCTCGGTGCGGTGCCGCGCCGCAAGTGTTCCGTCATTCTCAACGGCATCGACGTCCACGAATTTGCGCCCAATGGAGAAAGGGGTGCGCGGATTCGATCGGAAATCGGCGTCTCTGATGCAAGAGAAGAAGCCGAATTCGTCTGGCTCGCCGTCGGCCGCCTCGTGCCGGCCAAAGACTATCCGAATCTCCTGCGCGCCTTTGCCCAAGTGAGATCCTGGCGCGGCGATGCTCGTTTGTGGATCGCGGGCGACGCCCCACTGGGACAGATCGCGGCGTTGCAGCAAATCGTGAGCGAACTCGAAATCAGGGATTCTGTTCGCTGGCTCGGCCTGCGGCGCGACATGCCCGCGTTGCTCGACGCGGCCGACGCCTTCGTCTCGGGGTCGGCGTGGGAGGGGATGCCGTTGGCCGTGGGCGAGGCCATGGCGATGGCGAAACCGGTTGTTGCCACGGATGTCGGCGGCGTACGCGAGCTCGTCGGGGACGCCGGCCTCATAGTGCCGGCCAAAGAATCAGAGGCGCTGGCTGACGCGATGATCGCAACGATGGGACAGGGCAGGGAAGCGCTCGCTGCCGCCGGCCGCGCAGCACGCCAGCGCATCGTCGATCACTTCAGCATGGACGCGACTGCGGACCGATGGCTCGCGCTCTACGAAGGTTTGCTTGGCGCAAGCGAATCGCGAGAAAGGGCCAATAGCAAATTTTGGCCTTTCTGATCCCTGGCATCTGTTCCCTGATCGCTTTTCTTAGAACTGAAACGCTGCCTGGAAGAAAATGCGCCGCGCCGCCGAACTGGTGGAGAAGATGCTTCCGGCCAGGCCATCCGATTTGCCGAACTGCGGCCCCGGCCCGTAAAGCCCGGTGCTCGGATTGAACGTCGGCTGAATGCCGCCCACGGGTGTGCCCAGGTCAATGTCGTTAAACAGATTCAGGGCCTGCACATTGAAATTTAGCGAATACTTTTTGGCGTTCGCATTCGTCATCCCGCCGAAGGGCCCTCCCCGTCCGCCGCCACCGCCAAACGGTCCGCCGCCAAATCCGCCGCCGAAGCCGCCACCACCGCCGCGCCCGCCGCCGCCACCCGGGGGTGGCCCACCTCCGGGCGGGCCGCCTTGTTGCGGGCCACCGGGCGACTGCACCTTTGGGCCGATCCCGAAGGTTCGCCCCACGCGCAGATTCACCGCAACCGATGAGGGGCTGTTGCCGATCGAAATGGGAATGATGGTGTCTCCGGCTCCGGGCACAAGGTTCAGCGTTCCGAAGCTCGTCCCGACCACATTACTCGTCGTCGCTGACGCGCTCGTGTACGATGGCCGGTCGTTGAAGAAGTTGTCGCCAGTCAGATCATAGGGCGACGTCACGTTGTAGGGGCGGCCTGCCTGAGCGATCAGAAACGGGTTGAAGGTGATTCCCCACGGCCCGTTGTAGTTGCCCATCAGGAACAGCCACTGCGGCCGAATAAAGGACGCACGCCCGTAATCCTGCCGGAGGTTGTATGAATTCGACGGGTTCGATCCGGCGCCGCCGTCGGAGTTCGCCCAGCTTGCGGCGTAAAAACCCATCACGCTCAATTTCGGCGACAAGCGGGCATTGATGTTCACGATCACCTGGTTCTGGTTCATCACCGCTTCGGGGAAGTATTGATCCACGATGCCCTCGGACGGATCGGGCCGCGGTGCGGTAATCGTGGGGGGGCCGCCGGCGTGATATGTGTAATCGCCTGGCAGATAGGCGTTCGAATCGCGCACTACCAATTGGTGCAGACCGGAAGTGTGCATGTAGTTGAAAGTAACCGTCGCCGCCTTGGTCACTTGCCGCTCCACGCTCACGCCAAGCTGCGCCAGATAGGGCGAGCGGTAGATCGGCGAAATAGCGTAGGTCGCAGATGTGCGCGTGTTGCCCGTGCCGCATGAGGCCACTCCGCCGCTGATCAAACTCAGGCTCGTCCCGCTGAAGCAGGTGGGGTCGGTGATGATGAATTGCTTCTGACTATTGGCGGTGCCGTTCAGCTCTTCCAAGTCCATCAGATCGCTGGTGGCGAAGCGGTCGTAAAACAAGCCGAACCCGCCGCGCAGGACGGTCTTGGGCGTTGATCCCTTCTTGTGCCCGTCGAGCGCGTACGCGAAAGCAACGCGCGGAGCCCAGTCGCTGTGATCGGCGATGTGGTTCTGCCCCTCCCATCGCAAGCCGCCGGAAAGTGTAAGCAGTTTGCTCACGGTCCAATCGTCCTGGAAAAAGAACGCGGCGTTGAATACATTCCCCTGAAACGCAAAGGGCCCGGTTGTATAGGTGAGCTTGGTCGGCAAACACCCGCCCGCGGTGTTCGCCGGACAGTTAGTACCGAGCGGCTGGTTGCTCGCCCAGTTGTTCCAGGTGTTCACAAAGGCCGTAATCGACGGAAAGGTAAAGCCGCCGTTGAAGTTCGCATCGGTCGACTGCGCCTCGCGGTCGTCACGCAGCCACGCGCCAATTTTGATGGCCTGCTTCCCCTCGCTGAGCGTGAGGTAGTTCTGCAGCTCGTAATGATCGTCGTGCGTCGAAGAGGTCTGGGCCGAGCTTCCGCCGGAACCAAACACCCTTGGCACGCTGATGCTGGGCGCCGTGCCGGCGGGGCCAAAGCCGGGCGCCGAGCTCACCGGTGACGTGGAAGAGTTGGCGCGCCGGTACTCGAAGCGCGTCTCGTCCACCATCTTGTCGCTGATCACCTGTGTGTCGTCAAGTTGAACGGAATGTTCGGTCGAGTCGCTGTTGTTGGAGGTCGAAGGCAGCGAGGTTGAGCTCAATGAGCCTTTCACATTGTTGAGGTAATACTGGTAGCGCAGTGTCAAAGTATTCTTCTGACCCAGCTGCAAATCGACGCGAGGCGAAACTTCGAGGTGGTTTGCAGGGCTGAAGAGACTACCCGAAACCACGCCGGGACTGATTGCCCACATGTCCGTCGTCGTGTCGTACACCGGGCCGTTCGGAATATAAAACACGTTGTCGGTTTGTGTATCCCGCTGTTCCACGCTGAAGAAGAACGATGCCCACTTCGACATCGCGCCGCTCACCGAGCCGTTGTATTGAAAGCTGTAGTAAGAGGGCAGCTCCGCAGTAAATGGATTGCCAGTGTTGAAGACGTTATCGTTTCCTTGGCCGAAGACGCGCCCATGCAGCGTGTCAGTGCCCGGCTTGGTGAGGATTTCGATGCGCCCGTAACCAATCTTGTCGAATTCTGCTGAAAATGGATTTTGGTTGATGCGAATTTCGCGGATAGCCGACTTCGGCGGCAATTGCCCCCCGGTGAAGCCATCGATATAAATCTGGCCG
Organism: uncultured Occallatibacter sp.; assembly: GCA_964533905.1. Taxonomy (GTDB): domain Bacteria; phylum Acidobacteriota; class Terriglobia; order Terriglobales; family Acidobacteriaceae; genus Telmatobacter. The sequence goes on along the minus strand of CAZHOO010000008.1, from coordinate 66,279 downwards.
CCGTTGGGGCCTGCCGAAGGGCCGGCAAGCGCCGTCAATTCACTCGAGAGCTCGTCAGGATCGTCCGATAGCGCGTCGAGATCGCTGCCCTTGAGCACGATCGAGTTCGAGTTGGCGCCGGCCTCCGTGCTCACCGTTGGCGCGCCTTCGTCGGTCACGATCACTTCTTGCTGCGCGGCTTCAATCGCCATCTTGATGTCGATGTTTTTCGTTTGCCCCGCGGTCAATGAGATTGGAGCGGATACAAACGGCGCGAATCCTGCAAAGCTGGCTTCGATTACATAGTTTCCGGCCGCAAGTCCGCGCACCTGGTATCCGCCCGCCGAATCGGCAGTCGCCGTGCCCACTTGTTTCCCTGCTGCGGTGCTCACCTTCACCTCGGCGCCGGGAATGAGCGCGCCGGTGGGGTCGAGGATGTGCCCATGCAGCGTCCCTGCCACTGCTGGAGTGGCCTGGGCGCCGGTGGCCGGCGCAGGCGCTGAAGAGTTGGGGCTCGCCTGATTCGCAGGAGATTGCATTGCGGGCGCTGTTTGTGGAGCCGCACCCGCAGGCGCAGCTTGCGCACGCATAACCGTGCCGGAAAACGCTATCAATGAGGCAACGATAAGAGCAGTCAGAGGTTTCGATGATGAATGCAAAATTCCCTCGCTTTGGGATAGATGAAAAATGATGAAATTACTGGGCGGCAGCCTCGGAATCGCCCGAGCTCAGGCTCCAGTTCGAAAGCAGGTCTTGCGCCTGCGGCGCTTCAAGCAGGGGCTCCACTCCAGCCAGCAGCTTCACCGCGCTCACGTCTGAAGCATTTTTGGTAGCCACGATCATCACTGCTTCGCCCTTTTGCAGGCTGGCGAGTTGGATCACCGGAGCACGTTCCAGGATGGTTTCAAAATCCATCCGTCCCGCGCCGCCCCCACCGCTCTGGCTGAAGGCTTGCGGCCCGCCGCCACCGCCGCCGGTTCCCGCCCCACCGCCTGAGGGCCTTGCGCCCGTGGCGCCTTGTCCTCCCTTGAGCCGCGCGGCCAGAAATGCTGCAACTCGGTCGTCGAGGCGCCGCATCTGCGCGTCGGCGGAGATGCGAACGGTCACCGGTTTCTTGGTGGCGAGATCCTTCACCGTCACGGTAGAGGCGGAATTGTCGGTGGAGAGAATCGTCCCGGCGATCGAAAGGAAGCTCCCCGAGACAACGCCGTCGGCCGCGATTACGGTGCCGTCGGTGTTCCTGGAGCCGCGAGCCCACAACTGGTCGCCCGGCAAAATCGCGCCAATCGGCGCGGGCTGCGCTTCGTCAAAGCGCACTGAACCCGGTGCGTAGCGCTTGAGCACCGTCGAGCTCGTCGTATTCACCGTGACATCTTTCGTTACGGCGCCGGCCCGAACGCTGACGACGATGACTCCGGAGGCGGCGTCAACGCTCTTCACCAGGCCATGCACTCCCTGGTTCCATTGTTCGGTCTCGCTCTGCTGCTTTTTGGCCACGTCGGCCTGCTTGATGGCAATAATGCGCAGTGCCTGCGGGGTGCTTCCGGTTGCGTTGGGATCGAGCGTCACCAGAACGCGGTCGCCGGTGGCAATACTCGAGAAGTCGAGCGCTTCAGCCTTCGTCAGGTCTGTCTGTCCTGGCGCGATGCGCTTCAATTGCGCGCTGGACGGAACCTCTACTGTGTTCACCTGGCCAGCGTCGGTTTTTACCGTGAGAGTGTCGCCGCTGATGGCCGTGACCGTTCCCAGGTAGCGAGCCACTTGTGTTTGCGCCATAGCTGCAGTCGCCGAGGCAAGCACTGCCGCAACGGCTGCCCACCGCTTCAGGAACCGAAATCGCATAACTTCTTGCTCCTCAATGTTTGAGCGCGGGTGAAGGAGAAAGACACCGGCCCTAATTGGGTAGACGAATGACCTCCGCAAAAGGTCGAAACCCCGTCCCGGAATATGCGAAATGCGGCAAACAATGAAACGGCGATTCGGTCGGAAACCGTTAAGGGCACAGTATCTTCGCTTTGCGTCCTATTTTTCATCCAACACCTCAATCGCCGCGGTGGGTTGCAAGATTGGCTGCGGGGACGTGCTCCTGGTGAACCGAGCTAAGCACGCGGGGCTTCCAGTGGTCCGTGGCGCGGGCGACGAGGACGGGCGGGCACCGCATTGGGGCCGGATCAAACGATCGCGGGGGGACGCGGCACGGAGTGATTCTTGTATCCGGGGGTATTCAATCAACTTAAGTCTTTATAATCAGCAAATATATCGAAAAACTGCCAACAGATTGCGACGAATTTCGTCGATTTTTCATCGGTGCGATTACACGCCCAGCTCGTGCCGGATTGCTACCGCAATGCTGTCCGCGTGGCGTCGCATCGCCTCTTCGCTTTCTGCTTCGATCATTACGCGCGCCAGCGGCTCTGTGCCCGAGTAGCGAATCACGACGCGGCCCGAGTCCTCGAGCTCACTTTCGGCGGCGAGAATGGCGGCGGCGACGGACGGAATCGATTCGAGAGGCTTTTTCTCGCGCACTTTCACGTTGACGATGACCTGCGGGAAAACCTTCAGGTCGGCGGTCAGTTCCGCGATGGGTTTGCCCGATCGAGCGACGAGGTCGAGCACGACAAGTGCGGTGAGCAGGCCGTCGCCCGTTGTAGCGAGATGCGGAAAGAGAATGTGGCCTGACTGTTCGCCGCCGAGCGCGGCGTTTTCTTTCTGCATCATCTCCAGAACGTAACGGTCGCCGACTGGAGCGCGCAGCATCCGAATGCCCCTGCGTTTGAGCGCGGCCTCAAGACCCATGTTCGACATCGTGGTGGCGACGACGACATCGCCGGTCAGCATGCTGCGAGTCTTAAGATCGCGCGCAGCCATGAGCAAAATGGCGTCGCCGTTGATGACATTACCGCGACCGTCGGCGAGCATGCAGCGGTCCGCATCGCCGTCGAAGGTGATGCCGAGGTCCGCTCCGCGCTTTTGAGTTTCAGATGCCACAAACTCTGGGTGCAGCGCGCCGCACTTCGCGTTGATGTTGCGACCGTCAGGTGCGATGTTGAGAAACGTGATTCCGTCGAGCCGGCCGCCATTGAGCCGGCGCAGAAGCTCGGGCGCAATTGCAGCAGCGGCTCCATTGGCGCAATCGGCGATGATCTTCAGGCCTGAAAGAGAAAGTCCAGGCACGCAACCGATAAGAAACTCAATGTAGTCGTCCTGAAAGGCGGGATGGTCGTGAAGTGGCGCGAAGCGTTCGGGATTGGAAACTTTTGTTTGTGCGATGTGGCGCAGAATCTCTTCTTCCATGGCCAACTCGGCCGCATCTGGGAATTTGAATCCGTCGCCGCCGAAGAGCTTGATGCCGTTGTCGGCCCAGGGATTGTGCGAGGCGGAGATGACTACGCCGGCTTGAAACCCATGCGTGCGCGCGAGGAATGCGACGGCCGGTGTGGTGACGACGCCCGCGCTTTCAACTGTCGCGCCTGCTTCGCGCAAGCCTGCGGCGAGCGTAGCAGCGATCCACGGGCCAGACTCGCGCGTGTCGCGCCCAATGAGTACCTGCGGCTGTGCGGCTGTTTTGCGTAAGGAATGCGCGAGCGCGAGGCCAACGCTGTAGATGGTTGTTGGATCGAGCGGCGATTCGCCCGCAACGGCGCGAATGCCGTCTGTACCAAAAAGTTTACGTGCCTTGCTAGCTGTCATTTTGGCGATCTCTTGCTGCGTTTGCCGGGTTTAAAAGGGCGCGCCGGATCCGGTGTGCCGGCCGAAACGGATTCGACGCGGCTTATGAAGGAGCCGTCGGCCAGGCGCGTGGTCAGCTCGTCGCCGGAATTGATTTGTGCAGTAGACCGAATGAGCGCGCCGGTGGACGAGAGAACGAGCGCGTAGCCGCGATCGAGTACTGCTAACGGTGAGAGAGAATTGAGGCGAGCGTCGAGCGCGCCAAGGCGCGAAGAGGAAGATTCAACGAGTCGTTCCAGCGAGCGGTCCAGTCGCGCCCGGAAGTCGGCGAGATGCTGGCGCGCATGGGCCAGCTTCTGGCGCGGGTCGCGATGGAGTACCGCGGTGGCCAGCGCCGCGATTCGATTCTGGCGCAATCGAAGTTGCTGTTGCACCGCGGCATCGAGACGTTGCAACGCGTCGTCCAGCCGCTGCTCCAGCCGGTGAAGCAGCGTGGTTACGCGGGATTCAACACGGCTAATCGGCAGATGGGCAAAATGCTGGCGGGCCTGCAGGAGCTGGAAACGGGCGGCGCGTTCAAGACGGTGCGATTGCGCGGCCAGATGCTCGGCGATCTTGTGCTGTGCCTCGGTAATGAGCTCGGCAGCCGCGGAAGGCGTGGGCGCGCGCAGATCGGCGACAAAATCCGCGATGGTGAAATCGGTCTCATGCCCCACTGCCGAGACGACAGGCAGCCGCGACGCGGCAATCGCGCGCGCCACTTGCTCGCCGTTGAAGGCAGCCAGATCTTCAAGCGAGCCGCCGCCGCGCGCGACCACGATCACGTCGACCAGACTCGTTCTGTTCAATTCGGCGAGGGCGGCTTCAATCTCCAGGGGCGCGGATTCGCCCTGCACGGAAACCGGATAGAGCAGCACGTTCAATCCGGAATGGCGGCGATTGACGATGTTCAGGAAGTCGCGGATCACCGCACCCGTCGGCGAGGTAATAATGCCGACCGTTCGCGGAAACAGCGGCAGTGGTTTCTTGCGATCCGCGTCGAACAGGCCCTCGGCCTTAAGCCGTTCTTTCAGTTGCTCAAAGGCAAGCTGCAGCGAGCCTGCGCCGACCGGCTCCATGGTTTCGGCAACCAGCTGCATCTGTCCGCGCTGCTCGTAGACGCTGACCCGTCCGCGCACCAGCACGTGCAGACCATCTTCCGGACGAAAGCGGAGAAGCATGGCCTGACGCCGGAAAAGAACAATGGGCAACTGCGCCTCGGCATCCTTGAGGGTGAAGTAGACGTGACCTGAAGGAGCCGGACGGTAGTTCGAAATCTCGCCCTCGACCCAGATGTCGCCATATTCCTGCTCAACCAGCTCGCGCACCTGCGCCACAAGCTCGCGCACAGGCCAGACGCGGCGACTCGGGCGCGGCTCCTCGAAATGGAGGCCCAGCTGCGAGCTCTCATCGTGTTCTCGCGCGAAGGTATCGGCGAAAGGGTCGTGGAGAGGCATTCCTTTCGAAGTGTAATTGGTCGAGTCCGGATCGTGCCGGGAATGGTATAAGGAGGCGATACACTCAGCTTTTTCTGAGTCGCGAGCACGGTGCGAAAAAAGGCGCAATGAAGCTACTGGCCAAATTCAATCTGATTCTGATCGTGGTTTACGGAGTCTGCGGGCTGGTGATCGCTCAGATCTCGTATTCCTACCTGATCGGCAATGCGCGGCGTGAAGCCATGGAAAAGGCGGAATTGCTCCTGGCCAGCGCCCAATCAGTGCGCGATTACACGGCCGACGATCTATCGCCGCTTCTGCAGCAGAATCCAAGGTACCGCACACACTTCCTGGCCGAGACCATCCCGTTCTTCGGGGCCACGACTGCCTTCAACAGGCTGCGCAAGGACTATCCAGACTACGCCTATAAAGAGGCCGCACTGAATCCGACCAATCCCGAAGACCGCGCTTCCGATTGGGAAACCGACATCATCCAATGGCTGCGCGACCATCCCAGCGAGGCCCAGGAAATTGGCGACCGTCCCACTCCTACCGGCGTTTCGCTCTACATTGCCCGGCCGATCGAGACCACCCCTGAGTGCCTGGAGTGCCACAGCACTCCCGCCGCCGCGCCCAAGGGGATGATCGTTGCGTACGGGCAGGATCATGGCTTCGGTTGGAAAAACCATGAGATCGTGGGAGCGCAGATCGTGTCGGTCCCCTTGTCGGTGCCGGAAGCGAATGCCAATCGGGCGTTCCACGGGCTTCTGCTCTTTCTCATCCTCACCATGCTGCTCACCATTGCGGCGCTGGATGCTGGCGTTTTCTGGTTTGTCATCCGTCCGTTGCGTAGAGTCTCCGACAACGCCGACCGCGCCAGTCGAGGAGAGAAGAACGTGCCCTCAGTCGAAGTGAGAGGGAAAGACGAAATTGCTTCCGTGGCCGCGTCCTTCAGCCGGATGCAGGTGAGCCTGGCGAAGGCGCTGAAGATGCTCGAAGAAAAGTAGGAGTGGATTTTAGCCGCCGCACGATTTGAGAAATCGATGCCGGTCTGGCTCTGATTCGATCTCCTGGGCCACGTTGCCACAGAGATCCTCGATAGAAGTGCAGCGCTTCGCCGCGCGTTTGACCACCAGCTCGGCAATTGGGCCGATATAAGCCGCGAGCCCTTTGGCCACGCGGTCCAGGATCCTTTGGTCAATCTCTGATCCGGCCAGCGCCACATCCGGCCTTGACTCGGTGGGATGATTTTGAGGCGACGCCTGTGCCGAAGGCGTCTCTTCGGATGTAGATGCGGAGTTCGCTTCCAGATGGGGCCGAAGCGCCTCGATTAGCGCCTGAACATCCGATTTCCAGCGAGTGTAGGTCAGTTCCACAGCATTCCTGTAGGCCAGCTCCTTCAAATCTTCAGGAAGCTGATCGGCTCGGGGCATCTTCGCGCTCCGTACCATCACCGGCACCACTGGAATATCGCGACGCAGCGCTGATGCGAGCTCGACGCGCACAAAGTCGTTCGGATCGTCAAGGCGGCGCTGGCCCGCCTCATCCTTCGCCTCCAGCCAGTCTCGTCCGATTACCGCGAGAAGCACGCTGCATGACGCCACACTCTGGTCGATCGCCTTGCGGAAATCTCGACCGGGCTCGATCGCCGCCACATCCATGAACACGGTATTCGGGCCGAATCGAAGTGTCAGGTCGTCGAACAGGCGTCCGGAATCGCCCTCCGAATCGCTCCTGCGATAGTTGAGGAAGATGGCGTTCAGAGCAGCCTCCCAAAATCGAACGGTAAACCCATTTGCAATATCGGCCAGATCGGGAACGCGAAGGTATCGTGCGGAGCCACTGAAATTGAGTGTAATTCTCAGGGCATCAGCGATTCGATTTGCGATCCTCGATCATGGTGCGCAACTCCGCCGCCATGGCAGCAAGTTGTTGCCCTGACGCGGCGAGCAGCGCGGATTCTTTGAAGTACATAAGCTCGATTTCGCGCGCCACATCGGTGCCGCGTGGCAGGTTGAACATTCCCAATGTGCCGGCTAGTTTATGGGCAGCGGCGTGGGCGGCTTCACGGTCCGATGCGCTGAGCTGATTCGCGGCGACGGCTAAGGCAGCCGCTTCAAGGACAGCGACGCGCTCGAGAATCTGCGAACGGTGACGCTCCCACATCCTGTCCAGGGCTATGGAGATTGCCGCATCGGGCGGAAGGGCGGGTTGGTCCGGGTTTCCCATCGTGAACGGCAATTACTTCCAGCCCAGCGCGCGCGAGATCTGCGCAGAGAGAGAAAGGGGATCGAAGGGTTTGAAAAGGACCGCCTCAACGCCGAGGTCGGCAAAGCGACGCTGGTCGGTGCCCTGAACTTTCGCCGTGAGCAGCAGCACGGGGATCGCGGCGGTAGCCGGATTCTTGCGCAGTTCGTGAAACGTCGCCGGACCATCCATTCCCGGCATCATCACGTCCAGCAAAATTGCGTCGGGATGATGTTCGGCGGCGCGGGCCACGCCCTGCGCTCCAGAGCTGGCCTTAATCACTTCCCAGCCGGCCACTGTCTCCAGGCTGAGCGATGCCACCTCGCGGATGTCGTCTTCATCATCGATAATCAGAATCTTTCGGCCCACGGCGGAACTTCCTCCAATCGGTTTTCTATGGCGCGTTGCTCGGTTATGGATGGGTTCCATCCGGCCATTCGTTATGCGTTGGGAACGATTGATTCCGGCAGGGGTGCGTCTTCTATCGAACGTGACGTACGCAGCATGGTGAGCACCAGGGCCTCAAGCTGCTGCGGCTGCACGCGAGTCTTGGCGAGGAAATACGTGGGACCAAGAGTCAATTGGCTGCGCTCTTCCTGCGAGAGGTCGCGGCCGGAGTAGACGACGAGCGGCAGTTGGGCCAGGGTCTTGTGCTGGCGCAACCAGTCGGCAACATTAAAGCCATCACCATCCGGCAGGCCGATGTCGAGCAACATGAGGTGCGGCTGAAAAGTGGAACAGGCTTTGATCGTTTCCTTCAGCGAGTGTGCCGTTTCCACCACGATGCTATCGCGCGCAAAGACTTCGCTGATGATATTTGCGAGGTCGCGATCGTCTTCCACGATGAGGACGCGGGCTTTTTCGCCCGTTCCGCAAAGGACGCGCGCCAACTCAGTGAGAAGCGCGTCCTCGTGCAGGGGTTTTGTGACCCATCCATCCGCGCCTGCAGGGAGCTGTTTAGGATTTTCCGGATCCTCGACGCTCAGCAAAACGACGGGAGTGCGGGACGAAGCATCCATGCGGCGCAGGAGAGGAAGAATCTCCCACCCGTTCATCCCGTCGAGAGTGGTATCGAGAAGGATGGCTTGCGCATCCTGGCGTGCCGCGGTCAAAGTTTGTTCCACCGTAGCGGCCTGAACGACGGAGTAGCCATGCCGCGCGAGTTGTGCCGCGATTCTGGGGCGGGATTCCGGGTTCGCGTCGGCCAGGACAACAGTGCCGTGGCCAATTTCGGGCTCCAAACCGCTGCCCGGCGAAACGGCCGGAGCAGGGTGGTAGGGAAGGAATATGCGGAACGTGGATCCGCGAACCGGATTTCGTTCGGCCCAGATTCTTCCTGAATGCTGCATCACGATGGTGCGGCAGATCGCCAGGCCGAGTCCCGTTCCGCCCTTTTGGCGCGAGTCGGAGGCATCAACTTGCTGGAACCGGCCGAAGATGGTCTCCAGCTTGTCGGCCGGGATTCCGCGTCCGTGATCGATCACGGAAATAATGACGCCGGTGACGCCCGGCCGGAGCATCACGCTCACAGGGGAATTGGGCGGAGAAAACTTGACGGCGTTGGAGAGAAGGTTGGTCACGACCTGTAGCAGGCGATCCGGGTCGGCGGAAATCTCAACCTGGGTGGAATCGTGAATGAGCTGCACGCCCGCCGCGTCTGCAACGGGTTGTATATCTTCGATGGCCTGCTTGACAATGCCCGCCAGTTGTACCGGGCGGAAACTGAGCGGCTCGCGTCCGCTCTGGATGCGCTCAAGGTCGAGAATATCGTTGATGAGCCTGACCAACCGATCGGAATTCGTGAGCGCGATGCGCAACAGATTGTTGGCTTTCTCGTTGGTCTCGGGGAGAATCCCAGAACTGAGCAGTCCCAATGCCCCGCGGATGGAGGTCAGCGGAGTGCGCAGTTCGTGGCTCACGGTGGAGATGAACTCATCCTTCATGCGGTCCAGGGCGTAGCGCTGGCTGATGTCGCGGAAACTGAGCACCGAGCCTGAAACGCGCCCCTGGGCTCGGATCGGAGTAAGCGAATACTCGGCGGGGAAGAACGTGCCGTCCATGCGAAAGATGTTCTCTTCGCCGCCGGCGCCGGTGACCTGAGCCGCCGCATTCAGCAGCGGACAATCCTTTCCGCAGGCGCGATCCGCTGTCGCGGCACCATGCAACAGTTCATGGACTGGCCTGTCAATTAACACATCGACTGGCGCGCCGAGCAGCCGTGCGGCCGCGGGATTGGCAAATGTGACCTTGCCCTGGCGGTCGAGTCCGCAAATCCCTTCCGCCACAGCATCCAGCAGTACCTTTTGCTGCCGGCTCAATTCCTCAGTCCGCCCACGCTCTTGCGTGCGCGCCAAAATTTGGCCCAATGAAGCCGCTGCAGTTTCGATTGCAGCCAAAGCTTCGCGATCCTCGCGCAAACGGAAGCGGCAATAAAACTCGAGCACAGCCAGAATCTTGCTACCGGTTCGCACCGGTACAGCCCAGCCCGACATCATACCCTGCTTGAGCACAGTGGTTATGCGGGCGGTTGCTGGCGCCTCGCCGAGGTCGGTGATCCACACCGCCCGGCCCTCTTTCCAGGCTCGCTCCGGCAACTCGCCTGTGCCTGCGAGCGCCAGGCCCATGCTGCCTTGAATCAGCGCTTCAGCTTCGCGGCCCGGAGCTCCCCACGCGGTACCGAACTCGAGATGCTTCTGCTCGGCGCCGACCACCCATTCGATTGCCACATCCCAATTCTGCGACAGGCAGAGGGCCTCGAGAATGCGCATGCCTTCGGACTCGGTTGCGGCATTGTCGCCCACGATCTGGCTCACCGCCAGCTGCAGAGCGAGGCGATTTTCACGCTGCTTCTGCTGCGTCACATCGCGCATCAGGCAACGCACCGCCAATGGAACACCCGTCTTCTGACGGCGGCTCAAGCTCAGTTCGAGATCGAGCACTCGCCCGTCCGGGGTATTTTGGCGCAGTGCAACGCGGTCGACCAACTCGCCATCGAGAGCGCGGCGGAAAAGCGCGGCCACCTGGCTACGGACGCCCTCTGAAAACAATTCCTCGAATGAACGCAGGTCGAGAAGCGCCGTCTGCTCCAATCCAAAGCAGCGTTTCCAAGCCGGATTGGCGTAGAGAAACTGCCCGGCCGGGCTCAAGGTGGCGATCATCTCACTTGAGTGCTCAAAGAGGTCGCGGTACCGTTCCTGCGACTCGCGCTGCGCTTGTTCGCGGTGCAGGCTTTCACTTTGGTCCACCGCGACCGCCACCATTCCGGTCAATTCACCGAGCGCATCTCGCAGCGCCGAGATGTGTAGTGTAACGGGGATCTGCACGCCGTCCCTGCGCCGTACCTTGGCATCAAAGCTCGGAACCATGCTGGGAGCCAGCATGCGCACACATTCCAGATAAGCAGACATGAGGCCGGCAGGCGTCTCTTCTGCTGGCTGGTTCACGCGGCAGAGTTTCTGCATCTCGGCAACCAGGCGTTCCGGCTCGCCGGGAGCGAGGATATCGATCGTGCCCCACAGTTCGAGTAGTTCAGAACTGCGATAGCCCAGAACTCGCTCCGTGGCGGGATTGCAATAGATCAGTCGGCCACTCAGATCAAGCGCCACAACGGCCGGCCCAGCCGAATCGAGAAGTTCCCGCAGCCCCTCGGCGATCGGCTCAGCGCCCTGAACGGCGCCGGCACGGAGCAGCCGCTTATTCAATAGGAGGGCGAAGAGCGCAGTCGCAACCACGGCGGCGACCACCGGCAGCGACTCCCAACGGAAATGAGGAAACAGCCGGGCCAGCGCCGCTCCAACCGAGATCGCCAGAATGGAGAAGGGAAGAATCAGCCAGAGCTGAGACACTCCCTCATGCTCAGCCGGCGCGGGCTGCGGTTGCTCGTTCTGTGCATCCGGCTGCTCGCTCATGGGCGCGCTCCCTCGATTCAACGCCTGGCTTGACATTGCGCAATACCAACCTTGGCGCTCGTACCCCTGCCGCCACCGGTGTTACCCGAGGCTCCCCAGAGTCCTCAGGACATACCACGGAGAACCCATTTGCGCGCCACGCACCGAGTGCGAGCGGCTCTTTCGCGGAGGACAACGCGATGTGCTGGTAGTATATGCGTTCGATTTCAGACTCTCCAGGCAAATAAGGCTGTGGTTGCTCGAGGCGAAACGCTCAAGTAACCATTCCGAGCGGAGCCGTCTTAGTGGGGCAGTTCGGAGCCTTCGTTCCAGACATTCCGCCCTTAATAGCTCCTCAAGCAGGGCCTTATACTGGCTGCATGTTTCGCCAAACTGCCACTTCTCGCTTGATTCGTTTTGTTTTGCCCGCAGTGGGGTCGTTTGCTCTAATCACTACCGCACCAGCCGCTCACGCATGGGAGCACGACGGCCACATCATCATCAACAAGCTGGCCGCATCCACGTTGCCGGCCGGTGTGCCCGCTTTTCTGCGCACTCCGGCAGCCATCGATGGAATGGCGTACCTGGGTCCCGAGCCGGACCGCTGGCGTTCACCCGCAGAACCCGAATTGAGCGCAGCGCAGGCACCGGAGCACTTTATTGATATGGAACTCGCCGATGCGTTGGGCCCGTTGCCGCGCAATCGCTTTGACTTTGAAGCAAAGGTCTTCGCCGCGGGCCAGCGGCCGGAGAAAATCGGTCTGCAGCCCTGGGAGACGGATGAAGTTTGGGAACGGCTGAAGGCGGCGATGCGCCAGTACCGTTTTCTGGCGGCGGGCGGCCAGGACACAAAGCCGGTTGAAGCGGCGATTATCTTTTACGCTGGTTGGCTGGGGCACTATGTCGGCGACGGCTCGCAACCCTTGCACGTAACCGTGCAATACAACGGATGGACGGGCCCTAATCCCAACGGCTACACGACCGGTCACCAGATTCATCACCAGTTCGAGGGGCCGTTTGTTGCCGACAACATGCATGGGCCTGAAGTGCAGGCCATGATGACGCCGCCGGTTGTGATTCAGGGCGATATGTTCGACGCGTACGTTGCTTATCTCCGTCACACAGCCACTTATGTCGAGCAGGTCTACCAGTTCGATAAAGCTGGTGCGTTTCTGGGAGCGGGTACGCCCGAATCGCGCGACTTCACGGCCTCGCGCCTCGCTGCCGGAGCCAGCATGCTGCGCGACATGATCTACACCGCGTGGATCGACAGCGCGCAGCCAGTGCCGGACCCGTATGCAGGAAAATGATCGTGTGCAATGTCCGGATGGAACCTTATACCGACCTCAGGCGTATAAAGGAGTAGTCATTTTCCCCGGGAGTCCTGCGCACGTCAATTGCGGGGCCGACGCGAAGCAGAGCCATAGGAACAGCGGCCAATAACATGGCTTCCGCGTTAGGAATGCTCGATGAGCGTTTTGCCGCGGTTTTCTTTTTCATCACTGCCATTTGTCTTTCTTCTTCATAATCGGCGCAAATCTGAGTCGCATTTCGGGTGTTGGCTGGCGGCGATTGCTGCCGTCCTTTGTCTGATTCCGCCCTTGGTGGCGCAGACCCCGATCGCGCCAGATGCATCCTCGACCGCTCCGCTCATTACTCTCGCCGTGGACGATGCGCAGCGCACGACACTCCGTGGCAACACACATCCCCTGATCCGGCGTGCAGTCGATCAAGGTGCCGCTCCCTCAAGCCTTCCCATGCAGCACATGATTCTGGTCCTGAAGCGCGGTGCCGAGCAGGAGTCGGCATTGCACGCGCTGCTCGACGCGCAGCAGACCAAGGACTCTGCGAGCTACCACCAATGGCTCGCGCCCCAAGAATTCGGAAAGGAGTTTGGGCCGGCGGACAGCGACGTTGCCGAGGCGGAGGCATGGCTTGAGTCGCACGGATTGAAAGTGGAAAGCGTTAGCAATGGCAGAACAGCGATCGAGTTTTCAGGAACCGCCGGGGAGGTTCAGGACGCGTTTCAGACGACCGTTCACAGTTATCTGCTGAAGGGTGAGCAGCACTGGGCCAATGCGAGCGATCCGTCGATTCCGTCGGCGCTGGCGCCGGCGGTGAAAGGCGTGCTTTCGCTGCATAATTTTCCGCGGAGGCCACAGTTCACCGTGGCGGGAGCGCAGAAGCAGACGGCAAATTCGGGAACGGGCGAACCGCTTTATACCTTCACTTCAGGACAGTCGACCCTCTACGCGGTGGGTCCGACCGACTGGGCGACGATTTATAACGTGCTGCCGCTGTGGAACGCTGGAATCGACGGCGCGGGTCAGACCATCGCAATTGTCGGCGAGACGGACATCAATCTAAGCGATATTGCATCTTTCCGCAGCTTGTTCGGACTGCCAGCGAATGTTCCGAACATCATCATCAACGGAACCGACCCGGGAATCAGCCTTGGAGACGAACCGGAGGCCGTCCTGGACGTGAGCTGGTCCGGAGCCGTGGCCAGGAACGCGACGATCGATCTGGTTTCGTCGGCAACCACGAGCACCGCGCTGGGAGTGGATCTTTCAGCGCTTTACGTTGTCGACAACAACCTGGCGCCGATCATGAGCGAGAGCTACGGCGAATGCGAAGCGACACTTGGAGACGCGGGCAACGCCTTCTACGACTCGCTTTGGGAGCAGGCCGCGGCGGAAGGAATTACGGTGGTGGAGGCTGCGGGGGACGGGGGCTCGGCGGGGTGCGACGACTTCAACACAGAATCGGCGGCGAGCGACGGGCTCGGGGTGAGCGGCTTTGCATCCACGCCGAATAACGTCGCGGTGGGCGGCACGGATTTCGATCAGACCGCGGCGACTGCGACGAAATACTGGAGCGCGACCAACTTTGGCGCCGCTGAGGTCTCAGCGCTGGGCTATATTCCCGAGACAACGTGGAATCAGTCGTGCGCGGGGCAGGGCCTGAGCGGCGGCGTAAGCCAGTGCACGGCGAGTTCAAGCGAGCTGAATATTGTCGCGGGAAGCGGGGGCCCGAGCAGCTGCGCAACCGGCGCCGATAGCGGGAATTGCGCAGGCTACCTCAAACCGTCGTGGCAGACCGGGGCGGGCGTGCCACAGGATGGCGTGCGCGACCTGCCCGACGTATCGCTTTTCGCGAGCTCGGGTTTCAATGGTAGCTTCTACGTCATTTGCGAACAAGATTTCTCGCCTTTTGGACCGATCCTCGGTCTCGACACGCCGTGCAGCCTGACCAATCAGACCTTCGTTGGGATCGGCGGGACGTCGGCGGCGGCTCCCTCGTTTGCGGGAATCCTCGCGCTGGTTGAACAAAGAACCGGCTCGCGCCAGGGAAACGCGAATTACGTTCTCTACAATCTCGCCGCGCAGCCCGGCGCTTCGTGCAATTCATCGACCGCGCCCGCCAACGGCGGGGTTTGCGTTTTTTACGATGTCACCAAAGGGAACGATGCCGTTCCATGCGAGGGAACACTGGATTGCGGGTTTGGGCCAAGCTCCAACGGGTACGGCATCATGATGGATCCAAATAATCCCCTGGTTCCGGCATTCACCGCGGCGGCGGGATATGACCTGGCAACGGGACTGGGCACCGTGAATGCGGCCAACCTGGTGACGGCGTGGAATAGCGCGAGCTTTTCGCCGAGCGTGACGACACTGGCGAGTCTGACACCGGTGGGCCTGACGCATGGGCAGGCAGTGAGCGTGAGCGTGACGGTGGCAGCGAAGAATGGCAGCGGCACGCCGACCGGCTCAGTGGCGCTGATGGCTTCGGCAAATGGCGGCACGAAGAGCGTAACTAACTTTCCGCTCGTGAACGGCGCGGCCAATGGCACAACGACGTTGCTGCCCGGCGGCACCTATAACGTGTCGGCGCTCTATCCCGGAGACGGAACTTTCGCCGCCAGCGACTCGGCGCCGGTACAAGTGACGGTGGGCAAGGAAAACAGCCAAACCGCACTTACGCTGGAAGCGTACAACCCAACTACTCAAACGTTTTCGCCGGCAGGCGCGACGGTCCCATACGGGAGCATTTTCTACCTTCGTGGCACCGTGACGAATGCAGCCGGCACTCCCTGCGCACCCAGCCCGCTTGAGACGCAAATTGCTTGCCCGACGGGAAGCATAAGCTTCACTGTGCCGGGGAACGCCGCGGGTACAGGAAGTTTGCTGCTGAACACGATGGGATACGCCGAGCAACAGTCGCTTTACGCGAACATCAAATCTGCCGGCGACTATGCCATTAAGGCGCAGTACAGCGGCGACACAAGTTACAACCCCGGAAATCCCGCCACAATGAATTTGGTTGTGACGCCGGCATCTACAGAGATGGACACTTTTGAGATTCCCGATCTTGCTGAGCAGTTCACCCCGAACGGGAGCAACTACGTTGCCGATTCCGGACAGACATTCCACGTGGAGACAGCGGTGACGGCTGATAGTGTGCTTCCTCCGCCCACGGGCAACATCGAGTTCCTCGAGAACGGCGTAGCGATCCAGGGAACGATTGCATACACTCCGTACAGCGACAGCCCCAACCCGTGGACGTATCTCAACGGTAACTTGCCGGTTACGATTAATACGCCGGGGACCTACACCCTCACGGCTTCGTACCCTGGAGACGGAAACTACGCCGCCGCGCAAACTTCCTATGCAATCACAGTCGTCGTCGCCGATCAGACTTTCCAGATCACTCCGCCGATCCCAAATGTGACTGTATCTCCCGGGCAAAGTGCGACGACTGGCGTGACCTTGACCGCAACGGACAACTTTGGCGGCGTGGTCAAAGTGACGTGCACATTGCCGACTGCAATGACAGAGGCGACGTGCCCGGCTTCGAGCGCTGCTCTGGGCAACAACGCGACCGCGACGGCGCCGTTAACGATTACAACGACGGCTCCGCATACGGTGACCTCGAAACTGGATCGCGGCGCGCCGCCTTACAGATTTGCCGTCCTGGCCTGCGTTTTTCTGCTTCTGCCGATGGGGTTCAAGCGCAAATTTCCGCTCTTGATCCTGTTCGTGGTTCTTGCGGTGAACTCTAACGGCTGCGGCGGTGGCAGTCAGGCCCAGAAGGATCAGGGAACACCGCCGGGCATATACACGGTGATGGTTACTGCAATGTCGATGAATATAACGCGGACATCGACGTTCACGGTAACGGTGCAATAGCAGAAGACGGCGGAGAAGGGGACAGGCTCTTCGGAGAGGATCGCTGTCTGGAGAAATTGAATCCCGAATCAGTCGCCGGCTTCGGCATTTCTCAGCACAGGAATGCGGCGCAGCATGAGGTTGAGCGCCAGGGTCATCAACAGGACCGCCGGTACAGCCGCGACCAGCCATGCCAGCAGTGCCTGTCCGGCTATTCCGCCCATGAGCGTTGCGATGTTGAGAGCCGAGAAGGGCTGGAGGGCATGAGGGACAAGATATCGTGCCGGATGCTCGCGCGTTGACACAAGCCAGCCGCCGAGCCGCACAAAAGGAACGATGAGAACCAACTGCAAGGGCATGGCTGCATAGTTTGCGACTTGAATGGCGGGGAGATTCAGTCTGAGTGCTAGCGCCAATCCGGCGCAGAGGACCGTGGGAATCCCTACTACCGGGATGCATCCGACCGCGAATCCGAGAGCGAGGGTCACCGCCAGACGCAGTGGGGAGATGCCTTGGCCGAGGCAGAGAACCGCGGTGCGTTTTGCGGCTTCCGGGATCAAGCGCATCGTTCTCTCCTCATCGAATTTCGTTCCCTCTAACTTATCGACACGGAATTCCGAGTTTGGTTTTCCCGCGATGAAACTTTAATTAATAGAACCAAACTCGTTATCAGGTTGGACGCGCCCGCCGCAGGATGGATGCCTGAATCTTTTGACACGAAGGTGTCATACAGGGTTCGCCCGATCGGGCTCGGAGCGATAGCATCATCGGCTGATCCAGCGTGCGATAAACTTGGACCCGATGAGGGTGTTTGGCATCGATTGCGGAACCGAGGTGACCGGGTTCGGCGTTGTCGACTCGGGCGTCGGCCCGCGCGACGTGCCGCTCCAGTTTCGCGCGATGGGCGCCATCCGCCTGACAAAGACGCAGACCCTGCCTTTGCGACTCGATCAGGTCTTCAAGGAATTGACCGCCGAACTGGAACGTTGGCATCCCGATGCGGTGGCCATCGAGGAGGTTTTCTACTCGGTAAACGCAAAATCGGCGCTGAAACTAGGCCAGGTCCGCGGAGTCGCGTTGCTCGCCGCGGCACGGCAGGGGATTCCGCTTGCCGAGTACGCTCCGCTCAAAATAAAGTCCAGCGTCGTGGGCTACGGCTTGGCGAAGAAAGAGCAAGTGCAATTCATGGTGGCGCGGTTGCTCGATCTGGCCGATCTACCGGAGCCTTCCGATGCGGCCGACGCTTTGGCCATTGCCATCTGCCACATACACACAGCGCAGACGCTGGCCCGCCACGGCGAGCAGGGAGTTCGGCAATGAGGGTAATTTGGCTCGCGGTGGCCGCCGTTGCGCTGGCCGCGCAGTTGCCCGCAGCTCCGGCGCCGGTTCCGGCCATGGCGCCCGATTCCGTCGTCCAGATGGACTTCTCTGATCCCGAGCTGTCGCCCCCGCAATGGGCACTTGTCTTGCATCCCGACGGGAGTGGCCATTTTCGTTCCCACATGGACCCGAAGCCTGGCGCCAAGGTAATTGAAGTCCCGAACGTCGATCGCGACATCGCAGTGAGCAAGGACTTCGCCGCGCGCGCCTTTGAAACTGCGAAAAGCCACAAGTGGTTTAATGCCCAGTGCGAAAGCCACCTGAAAGTTGCTTTCCAGGGATGGAAAACGCTCACCTACACCGGAACCGCGGGTCACGGATCGTGCACGTTCAACTATTCTCGTGACAAGGATATCGAGTCGCTCGGCGAGTCGATGCAGGCAGTGGCGCAAACCATCCTGGAGGGGGCGCGCCTGGAAGTGCTCTTGCAACACGACCGGCTGGGGCTGGATCAGGAGATGGAGTTCCTGACCGAAGAATTTCAGGATGGACGAGCACAGGAAGTTGACGCCATTCACGATATTCTCGAGCGACTGGCCTCGGATGACCAGGTGCTCGAACGGGTGAGAAAGCGGGCGCAAAGTCTGCTTTCGCACGGCACAACTTAATTCTCCGGCCTACCGGAGACTTTTTGGCTTGCAGCCGTGTCCAATCAATGCGGGGATCCGGATGTTTCGGGGTAGGGTGCCGGAAGGCGATGGAAAGGCGGGGCGCCATGAATCTCAAGGAAAACTGCAAAAGGATAGCAGGGCTGGCAACACTGGCTCTGACGGTGTTGTGCTTTAAGCCGGCCTTGCATGCGCAGGACCAGACTCAGGGACCGGGGCAGCCAGCTCGCGCCGTGCGGCTGAGCTATGTGGATGGCCAGGTGACGCTTTCGCAGGGCGGGCAGGTGCTTGCCCAGCAGGCCATGGCCAATGTGCCGCTGCTCGCCGGCATGCAGCTGACCACCGCCGACAGCGGAAAAGCTGAGATTCAATTTGAAGACGGCAGCGTTGCGCGGCTCTCACCAGACAGTTCGCTGACACTCCAGACCCTTGAGGGAGCAGGCACGTCCGGCAATGCCGTCCTCCTGCTCAATAGTGGTCTGGCGTACTTTGAATTCCAGGGCGGAGGACAGGCTGGGCAGATGAGCGTGCAGTTTGGAGACGCCCAGGTGACCACGAGCGGCTTTACCGTGTTTCGTGTTGGCATAGACAGTCCTCCCGGCCAGGTCGCCGTTTTCTCGGGCAACGCACATCTTGCATCCTCGGGTGGTAACGTCGCAGCCGACCTGCACGGCGGAGAGAGTATAGCGTTGAACGCCGCGAGCCCGGCAAACTTTCAGCTTGCCGAATCGATCGAACCGGATTCGTGGGATGAATGGAACTCCGATCGCGATCAGGCGCTGACTGCGGAGGCGGCGTCGCAGACCGGCGCGAACGCGAAGCTGAGCGAGCCGCAGAACCCGGCGTGGAACGACCTGGATGCCAATGGCAACTGGTACGACGTTCCCGGGCAGGGCTATATTTGGTCGCCTTACGAAGCTGCGAGCGCGGGTTTCGATCCCTACGGCAATGGCAGCTGGATGTGGACTCCGGGTTACGGCTACCTCTGGGTGTCAGGGTATCCGTGGGGCTATATGCCGTTCCAATGCGGAAGATGGAACTTCTTTGATGGATTTGGATGGGGCTGGGCGCCTGGACCCGGCGGCTGTTCGCCGTGGTGGGGATTGGGCTTTTACGGTGGGCCGAGCTTCGGACGCACGCCCCCTGGCTATAAACCGATTCCGCGCCCAATCTTGCCGCGTCGTCCGATCGGTGGCAGGCCGGTACCGATGCTTGCTGTCAACCGCAGTCCTGTACCTGGCGGTCCGGGGCTTCCGGTGCGAAACCGAAACACTCCGGTCACGATTGGGGGAAACACGGTGGCGCCGCTGCGGCCGATGCCTTCCCGCCCTGTGGTTGAGCATGTTCCCTCAATGGCAGCAGGGCATGAGCCGCAGCCGGAAATTGGAGCCCCGTCGCAGCCGGGCGGACCGGGAGCCACAACCCGGCCTGGCTACAACATCACGCGGCCCGTGGCCCAGGAGCCCACAGAGGGGAACCGATCGGAGCCGTCGCGTCCTGCTTTCCAAAACCAGCCGGAGCCCAACCATGATTCAGCTCCGTCCCGGTCTAGCAGTGGCGGGTTTGGGTATCATCCATCGGGCGGATCGTCCGGTGGAGGCTCACCCCGCCCCAGCGGAGGCTCGTCCGGCGGAGGCGCACCGCACAGCAGTGGCGGAGGCGGTGGTGGTGGCGGCGGTGGCGGTGGCGGAGGATCGCATAGCGGAGGTGGAGGCGGCGGTGGTGGCGGCGGCAAACACTGAACCGGACCGCGGGAATCGCAACCTCTTTCGACCGACTCGACCGGCCAGATTTGCAAAACGCTCCGCGCTTGCGCGGGGCGTTTTCTTTTGGGAGTGCGTTCAATATGGAGTTGACGACCCTGCTTACCTTGGTGCGCCTATGCAGCGAATCCGGAATGGAAGATTGCTAGTCTAAGACATATGAGCCACGAGCAGGACACGCGTTTGCGAGTGGCGGCAATCGGATTCCTCAATCCTGCGCCGCTGATGTGGGATTTTGAGCATTCACCGCTCGACGAGGTGCTCAAAAAGCGCTACCAGATCGACCGTATGACGCCGTCGGAGTGCGCGGCGCGGCTTGCGGACGGGCGTGCCGATATCGGATTGATTCCGATCGCATCGCTTGCCACTACTCCGGGACTCCAGATTCTGCCCGGTTGCACGATTGCATCGAAGGGCCGCGTACGCTCGTTGATCCTGGTGCATCGCGCCAGCCTGCCGCTCGATAAGCTGCGCTCGGTCGCGGCGGATGCCGCCAGCCGGACGACTCTGGCCTATGCCCGCATCATGTTTCACAAATGGGGAAATCCGGATATTCCGTTTGTGCCCATGGTGGCCGATCTTGACGCAATGCTGGATCGCGCCGATGCGGCTATTCTTATCGGCGATCCGGCGTTGCTCGCGCTGGAAGAGCGGTATAACCGTCTGGAACGTACAGGCGAAGAACTTGTGTATCTCGATCTGGCCGAAAAGTGGCGCGCCTTGACCGGCCTCGTATTTGTTTCCGCGGTTTGGGGCTGCGTTCCAGGCGCCAGGATTTTGGACGACGGAGTCGCAGAGGATTTCACGCGCTCGCGCGATCACGGGCTCGAGAATATCGACGCCCTGGTGGCCGAATGGTCGCCGCGATTTGCGGTTCCCGAGGCGACCATCCGAACCTATCTCACGTCCAACATTCACTACGTGCTCGACGAAGACTGCTTGGAGGGAATGCGGGGGTTCTTCCGCTTGGCGGCTGAATGCGCGGTGCTGCCGCCCTATACCGTGAGGGTGCCCGAACTTGCGGCGCGATAGAGGCCGTGAAAACCTGGCTCGCGCGTGGCCGCTGACGCGGGTGTGACTTCTGTGAAAGATCTCCGCTGAGAAGATTCGCCTTTTTGTGGGATGGGGTTGAGTTGTGGCCGTCTTAGTTCTCGACGCTGGCTTGCAAGGGGCCGGAAAGTAACTGAACCATGGCGCCCGGCTGATGGCTATCCACAACGAAATCGGCCTCGGGAGGAATGTCGATCTCCAACGGGCTCGCAATAACCAGCGGCTTACCGGGAACCAAACTCTTGATTTCTTTCAAGAGAGTCGGATGCCCACGAAGGCAATGGATATGCACGAATACTGCATCTACGTTGGGGAATCTGCGCAGCAGGTCCATGCCCACGGCTGTGTCGTAAGCGGTGAGGACGTTATGCTTTTCGGTCTCAACCACAAGCTTGCGCGCGGAAAGCGCTTCCGGTTGTTCCGGCTCAATCATTAACAACACGAGCGAGTTCATGGGATCTCCTGTTTGAAGCGCGGGCTTAAAAACCCGAGCCCGAGCATAAGATGCGAGCCGCCCCGCCACCGACGCCACAAAACCACGCTGTGATTCGGGCCAAGCCGCAGAAGAGGTTGCCTGGCGGGCGAAAAAACTTCACGAATTTGTTTTTCTTTGATGTCACCGACAGGAAATGAAGCGTTTATACTCGGTCTCTGCATTTGTTTAGCAACCAAAATGTGGAGGCCCCCTTTGAACCGGATGATGAGCCGATTCATTCGCCAATCAAGCGTACTTTTTCTACTTGCTTTTGCTGCTTATGGTGTCGCGCAGACTGCGCCTCTCACTCCACCCGTTGCGCCGGTGAGGCCCGTGACCGACACGTACTTCGGAACGACGGTGGTCGATCCATACAGGTGGATGGAGACAAGCACCGACGAATTGATGGCGTACATGAAGGCTGAAAATGCCGTCACCGTTCAGGCGTTGCAGCCGTTCGCCATGCAGGACGAGACGATTCTTGCGGAGCTTACCAAACTCTCCGATACGGTCGACATTGTCAGCAACCCGGATCGGGAGCTGGACCAGTTCTTCTATCTCGAATTGCCTTCTGGCAAAAGCGACTACCTCTTGATGACCCGGGCGGCTGCCGGGGGGCCGTCGCGCCTGCTCCTCGATCCTGCGACCCTTGCCGAAGGCGGCAAGCATGCCGCGATTGACTACTATGTTCCGTCGCCTGACGGAAAATACGTGGCAGTCGGTGTATCTCTGGGCGGCTCGGAGAATTCTGTGCTGCACGTGGTGGAAACCGCGACGGGCAAGTTGCTAAGCGAATCGATTTCTCGCGCACAGGAAGCCAGTCCGTCGTGGACCGATGACAGCAGGGGCTTTTACTTCACGCGGCTGCAGGCGATGGCGCCCGGCGCCGCGGCGGCGACCAAATACGACAATGAGCGTGTTTATTACCATCGGCTAGGCTCAGGGGAAGACGCTGACCAGCCGGTATTCGGTCCTGACATTACAACGGATCCGGCGCTACCCAAGAACGGAAACGTTTTCGTCTCCGTTGTGCCCGGCACCGCCATGATTGTGGCCGGGCAGACTTCCGGAGTGGTGGAGACGCCCGCGCTGTGGGTTCGCCGCACAAGATCGGGCCCGTGGATCCAGGTAATGAAACACGAAGACGGAATGATGGACATCGCCCTGCACGGAACCCGCGCATATATCAGGACCAAGGGCGGACCAAACGGAGCAGTCAGCAACGGACGCGTGGTGACTTTCGATCTTGCCAGAGAGACGTTCGCTGCGGCGCGGGTCGTACTTCCCGAGAGCAACCTGATTCTTTCGGCTCGGACCGGCGAAGGCTTGACCTGCGCGAGCGACGCGCTCTACGTTCAGGGGTTTCGCGATGGTCTTGGGGTAGTGAAGCGGATTCCATACGGCGCGTTGTCGAAAGGGACGGAGCTGAAGCTTCCGATGAGCGGAACAGTCGGTGGCATCGACGCGGATTATCGGCGGCCGGGCATCACGCTTTCGATGGTGGGCTGGACGGCGCCCCGATTGATCTACGTTTATTCCCCAACCAACGGCTTTGCAGACACCCATCTGCAGATCCGGAATCCGATCGATATGTCGGCGATTCAGTCGGTCGAGGTCGAGGCCAAGAGCGCCGATGGCACGATGGTCCCGCTTTCGATTCTTTATAAGAAGGGCATGGCCCTCGACGGCTCGCATCCGGCGCTGCTTGAGGCCTATGGCGCGTACGGATATTCCATTTCTCCGTTCTACGCGTCGTCCTATCTGCCATGGCTCGACCGGGGCGGCATTTTCGCATTGGCACACGTGCGCGGCGGAGGCGAGAAAGGCGAGGCTTGGCACCTGGCGGGGATGAAGACGACCAAGCAGCACACGATCGACGATTTTGTGGCTTGCGCACAGTATTTGATCGGCGCTCAATACACTTCGCCCGCTCATCTGGCGATCGAGGGAACAAGCGCCGGAGGAATCGCGGTAGGTGGGTTTCTGACGCAGCATCCTGAATTAGTGGCAGCCGTGCTTTATCGCGTGGGCATCACCGATATTCTGCGCAGCGAGCAGCGGGCAAGCGGCGCCGAGAATGCTTTTGAATATGGCTCGGTCAAAGTCGAGCCGGAGTTTCGCGCCATGTATGCGATCAGCCCCTACGCGCACGTGAAAGACGGATTCAATTACCCAGCGGTGATGCTGGAAACGGGCGCGAACGATCCGCGCGTGACGAGCTGGATGCTGACGAAGATGACGGCGCGTCTCCAGGCAGCGAATACATCTTCCAATCCGATTCTTCTGCGGGTGGATTTCGACGCCGGGCACGGCATTGGCTCCAACCGAACACAGGCGCTGAAACTTGCAGCCGACGAATACACATTCCTCGGCTGGCGGCTTGGGTTGGATGGATTTACTTCCGCCGGAGGGGCAACTCCGACAACTGCAAAGTGAAATTTCTGGAGAAGTCGCTATGTTTTGTCCAGCTTTTGCTCGTTTGCGGCTGCTTTGTTCTTCTGCGTCTGGGCGTCCTGATAGGCCTGGTGATTGTGCCTCTCGACGGCGTCAGCAAGTACCCTATCCACGTTGAAGTTCTTCGGGAGCTTGTGCAGAACGATCAACTGTTTGAAATTCACTTTGCAGACCGGGCAGAACAGCGTGTACTCCCTGAATTCCGCACTCGCCATGATTCGACAATCGTAGCAGAGCGGGAAATCTCTAGCGTGCCACTGAGAAAAGAGGCCGCGTCCCGATCAATCGCCGCAGTCAGCCTTCGACGGTCTTGAGCAGAAAATCGAGCAGCGTTTTCTCCGCCCAGAATCCTTCGTCGCCGTGGTCGGGCGACAGAAACGCGCAGTGGCCCCCGTGCGGCGTCTCGACGAGCCGGACGCGTGGGTTGGCCAGGATTTTGGCTCGGGTCTCGGGAGTCATGCGGATGAAAGGATCGTCGAGAGCGTGCAGGATTAGGGTCGACACGGCAATGTCCTGCACCCAGTTGGAACTGGCAACGCTCGAGTGATAGTCGTCTGCGCTCGCAAAGCCGCCGTATCGCGCGACGATCTGCTCGTCGAATTGCCGCAGGGTATGAATTCTGTTGAGGCCTTCCACGGAGTACAGGCCCGGATAGAGTTCGGCCTGGTGGCGAATGTGCTCGATGAGGTCGCCGAGAAACCGCCTTTGGTAAAGGAGGTTCTGCGGTTCGTGCAACGCTGCGGAAGAGGCAACCAGATCCATGATGGGCGAGACGCCGACAACAGCCTTTAAATAGGTCGGCGCGATGGCGCCCAACTCGCCGGCCAACTTGAGAACCAGATTGCCTCCCATGGAATAGCCGACCAGCGCGAAGCTGCGAATGAAGTGTGTGCGGACCATCTCGGCCATCACAATGGCGACGTCTCCAGAGCGGCCGGCGTGATAAATGGTGGGAGAAAAATCTCTGCCCGCGCCACAACTCCTCATATTCATGCGGACGACGTTGCAGCCGGCTTTCCAGGCGCGGGCCGCGTTCCCGAGCACATACGGAGAAGAGGAAGACCCCTCGAGCCCGTGAACGATGACCATCGTCAGCCGGTCACATCGAACGTCGACAGGCTGCCAATGACAGTGGCACAGAACGAAGCTCGCAGGATAGGCGGACGTAGCCGCTTCAACCTCGATGAATTCGGTTTCTGGCTCGGGCAAGGAATAAGTGCGCGGCAGAAAGCTGCCGACAATGGTTTGCAGATGTCCGTTGCTGAGGAAGCGCCGCGGAACGAAGGGCCGCATCCACGGTGAGCCTTCGGTGGAATGCAACCGATCGTCCCCTGTGGTGCTCATGGGGTCCCTTATTCTCAATCACTAATGATTGTGAGGATACGCTTCCTGGAGATGGAATGTTGCAGCGTGGCAAGCGATCGGATTCTCAGGTGTTTTGCCAGTGTTCCGGGGAGAGCGTCACGGTGGCGCAGCCCATGCTGTAGTTGAACCATGCGTGCTCAGTCGTGGGCGTGGTGAAGAAGCCTTCCAGGTTCAGGCTGGAGCAAACGCGCGCAACAAGCGAGCGCTGACCGTAGAAGAGCGTGAAGAAGCTGTCCCAATCAACGGTGAAGAGAAACGAGTGGTCAGGGGCGAGGAGCGTTCCACGGGAGGGGAATGGAATAGAGCCGTTGCGGAGGCCGGCGATGGGCAACGTGACAATCGGATCAGACTTTGGGAACTCCGGAACGTAAATCAGCTCCGGCGCGCCAGCGATCGCAAAGGCGCGGAGGAGATCCGCGCGAAGCAGCGGCTCGAAGCGGCCTTCGACCGGCATCCAGATGGGCTGGGACTCAAGGAAGCTTCGAAGAACGCCGGAGGCGTCAGGATCGGCTAAATGATCGGGCAGCGAGCCGATGGAAGCGAGCAAAGCCTGGTGAATGCGTGCGCACGAGGCGAGACCTGTGTGCGATGCAATCTCCGACCACCGTTGTTTTGATCCCTGAGCGAGGATTTCTGCGTCGGAGGGATATTTGCGAACGGCGTACCACCCAAGAGAATCGGGAACGCGCACAAAGGGATGCAAAAGGATAAGGACGGATTCGAAGCGGCGGTCGTAGGCTTCGAGGAGCGGGATGCTGTGCGACGGATATGTGAATTCTTCGGAATGCACATGCGACGAATACCAGACGGACGCGGAATTGAACGGTGAGGGCCGTCACGGACAAGCGGCCGGAGAACAAGCGGACTGTGGGCCGTCGGCGGCCGTCGCATGTGGCTTAGCGTGGGGGCGTCGGCTGGTCGCGGTCGGCTTCGAGAGTGGGGGGTGCGCCGGGAAACTTCCATTTGCGCGCCTTGATGATGAACCAGACAAAGAGGGCAACGGCTACAGCCCATCCTGCTCCGTAGACCCACCAGAAGTAAGGGCTGTTCATGTTCATCAGCACCAAGGGCGCCGAGACGATCGCACACACCCCCAGGATGAAACCGATGGTGAGGAAAAACTTTGACCAGCTCCAGAGCCCCGCACGCTTCGCGGTCTTATAGCGAATGAAAGCCATGCCGAGGACGAGCGCGACAATTCCGAGCCAGTACATGATTGGTTCGCCTTCCTGCGGTGGTTATTGCCCCTGCCGATTGGTTTGAGCGGCGAGTTGGGCTGCTTGAGCTGAAGCGCGGTGCTTCATCCACCATTTGATTTCCCAGACAAACAGTACGATGAAAAGTATTCCGTCCAGCACGAGGGTCGCGATGAGCACCCATTTGTATTGCGGGATGGTTCTGGTAGAGAACGGCAGCGGGGACGGCGGTGGCGTAGAGGAAAATCACGGCTCCGATGGCAACAAGATAATCGCCAGCGGACAGCTTCATTCCCTGACGCTGGTAATGACGAATGGTGAACAAATCCCAGCCAATTTTGAATAGCTCGCCCATCCAGGTGACCCTCCGATTTGAAGATATGTTAGTAGGCTTTGGGCTGCGGTGATAGATCGGCTCTGAAAGAGCATTCTTCAGGGGCTTTAGGCCCGCTTTCCTGATCGGTCGAATGGACGGCAGAAACGCGTACATCCCGATTGACTACCACAGGTCCATGTTCGTGGCCGGTTATTCTGGCGTTCCGTTGCCGTGAACCTGCGTGGTCGGCGACCAGTTTCCCTGCAGGACGCCATTTGGGTTTAACCCCGGATAGTCCGACTGGAACCACTGGCTGCCGTTGGTCCAGGTCTGTGAAAAGCCGCTGGAAACCTTGGTTGTGCTCCCGTCGGGGTTCAGCACGGTTTCCTGATTCAGCGAGTAATCCACCCAATCTGAAGCAGCGGTGCTTTGCGCATTCATCGACGCATTGGCATTGTTCATCGCGCTCTCAAACTGCGACTCCTGCTGCTGCATGAAGGCCTGATGCTCAGCCGCCGAGCGCTGCATGATCTGCTGGAACTGCTGATAGATCATTTGGCTTTCCTGCTGTTCCTGTGCCGTCAAATTCGCCAGCGCCTGCGCCCCTTGCCGCTGCTGTCGCAGCAGTGCGGCCTGCGTCCATTGCGGGGAGTTCACGCCGTGCGGGAGATTGTTGTTATCGACCAATTGGACGAGTGCGTCAAGCCGGCCCTGGGGCGCCGAAAGAACGTCGACCCTGGCCCAGCATGTGCCGCCATAGAGGGCGTTGCTCAAGGCCGTGCTCCGATCATTATTCATTGAGCACTCCACCACGGTCCGCAACCGCTCCTCGACCACGAACGACCCATTTACCAGTTCGACTCTGATCGCCGCGGTGTCCGCTGCGTTCTGCGTTTGCATCGCCGGGGCCACTCGGCTGTTCCCTTGATTCTTTTGTGCGGCCAGTCCTTGAGCCCATTCGGAGTACGCCGGCGCTACAGGCATCGGGCCCACGACGTGCACGCCGCCCTGCATCGTCCCCAGGTAATACTGCAGGAAGGCGGCGGCGGAGACCTGACCAGAGATATTTGCACACCCGCTGTTGAAAGTGCCTTTCGCGTTGGGGTGCCACTGCCATCCGAAAACCGGCTCAGTGCGCATCTGCATTAATCCATCGGGCGAATAGGCGCGAAAGACGGGCCACGGCGAAAACGTGCATGGGCTGATCATGGTAACGCCTTGCAGCTTCCAACCGGCTGGAATCGTGAGCGTGGCCGACACGATGTTGTTCAAGGATGGATCAGTAATTTTCGCCGTTGTGAATTGATTGGGCAGCGGCGAGGCGGAGACGTACGTTGCGGCGCCGGGCTTGCCGCTGGATTGTGGGCCTGGGCCGCCGCTTCCGGCTGGGGCAGGGGACGTCGCACTCTGGGAGGACTTGCAGCCCGCCAGGAGAATGGTGATGGCACAAAACAGGGCGACTTGGTGACGCGCCTTTGGCATCATGGGGAAGATCTCCTTTGTTTTCGAGGGGGCACCTGAATTATATCCCGCGCTGTGTCAGTTGGGAAACGGAAAGACCCCTGTAGCGCATGCGGCTGTGGTGAAACCCCTCGACGAAGGGCGGCGACGGGGGAATCAGCTACCGGGTGCTTGCCTTGAAACGTCAAACATGACAACCTTGAATGAAGTGCGCAAGTTTTTGAGAAGAAGGAGTTCCAAAATCCCCATGCCTATTCAATCGACAGACAAGATCTGGCACAACGGGAACCTGATTGCCTGGGATCAAGCAAATATTCACGTAATGAGCCATGTGATTCATTACGGCTCGAGCGTGTTCGAGGGCGTGCGCTGCTATGGGCAGCCGCAAGGGTCGGCGGTTTTCAGGCTGCCGGAACACATGCAGCGCCTGCTGGATTCGGCCAAAATCTATCGCATGGAGGTTCCCTTCACGCTGGAGGAGCTATGCGCAGGCGTTGTGGAGACTATTGAGGCCAACGGCGTCGCGCCATGCTATATCCGGCCCATCGTCCTGCGCGGCTATGGGGAGATTGGCGTGAACCCCAAAGGGTCGCCGGTGGATGTGTACATCGCGAATTTCCCGTGGGGCAAGTACCTTGCCGGACACGGCGGCGCGGATGTGTGCATCTCGAGCTGGAACCGGCTCGCGCCGAACACCATGCCGGCGCTCGCCAAGGCGGGTGCGAATTACATGAACTCGCAGCTCATCAAGATGGAGGCTGAAGTCAACGGCTATCAGGAAGGCATTGCGCTGGACGTGAATGGGTTGGTGAGCGAGGGATCGGGCGAGAATATCTTCATTGTGCGCAACGGCGTGCTGTTTACGCCGCCGCTGGGCAGCTCCGCGCTGTCAGGAATCACGCGTGACAGCGTGCTGACGATCGCACGTCACCTTGGATTCACGGTGACCGAACAGGCCATTCCGCGCGAACTCCTGTACATTTCGGACGAAGTGTTCTTTACGGGCACGGCAGCCGAGGTGTGTCCGATCCGTTCGATCGACCGCATCGCGATCGGCGACGGCAAGCCGGGCGAAATTACGAAGAGGATCGCGGACGAGTTCTTCGGGGTCGTCAACGGACTGAAACCGGATCGGTTTGGCTGGCTTACTCCCGTGAAGGTGGACGCGAGCGAGACTGTAACGGCGTAGAGACAGGGACCAGGGAATAGGCAATAGGAAAGACAAAGACCAAAACCAAAGGCCCTTCGGCGTGCGCCGGAGGGCTTTCTGTTGGCATGGTTGGCGAACCGCGCGCGGCAAATCGGCATGTGCTCCAATTATGATGAGTCGGAGAGCCGTGTCGGCATCGCGCCAGACTTGAAGCCCTGCTGACCCGTTCGAAAGGAAAACTCCCGATCCGTGAAGCCAGACATGCGAGTCTCGATTGCCGGACTGGAACTGGTCAACCCGGTGATCGCTGCCAGCGGCACCTTTGGATACGGCATCGAGTTTGAAGAGATCGTCTCGCTTGACCGGCTTGGCGCGATTGTGACCAAAGGGATTTCGCTTGAGCCTATGGCCGGCCACGCCCCGCCGCGCATTGTGCAGACAGCGTCGGGAATGCTGAACGCGATCGGACTTCAGAATGTGGGCGTAGAGGACTTCATCGAGCGAAAGCTGCCGCCCATGGGCCGGCATCCCAGCTGCAAGGTAATCGTGAATGTGTTCGGGCACACGGTCAACGAATACATCGGTGTGATCGACCGGCTGAACGATGCGGAGGGAATTGCCGCGTACGAACTGAACGCATCGTGCCCCAACGTGCACGAGGGCGGAATGACCTTCGGCGCCGATCCGTTTGCGCTGGAAGAACTGGTGGAGCGGACGAAGAGAGTTGCAATACAACCGCTGATTGTGAAGCTCTCGCCGAACGTGACTTCGATTGGGCAAATGGCTCGCGTGTGTGAGGGAGCGGGCGCGGATGCTGTGAGCCTGGTGAATACGTTTCTGGCGATGTCAATCGATGCAGATGAGCGACGGGCGCGACTGAGCAATGCGACTGGAGGGCTTTCAGGACCGGCGATCAAGCCGATTGCACTGCGCATGGTGTACGAAGTGGCGCGGTCGGTGAAGATCCCGATTCTGGGGATGGGCGGAATTGTGACACCCGAGGACGCGGTTGAGTTCATGCTCGCCGGCGCAACGGCAATCCAGGTAGGCACCGCGAGTTATGCCGATCCGCGCGCGACGGAGCGCCTAGCCAAGGGAATGGAATCGTGGTGCAAGAGCCACGACGTGGCAAAGGTGGCGAGTTTGACTGGGGATTTGAAGGCTGGAAGTAGTCAATAGCCGTCGAAAACCGGATCCCCGGATTCTTTGCAGCTCAGAACGATAAGTCTGTTTGGAATCCGATGCTGCGGGTACCGGGGGTTGGGTTGCCGAACTGGCCGCCAGCGAGGGTTTGCGTTTTATTAAAGAGCGGCGAGAGCAGAACGCCGTTGGGCGTGCCCAAATTCACCATGTTGAAGACATCGTTGGCGCCGACGACGAAAGTAAGGTTGTAGCGGCGCGGGACGGTGGCGTCGAGTTTGATGGCTGGACCGCCTCCGCCGATGCCGCGATTGCTGACGTTGCCGCCGCCACCAGGAGTGAAGGTTTGGCCTTCGCCCACGGTTTTGATTTTTGGCCCGATACCAAAGACCTTGCTGATGCGTATGTGAACAACCGCATTGGCGGGCCCCAATCCAACGCCATAGGGAACGATCGGCTCATCTTTGCCCACTGGATCAGTATCCAAACAGCCGTACTGCGAGGTGACGACGCCGGGATCGCCGCACGTGCCGTAAGCCGGGCGCGCGTTGAACTGGTTGTTGCCTGTGAGGTCCTCGCCGATGGTGAGGTTATAAGGAGTACCGGACTGCGCGGCAATGTAAGCCCCGAGGACGAAGCCGTGCGGAGCGATGTAGCTGCCTACAGCAAGAAACTTATGACGGATGCCGAAGCTGGCGCGACCGTAATCGAAGCCGGGATCCTCGGCGACCGAGGGGAATGAGTTGATGCCCTGGGTATCGCTTTTTGCCTCGTTCAGCACGTAATTGCTGCTGACGGTGAACTTCTTGAGCTGCAATGCCGAAGAAACGATGAGTTGATTCTGGCGGTAAAAACCTTCCGACTGGAATTGATAGTTGTAGACCGAAGGATTCGGCCCCGTGATCGTGTAGTCGGAGAGGTCGAACTCAGGCGCGGTGACATTGTTCGACATGTATTGATGTACACCCTGGCTGTAGAGATAGGTGACGTTGCCGGTGACATGCTTGGCGATCTGGCGGTCAACGCCAATGCCACCCTGCATGTCGAGCGCGGCGTGAAAGTGCGCATCGACGGAATGGTACGTGGGAATGGATCTGGCTGAGGCACTGAGGACAGAGACCGGTTCGGACGAGTTGGGATTGTAGAACGTGGGATTTGCTACGGCATAAGATTGCTGGTTGATGCGGTTGTCGTGAATGGCCTCAATGACGTAGGGCGTCGTGCCAGAAGTGTAGGCAGTGTTCATGATAAAGCGGTTGAAGAACCAGCCGTAACCGCCTCGAATGACGGTCTTTGGCGGAGTCTTGCCGGGATGTCCCGGCGTCCAGGCGAAAGCGATGCGCGGCGCGAAGTCGGCGTGGTCGTGAATGTAGTTCTGCCCTTCATAACGGGCCCCCATGCCGAGAAGGAAGCTGCGGTTGACACGCCAGTCGTCCTGCAGGAAAAGCGAACCGTCGAAAAGCAACGCGCGCGCCAGCGGATTCTCAATGACAGTGGCCGAATAAAGCGATGGAGCGCAGTTGGTGGGAACGTATTGATCGGCCCCGCAACCGGAGTAGGACGGCGTGCCGGAAAAATAGTAGCTGCCGTTCTGTCCCGCAGTTGTGTAGTTGGCGTCGCGCCAGGCTCGGGCGCGCGCTCCGAAACGCAGGGTATGCACGCCGACAGTCGCAGTCCCATAGTCCTGAAGCACGAAGACGTCTTCGTGTTCGTTGAGCGTGCCGGAGCCGTTACCGCCGGTAGTGAATGCACCCTGCAGGGTAACAGCGGGCGTGGGGGAAGCAGAAGTGCCATTGTTGCCGATCCTACGCCACAGAAAGCGCGGCTCCATGAGGAGATGCGAGTTGAAGACCCAAGTGTCGTTTATTTGGACTTCGTTGCTCCAATTCAGGACGCTGAAAGCCTGCTCGGGAAGTACGAGTGCGCCCACCCTCTGGCCCTGCTCCGTGTAGCGGGTGTATTGATCGCGGATGCTGATGAAGTTGGATTTGGAGATTTGAAAATCGACGCGGGGCGTTAAGTTCAGGTAGTTCACCGGGTTGGGCTCGGCCTCGATGATGTTGGAATTGAGAGTGGACGGATTGAGGGCGTCGACGATGCTCTGGTTCTGGCGCTCAAAGTCCTGGGCGCTGAAAAAGTACGAAGCGGTTTTGGAGATGGGGCCGCTGATGTTACCTGAGTAGGAGTACTGATAGTAGCCGGGCTTTCCGGGGAGGAAGGGATTGGCCGTGCTGAACGCGGAGTCTGTGCCGAAACCACCGATGCTGCCCTGAAACTTCTGCGAGCCGGGCTTGGTGATGATCTCAATGCGGCCGTAACCGATGCGATCGTATTCGGCGGAGAAGGGATTTTGATTGACGCGAATTTCCAGGATGTCGGATTTGGGCGGAATCTGGCCGCCTTCAAAGCCGTCAATGTAGATCTGGCCGCCGTTTGGACCCGCGGCGGGACCGGCAAGCGCCTGCAATTCATTCTGCAGTTCTGTCGGATCGTCTGAGAGCGCATCGAGAGCGCTACCCTGGACGACCATGGAGCCGGCATTCTGATCGGAGCTGAGGCCAACGGACTGCGTTTCGCTCTGTACCTCAACTTGCTGGTTTTGAACCGCGATGGCGAGCGGGAGATTGAGAGATTTGGATTGACCGGAAGAAAGGGTGACGTTCGAAATGGTGAGGCGGGCGAAGCCCACGGTGGTGACGGAAACGGTGTAGGAGCCGGGCGCAAGACCGCGGATCGCGTACTCGCCGCCGGCGCCGGATTGAGTCTGGATGGGCGTAACGCCGCCGGTGAGCGAGATGGAGGCGCCAGGGATCACGGCGCCGCTGGGGTCAGTGACCTGGCCGTGGAGCGTAGCGGTTTGCGCGAAGGCGGAAACGGGCAGAAGCAGGGAAGCAGCAACCAGGCAGAATAGGGCAAAACGCAAGAAAGAATTCATGTCCACCCTTGGGAAGTAAACAGACAAGATGACGATCAAGGAATGCGCTACGCAGCGTAATGTTACACATTGTAACAGTAGAATGGTGGAAAGTCAAAGGCCTTTTTGGGGGAAGGTTGCGTGAGCATCTGGATTCACTGTTGGTTAGACCTCCAATTGTTGTTCACGGAATGCGGGTGAATGGATCTGTGACGAAGACGAAAAAAAGAGACCGTTACGCTCATTGGAAACTGCGCATGACGATTTGCAAGGGTTCCTTAATGCTTTCTTGACTAGTTGGACACCGTAAGCTGCTTTAGTGTTCCCATCATGTGACGAAAGGAAGCGCAGGCACTCTCAGAGGTTATTTCGCAAGGATGCCCGGTTCAGGATGCAGAACTCTAGATATATGGCGCTAGAGACGCTTGATGAAGGCGAGAGCTTCAGTGAGTTGGGGGAACCGGGATTCGTCGGCCTTGAATTCCTGAGAGTGGATACAGCGGCGCAGGCCGCGAGTCCTGATGGGGTGCTTGAGGTGAAGCATCTCGTGGTAGAGAAGATATTCGATGGCGTATCGAGGGCTGGACGGGCGGTCGAAAACGCGGCTGACGACGATGGTGTTGTGGGCGGCGTCGTAATGGCCGAGTGAGCGCTTGGCGTGGTGCTCGCTCCATGTGAGCTCGGGGCGGCCAAGCAGCCCGCCGAAAAAGCGCATGTTGAGCGAGTCGAAGACCTCATCGAGATTGAAGAAGCGGCCCTCGGGGCCGAAGTAGCGCTTGGTGCCGCGCGCGTGACGGATCAGCTCGGTTTGGCGCGTGACAGCGGCTGAAGAAGCGAAGCGCTTGTAGCGCAGATTGTGGCCGGCGTCGATCGCCTTCCGATAAAGCTTGGCAAGGAGAATGTGAGCGATGGCGTGCAGGACTGACTCAGGCGCGCCTTCGAGAAGGTCCGAGAGGCTGGCGTAGATTTCGCCGTCGCGAAGGCGGATGGTGGTGTTGAGCGAGGTGAAGCGACGGAAGCGAACGTGAAACGGTGGCATCGGCGCGCGTGGGCGAAGGACGCGGTACTCGAACTGAAAGATGGGGGCGAGGTCGGGGGCCACGAAAAGCAGAATAACAGTGCTCAGTGATCGCTGCGGTCACTTCGGCTCGTAGCGGTCCTGGTTTTTTTCGTCGGGGTGGGCTTTGAAGTAGGCTTCCTGATCGGCGGTTAGTTGTTTGGCCAGATCGGAAAGATCGCTTGCGCTGTCGAGAGCGTCCTTGAGGGAGAGTTCGAAGCCGGGCTCGCTGGGCAGGCCATGCAATGATTCCTGCCAGCGCGCGGCGCCTTCGGTGAGCGGCTTGAGCGCCTTCCGAATGTCCGCTTTGCGCTCCGCGTAGACGTCAAGGTTATCGCCGAGCTCGTCCATGAGGGCGGAGAAGTTCTGGAGCTCGCTGTTCAGGCGCCGGACCCGCGCCTCCGTATGCGCGCGTGGAATGAGTCCCTTGACCGTGTCGGAATGCTCATCGAGAAACTTGATGTAAAGACCGATCCGGACGACGGGAAAGATGCCGGCCTCGGCGATCTGGTCCTGCTGAGCCTCAGTCAGTGGCTCGGGCTTATCTTTCTGCGCAGCGAGAGGCGCGGAGATGAGCAGCGAAACGAGGATGACGGTTAGGCGGCGCATGGCAACGGAGACTCCAATCAGTTAATTCAAGCATAGGAGAGGGGGACGCGGACCCCGCGTTGCAAGGATGAGGCGAGAAGAGGTATCCGCAGCTCATTTACATAAGACGAAATGGCGCAGGCAAGGTTTGAATGTACTTAAGAGGGTGGTCGGGCCGACGAAGCCGTTTGCGCGCGGCGGTCTACTTTTGAAAGACCTGGAGCAGAGTGGCATTCTTCACGTCGGTGACCTGTGCCAGGGTCTGCTCGACGAGCGGGCGGTCTTCAACACTGCTGGCCTGAAGCATCTCGCTGAGACGGAATGCGGTGTGGCTCAACATGAGCTCGGCATTCTTGAGGCGCTTGTCGTTATTGGAAAGGTTCAGATGGATTTTCTTGGTGATGCGCTGAATCTGCTGCAGCAGGCCACTGGCTTTGGTCACCTCGCCAGCCTGGTATTGACGAATGCTCAGCTCGGTCAACTGCTGCACGAGTTGTGAATAGAGGAAGCACTGTTCGCGCGGTTGCGCCTGATCGGCCCGCGCTTCGAGCGCTTCAATCGTTTGCTGATCGGGTAAAGAGCTGTCAGGAGACGCGGCGCGCACTGAGCCGACGTTCAGGCTGAGAACGAGGAGCGCGGCGATGGGAACCACAGTCCGCATAGGGGAAACTCCTGTAACGCGGTTCTGCCCCCAATTTCAACCTATAGTACGCACATTGCGTGACGAACCGCAAGCATTAAGATGCACGATTTTGAGGAGCTGAAAACCAAGGGTACCGAAATGGGCGATTATTCTATGCGAACCGTGAAGGGAATCGCCCGACTTTCTGCTATCGGAGGAAAGCAGCCGAGGCGGGGTCGGCTACGGCACTCATTTGCTGGCAATTGAGAGACAATTCTATCTTTCCAGAATCTGGAGCCGTTGGCGGGCCTGCCATTCCTGGTTCGGAAGCTTGCCGGCGGAAGCCTCGAGGAAGCGGTGGTAGTACGCCGCGGCCTGCGTTTTCTGATGCAGGGAATCATAGGCGGTAGCCCAGAGAAAGAGGGTGGATGTGTTCTCTGGCAAGTATCGCGAACGCATGGCCAGCGCATGCAGGGTTACATCGGGATGGCCGAGACGCGAGGCCGTGAAAGCGAGTCCGCTCCAGCCATCGACGTTGGCCGAATCAGTTTGCGTGACCTTGTTGAAGACAGCGTAGGCCTGATCGAGCTGGCCCTCGTGGACGAGGTTCTGAGCGTGGGAAACCAGCAGCTCAGGGTCTTCGGGCGCTGCCGCGAGAAGCTGCAGAAAGAGCTGGTCGGAAGCGGCGAAGTTTCCCGCGTCGGCAAGGACCGCGGCTAGCATGCGCGTGACGGCAGGGTCGCCGGGATGGGCGGCGTGGAGCTTTTCGAGGAGCGGGAGTGCTTCGGCTTTGTCCTGATCGGCGAGCACAGTAGCGAGCTGAGCGGAGAGAGTGGGGTCGTCGGGATTCTTGAGGAGCGCGGCACGAAGGAGCGTTTCTGCCCCGGGATAATCTTTTCGCGCTATAAGCAGATGGGCCAGGCCGGCGGAGGCAGCCGGCGAATTGGGGTCCTTGTCGAGAACTCGGCGATATGCTGCTGCAGCGGCGTCCACCTGGCCGGTTTTTTCGGCGATTTCGGCGGCCAAAAGAGTGTCGGCTGAAGTCTCCGGTGTGAGCTTGAGAGCTTCAAGAAGGTCGCTGGATGCGGCAGTTGGATCCGATTCGCTGTCGATGCGGGCCAGTGCTCGCCACGCGCGAGCCTTCAAAGCCGGATCGGCGGCGCCGGGATCGAGAGCTGTAGCGGCAAGCAACTCGGGACGGGCTTCGACGAGTTTGTCTTGGCGCGCAAGGAGCAAGCCGAGCGAAATGTGAGCCTCGAATGATTTGGGGTCTGCTGCCACGGCGCGGCGATAGAGAGCGGCAGCGTCGTCAAGACGATTCTGGAAATCCGCGACATAACCGGCATCGAAGAGGGCGCGAGCATCGGTCGGGTGAGCGGCCAGGTAGACATCGAGTTTGGATTCAGCAGTTCTCCAGTCCGATTTCGCGATCGCCGATTCGGCGGAAGCGACTTCGGCCGGTGGGGGCTCTGGAGTTTTGGCTGGGGCACGATTGGGGGTCGCCGCTGGCGGCTGAGCGGAAGCCCCGGAGGATGAGGAATCTTGAGCGGAGGCTGCGGTCTGGCCGAAAATCAGCGCCAAAAACAGGGCGAAAAGAGCGAATCGAACCACAAATAGCCTCGCACAAGTAGTTTACTGGCCAAATGCGCTTGAGGCATTTCGAGAGAACGTTACCAAGGCCCCGTCCGGGCCAAAATGAGAAACAACTGCCCGCCATAGAGCGGCATCCACTTAGACAGAACGGGCGCTTTGGGGTCACGTTGTCCTGCGCTCTTGTTCGCCGGTAAAACGATTCATATTTAGGTGGCCACATGAATTTCAACCATATGCAGCATATCCCGCTGGCGTCTGCTTATCTGTGTCCAGACTGCAATTGCATTGGCAACTGCGCGAGCCAATGCCCAGCATGTGCGTCGCCCGTTCTGCTGGCACTTGCGAATGTCCTCGACCGCAAGCGGGAGAGGGATTCAGCCCTGCCATACGATTACAACAATCGTCACGCGGGCCGGCGCGCATTTCTTGTGGCGGGAAGACTTAGAGCAGTTCGCTCGCACACGACTGAGCCTACGCCGATCAGCGTCAATTCGGGCGCTCGCGCGCATGCGCCTTGGCGCGTCGTGCAGCGCGATATGGATGAAGAAGGGGTTTTCGGTCTTGGCGAAGGAGCCGCTAGCTGACCTGAATTGCCATTCCTTTATCTGCCATCGATGGGCCGCGAACATTCCTTTCCATTTCAACCCGCTTGAGCACCGTCCCGCCTGGGGTTCAGCATCTTTAATAGCCAGTGCATCAATCTCGGCGGAGAGCGCTCCCAGACTGCTGATTCCGAGAACCCGCTTGCATCGTTCAAAACAGGGTTGCAGGACAATTTATAATCAAGGATGGATGGTTGCGCCCTTAGGCTCACAGTGAGCACTGTGGCGCGACCGAAAGTTCTGTTGGGCAGATTCGGAGTTAACGTGCCGTCTGTGGGATCGTGCTGAGCGCCTTTTTCTTGGTGAAAAAGGCGCAGAACTGCAAGGGTTCCGCATGCAGCAACTCTGAATGTGCCGTATCGGTGCCTTCCCTTTGAACGATGCCATCATTATCCGCAATGCGCGGACGCACAACCTGAAAAATCTCTCGTGCGAGATACCGCATGGCAAGCTGACGGTGATCAGCGGCGTGTCGGGCTCGGGCAAGAGTTCGCTCGCCTTCGACACCATCTATGCCGAGGGGCAGCGGAGGTATGTTGAGTCCCTGTCTGCTTACGCGAGGCAGTTTCTTGAGCGCATTGAGAAGCCTGACGTGGATGAAATCGAGGGCATGGCGCCTGCCATCGCCATCAAGCAAAAGAACACCACGCGCAATCCGCGGTCGACGGTGGCGACAGCAACAGAGATTTACGACTACCTGCGGCTGCTTTATGCTCGATGCGGTGAGGTCCACTGCATTTATTGCGATGGCCTGGTGAAACGCGAGTCGGTGGATGAGGCCGTCGAGAAGATTCTCGCTCTGGGCGAGGGAACGCGATTAAATGTTCTTTTCCCGGCAACGAGCGCGGCTGTACCTGTAGCGGAGACGGAAGCGAAAGCCGCAAGCCGTGCGGCGAAAGGAGCCGGGAAGACCAAGGCCGCCGCAAAATCGTCCGAAGGGCTGCACGCGGAGTCAGTGAAAGCGCGCTTGGCGGAGTTGCGGGCAAGCGGATTCAACCGCCTGTGGCAGAAGGGAAGGCTCTTTGAGTTCTCGACGCCGGAGTCGCTCATCGATCTCGACCTTCTCGCGCCAGTGTTCGTGCTTCTGGACCGAATTGTGGTCAGCGCCGAGAATCGCGCACGGATTGTGGATGCCGTGGAGACTGGTTACCGCGAAGCAGGCGAGGTGATTCTTGAGGAAGCTTCTCGCGATGACAGTGGGGAGCGCAGGCGTTTGCGGTTTTCCGGGGCGTATGAGTGCACGGTTTGCCATCGGCCAGCGCGGGAGCCGGAGCCGCGCTTGTTCAGCTTCAACAATCCGTTTGGGGCGTGCCCGCGCTGCCAGGGTTTCGGCAACACGGTCGATTACGATTTGGGCCTCGTGATTCCCGATCAAGGACTTACGCTGGCGGCTGGAGCAATCGATCCGTGGAACCGGCCGAAGTATCGGCCATGGTTCAGCGAACTGCGCAAGCGAGCGGGAGAGTTGGGTGTGCCACTGGATGTTCCGTGGCGTGAGATGACCGAAACGGCCCGTGAGACGGTGCTGCGCGGTAAGACCGCGGCCGAGGGCAAGGATGCGTTCCCGGGAGTGATGGGCTTTTTTGCGCAATTGGAGCGCAAGAAATACAAGCTGCATGTGCGCGTAATGCTGAGCAAGTATCGCGGCTACGCCGTTTGCCCTGACTGTCGTGGGCAGCGGCTGCGGGCGGAGGCGCGGGCAGTCCGGCTGGCGGGAAAGAACATCTGCCAGGCGACAGCGCTGACGATTGCGCAAGCAAAGGAGTTTTTCGACGGCCTGAAGCTTTCGCCGATGCAGGAAGAGATTGCAGGTCCGATTCTGTTCGAAGTGCGGCAACGGCTCAGTTTCCTGGTGGCGGTGGGGTTGGAGTATCTGACGCTCGACCGGCTGGCATCGACGTTGAGCGGCGGCGAGGCGCAAAGAATTCAGCTCGCGACTTCGCTCGGTTCGCGGCTGGTGGGTGCGTTGTACGTGCTCGACGAACCCTCGATTGGACTCCACACGCGCGACACAGCGCGGCTGATTCATATCCTGGAAGAGCTGCGCGATCTGGGCAATACGATTCTTGTGGTTGAGCATGACGCCGACATTCTGCGCGCGGCAGATCATCTACTCGACTTAGGGCCCGGAGCGGGTGAGTTCGGCGGGAAGCTTTTGGCGGAAGGCGTGCTGGCGGAGATCGAAGCCAATCCAGCGTCACTGACCGGGCGTTACTTAAGTGGGAAGATTTCCATTCCCGTGCCCACCAGGCGGCGTGCCCCAGGACGCGAAAAGCTGGCTCTGCGCGGCGCCCGCGCTAACAATTTGCACGGGCTCGACGTGGAGATTCCGCTGGGAATGCTCGTTGCTGTCACGGGCGTTTCGGGGTCAGGGAAATCGACATTGGTGCACCAGGTGCTCTATCGCGCAGTCGCGCGGGCTCTGGGCCAGTCAGACGGCAGTGACCCTTCGGGCGTTTTCAGTTCGTTGAGCGGCGCAGAGCGGCTGAACGACGTCGTTCTGGTCGATCAGACCCCAATTGGCCGCACACCACGCTCGAATCCGATCACTTACATCAAGGGCTTCGATCTGGTCCGCGAATTGTTTGCCGCGCAGCCCGAAGCAAAACGGCTTTCGCTCACGCCGGGACATTTCTCATTCAATGTTCCGGGCGGGCGCTGCAACACCTGCGAAGGCGATGGCACGGTGACGGTGGAGATGCAGTTCCTCGCCGATGTGGAGCTGCCATGCGAGGACTGCAACGGAACACGCTATCAGGCGCGGATTCTTGGGGTCGAGTACAAGGGCAAGAACATTCATGAAGTTCTGCAGATGACGGTGAAGGAAGCACTACGCTTTTTTGCCGGACAAACGCGCCTGGTAGAAAAACTGGCGGTCCTTGATGAAATCGGTCTGGGTTATTTGCGTCTCGGCCAATCTGCGACAACGCTTTCTGGTGGCGAGGCTCAACGTGTGAAGCTGGCCGCGCATTTGTCCGCAGTACGCGCAGTGAACGCAACTGCGAAGCCATCGCAAGCGAGCCGCGTGCTCTACATTCTCGACGAGCCCACGACTGGACTTCACTTCGACGACGTTTCAAAGCTGCTGACAGCCTTTCGCAAGCTGATTGACGGCGGAGGTTCGCTCGTCGTGATTGAGCACAACCTGGACGTGATCAAGAGCGCGGATTGGGTGATCGATCTGGGGCCGGAGGGCGGCGAGGGCGGCGGAAGGATTGTTGTTGAGGGACCGCCGGAGAAGATCGCTGCGAACCTGCATTCCCACACCGGGAAGTGGCTGGCGCGTGTGCTGTGAAGATTAGCTGGTCCGTTCGGGGATGGGCACACAGCGTGAAAAACACCAGCCGTTGCCATGAAGCCAGCAGGTGTCGGTTTGCAGGTGGGCGTCCAAACGGAAAGATCGCACGCTGAAACCTCGATCGCGCTTCAGTGCCTTGGCCAGGTCATCGCTGACCCCCTGCTCGCGCGCTCCTTCAAAATCGACAAAGAAGACAGAGCCGCATAGTGTGGCAGCAAAGAGAAGTTCGCTTTGTTCTGTGATGGTTGCCATAGTGCCGGGCCCACGGGTGGGAGTGAGCGGGAAGAGAAGCTTGCCGCCGGGCTTGAGAGCTGCGAGCCACGCAGGTAGAGGATGCGTTGCGCCGGCGCTTACGACGATGTCGTCGGCTGGATCGAATGGACCACGCGCTCCGTCGGCATGAACGACAGAGACCTGCGGCCACGGCTCGAGCGCGATCCGGGCGCGATCTGCGAGGGATTCATCAATTTCGACGGCGATTACGCGGCCGGGCGGGCCCACAAGTTCGGCGAGGATAGCCGAGTAGTAGCCGGCGCCACAACCGAGATGAAGGACCGAATCGCCAGGCTTAACATCGAGCAGGCTCAGGTGAAACGCCCAAAGGCTAGGCTGCCCGTTGTTCAGGTGCTTGTCCGCGTTGAGAACAATAAGCGAATCTTGGTAAACACTGCGTGGCTCCGTGCTTTCAGTGAAGGACTTTGTGCCGCTGGCCTGGATCAACCACGGCCCCGGACCCGCGAATCGTTCGCGGGGAACAGTGGAGAATGCGGCCAGAATGGCGGGCGAAGCGATGGCGTTGGCTTTGCATATCTCTTCGGCGAATGAGTGGCGCGCGGATTCGATTGAAGCGGCTTCAAGCGGCTGCATTTTGTTGAGTGGAACAGATTCCAGCGAAGACTTGCGGGAATGAGACCACCTCACCGACGGATTATATGCGCAGAACGGAGAGCGGCGGCCGCAAAGCGGCGCATCAATTATGTCGAGTCGGCGACGGGCGTGGGGATCGCTGCTTGTAATGGCAATCCTGGGCGGTGCGGTGCTGACGAAACTCATGGGAGTGCTGCCACTGCGCGCCGCCTACCTGGTTCCCGTTGCCTGCTACATAGGCGTGGCGCTCTACGCTTGGCTGTTTGCTGAGGTAAAAGAGCAGCGAGTTGGCCAGTCAGCGAGTTAGCAGTCGGCGAGCGGCCGAATCGGAGGACTGATCGGCGTCGCAGGCGCCGGGTTAGGCCTTTCGCGCGTCGACGAGGACTTTTAGATATCTCCGGGCAGCTTCGGTGATCGTTGCTGGGTGGCCTGCGTCAATGGCGGCCAGATTGACAAGATCGCTACCCACACCCAGGGCGCGCGAGCCGGCATGGATGAAGCTCGCGGCGGTTTGGAGCGTGACACCACCAGTAGGTATGAGCTTGAGATGCGGAAAAGGAGCGAGCAGCGATTTTAGATAGCTTGCACCCCCAACTGCTGAGCAGGGAAAGATC
The DNA here is from genome assembly GCA_964533905.1 of uncultured Occallatibacter sp. GTDB lineage: Bacteria > Acidobacteriota > Terriglobia > Terriglobales > Acidobacteriaceae > Telmatobacter. The sequence goes on along the minus strand of CAZHOO010000008.1, from coordinate 23,341 downwards.
TTGACGTAGTCGGCTCCCGAGTTCCAAGCCGTGATGACCTCGGTTGGCGTAAGTGCGCCGGGGCACGAGATTTTGTTGTTGGCTTTCGTCACGCGGATTACTTCGGGATGGAGACTCGGACTCACGACGAATTCTGCGCCGGCATCAATTGTCGCCTGTGCCTGATCGGCGGTGGTGACAGTGCCCGAGCCGAGCAGGAAGCCCGATGGGTAGGCTTTCTTAAGCTCTTTGATGAGATCGATGGCGCCGGGAACGGTCATCGTCACTTCAACGACGGTAACACCGCCGGCGACCATGGCGTCAACGACGGCGCGGCCTTGTGCGACACTCTTGGCGCGGAGAACTGGGATGAGGCCAACGCGTTCGATGATTTGCTGGGTGGTTTCGGCCATTGGAATAAACCTCACAAAAGCGGAGCTGGCGAAGCGAGCAGGCAAGCCGGTCAGCAAGCTGGCAGGTCACCTTGCAATTCGCGCCGAGCCTCCTTTGATGACGCGTTCGACCTCGGCGAATGTCGCCATGCTCGTATCGCCTGGAGTGGTCATCGCGAGGGCGCCGTGGGCTACGCCGCACTGGACGGCCCAGTCTATTCCTTTATTCAGGAGCAAGCCGTAGATCAGTCCGGAGGCGAAGCTGTCGCCGCCGCCCACCCGATCGAGGATATCGATGTCGCGCTGCGGAACGTGAACGATCTTATCTTCGTAGAGCGCAATTGCGCCCCAGGCGTTGCGGCTGGCGGAGTGGACGGTGCGCAATGTGCTGGCAACCAGTTTCAGGTTGGGATAAGTGCCGGCCACTTCTCGAAGCATCTCTTCGTAGCCGGCGATAGGCAGCTCGGCGAAGTCGTCGCTGACACCCTTGATGGCGATGCCGAGCATGGCGGAGAAATCCTCTTCATTACCGAGCAGAACGTCGACTCTGCGGACGATCGCGCGGTTCACTTCCTGCGCCTTGGCTTTGCCACCGATTGATTTCCAGAGCGAGTCGCGGAAGTTCAGGTCGTAGGAGATGGGCGTCATATACTTGCGGGCTGCGTCCATCGCTTCAACGGCCACGTCAGCGGTAGAAGCGGAGAGCGCGGCGAAGATGCCGCCGGTGTGGAACCACTTCGTGGCGTTCTGGTTTCCAAAAATCAAGTCCCAATCAAAGTCTCCACGCTTGACCTGGCTGATGGCGGTATGGCCGCGGTCCGAGCAGCCGGCTGCTGCGCGCACGCCGAAGCCACGCTCGGTAAAGTTGAGTCCGTTGCGGACGGTTCGGCCGACGCCGTCGTAGGGCACCCAGCGGATGAGCGAGGAGTCGACGCCGCCCTGAAGAATAAGATCCTCAACGAGGCGGCCCACGGGATTATCGGCGAGCGCGGTAGCGACGGCGACACGCATGCCAAAGCAGCGCCGCAGGCCACGCGCGACGTTATATTCGCCGCCGCCCTCCCACACTTGGAATTGGCGCGCGGTATGGATGCGGCCTTCGCCCGGATCGAGGCGAAGCATGACTTCGCCGAGGCTCAGGCAGTCCCATCGACGCTTGGAATCGGGAATCGAGAGCGGGTTCATGGGTCAATGAATACTCTAGCTCACTCGACCGCTGGCGGTCAGTGAGCCGAGACGCAAATTTGCGAAAGGGAAATGATTTAGGCTAGGGGTGTTTGACGATTGGCTTGAACGCTTGTTTTGTGCGGTGCGAACGAGCGATCGTCGAGGACGGCGGGGGTATTTATTGAAGGGGCAAGAGCTTTTTGAGTTGGACGGGCGGGTTGCGGTCATTGTCGGCGGGACGACCGGCCTCGGACGCGAGATTGCGTTGGGTTTCGTCGAAGCGGGCGCGGCTGTAGTGGCGAGTTCGCGAATGAAAGAGCACGTGGATGCGGTGGCCGCGGAGATCGAAGCTTTGGGCCGGCGCACGCTTCGCGTGCAATGCGACGTTCTGGATCGGCCATCCATCCAGCGACTGCACGATGCAGTGATTGCGGCGTTCGATAAGGTGGACATCCTGGTAAATGCCGCGGGCATGGCAAAGAAAGTGCCCACGCTCGACGAAGATGAAGACGAATGGTTAAGGATTATCGATACCAACCTGACGGGAACCATGCGCGCGTGCCAGATTTTCGGGCGGTCCATGGTCGATGCGCACTATGGACGCATCATTAACGTTGCTTCGTCGACGGCGTTTCGCGGTTCGTACCAGCTCGCGGCGTATGGCGCGAGCAAAAGTGGAGTGGCCTCGCTCACCAGGACGCTGGCAATCGAACTGGCGGAGTCGGGCGTAAACGTGAACGCGATTGCACCGGGTGTGTTTCCGACAGAAATGAGCGCGCCGATGGTGAAGGATACACAACGCGGCGAGGAATTGCTGATCCGCACGCCGATGCATCGCTTTGGCAAACCGCGAGAAGTGGTGGGCCCGGCGATCTTCCTGGCGTCGGAAGCAGCAGGTTTCGTGACCGGCGAAGTGCTTTCGGTTGATGGCGGCTATCTTGCAAGCGGAGTGAACGTGTAGAGGCAAGAAACAGCGAACAGAAAGAAAGCGAGCAAGGGAACTGAAGTGCGGTAGAAAGGGATCTGATGGCGGAAGAACGCAAGTTGCGCATGGGGATGGTCGGCGGCGGACCGGGCGCGTTCATCGGCCCCGTGCATCGTATTGCGGCGGAGCTGGATGGGAAGATCGAGCTGGTTGCGGGAGCTTTCTCACAGTCAGCGGAGCGCTCGCGAGAGGCGGGTGCGAAGTTCCACGTCGATCCCGCCCGCGCCTATGCGGATTACAGGCAGATGATTGAAGCCGAGCTCAAACGGCCGGATGGAATCGATTTCGTGACCATCGTGACGCCGAATCACCTGCACCTGCCCATTGCGATTGCGGCGCTCGAAGCAGGCATTCCAGTCATGAGCGACAAGCCGGCAACGGCGACATACGATGAGGCTCTTCAGCTAGAGGCGGCAGTGAAGAAGGGGGGGCTTCCCTACGGGCTTACGCACACCTACGCGGGATACCAGATGGTGCGCGAAGCGCGAGCGATGTGCGCGGCAGGCAAGCTGGGGAAGATTCGCAAGGTCGCGGTCGAGTATTTTCAGGGATGGCTGAGCCGGCCGATTGAGACCACTGGCCACAAACAAGCGGAGTGGCGGAGCGACCCGGCGCGAAGCGGGCCCGGCGGCGCGATTGGCGATATTGGCACGCATGCATTTCATCTGCTCGAATACGTGAGCGGCCTTGAAGTAACGCAGATCAATGCGACGTTGCGCTCCGTGGTACCGGGGCGCAGGCTGGACGACGATTGCAACGCGTTCGTGAGGATGAGCAACGATGCGGCCGGAACGCTGGCCTGCTCGCAAATTGCTGCAGGCGAGATGAACGAATTGCTTCTACGCATTTATGGCGAAGAGGGATCACTCGAGTGGCGGCAGCAGGATCCCAACCGGCTGATTGTGATAGGTATCGACAAGCCGGAGGAAATCTATCACGCGTCGACAGAATACTTGGCCCCTGATGCAAAAGCTGTGGCGCGCACTCCGGCGGGACACCCAGAGGGTTATCTTGAAGCCTTCGCCGTGCTCTATCGAGAGTTTGCAGAGGTACTTATCGCGTGGAAGCTGGGCCACACAGGTACCGATGAAATGCCGGCCACGCTGCCGGGCATTCGAGCCGGCGTGCGAGGGATGCGCTTTATTGAGCGCGCGCTTGAGAGCAATCGCAGAGGCGCCTGGGTTGATTTCTAGAGCCTTGCGCGATGCCGTGAGGAGGAAGAATGAGAACGATTAAGGGACCAGGGATTTTTCTGGCGCAGTTTGCCGGCGATGAGGCGCCCTACAACACGCTGGAGGGCATGGCGAAGTGGGCGGCAGGTCTCGGCTACGTGGGCATCCAGATTCCGAGTTGGGACAGGAGGCTTTTCGACCTTGAGCGCGCTGCCGAGAGCCAGGCCTACTGCGACGAAGTCACGGGAATCGCAGAGCAGGCCGGACTCGCGATCACGGAACTGTCCACACATCTGCAGGGCCAATTGGTCGCGAGTCATCCGGCGTTCGACACGCTGCTCGACGCCTTTGCGCCGCCGGAATTGCACGGAAACGCAAAAGCACGGACGGCGTGGGCAGTGGAACAACTTTGGTGGGCCGCTAAGGCCAGCCGCAACCTGGGACTGAATGCACATGCGACATTTTCGGGCGCGCTCGCGTGGCCGTTTTTCTACCCATGGCCGCAGCGGCCTGCGGGGCTGATCGGCGAGGCCTTCAAGGAATTGGGGCGCCGCTGGATGCCGATTCTGAATGCATTTGATGATGCTGGAGTGGATGTGTGCTTCGAGCTGCATCCGGCCGAGGATTTACACGACGGCGCGACCTTCGAGCGCTTTCTTGGCGCGGTCGGCGATCATCCGCGCGCGAATATTCTGTACGACCCGAGCCACATGGTGCTGCAGCAGATGGATTATCTTGCTTTCCTTGATCTCTATCACGATCGCGTGCGGGCGTTTCACGTGAAGGACGCAGAGTTCCGGCCGAGTGGGCGGTCGGGAGTTTACGGCGGCTATCAGGAGTGGGTCGACAGGCCGGGCCGCTTCCGCTCGCTCGGCGACGGGCAGATCGATTTCCATCAGGTCTTCAGCAAGATGGCGCAATACGACTATGCGGGATGGGCAGTCGTGGAGTGGGAGTGCTGCATCAAGCATCCGGAGCAGGGCGCTGCGGAGGGTGCGAAGTTCGTGCGCGATCAGATCATTCGCGTGACCGATCGGGCGTTTGACGATTTTGCGGGCGGCGACGCGGACGCGGTGCGCAACCGAAAGGTCCTGGGACTGTAGCGAAGTTGAATCAATCAACCGGCAGATTCTGTTGAGCCGACAATCGGCGAAGGAGTTTTGCCCGGTGCGACAATTCCATATTTTGCGTCGAGGAATTCCTGCAACGCCTCAGGAAGAAGTGCCGCTAATTCCTGCCAGGTGAGGACCTTGAGGCGCACACTTAAAGCGGCGCTTTTGACCGCTGCCATAACCTGAAACCATTCTTCGCGCAGGTCGGGGCGGCGCTCATCATGGATGACGCAGAAGCTGTAATCGCTGGCATAGGCGGCCAACACGCTGCGGATGAGCTGATAGGCAGAGTAGCCAGCTTCGCCGGGGGGACGAAAGATTGTATCGACCGCGGAAACGAGGGAGGGATCGGCGACAATGCTTTCAAACTCCTGTGAAGCATCTTCCGGGAATTCGCTGGCTCGCAGCCAACGCGACGTTGGGATTTCTGCGCGAGGCAGGCGTTCACGGTCGAAAACAATGTCGAAGTCGCGATAGGATTCGACGATGGACGTAGCGCGCGTCTGAAAGCCGACCTCAGTGAGTTTTGCTTCGACAAGCAGAGAACCGAAGCGTAAGTCCACCTCGGTTCGGTCGAAGCGGCCGTTGTTAAGTGGTACACGCGCTTTCCAGCCAAAGATGGGCTCGGCTGGGTCCTCGACGCCAAGCGCGTACCGAATCGCTGCGGAGTCCGCGACACCGGGTGTGCAGAATATATTCATCAACAGGGCGTCGGAACTCATGGAAGAGTCGAGCTCGCGCCAGCGGCGGATGGGGTCGAGCGCCGGCCGGGGAAGGGAACGTGCAGCCTGGGCGTGAATCTTGTCAAAGCGCCGCATCCAGGCGGGGTTTGCGACGATTGCGCTGTACGCAAGATCGACAAAATTGCCGTGGCGGCCACCGTCGGGCTCGTACACGACAACAGGTGCGCTGCCATAGCTCTCAACATATGCGCGTCCGCGCGCGTAGCTGCGATTGCGCAGCATGAGCTCCTGCCGAAGCTGTCCTGCATAGTTTGCTGGAGAGATCACGTCAATACAGGAACGTCTGCGAGCCCGGCGACGCCAAAGACGCGACGATACCGCTCGGCTTCGATGGGATCACCCATCGCCTTGGAGTAGTTGTCCGAAAGCTTGACTGCAGGTCTGCCGTCAACTTCGCTGAGCTTGCAAACCAGGCCGACGGGATTGAAACCGTCATTACCCTGGGGGTTGCAACCGCGAAAGTCATTGGTCAGCAGTGTGCCCCATCCGGCGCTGAAGCGAATGCGGCGATCGGGAATCCAGCGGTCCGGATCGTGAAAGTCACTTGCAGATCGGAAGTCGTCAGGCGAAGCGCCGTTGAGCAGTTTCCCGGCGAAGTAGGCGTGAAGACCGAGGATCTGCTCGACATCGAGGGCGTCACTGGCGATTAGCCGCTTTTGGCGCGGATCGCGGCCGTGGCGCTCAAGCCAGGCAATATACTCGTCGCCGGCGACGTAGGCATCCTTGCTGTCGATGCGCTGGCCGGTCCAGTTGGCCACCCAATCGGGAGCGCCGCGCAAAAACTGCGTGGTACCGAATGTATCAGGGAGCAAAATTAGAAGCTCGCCCTGATAGCTTCGTTGCCACAGCTCGAGCAGTGCGTATTGAGAGTTACGCAACTCGTCGTCGTCGCGCGCGAGCGCGGCCATGGCCATGGGCAGCTCATGGCCATTGGTGCCGATAGCTTCAAGATCGTGCTTGTAAGCCAGGAAGGCGTTGGACGTTCCGGAGAAGCCCAGGCCGATGGTGTCGAGCATTGCGTTCACGACATACTCGTGCCAGAGAAAGCTGTGCCTGCGGCGCGTCCCGAAGTCGCTGATGCTGAGATTAGGGACGCCGCGGAGGCGCTCCATTTTGTCCCAGAGCCTGGATTTGGCGCGCGCGTAGAGAATATCGAGCTCGAATTCGCTCAGGTGCTTGAGCGCTGCGCGCGTTTTGAGTTCTCCGATCTCCGAGAGCGCGTAAATTTCCCACATCGAAGTTCCGGACCAGAGGCCTTCAAAGCGAAGTTCCAGTTGCCCGTCGCGAATTGAAAGATCGAAGTCGGAAAGCTCGAATTCGTGTTCCAGCCAATCGAGAAACGCGGGCTCGAAGATTCCGCGGCGGCCAAAAAACGAGTTGCCGGCGAGCCAGACCAGTTCGGATTTGCGGAAGCGAAGGCGGCGCGTTGCTTCGAGTTGTTCCTGCAATTGTGCGAAGCTGACGATTTCGCCGAGCCGTGCCGAGGGGGTGCGATTGATGAGCGTGAACGTGGCGCGCGTGCGCGGGAAATTCTTCCAGATGAACTGGAGCATGAGGAGCTTGTAGAAATCGGTATCGAGCAGGGATCGAGTAATGGGATCCATCTCCCAGTTATGGTCGTGCGCTCGCCTTGCGAAGTCGACAATCACAATGGATTTACTTTACGCGAGACACGCAGAGAGTGGGAAGGGAAGGGCGGTCGGAATCGGGCCCGATCCTGCCGCCTGCTTGACGAGAGACGGGGATCGGGCATTCGAAATTCAGGCGACTCGTCGGAGAGGATTCAATAGCTCAGCTCCAGAACGTTCACCGAATAGGGCGCGAAGGTTTGCGTAAACTTTGGGCCCACAACAGAGACTGTGCGGGAGGACGGCTTCACGGCATCTGGATCTGCGATGGTGTTCGTCGCATTCGGCGTCTTGCCGCTCATCGTGGTGAGTGTGGCACTGTGCCCCAATTTACCTGCGCCTGCCAGGTCAATGGCGAGGGGTTGAGCAGTTGAAGTCGCGTTGACAATTTTGACGAAGAGCTTGCGCTTTGCATCGTCGCGGGTTGCGGAAGCAAAGACGCGCGGAGGAGCATTGGCGAGCGCGGCGGGCACAATCTCGGTTCCGAGATGAGAGGAGAACATCACCTGGGTCCAATAGCTTGGTGAGCCGTAGCTTGAGAGCGCGTTGTAACCGATGAGATCGGGCGCCCACTGCATGGCGCCGGGATTGACATTGACGAAGAGAGGGGCGTAGCTCGCCATCATGATGAGATCGCTGTTGCGCTCAAGACCTGTGAGCCAGGCGGCGTCACCCAGAGCCGCTTCGAGGTCTGGCGTGGGATCGCCCTCGCGCGTGGCCCACTCGCCGACAAAGATTTTCGGCCCTTTGCGATCGGCGGCGTCGTAATGATGTGCTTGAGTGAACGACTCCTGCGCCGACATGTAAAAGTGCTCATCGAGCACGTCGGGCTTGATGCTCTTCACCGGCGTTGTGGCGATGATCTGAAGGTCGCGATAGCGCTGTTTGATGGCGTGATAGAACTGCGCGTAACGCCCGTCATAGGACCCGGAACGATCGAAGCCGTCCTCATTGCCTACTTCGATGTAGTGGAGCGGGAAAGGGGTGGGATGGCCGTCTTTGGCGCGCTCGGCGCCCCATTTCGTGTCGACGCCGCCAGTGACATATTCAATTTCGTCGAGTGCGTCCTTGACATAGGGCTCTAGCGCCGGACCTGGATCGACGTGCTCCTGCGCCAGAGAATAGCCGGCATAGACGGCGAGCAAAGGCTGCATTTTCAGGTCCTCGCACCACTCGAGAAACTCGAGCAGGCCCATGCCGTCGGAGGAGCGGTAGTTCCACGGGCTTCGGTGTGTGGGCCGGTCGACCCATGGACCGATGGTCTTCTTCCAGTCGAAGCGCTCGGCGATGTGATCGCCTTCAAGATAATTGCCGCCGGGAAAGCGAAGGAATTTGGGCTGCATGGCGGCCAGGAGATTCATCAGGTCAACGCGATTCCCACCGGGCCGGTCATGATAGGTCGGAGGAAAGAGCGATACCAGGTTGAGCCACAACGTGGCGGGCTGGGCGATTGTGAGAATAAGGTGGTTACTCGACGAGACTGGCACATCGCCGGTCTTGAGGGTATATGTGAATCGCTTCCATTCGCCGGTCAGGCCGGTGACGGTGGCTGAAGCCGCGAATGCACCGGTCTGATCGTTTTGAAGAGCGATGGTGACATAAAGTCCAGGGCTGTCAGTCTTGGCATAGAAAGATCCAGAGTAGGCGGTGTGAGGCCGCACGGGAATGCCCCAGTAGCCCCCATTCTCGACACCTGCGGGCGACGCCGCGCTGGCCTTGGCGACCGTGACCCTAAGGCTGCGCGGAAGCGCAGCGCTCGGGCCGTCACTCTCGTCCGCGGACACGTTAACGATGGAATCGCCGCGCGCCACTATGGGCCAGATTCTTAGCGCGTCCCACACGCGATCCAACACGCGATCGCGCACCAACTCGGGGTAAAGGCCGCCGTCGTATGAGTAGTTAATCTCCTCGGTCATGAGGCCATAAAACGTTGGGCTGACTGTCGCGGTAGGATGGTCAACTTGAATGGTCAAAGAAGGCGCCTGGGCGATCATGGCGGCTGGCACGAAGGCCAGCACAAAGGACGCGAGGATTCGGTTGTTCATGACCTCGCCATCCTACTGCGGCAGCCCATGTTTGACAATCTGGAAAACGCTTACTCATCGCAAAGGGCCGATGAACATTTTCGGTCTTAGGATGAACGTCCGGTCCAGCGATAAATGGAACAATCCTCCCATCCGGGTGCCGCGTACTCAGCTCCTGGCTGGCGCTTCAGAATCGTGCGATCGGCGACGGCGTCCGCGTGAGAGCGCCTGATCCGGCCAAGAAATAATCGCTCGAATTCCGGCTCGCGACGAAGAATGCTCTCCTGCTCGTTGTTGACGTACATGATATCCAAACGGGCCGGGCGTTCGGCAAGAGTCCCCCTCCAGTTCCGCAAAAGTCGGCGCAGCACTGGTGCGCCAAAGGGATTGAATAGAAAAACGACAGTCGGGCCGTCGGGGAGCGGAAAATCCAGAGCGTCGCGGCAGAACACGCGCAAAGGCACGCGCGTGCGCCGGGAAGCGCGCCAAAAGGCGAGATTTTTCCGCGCAATGCGCGCCAGAGTGGGATGCAGCTCCACGCCGATGATCGCGCGAAAAGGATAAGCAGCGGCAAGCAGCATGGCTCGACCCATGCCGGCGCCGAGATCGACGAAGGTGTATTCATCGATGGGCGCTATCGGCCGGTGCCGCCGCCATTCGACGATCATGCCTTGAAAAACCGAAGGAGCGACCGCGTAGTAGGCGGTTACGTGGCGGTCGTTGCGGTGCCCGGAGCCAAGATGACGGCCCGCAACCAGGCCGCTCGTCCGGACGCCGAATTCGAGGTCGAAAGGATGGTGGATCAGACCATCCTTTTTGGTGAGGCCCGTCAGGCGGCGCCCACTTTTCTTTGCTTTTCTCTCTACCGAGGCGCCATCGTTCACGCTTGAACGTTAGCACATGCTGGGCGGCGGACCAGAGTGACTCGCCCGGGAAATGAACTTGAGGAGGTTTACATATCGCCCTTTCGAGAAGATACCGCGGTTCAAGTGCACGCGCCTTTTTGTGGCCAGATTTTTTCTTGACTCTGGGTGAGCCTGTCTGCAAGACTGCGTGGGCACCGCGCCGGGCATTTGGAGGCGTGGCGCTTGCGAACTACGAAACGAATTCTGTCAGCATCTACATGGAGGGAACGTGAAGATATTCCTTGCGGAACTGGTGGGCACATTCATCCTGGTGTTGTTTGGCGTTGGAACGGCGGTCGTCGCCGGCGATAAGGTTGGCATTGTCGGTATCGCCGCTGCGTTCGGCCTTGCTCAGGTCGCTGCGATCTATGGCATCGGCCCCATCTCAGGCGGCCACGTGAATCCGGCGGTGAGCCTTGGCGTCTGGGTCGCAGGTGGAATCAAGTTCGGGGCACTGATCAAGTATTGGATCGCGCAATTCGCCGGCGCAATCCTGGCGGCGTGGGTGCTACTGATGATCGCCGTTGGTACTACCGGATACAGTCTTGCAGCGAACGGCCTCGGACAGGATGGCTGGGGGCCGGGTTATCAAGGCGGATACAATCAGCCATCCGCCATCCTGTTTGAGTTTTTCGCGACCATGATCTTCGTGATTGTGATTCTGGGATCGACGCAGAAGAGCGCGCCGACGGGGTTTGCCGGGCTGGCCATCGGCATCACCCTGATGGCAATTCACCTCTTCGGCATTCACATTACGGGAGTGAGTGTGAATCCGGCGCGGAGCCTCGGTCCGGCGATATTTGTGGGTGGCCAGGCGATCAAACAGCTATGGCTTTTTCTCGTGTTTCCCAGCCTGGGCGGGATTGTAGCGGGCTTGTTCTTCCGCACCAAGTTACTGGCGGCAGACTGAGGCGGAGAGATGATCAATCGGGGAGCGGCCTTGCCACGGCTACTCCCCGGTTTCTGATAACGATCAGGTAATGATTTCTCCGGAATTCTTACTGGCTGTGTAAGTCGCAGTTTGTTACCCGGCTAAGTTCTGGGCGGTTGGGATAAACATCCGACAGAGACGAGTTACACCTTTGCGACGAAGCGCAGGCGAACATAGTCCGCTGTCCAGTGACCGTCGTGGCAACGAAGAACAGGAGCCAGCAGGGCGACTGCTTCTTCGACCGCTGTGATTCGCAGAGCTTCTGGAAGGGCATCGAGCGCGCCACGGTAGAAGGTATTGAGCCAGCCGGTCATGCCGCTGTCATCCAACGGAGTGGGGCGAGGGAAGAGAACGATCTTGTCCACTTTGAATCCGTGACGCTCAAGGCGGTTGCGATAGGCCTCCGACGTCGGGTAGTAGTTCCCGCGCTCGCCAAGGTCAGCGAATCCATGATGAGAAAGAACAGCCGCGAATGCGACGCGAATGGCGGCAATGTTGCCATGGCCACCCATCTCCGCAACAAATCGTCCGCCGGGGCGAAGCACGCGATGTACCTGCGAAAGCATTTCATCCTGGCCACGAACCCAGTGCAGCGCGGCGTTTGAGAAGACGGCTTCGAAGATGTGATCGGGATACGGCAGCTTTTCCGCGGTGCCCTGATCGACTTTTACTCCCGATGCCCGTGCGGCTTTCACCATTGCCGGGGAAGAGTCTATGCCGACGACGCTGGCGCCAGAAGCGGCGATGCGCTGTGTCAGTTGACCGTCGCCACAGCCAAGGTCGAGAATGCTCTCGCCAGGTTGGGCTGCGAGCCACTCGACTACGCCCCCGGCGAGCTCGTGCACAAAGGCGGCGTGCCGGCCGTAGGTTTCAGGGTTCCAGGTCTGCGGCATGGTCTGACCCCCGATATGCAGAAACTTCGTAGATCAATTTTTTGCAAGGACACTTGCAGTGGAAGAACACAGCGGAACTGGCGGCGTGGTCCGAAATCAGCTTAATTCTCTCATGGCAGCCGATCCCGGCTTTACGCAACAGTGATACGAACGCCTGAGGCTCGGCGAACGAGCGTGGCAAACTTTCCATCTTTAATTTGGCCGGCTCTCGCTGTTCGCGCGATGTGAGCTTCGCGGCTCTCGAGCGACGGCGCTTGTAACGAGTCAATCTCAACAGCACCTGATTTCACAGAACCGAAATCCAGGCGAACTACTAGATCGTTATTCAAGTCCTTGTTCAGGATGACAACGGAAGTTTGTCCATTTCTTAGCCTTGCGGCATAGGCCGTTGCGTTGATGCCGAATCCTTGAAGCTTCGAGGTCAGATCGGCTTCGATGAGTGTGGCTCCAGTCAGCTGTCCCGCAAAGATAAGACCGTAAGCAACGGGCTGCAGATCGAATGCGGAGCCAAATTGGGCAATCGGCGAATAGTAAGGATGTGGGTGGGTGGCTATCTGCTCCGGTGTAGCGCCGGCGGCTTTGAGAACTTCATCGCCAAACATGATTCCGCCGAGCCCGCTGGCGATGATGGGGCCTGTGCCGCCATGCAAATTAATTCCGGAGTAATTGTTCGAGGCGAGCAGAAGGGCATAATCGGCTGACCAGAGAGCTGCAGCAAAAACGTCCGAAACTCCGGGCTTACCGCCTCGATAACAAGTGTTGCCTTCGGTCATCCGAACGCGGACGCCCATCTTTGCGGCGGCGGCGGAAGCGATGTCGGCCATGCCCTGAACTTTGACCGTGGCTGCAGGCTTGAGCAGATTTGGGATGTTGACTTCAGGATTTGATGGCGGTCCGCCGAAGTAATGATGATGCGTAAGCCGAGTGACGTGCGGCGGATTTTGGACGGAACTCCAAGCTTCGGCAATCTCTGGCAGCCAGGACATATTCAAAGCGATATCGGGCATGCCGAAACGGGCGGTCGGCACGCGCGAAGAGATCGCGCGGGCGAGCGTGAGCCACTCGGCGAGGTAGGTCTGCGCGGACCAGGTTTGGGGATCGCGCAGGTGTCGGCCGAACAAATCGACTTCATTACCAATCTGGAAATATTGCAGGTGCGATCCCAGTGTTCTGGCTACGAATTCGGCTTCATCAGAGGCGCGAGCTGGTGTGTTGGTCCCCATGTTGATGCCATAGAGGCAGGTCCAGCCGGTTGCTTCAAGAAATGCGGCGAGATTGCGGATCGCTTCGGGAGTGACCGCGTAATAATTAGCCTTCGGTTCACCGACAACCTCGCGAGTGTGGGAATGCTCGGGCTCGGGAGAATTGGGAGCGGCCTTCCACCAGCCGAACTCGCCGGTATTGCCGCCAAGGCGCAGAACGCCCCGAGGGGAAATCTGTTTGAATGCGCGAATCAGGTCGATGTTCTTTGCAGAAAAGAAGTCCGGATTTGTGAGCTCCTGGACTTCGTAGGAGAGGCCTACGAAATCGTCGGGAATATGCGGCCCTTTTGCTTCACGCGGGATAACTAGACTGGCTTGGATCTGCGTTCGGTCTTGGGGGCGAAGGCGAGTAGAGGCGACCGTCAATGCGGTCGTGGCAAGAAAGCGGCGGCGGCTGATCGAATTCATGAAGACAACCTTCCCTGGACGATTCCGCCATCCATTCTAGATCGATTGGACGGGCAGCAGCGTGAGGTCGTCGACAAGGCCGACTTCTTTCTGAACGAAGGGTTCGCCGAAACGCACGCCGGCGAGCAATCCGTAATGCCGCGCCTCTGCAAAGGTCCGGTCGCGAATCTCTTCTTCCGGGACAAAAAGGTCGGACCCAGCGGGTTGGTTGGCATACTGCGAACGGTAAGCCATGAGGGCCTGATGGCGTTGCTCGATAAACGGCGTGATATCCACTATGAAGCTCGGCCGCACATCGGCGTACAGACTGGCGTAGACAATTTTGAACGGGCGATGAGGTTCGGTTCCGGTGTCGATTCTCTTCAGGCCGGAGAGGAAGCACGCTTCGGCGCCGAGCGTTGCGCTGATTGCGTGGTCAGGATGACGTGCCCGCCAGTACGGAAGGATGACAACGCGAGGCCGGACCTGACGCAGAATACGCACAACGGCCACACGATTTTCAAGATTGTTGGCGATGGCGCCGTCTGGGAGATCGAGCGCCTGGCGCCAGCCAACTCCCAGGATGCGGGCGGCTTCCACAGCTTCGCCGGCGCGCTCATCCGCAGTGCCTCGCGTTCCGGCTTCGCCTTGAGTCAGATCGAGGATTGCCGTGCGCAGGCCGCGCGCAGCCATCCGCAACAGGGTTCCTCCGCAGGTCTGTTCGACGTCGTCGCGATGCGCGGCGATGGCGAGAATGTCAGCTCGAAATTCGCTTGCCTCGGAGGGCATTGGGGGTCAATAGACAGTGTTGTTGGCGTCGGTGACCGAATCCATGTACGCGACATCGGAGGCGGTGCCAGTCACGGTCACGTACTGGTTGTCGATCGCGGAACCGTTCGTGGTGGAGTAGATGTACACCTGGCCGCCTTCAGCGGTGTAGATCTTGTGCAGTCCCGTGACCGCCGCAATGCCCGTCGCGTCACCCTGGTAGGGCTCCAGCAAATCGACGGTTTTTGTCGAGGTGTTGAACATGGTAAGGCAGCCGTAGCCGCCCTCCGGGTTAGTGGCATAGCGAACACCAACAGTGCAACCTGTCATTCCAATCCAGAGAGTATTGTCATCGGCTTCAATTAGGCGACTGGTCGCGCCGGGCTGGCCGTCGCTGATGGCGATGGGCCCACCGGCAGTGTTGTTGGCAAGGTTGACTACAGTGAGATTGCCGGCGTAGAGCGTTTCTCCCTGGATCAACTGCGGCTGTTGCCCCACGACGTACATGGTAGTGGAGTCGACCAGTGCATTGCTGGCTCCGCCGGGGACGGGGATGTTCAGCATCGGGGCATCGCTCGCATTGGGACACGAAGAGACCGAAGGAAGATTGCACGGCAACAAGCCCGATTGTTGACCCTGTAGAAAGATGAGCGGCGCAATCGGGACAACAGAGATGGACGCTTTGGATCCGCCGCACTCAGGGCCGCAGTTCAAAATGTAGGCGGTGCTTCCATCTCCCGAGAAAACGGCTTTGATGGGGCGGTCGAAGCTTAGAGGTGCGCCATAGTAGTTGCCGGTTACATCGACGTGGTCGGGACTTTGCATCTGGAAGAGACACCACGAAGGCGCCTGCTGTGGCTCGCAGTCAGCGGCGGCTTTAGGCCAGGTGGACGGCCCTCCGGAAAAAGCGATCGATTGCGCGGTCGAAAGCTGCCGCGGGTAATAGGCGTAATTGGAATTCTGGACGAATGCCAGCGCAACAGAACCTCCCGGATTCACGCTGACGCGGTACACGCCAGGAAGGCTGAGAGCCTGGGACGTACCCGCAGACTGATTCACTGCAGTAAAAACAGCAGAGGTCTGGCTGGCAGCGAAGACATATTGCTCGCTGCGGGTGATGAAGATGCTGGACGACAAGCCATTCAGGCCGCTGACAGTCGGGGTCGCCGTTTTTTCGCCCTGGTAGCTGATCAAGGCAAAGGTGCCATCGCCAGACCCGTAGACGGCTCCTAGTTGTTGCTCCGGCATACTCTGGATGGAAATGGGTAAGGCGCCACCATAGCCGCTAATGGAAAAGAAGGCCGGTTTACCGTTATAGCCAGCGCGCGTGTCGTAATAAGCGTCGACGATTTCGAGTTCCCCCTTGGTCAGCGCGTTGGGGTTCTGGATGGCAATCATGACGCGATTTTCCAGGCCACTGGGGGGTAGTACGCGGCCGGCATAGTAAAAGGTCTTGCCACAACCTGCTAGCGCGGCGGCCACCGCCAGAGCAGCGCCGGCGCTCATGAGGAGACTTCTGTTCTTCAAATTTCCAACCCTCGGTTGATCGAGCGGAAATACCCGCAACGTCGACGAATAAATGGCGTTATTGACACACGGAAGGGCATTGGAACGCGCAAGCCCGCACCGATTTCCCTGCTGGCGATGACTCCCGAAGTATAACAAAGCGACCCGGCTTCTTGGCGCCACCGGCGAGAAGACAAAAGCGCGGATTCGAGAAACATCAATAGCCTTGTTTGGGAGGACGAAGAATCGTCAGACATACACTTCGAACAGTGGATACATCCCCACTGGCGATGCGTTAGCATGACAACAGAATGAGCCGCTTCGCCGAAATCTTTCCCGACCGCCCCGTGCTTGCCGATGGCGCAATGGGTACGGTACTCGAAGCTCGCGGCGTATTCACGAACCGAAGCTATGACGAGCTGAACTTGTCCGATCCGAATTTGATTGTTGCTGTTCATGAAGAATACCTGCTTGCAGGCGCGGAGATTCTTGAAACCAACACATTCGGTGCCAACCGCTTTCGATTGTCCCGGCATGGGTTGGGCGCAAAGGTGGAGGAAATCAATGCGGCAGGTGTCCGGCTTGCCCGCCAGGCGGTGGCGCACCTCAAAGAGAAGCAGGCTGGTGAAGCGTGGGTGGCAGGTGCGGTGGGTCCGCTGGGTGTGCGGCTGGAGCCGCTGGGCAAGACTGGCCTCGATGAAGCGCGCGCGGCTTTCGCCGAGCAGATCGGCGCTCTCAAGAAAGGCGGAGTCGACCTGCTGATCGTGGAAACGATGCCCGCCCTGAACGAGGCGCGGGAGGCACTGGGAGCAGCGAAAGCAGTGGCCCCCGAGCTCCCGGTGCTGGTCATGGTAACGGTAGACGATGAGGGCGAGTGCCTCGACGGCTCTTCGGCGGCGCAGGCGGCAGCTTGGCTCACCGAGTGGGGAGCCGACGCCGTGGGAGTGAACTGCTCGACTGGCCCGGCGACAGTGCTGACAGCGATTGAAGAGATGCGCTCGGCAACCAACCTCCCCTTGGGCGCAATGCCTAACGCCGGACTGCCTCGCGCGGTCGATGGGCGGAACATCTACTTGTGTTCTCCCGAATATATGGCGAGCTTCGCGCGCAAGGCTATTGCCGCGGGAGCTCAGATGGTTGGCGGCTGCTGCGGTACGACGCCGAATCACATTCGAGCTATGCGGCAGGCCGTTCGTGCCATCGAGGAACAAAGCCATGTCACGGGGAAAGACGCAGCACCCACGATCATCAAGGAGACGCCGCCCGCCCCGCTGGCGCAACGCTCGCGCCTGGGCTCTCTGATCGCGGAACGCAATTTCATCACCATGGTGGAGTTCGTCCCGCCCCGCGGGATCGATTGCGCGAAGGAGATCGAAGGCGCGGCAATGATGGCGCGTCTGGGAGTGGACGCCATCGATGTGTACGACGCGGCGCAGGCGTCGGCGCGGATGAGCGGAGAGAGTCTCTGCATCCAGATTCAGCAGCACACGGGGATAGAGACGATTCTGCATTACACCTGCCGCGATCGCAACCTGCTGTCAATCCAGTCGGATCTTCTGGGCGCTTCTTCAATCGGGCTGCGCAATATTCTTTGCGTGACCGGCGATCCGCCGAAGCAGGGAAACTATCCTGACGCGTCTACCGTCTTTGACGTTGACTCCATCGGATTGGTAAACATCGCACGGCGACTGAACCACGGCCTCGATATCGGATCGAATTCGATCGGGGCGAGCACGAACTTTACCATCGGCGTGGCAGCCAACCCCGGCGTGCCGGACCTGGAGAATGAGCTGAAGCGGCTGGCTTACAAGGTTGAGGCAGGCGCCGAGTACGTCATCACGCAGGCCGTCTTCGACCTCCGTCTCTTGGAGGAGTTCCTGGAGCGCATCAAGAGCCTTCTGGGGGACCACCGCATTCCCGTGATCGCGGGTATCTGGCCGCTGACGAGTTTGCGCAATGCGGAGTATATGAAGAACGATTTACGGGTTGCGATGCCTGAAGAGATCATGCTTCGCATGGCGCAGGCAAATACGCCGGAGGCTGCGCGCATAGAGGGAATCGAGATCGCGCAGGAGATGCTGGCGGCGGTGCGGCCATTGGTGCAGGGCGTGCAGGTGAGCGCGCCGTTCGGGAATTATGAAACCGCAGCCGAAGTGATTGCCAGCGCACTGCCGGCAGGAACAAACGGGAAAAGGTGAACGCCATGCCATCGTTTGAAGAATCACTCAAAAAGCTGGAAACAATCGTCGAGAAACTCGAAAAAGGCGATCTGGCGCTCGAAGACTCGCTGAAGCTCTTTGAAGAGGGCGTGGGATTGTCTGCAGCTTGCAAGCAGGAGCTCGATGCGGCCGAGGGCAAGGTGCAGATGCTGGTGAAGCAGCGCGACGGCTCGGTGAAACCGGAGCCGTTCCTGACTGACAAATCCTTCTAGGCCGGTTCTTCAACCACGATCAATCTTCAATC
The DNA here is from genome assembly GCA_964533905.1 of uncultured Occallatibacter sp. Classification (GTDB taxonomy): domain Bacteria; phylum Acidobacteriota; class Terriglobia; order Terriglobales; family Acidobacteriaceae; genus Telmatobacter. Next base: position 5,024 of record CAZHOO010000008.1, on the reverse strand, counting down.
GGACTTGGTGCCCTTTGTGCGCGCGCCGATCTCTGCGGCGAGCGCGAGCAGCGACTCGTCGTTACCGCGGGCTGCGGCCAGTTGCATGCCACCGTGCGCGCATGGGATAGCGATGGCCGGAACGCCGGCCAGGCTGAAGGGCGCCGTGTAACGCAACAGGCGCGCGCGGGTCTTGCTGTGGTCTGCGCCGACGGCCAGGCGCGCCACGGGAATCGACGGCAACAGAGTGAGTTGATGGGTAGCAAAGAGCTCATCCATTTGCCCGCGAAACGCTGCGTGACGCTGACGCAATGCTGATACTTCGCCGGAAGTGAGGCCAGCGCCCCAATTGAGACGGTCTCGTATGGCGGGTTCAAAGTGATCGAAGTTGCCGGCGTGTAGACTCGCAGCCTCAGAGGCCTGAATGGGCGCGAAGACTTCAACTGCGCCGCCCCACCAGTCTGCGTCGAGGGCGCGGCCCTCCAGGCCGAGAGCCTGAAGAATTTGAATGACGTTGCGGAAGCACGCAATTACATCGGGTTCGCAATCGTGGAGAAAGCTGTCGTCGACATAGGCGAAGCTGGTGAAGCGGCGGCCCGCTACGGTTTGCGCCGGTGCAAAGGGGCCGGCGAGAAACGGAGCGTCTTCAAGATCGCGAAACAGCCAGCCCATCGTGTCGAACGACTCGGCCAGGTGCGCGCCGCCGCGCCAATCGCCGCGGCCCAACGTGGCGCGATATCCGGCGAGGCCGCAAAGAGCTGCAGGCGCACGCACGGAACCTCCTGTGTCCGTGCCAATTGCCGCCACCGCCGACCGTTCCTGCGCGCTAGCCGCAGCGCCACTCGACGAGCCGCCGGTGAGCGCGCCGGAATCGCGAGGTTGCGCGCAGTCGCCATACTCTGGGTTCTCGCCCGTAATCCCGTATGCCAGCGGATGCAGATGAGTCTTGCCGACAATCACGGCCCCGGCCGCGCGAAGTTGCTCCACAAGCCAGGAATCGTGCGCAGCCACGCCATCGCGATCGCGATAGAAGTGGACACCGCAACTGGTCGGAGACCCAGCAAGATCGAAACAGTCCTTTACCGAAATCGGCAGACCCCAAAGTGCCGGCCGGCCGTCGCCGAACGGGCCACCGGCTGAAGGCGGCATCGATTCGGTGCGGGCTGCTTCGGCTCGCGTCCACTCGGGGTCCTGCCAAATGTAAGTATTGCGGCCCGCGTTTCCATTAGATTTCGCGAGCGCCGATTCCGCGAGTTGCGACGGAGTTTTTAATCCGGTGGCAAGCGCAGCGCGTAGATCGCGGACGGTCCACGAGGGAGTGGTCATCGTTCCATTCTAGAAGCCGCCGGCGGATGCAACGCCGTTGTCGCCAAGACTCCGAACCTGAAAAAACAGAAGGGCGGCCCATGCAGGCCGCCCTTGGGATGATGCTGTTGACGCAGCTCAGAAATCCAGATGCAGCGACATTTGAACCTGGCGCGGACTGCCGATGGCATGTCTTGTAACTCCCAGACCTACCGGGCAGTTGTAGAATCCAGAATTCGCGCCGTGAGGATCGGCGGCACAGTCGTTTGAGGGCAGCGGCGCAGTGCCGCCAGTGGGAACATTGTTAAAGAGCACGTTCTGATTCACATTGTTCTGCGGAATGTCAAAGCTCGTAGTGTTAGTGATGTTGTAAACATCAAAGGTGTAGCGAAGATTCAATTGGTCATGGATAGGCACTTCCTTTTCCAGCGAGGCGTCAGCACTGCGCTGCCATGACTGGCGGAAGATATTCCGCTCGCCGGAAGTAAAGTTGGTTTCGTAGGGATCGCCGTTGGGGACGCCCATGGTTCCAACCGGAATAAGAGGAATCTTAAAGCAAGTAGCCTTGAGTGCCGGATCCGCGCCGGTAATCGGGTTATAGAACGCCCCGCTCGCGCCCGTGACGGCGCTCTTTTTGGTGCATCCCGGAGCAAGAGAAAGGATCGGGTTTGTGATGCCGTTAAAGGTACTGTAGAAAATACTGCCGACTGCTCCGGAGTAGTCGATCACACTATAGGGCTGCCCGCTCTGGATGACAGCGACGCCATGAAGCGACCAACTGTCGAGCGCCTTGCCGGCAAATGTGTCTGTGGCAAATACCTTTGGGGATGTGAAGCCATAGGTAAAGTTAAGAACGTGCGTGCGATCGAAGTCGGCAGAGCCATAGCCGCTGCGCAGATTGGTGGGGTTATTCCCGTTGTAGAACAACCCCAAACCGCTCTGCTCGTCAGTCGCGTGTGAGTAGGTGTATGAGACGCCGGCCTGGAACCCATGACTGAAGCGTTTCTCCAGATGCGACTCGAGCGCGTTGTAGGCAGCGATGCCAGCTGCCGTGTAGGACTCGGACTCCGAAGAGTAGCCGAGGTACGGCACGCGAAGGTCGACGTTGCCGCCCTCATAGTTATTGAGCATCGTGCCGTAACTACAGTTCACTTCCGTCGGATCGTTGACGCACTGGGGATAGAACGTGTTCGGATCAAGCACCGTATAACCGTAACTGAAATACTGCGTGGCAAGGCCGCCGGGATGGGTTGGATTGCCCAAGGTCGCAATCTGGGCCTGGTTAAAGGGCACCGGGATGACCTGATGGCGGCCGAGATTGCCCACATAGCCAATTTCGAACATCACGTCATTGCGCGGCTGATATTGAATGTTGAGCGTGAAGTTCATGCTGTAGGGCAGTTTGTTGGTCCGGTTGTAGATGCCAAGCGTGTAGGGTTGATCACTGTTGTCGCTGTAGACCGTGCCGTCAATCAGGTCAGCAGCGGTGGGAAGATAATTGACGATATCGGCAGCCTTGGGGTTAGATGGCGGAGCCGAGCGACTAGCACCCCATGGGATCGACAGGTTGTAACCGCTGTTGTCGACGAAGCCTCCATTCCCGTTAAAACCGGCAGGGGGCAGGTTGTAGCCGCCTCCGCAGATCGGAAGGTAATTGAGGTAGAGATACGTTGGATTCGCGGCATTAAAGGATGAGCTATATGGGCAATGCTGTTGCTTGACAAAGGGCTCAGTCTGCGAAGCACCGAAGGGGCCGCCATCCACTTCTCCGGCCGCGTAACCGGGCGATAGATAAGTGAAGAGCTCGCCGCGATCGTAATAGAACCCCCCGCCTCCACGGATGACGAGTTTCGAGTGGAACATGGACGGCTGCCAGGCAATGCCGAGGCGTGGCGCGATGCCCCACTGGCGGCCGGTGAGCGTCGTCTTGCTCACGCCCTGGGTTCCGTTTTTGTTGTTCCCGGCGATGAGGAATCCGGAGCTGGTGATGGTGTCGGATGCAACGTCATAACTGTACTGTTTGGGATCGAAATTAAAGAGATTCCCGTATTTCTCAGTGAGTCCGCCGTCCCAGTCGTAGCGCACGCCGGCAGTGACGCTCAGGGTTGGAGTCATCTGAAACTTGTCTTGAATGAAGAGCCCGGTTTCATTGGCGCGATAGTAGCGACTTGCGTTGCCCTGTAGAAATGTGGTGGCCGTAAAGTTTTGTGTGGAATAGGGCGTGACCCAATTGTTGCCGAAAGTCACGAAGTCGGGCGTCGCGACATTGCCCGTACCAGTGCGATGGTCGATTGTATTCAACTGTGTGTAAGACCAACTGCCGCCGAAGCTCCATGTGTGGCGCCCTTTTGCCCAAATTGCCGTGCCGGATGGCATGATGCGGTTCTGAAAGACTCCTGTATTCGCTGCTTGGTACTCAGCATTGGGGCCGATGCCGAGTGAAGGCGCAGTCAGGCCGTAGAGCGGGCCGGTCGAAAGATCGTAGGCGTCGCCGATGGCATCGTTGATGGTGATGCCTGGGAAGTAAGTTCCGAAAGCGCCGCTCATGCCGACAGATGTCGGTCCGAATGCTTGATCGTTTGTCGCGTAGGCCTTCTCCCGGAGAATGCCTATGGTCTCGGAGATGCTGAGACTCGTGCCGATTGTCTGGACGTTATTGAGCGAGCCGACCTGGGAGCCGGTGTCCATATGCGCTGTGAATCCAGGCACGTTCGAGTAGGCATAGGGCGCGCTCGAAGGATCGTGCTGATAGTAGTACTTCGCGGCCAGAACGTCTTTGCTGGCAATATTCCAATCAAGATCGGCAACGGCCTGGTCGGACGTGAATCGCGACGTGCCGGGCAGGAATGCATTGTAGGGCGAATAAACATTCGGATTGGCATTAGGAAGCGCGCTCGGTATCAGGTAGTTTCCAGATTCGCCGGGCAGCGAGGGCATCGTGAAGAGAGCGTAGCCCACGGGATTTGACGCGGCATTGAAGCTGTTGACCGTTACGCCAGAGTAGCCTTCGTTGGCGGTCCAGTTGTTATTCACTGAGTCCAGCAGATTCGCTTCACCACGCGCATTGGGGCCACCGGCCGGCCCGGAGTTCAAGCCGGGCGGCACGTCGAGAAGTTCGTCGCCAGTCTCCTGATCGGAGATATGCAGGTGCTGGTAGCTGGCAAACCCAAAGAGTTTGTCCTTGATGAGCGGCCCGCCGAACTCGCCGCCCGCGGTATAGCGATGCAATTGCGGATTCTTATCGCTCGCGGGGATGTTCTGGTCCTTCTTGAAAAAGAAGGGCGCGGCATTGATCCAGTTGGTGCCGCGATGCGCGTAGACTCCGCCGTGAAACTGATTGGTTCCGGACTTGGTGCTCATGTCGATGTGCGCGCCGCTGGAGGAACCTTGTTGCGCATCGTACATGGAGGCGTTCACGCGGACTTCCGCGAGAGTCTCTGGCGCTGGCGTGGGAATGGCATTGCCGATGGCCAGATAGATCGAGGACGCGCTGGGCACCACGCCTCCCGCGGCGTTGTTGGCCTGGCCCGTGTTGTTGGAGACGCGGAATGAGTCGACCTGGCTCGTGGTCTTGCCGTTGAACAGATTGCTGCCATCGACGCCGTTCAGAAGGAAGGCGTTGGATGTATCGCGCTGGCCGTTGGCCCATATGGGTGCATTGCCCAGGCCGGAGTTTGCTCCGGTTCCTCCGGGTAACTCGGCGTCGACACCAGGCGACAGGATGGCCAGCCCGGTGAAGC
>CAZHOO010000007.1:0-92543 GCA_964533905.1 uncultured Occallatibacter sp. | reverse complement strand
TCTGGGGCAACAAGATGCGCACCATTCTCACGCTGATCGGCGTGGTGATGGGCGTAGCGTCGGTCATCATGGTCATCACCATGGTGAATGGCGCCAACCGCTATGTCGCCACCAAGCTCTCCGGCTACGGCGCCGATGTGTTTCAGGTCTCGCGAATGCCGAGCGTAATCTTCAACGCCCAGGATTATTTCCGCTTCCAAAAGCGGAAAATCCTTCGCATTGAGGACTATGACGCGGTGCGCGACAACTGCACGGATTGCAGTGACATGGGAGCGTCGCTGGACAAGTCAACCAACGTTTTTTATAACGGCCACTCCAGCGACAACACCGATGTGCGCGGGTACACGTGGACGATGATGGGCCTGAACAACATCGACATCGCGATGGGGCGTGGATTTACTCCGTCAGACGAAGAGCACGGCACGCACGATGCGATTGTGGGCTACGACATTGTCGATAACATTCTGGGCCAAGGTGATCCCATCGGCAAAGAGATTCGCGTGGACGGAAATCCTTACACGATTGTGGGCGTGGGCGAGCGCCAGGGCAAAACGCTCGGCCAGTCGCAAGACAATTGGGTCGCCGTGCCTATCAGCACCTATCAACAGACCTACGGCTACAACGATTCGGTGAACATTTTCGCGCGCGTGGCGGGTGGCGCGCAGGTGATGGAGCGGGCCGAGGACCAGGTGCGCGTGCTGATGCGGACGCGCCGCCACGACGCGCCGGGATCGCCTGACGACTTTGAAATCCAGACCAACGACACGTTCCTCGACATCTGGAAGCAGATCAGCTCGCTGTTCGCCAGCGTGGTGCTCGGCCTAGCATCGATCGCGCTCGTAGTGGGCGGCGTGGTGATCATGAACATCATGCTGGTGAGCGTGACGGAGCGGACGCGCGAGATTGGCGTGCGCAAGGCGCTTGGCGCCAAGCAGCGTGATGTGATGATGCAGTTCCTCATCGAGAGCGCCTCGATGGCGGTCCTTGGCGGAGCGATCGGCGTGCTGTGCGGAATCCTCGTGGGCAAGCTAATCACCATTGTCATAGGCTTCCCAACAAGCGTCCCGCTCTGGGCGGTTTTTTTGGGCCTCTTCCTGGCCGGCTCAGTAGGCATCTTTTTCGGTGTTTACCCAGCGAGCAAAGCGGCCAAACTGGATCCCGTCGTTGCGCTCAGGGCTGAGATGTGAGGACAGTTCACAGTTCGTAGTTCGTAGTTCACAGTTTGAAGCAGTGGCAAACCTTGCAAGGCATTCCCTGGGTGGCGATTGAAATGGAAAGAGGCTCATATGGCGCAGTCGTTCAGGGATTTGCAGGTTTGGCAGCGTTCCATGCAATTGACCGTAGCAGTCTATCGACTAACCCAGGGTTTTCCGCGCGAGGAACAGTTTGGATTAACCAATCAAATGCGAAGATCGGCGGTTTCGATTCCGAGTAATATCGCGGAAGGTCAGGGGCGAACCAGCGCCGGCGAGTTTCGCCAATTTCTTGGCGTGTCCCGGGGCTCAAACTGCGAGGTCCAGACGCAACTTGAGATCGCACGGGCTCTCAAGTTCGGAAATCCTGACCTTATCGATGAGGTGGAATCGTTATCGAACGAAGTCAGAAAAATGCTCTTTGGCCTGATGAATTCGATCAAGGCCCCGACAGGTAAGAAGCAAGCCTCTGCGAACTAAGAACTACGAACTATGAACTCTGTTGGCCAAACCCGTGAATCCGTCAAGATGGCGCTGGACACTTTGCGCGCCAACAAGATGCGCTCCGGGCTGACGATTCTGGGTATCGTGATCGGCGTCGCCACCGTGATCTCCATTTCTTCGGTGATCAGCGGCCTCAACAACCGTGTGTCGGAGTGGGTAAGCTCGCTGGGGACGAATGTGATCTGGGTGTTCCAGATGCCGGTGATTGGGGTACGGCCCACCGCGGAGATGCTGGCGCGTAAGAAGATGACGCTCGAAGATGTGCTGGCTTTGCGCGCTCTTCCGCACGTCATCGTTACCGACGGCGGATTCCAGCATACAAAGCCGCAGTTCCGCGTGGGCGATGTAGCCGTCAAATACAACGGGAAAAAAATCGCAGGGACAATTCTGTGGGGAACAACCTCCGAAGCCCCCGAAATGCTGGACATGAGCTTTTTACAGGGCCGCTTCTACACGGATGAAGAAGATAAGCGCGCCGCACACGTGGTGGTGCTGGGTCACGACACCTGGGAAGAGCTTTTCGGCAACGAACCTGCGGTGGGCAAAGATGTGGCCATCGAGTCGGGCCTTTATACGGTGATCGGCGTGACCGATAAGCGTAAGCAACCCTTCGGAGGCGGCAAGAATCCTGAAGACAACGTTGTCTATTTTCCCATGGGCACGTTCCACAATCTGCATCCCGAAGACAAGGACCTATGGGTTAGCGTGAAGTACGACGACCCCAAGAACAAGGCCCTGGTGCAGGAAGAGATTCGTGAGCTGTTGAGAATCCGACGCAAGGTGCGCGTGGACAAGCCAGACGATTTCGAGATCTTCGGGCCCGATTCGCTCAGCCGGCTTTGGGATCAAGTCACCGGCGGGCTGGTCATCTTCATGATTGCCGTATCAAGCGTCGGGCTCATGGTGGGCGGCGTGGGCGTAATGAACATCATGCTGGTCAGCGTGACCGAGCGAACACGCGAGATCGGCGTGCGCAAGGCAATCGGCGCCACCAAACGCACCATTCTCACGCAGTTCACGACAGAAGCGGTAACGCTGTGCGCACTTGGGGGCATGGTGGGAATTATGATGGGCGCGATCGTCACGTGGATTGTGTACTTTCTTCCTATTGGGCTGCCGGCAACGCTTTCCACTTCATGGGTGCTGATCGGCCTCGGCGCTTCCTGCGCCATCGGGTTGCTGTTCGGCATTTACCCCGCGTGGAAGGCGGCAAACCTCGATCCGATTGAGGCGTTACGATACGAGTAAATGCAGGTGTCAGGTTTCGGGTGTCGGGTGTCAAAATCACCGCCGGGCAACCAGAGTCTGAACCCTGAAACCTGGCATCTGTAAACCGTTTGGGGCTCCTCAATGGCAAGAACCGGCCAAACCGGCGAATCCGTAAAGATGGCGCTGGATACACTGCGAACCAATAAGCTCCGCTCCGGGCTCACGATCCTGGGAATTGTCATCGGAGTTTCCACCGTTATCACGATTTCGTCACTCGTCAGTGGCATCGATAATCGCGTGTCGGGTTTTATCAACTCACTGGGATCAAATGTCTTCTGGATCGGTCGCTTGCCGATCATCAATGTACGGCCGACGGCGGAGATGCTCGCGCGCCGTATGCTCACCGCCGATGACGCGAGGGCGCTCCGCACGCTGCCTCACGTGATCACGACCGACGCCGAGGGAGCTTACATCAAGAGCTTCCAGGTAGGAGACGTCAGTGCAAAATACGAGGGCAAGAAAGTCGCCGGATCGATTCTCGCGGGAGACTTCCCTGAAGTAATGGACGTTACCGAGTTGACCATGCGGGAGGGCCGAATGTTTACCGACGCCGAGGATCAACGTGCCGCGCATGTCGTCGTGCTCGGCATCGACACCGCGCAGGAGCTCTTCGGCGACCAACCGGCGGTGGGCAAGGATATTGCCATCGAGTCCGGGCTCTACACCGTGATCGGAGTGCTGGATAAACGCAAGCAGCCCTTCGGAAGCGGCAAGAATCCGCGTGACAATATCATCCTGTTTCCGTTCGGAACCTTCCACAACCTGCACCCCGAGATCACGGACCTGACGATCATCGTGAAGTACGACAGCCCGCAGAACAAGGATCTTGTCCAGGAGGAGATTCGCGAATTGCTGCGCATCCGTCGCAAGGTGCGCGTGGACAAGGGTGACGATTTTGAAATCTTCGGTCCCGACTCCCTCACCAAGCTGTGGGGTCAACTGACCGATGGGCTGGTCATGTTCATGATCGCCGTCTCCAGCGTGGGGCTGATGGTCGGCGGCGTGGGTGTGATGAACATTATGCTGGTCAGCGTGACCGAGCGAACACGCGAGATCGGCGTGCGCAAGGCGATTGGCGCAACCAAGCGTACCATCCTCACGCAGTTCACTGTGGAGGCCGTGACGTTGTGCTCGGTGGGCGGCGCCATCGGCATTCTGGTCGGCGCCATCATCACCTGGATCGTCTATTTTCTTCCCATCGGATTGCCGGCCACACTTTCAACCACATGGGTGCTGGTCGGTTTCTGCTCTTCCTGTGCGATCGGATTGCTCTTTGGCATTTATCCGGCATGGAAGGCAGCAAACCTCGACCCGATTGAGGCGCTGCGGTACGAGTGAAAACACTGACCACCGACCACTGTTCACTGTAAACTTCTTTTCGTGACCGCTCACGCACTGGCGCAGGCCGTGGAGATCGTATCGACGGCGCTGACCGTGGCCGGGATGGGGTACTTTCTGGCATCCATCGTAGCGGCGCGGGTGTTTCTCCACGAGCGAGCAGAGCCACAATCCGATTTTGCGCCCGGCGTGAGCATCCTTAAATCTCTCAAGGGCCTCGATCCCGGCATGTTGGACGCCTTTCGCAGCCACTGCCGACAGAACTATGCAGGCGAGTTCGAACTGCTCCTCGGCGTCGCATCGCTCAGCGATCCGGCAGCCGCAGCGGTGAAGGAGCTGGAGGCTGAATTCCCCGACCACGCAATCCGCCTGGTTGAGTGCCCGCGGCAATTGGGCACGAACGGCAAAGTCAGCACGCTCGCGCAGCTCACCACGAATGCGCAGTATGATTTTCTACTGATCAACGATTCCGACATTACGGTGAGCCCGCGCTACCTGGAGCGTGTGATGTGCCGTTTCGCGCCCGCCTCGCGCGACGCAAACCAACCAACGGTCGGCATGGTGACGGCGCTCTATCGCGGAAAGGCGCACGACACGCTTCCTTCGAGGCTTGAAGCACTTGGAATTGCAACAGAGTTTATGCCCGGCGTGCTCGTCTCAAAGATGATCGAAGGCGGTTTGCATTACGGACTCGGCTCAACCCTTGCCGTGCGACGAGAGGCCCTCGAGAAGGCCGGCGGCTTGCTTCCCATCGTCGATCACCTGGCCGACGATTACGAGTTGGGTGCGCGCATCGCACATGCCGGCTATCGCGTGGAAGTGAGCTCTGAAGTCGTCGAGACTTCGGTTCCCGCGTATGGTTGGCGCGGATTCTTCGATCACCAACTGCGCTGGCTGCGCACGGTGCGTTGCTCGCGCCCGGCCGGCTACGCTGGCCTGATCGTCACGCACGGCCTCGGTTGGGCGCTCCTCAATGTGCTGGCCAGCGGATTGAGCCCTGTGAGTTTCTGGCTATTGGGACTCAGCTTTTTTCTTCGCCTGGCGCAGGCCATGACGATCGGCGCTGCTGTGCTGGGTGACCATGAGGTACTCGCAAATCTTTGGCTCCTGCCGTTGCGCGACGTGATCTCGATGGGCCTGTGGGTGGCGGGCTTCGTCGGGGACACCATCGTCTGGCGCGGCGAGCGGTTCGCACTCAAAGATGGAAGACTCGCGAAAGCCTGAGTCGGTCTAATCTGCCGCTGCGAGCGCGTCGGCTTGCTCGCCAGCGCGCATGGCTGTCGTGTCGATGGTGAGGCACGCGCCGAGTGCGTTGAAGTCTTTTTCCCACCGCGGACGATCGTCGGCGGAAAGCGCGGTGAGCGCATATCCTGAAGTGCGCAAAATCTCGTACCAGATGTTCTGTGCCTGCCAGAGATTCAGTTCGAAAGGCAGCTCAGTGAGCGCGCGCGCAAGCCCCAGCGCGCGGTCGAGCTTCTCCAGTGATCCTGAAGACATTTGCAACTCGACCATGGCTCTCTTCATGCGCCGGTCGGCGTTGTAGGAAAGGGATGCGGTTTCAAGCTGGATCCGGTCCGCCTTGGCCAGCGAGAGAAAAGATCGCAACTGCGCAACATCGATGGGTTCGCCTTCGAGCGTGCGGCGCAATCCTGCGTTGATGGCGAATCCAGCGGCCAGCGCCAGCGCCGGCGGCTTGGGCAGGCTGGCCTGCGAAAGATAATGCAGCAGGCTGGCGTGATCCTGATAGATGGTGGTGAGCGAGCTCTCAATGTCGGAAAGCGTGGAGTTGAGAATAAGCCCGATAATGCGCCGCTGCTCGTCCCTGAACAGCGAGGTCAGCGAATAGTCCGCGTGGCCATAGAAGCGGTCGATCAGCCGAATGACTTCGGGGAAGTCTGCCCGCTGCACATGGCCGGCGGCTTCGGCCGCGAAAGCCTCAAACTTTGACGCGCCCGACTCGTCATAGGGCTTTACGGCCGCGGTGATGTTCTGGTCGCCAAAATGGAGAACGGCGAAGGAGAAACTCTGCGCATGGCCGGTAATAGCGCTGACCACATGCGCGCGGCCCACTGAGAGTCGGCCACGGCCGGAAGTGTAGATCTCGTTGGAGATGCGGCTGATGCGATAACAAAACAGGTCAGTCTCATCGGCAAAGGACGAGAACACCGAACTGATGGCATAGTGCGCAGCCACCTGCTCCAGGTGTAATTCCATCGTCGCGACGCTTTTCTTGTAAATCTGCGCTCCGTCGCCGGCTTCGGGCATGTTGGAGTGGGCCTCGGCAAGCCGCGCCAGAAAAGCAGGTTCCAGCGGTGCGGCTTGTTGGCCAAAGATCTGCTGCGCAAGCTGGAGCACGCGCGCGGCGTACGCGATAATCTGCGCGGTCTCGATTCCGGCGATGTCGTCGAAGAACCAGCCGCAACTTGTGTACATCAACTGGGCGTGGCGCTGCATTTCCATTAGCTCAAGCGCGCGGATGCGCTCTGATTCGGTGAGCGCATGCGACTGCTGCGCGGCAAAAAAGCGGTCCACCGGCTCAGTGCCGCGGTCGAGCACCACCTGAATGTATGCGTCGCGTGCGGCCCACACATCCTTGAGAAGCTTGTCGCCCTCGCGCTCAGTCAGTGGGATCAGCGCGTCGCGGAGCTCGTCCAAAGCCTGCCGCAAGGGCGCGCGCCAAGCCTGGTTGAAGCCCGGCTTGCCGCCGTTGCAGCCGCAGTCGGAGCGCCAGCGCTCGATGCCATGCACACAGCTCCATGAAGTTTCATCGACAATCTCGCATTCAAAGTCAGGTGGAAACTGCTCGAGGAAGCTCGCGTAGTTCGTCAGCTTGACCGTCTTGTCCTGCTCGAGCAAGCGCAGCGCGTAGGCCAGCGCCATTTCGCCGTACTTGTGGTGATGGCCGTAGGACTCGCCATCGGTGGCCACGTGGACCAACTGCGGTTGAGGCGAGTCGTTGAATCCTGCCTTGAGGCGGGCAACATAGTTGTCGCCGGAATCGAGGAGCCCCTCAAAGGCAATGGCGCGGGAGTCCGGACCGTCGTAGAAAAAGATGGCAATCGATGCACCGGATGCGAAGCGCACAAAATATGGATGCGTGGTGTCAACACTGGCGTTCGGTGTGTCAGTCCACTGCACTTCGCCGGTCTCGGCCTCGACCTTCAGGGGTCGAACTCGTTTACATTGGTGTGGCGCGAGCACTGTGAACTTGATGCCGTTCATGGCAAGCGCTTCGAGAGTTGCTGTGTCGGCCGCCGTCTCGGGCAGCCACATGCCTTCGGGACGAATGCCAAAGCTCCTTTGGTAGTCGGCGATGCCCCAGCGAATCTGCGTATTCCGATCGCGCGCATTGGCCAGAGGCAGAATCATGTGGTTGTAGCCCTGCGCCATGGCCGAGCTGTGGCCGTGGTACCGCTGGCGGCTGCGGCTCTCGCCGTCGAGAATCATGCGGAACGTTCGCGGAGCATTCTCCTTGAGCCAGCTCAGCAGCGTGGGGCCGAAGTTGAAGCTCATGCGCGCGTAGTTATTCACGATGCGCGTTATCTGGTTTTTGGCGTTGACGACGCGAGCGGCGCCGTTCGGCGCATAACACTCGGCGCAGATGCGCTCGTTCCAGTCGTGGTAGGGGGCAGCCGAGTCCTGAGTCTCGACCGTCTCCAGCCAGGGGTTCTCGCGTGGCGGCTGGTAGAAATGACCGTGAATGCAAACAAAGCGCTTGCCAGCAGGCATGAAGGTTCCGATACCCTCCGAGCGCTCTCTTGCGCCCGCTCAAGCTATTTTACGGCGGGAGCTTTAGCGCCCCGCGCCGAGCGTCCCGTCGGGGCGGTTTTCTTTTGCAAGTCGCAGGCGCGCCAGAGGTACCAGCTCGCGATGGAGCGGTAGGGCGCCCAGCGCTTGCCGCGGCGCAAGAGCACCTCGGCTTTGGGCAGATCCGCCGCTTCAAGCGCGCGGGATTTGGGCAGTCGCAGGAATGTCAGTGCAAATCCCTTGCGCACGCCGTAGTCGGTTACGGGCAGCACGTCCGGCCGGCCGAGCCGGAAGATCAGCAGCATTTCCGCCGTCCACCTGCCGATGCCGCGCACGGCTGTAAGGCGTTCGATGATCTCGTCGTCAGACATCTTGCGAATCGCGGCGTGCTTTGGCACAGTGCCATCGAGTGTGCGGGCAGCCAGGTCGCGCAGCGCCTTGATCTTGTTGCCCGAGACGCCGGCCGCGCGCAGCGGCTCGTCGGGAGTATCGAGCAAAAGCTGAGGCGTGGGATCGCCTCCGAAGTACTCGCGCACGCGCCTGTGAATGGTGGCCGCGGCTTTACCGTGCAACTGCTGGTAAAGGATGGATTCGAGCAGGGACTCGAAGAGGGAGGCTGTGTGGTCGAGCCGGAGGGTGAAAGGGCCCGCGCAGTCGATCAGCACAGCGAGTTTCGGATCGATCGCGCGCAGATGCTTCACCGCTGCGACGGGATCGAAGGGAAGCTTTCGGCTGCGTCCGTTGTGAATCATGGAAGGAGTGTACCGCAGGCGCGCGGTGTAACGGGCTCAACGCGCGACGGCCAAAACGAAAGGCCCCCGCGGCGCATTCGGCAACGGAGACCTTCCCTTCGAACAATCCCCAACTCTATGAAGCGCCAGAGGTGTTCACGATCGTGAATTGCGTCTCGCCGTTATTTTCGTTCGCCGATTGCGACACGGTCACGGTGACAGAGTTGGACCCGCTCTGCATCGTGATCATTCCGCCGCTCCCGGTCGACATGGTCTGCGCATTGGGGCCGGCCAAGCCTTTATAGAAGGCCATCACCTTGTCCGGTGAGTCTGGCGTCAGAAAGTTTGCCGTGACCATGGACTTGCCGGCGATGTTCATGCGCAAGCCGCCTTTACCCTGCGTCGCGCCGGGATAGATGGCAATTCCCAGATCGGTTGCCGTGAACGTTTCGTTGGGGTTGGCGCTGATGGCGCCCTTTGGAGTATTGATCGTGATTTCGCCGTTGGCATCTTTGTGGATGGAATGGGCGACACGATAAATTCCATAACCGACAATGCCGGCGACGATCAGGCCCAGGAAAAAGATGACCCCGACAACGATGAGGATGATCTTGACAGCGCTGGAACCCGACTTGGGCGGAGGCGCCACCACCGGCGGCGGGACCGGTTGAAACGAACCGGGCTGAGGAACTTGACTAAACGTGGGATCGGACATATTCACATCCTTTTCATGGAGCGTTGTAATGGTGAATCCTGACCCGAGGGGATGTGGAACCGCTCCACTATACCTGATCCGGTGCTTGTACTGTAACCGGTTTTTTCTCGTCTTGGACCGCGTCTCCCGGCCTTAGCCCGGAAATCATTCCCATTCGCAATTCATGATGTGTGAGGGCGGGTGCCAGTATCGGACAATCCGACCCCGCCGGCTTTACCATCAGGACGTATATCCAGGAGCTCCACGATGAAGATGCGGCCAGGAGAGCAAACCGGTTTTTTGCTGTGCGGCAAGGAATGGACTGAAGGCGAGGCGCTGGAAGTTCGTTCGCCATGGGATCAGGGATTGGTGGGCCGAGTCACCGTTGCCACTCGAGCAGACGCACGCCAGGCCTTGAATCATGCTGTTGCCAGCCTGCGCCGCACGCGCGCTTTACCGCGCTGGAAGCGCCGCGAAATCCTGGAAGATGTGGCCGCGGCGCTCATTGAGCAAAAGGAGCGGTTTGCGCAGTTGATCGTAGCCGAGGCGGGCAAGCCGGTGCGCATGGCGAGAACGGAAGTGGACCGCGCTGTGCTCACCTTCAAGACCGCTGCCGAAGAAGCAGTGCGGCTGGGCGGAGAAAGCGTTCCTCTGGATTTAACCGAAGGCAATGAGGGCCGTTGGGGGCTGTTGCAGCGTTTTGGCGTTGGTCCGGTTCTGGCGATCACTCCGTTCAATTTTCCGCTGAACCTGGTGGCACACAAGGTTGCCCCGGCCATCGCCGCCGGTTGCCCGATGATCGTAAAACCCGCGCCGCAAACACCGTTTACCGCATTGGCGCTGGGCGAGGTGATTCTGAAGGCCGGCTGGCCTGAGGAGGCGCTGGCCGTCTTGACGCTCGCGGACGCCGACACCGCATGGCTCGTGGAAAAAGAAGATCGCATTAAGCTGGTCAGCTTTACCGGTTCAGCCAAGGTGGGCTGGGAGCTTAAAGCGCACTCCGGCCGCAAGCGCGTCTTGCTTGAGCTGGGCGGGAACGCCGCGCTCGTGGTGCATAGCGACTGGAAGAATCTGGACGATGCCGCCTTGCGCACCGCGCATGGGGCCTTCGGTTTTGCGGGTCAGTCCTGCGTCAGTGTGCAGCGCGTCTTTGTGGAGCGCAGTATCTTCCAGACGTTTGTATGGAAGGTGGTGGACGTCGGAGAAAGGATGGTGATCGGCGACCCCTCAAGTGATTCGACCGAGGTAGGGCCCATGATTCGCCTGAGCGATGCGGAGCGCGTGGAAGCCTGGGTAAAGGAGGCCGTCGAGGGCGGCGCAAAGCTTGTGGCCGGCGGCGAACGCAAGGGATCCATGGTCACGCCCGTTATTCTGACTGCGACCAAGTCCGGGATGAAGGTTCGCGATGAGGAAATCTTCGGGCCAGTGTTGCTTATCGAGCCATACGACGACTTCGACGATGCGCTGGCGCAGGTGAACCACTCGAAGTACGGATTGCAGGCAGGACTGCTCACCCGCGATTCGGGCCGCATCCTCACTGCCTATCGCGAGCTGGAAGTGGGTGCGTTGATCGTGGGAGACACGCCCAATTGGCGCCTCGACCCGATGCCGTACGGCGGAGTAAAGGATTCAGGTCTGGGTCGCGAGGGCGTCCGCTGGGCCATCGAGGAGATGACCGAGCCGCGCATGTTGGTCATGGCGTCACTGGCCTAGAGCCTAACGCTGCCGCCCGGTCAGGAGCATCCATCGACGCAATGCTCCAACCGGAACCGGCTCGAATCGATCGACTATCCCTTTTTGGCCTTGGCTCGCACCGCAGCCCAACGCTTGCGCTGCGCATCGGCGATCCGCTTGCGCGCATCTGCGCTTAGAAAACGCTTCTTCCGGGGTTTGCCTTTGGAAGCAGCCTTCGCCGCTTTGCGGCTCGATGGTGCGCCGGTCTCGATGTTGGCCAGCAATGCGCGGGCCTGCTTGAGCCTTGAAATTTCAGAGTCTATTTGGGCAAGAATATTTTCAATCGCCATGTTGCCAGAATAACTCAGATCATTCGCGCCGCATAGGATCATGCAAGAGAAATTTCCATTGAGTTAGAAGGGTTATTGGACCGATCGACGCCCCATTGAGCTGAGTTACAACCAGCGTGGCTGCTTACCAATGCTTGGCGCCAATGACCCAGATGGCCTAAAAGCAAGTTGAGTTGTGTCGATCGGCTAAGGCGAGGCCGCATTTACCGGCGCGAAAACGCCCAGCGATAGCGCGGCGATACAGGTTATTCGCCTGTCCCGTCGAGTTACTTTCTCTTGTAAGGGTGGATCTCGAGCGTAAGGGTGGATCTCGAGCGCAGCTCCGCTGCTGGCCTAAGCAGTAACTGCAACCGGCGCCCGCCGCCATGCGTAAAGCGGGAATTGGTTGGCTAACTCCGCTACCTCCCCGCGAATGCGCTCTAACGCTGCATCATCGTTGCGTTGTTCAAGAGCCTTGGCGATCCATGCGGCAATCGTGCGCATCTCGGGCTCCTTCATGCCGCGCGTGGTAAGTGCCGGCGTCCCCACTCGGATGCCCGAAGGCTTGAGCGGCGGATTCGTATCCCAGGGGATGGAGTTTTTGTTGACCGTAATGCCGGCCTTGCCCAGCGCCAGCTCGGCCTCGGAGCCGAGGATGCCTTTTTCGAACACATCAACCAGCAGGAGGTGGTTGTCTGTTCCACCGGAAACGAGTCGATACCCGGCCCCACGCAGTGCTTCGCCAAGAACCTTTGCGTTGGCAATGATTTGGGCCGCATAGTCGCGGAAGTCGGGGCGCAGAGCCTCAGCAAGCGCAACAGCCTTGGCCGCCACGATGTGCATGAGCGGCCCTCCCTGCTGGCCAGGAAAGACCGACTTATCGACGGCAGTGGCCAGATCCTGATTGCAGATGATGAGCCCGGCGCGCGGGCCGCGCAGAGTTTTGTGCGTAGTGGTCGTGGTGATCTGCGCGTGAGGCACGGGCGAAGGATGTACGCCGCCCGCGACGAGCCCGGCGATGTGCGCCATGTCGAAGATGTAAATTGCGCCCACCTTGTCGGCGATCGCGCGCATGCGCGCGAAATCCCACAGTCGCGGATAGGCGCTGCCGCCACCGATGATGACCTTCGGTTTTTCGGCGAGCGCGACCGCCTCCATCTCGTCGTAGTCGATCGTCTCCGTGTCCTTGCGGACGTGATAGAAAGTGGTGCGATAAAGCTTGCCGCTGAAGCTCAGGCGATGTCCGTGCGTCAGGTGGCCCCCGTGCGAGAGATCGAGCCCGAGGATCGTGTCGCCGGGCTGCAGGACCGCCGCGTACGCCGAGGCGTTAGCTTGGGAGCCCGAGTGCGGCTGCACATTGATGTGTTCGCCGCCGAAGAGCTGCCGCGCGCGGTCGCGGGCGAGGTTCTCGACGACGTCAGCATACTCGCAGCCGCCATAGTAGCGGCGGCCGGGGTAGCCCTCGGCATATTTATTGGTGAAGACCGAACCGGCAGCCTCTAAGACTGCCTCCGACACAAAGTTTTCGCTGGCAATCATCTCCAGCCCTTCGTGCTGGCGAATTGCTTCCTGGTCAAGGGCGGCGGCGACTTCGGGATCAACCTGGGCGAGGGAAAGAGACATGCGGTCCGTCATACTTCGAATTTTAGCCTGTTCTCCCTTTCGGGAATAGGCTGGTCCCTCCAACTGAAAGTGCAAATCACGTAAACTGAATTCGGCCCGAATCTGCATCGCCAAATGAGGTTCCAGTGAACTCCCCCGCCAGAAAACTTGCCCTGATTCTCGCCTGCGCGTGGGCGCTGCTCCCCGTGATCGCGCAGGATGCGACTCCGCCGGCTGTGCCGGTCAGTATTGACGCGAGCTTGCTGGCCAAAGCCAATGCCGGCGATCCCGTTGCACAAGTGCAGGTGGGTGAGCAATATGCGCATGCCGGCGCCACTGAACATTACACCAATATCGCGGCTCAGGATTATCAGCAGTCAGCCGCGTGGTACCGGAAGGCCGCCGATCAGAAATCCGTCGACGGAGAGCTTCACCTGGCCGCCCTCTACCGCGACGGGGGAAACGGCTTCGCGCGTGACATGGAGCAAGCCGCGGCCTGGTACTTGAAAGCTGCCAACCAGGGAGACGTGTCTGCACAGGGTACGCTCGCGGTCCTCTATTCGATGGGCCAGGGCGTGCCCCGCGACGATGTGGAAGCCTACTTCTGGTTCGACATCGCAGCTTCAGTCAAAGGGCCAAATCAGGAGAAGTACATCGCAAACCGGCAGATGATCGGCGAACGGATCACTGCCGATGAACTGGCAGACGTCCAGGATCGCGTGACGGCATGGAAGGCCGCGCACCCTCAGCCGGAATCCCCAAAATAATCTGAAAGTCCTCGAACACAGGCTTGCAACGAAAGTTGCAGAGCTGCGGGAAAATCTTTAGTGAAACAATACATGACGTTCGAGACGGCACTTTGGATCCAGGAAAATCGCAAAAAAAGCACAACTACTTTTTCCAGACTGTGTCTGGTGGTGACATGGGCCGGCAATCAAAATCAAAGGCCCCTGGAGAAAATCATGAAACGCACATTCTCTACGCTTGCTGTGGCCGCCCTGATCGCTTCGGGTTCGGCCTTTGCTCAACAGAGCCAACCATCGACGCAGCCCAATCAGCCGACGCCTACCGTAAATGACCGCCGCGAGAATCAGCAGGATCGCATCGCCAACGGCGTGGACTCCGGCCAGCTCACAGCCGGCGAAACCAAGAATCTGGAATCGCGCGAATCCAATTTGAACCGCGAGGTCCGCGACGATCGTTCCGCCGACGGCGGCAAATTGACTTCCACGGAGCGGCAGCAGATCAACCACCAGCAGAACAATCTGAGCCACTCCATCTACCAGGACAAGCACAATGCCGATACGGTGCACTACGGCAACAACGAAGTCGGGCAGCGCCGTGAGAATCAGCAGGATCGCATCGCCAACGGGATCCGTAACGGCTCAATGAACGCCGGCGAGGCCGCGCGCACTGAAAACCGCGAGCAGGGCATCAACGAACAGATTCACGCTGACCGCCAGGCCAACGGCGGAAAACTGACGGGGCAGGAACATCAACAGATCAATCGCGAGCAGAATGGCGCCAGCCGCCAGATCTATCGCCAGAAGCACAACGGAAAGTGACGAGATCCGGTCACTAGCAGATCTTCTCTCCGAACAACTCCGCGGGATGCAGCCCGGTATGCTGATTGCATGACCGGAGCGCGCATTCCGCGGTTTGCATTTTTCGTGTCGTTAGCCGCCATCACCTTTGTACTCTCCGGCAAAGCGCAGACGGGACCTCAGAGTAATGAAGTAACGATCACTCCTTCCGCCGTCGTGGCGGGATCGCCGGAGCTGATCCGCGTGCATCCGCCCGCAGGCACTGCGGTGGACGGCGAGTGGCTGGGCAGCAAGCTCCAGTTTTTCCGAGGCAGAGATCCGGAAGCATGGTATGCGCTCGCAGGGGTCGACGTTCAGGCACAGACGGGCTCCTTCACGCTGCAAATTACGGAGCGCAAGCCGGCCGGCGCAACCATTGACCTGATCCGCAACGTTGAAATTCTCCCCGCTCATTACCGCACCGGCGCCCTCACCGTAGCTCCGAAGTTCGTCGAACCGGGACCGGAAGAGCTCGATCGAATCAAGGCCGAGCGAGCGCTCAAAGACAGAGTGTTTGCATCGAGCGCGCGAGAGCCGTTGTGGTCCGGCAGCTTTCGCGCGCCGGTGCACGCCCCACCGACAGACAGCTTCGGCACGCGGCGCATGTTCAACGGGAAGCTCGCAAGCATCCATCAGGGTATGGATTTTCGCGCCGCCACAGGAACGCGGGTGCACGCCGGGAACAGCGGCGTCGTTGTGCTGGCGCGGCCGCTCTATTACGAAGGAAATTGCGTAGCCATCGACCACGGCCTCGGCCTGTTCACGATCTCGATGCACCTGAGCCGGATCGACGTGCACGAAGGCGACCATGTCGCCACCGGCCAGCTCCTCGGCCTGAGCGGCGCCACGGGCCGCGTCACCGGTCCGCATCTGCACTGGGCGGTGCGCTGGCAGAACGCGTATCTCGACCCCGCAAAGATACTGCGCCTCGATTTGAGCGGTGTGCGCTAGCAACTCGGTCTTCGCCCCGCACTCAAAGAGACAAGCGTGCTGCGGGGTCGCTGTCCTCAAGTGACGGCCGGTCTTGACACCGCGCCGCTCATGGTCTGTACTGTTGCGCATGCGAACATTCAGGGCTGTGCTGATTCCAGTCGTTCTGGCTGCAGTTCTCACCGTCTGCGCGCGAGCCCAAAATTCGGCTCCGGCCACGGCAGGCGACGCACCGTCAGCGCAGACGCCCGCTCAACAACCCTCGCGCATGTTGGCAAAGGAGATGTGGATCCACGTGCCAGGGGCCTTCCCCAACGGCCTCGATGCGCTGGAAGTGCGTATGGATCTGCCGGGACGGCATCCGCTCGTCGTGCTGACGCACGGTACATCGAACGAGCCCGATGCTCGTGCGCATGTCACTCCCTGGGCCCAGTTTTCTCAGGCAGAGTGGTTCGCCGAGCGCGGATACGTCGCCATCGTGGTCGTACGCAGAGGATATGGGCGCTCCGGCGGCCAGCAGGATTCCACCAACGGCGGCTGCGGCGCCAGGCTCGGGAGCTTTTATCAAACCGGCGAAGCAAGCGCCGACGACCTACGAGGGGTGATGGACTTTGCGCGCAGCCTCCCTGAAGTGGATGCGGATACGATCGTAAGCGCCGGCGTCTCCACCGGCGGCTTCGCGCAGGTGGCGCTCTCTGCCGATCCGCCGAAGGGGCTGAAGGCTGCAATCAGTTTCGCGGGCGGGCGCGGCGGCGACGGGCACGAGCACAACTGCAACCTGAGCGGCGTGATCGATGCGTTTCACGACTTTGGCAAGGCAGCGCAAAAGCATGGCGATCTGCCCATGCTGTGGATTTATTCCGAGAACGATCATTGGTTTCCGCCGGCGATGGCCCAGCAGTTCGATGCGGCCTACAAAAAGGGCGGCGGCAACAACCAGTTAGTGATGGCGCCGCCGGACGGAGACGACGGGCACCACTTATTTGGGCATGTCGCGGCCTGGTCCGATACAGTGAACGCTTTCCTGAAGGCGCAGAATCTGTTGCCGCTCGGTGACACAGTGTTGCCCGCGCCTGCGCCGCCCAATGTTCCCATGCCGGACGCGCTGGCAAGTAAGGACCCACAGAAGGATAAAGACACGTGGAGACGCTTTTTGCTCGCCCCGCCGTATAAAACCTTGGCAATGAATGAAAGCGGCGAGACGTTTCTCTTTGCAGCCGGATTCGATCAACCGCTAGCCGACGAAGGCGCCATCGATCGATGCAAAAAGGCATCCGGCGGCAGCAAACATTGCACGATTATCGCCAGGACGCCCGGCACGAAGTAGTTGCACGTGGTGCCCACCGATCTGCGCTACCGCGACTGCACTTCCTCTTCCAGTAGATTGGTCTCGCTCGGAGCCGCCGCCTTTTCTTCGCGCAGCGCTTTGAAGGCGCGGTAAACGAACCACCCCAAATACCATCCATCGATAAACTTGTAGGGCGTTTCGCCCGTCGTGTAATGACCGCACGGCAGCACGCGCACTTCGTAATCCAGTCCCGAGTTGCGAGCTGCCTCGACAACCTTGAGCGAGTACTCCAGAGGAAACGTGAGGTCGTACTTGGCGTATACAAAGAGAATGTGCTTCTGCGGACCGCCGGCTTCCTCGCTGGCAAATTCTGTGTAGTAGCTGACGGGGCTCACGGTAGCCCACAGCGCGCGCAGCCGATCCTGCGAGAGCCCCGCGGCTTCGACCCCCGCTCGGATGTGGCGCGTGCTCTGCCCCGCCCACACGACATCCCCAAACGCAGTGGATGCATGGTTAAAGGCATTCACGCGCAACCGCGCATCGTGCGCGCTGGCCAGGAATCCGTAACAGGACCCGAGACTCGTTCCCAGCACGCCGAAATGCTCATAGCCCTGCTCCTCAAGCCAGTCGAGGCAGCAACGGATATCGACTACCGCCTGGCGGCAGGCGGAAATCGTACGGCCGACATTGGAACTCACGGCGTAATCTGACCGCTCCAGCTCCGCCGGCCGGCGAATATCGTGGTAGGGCTTCGAGAGGCGCAGCGCCGACACACCCATGCGATTGAACATCGTGCAGAGCGAGTTGTGGCTGAATCCATCCGCGTTCCACTGCGGCATCACGATAATGGCCTGCATGGGGCGCGCGGGATCCTTGTGTGCCGGCGCTGGAAACCAGCGCGCGTTCACCAGGTCATTCTCCGGGTAAGGCGTGCTCTCCGGCGACGTAAAGCGCAGATATTGCGCCTTGGGCAGCTTGCCCTCGGCTGCTTGTTGCTTGAGCTCCGAATCCTGCGCCAGCGTTTCAGGACGCACATTGGTAGGGAAAAGCTCCGGATGCCGCTCTTCGAGCCGGAAGTCCGTCGGGCGCTCGTAGCCAAAGAAGACGTCGCTGTTGCGGATGAGGAGCTCGTTGATGCGAAGCATGGCGGCTTCCGCAGCCGCGGAATCGCGAATGATATCGGGGTCGGGAATGGCGTCGCCAAAGCCGTGAGCCTCGAGGAACGGCGTCACCCACTCGAAACCCCACTCCAATGGACGCACGACGCGGTTTTCGTCGCGCGTGCTTAGCCGCGTCTCCCACGCGTACATCTTGCGTGCATACCAGCCAGTCAGCATGAATCTTCTTTAATTTTATCAGCGTAAACGGCGCAGAGAACACGTGAGCCGTAATGAAGGTCGCCAGAGATTTGGGGGTGATATTCGAGAACAGCGCCTTAAGCACTCGCCTTTCGCGCGGCCTTCCTCAACGCGAAATACTCCGCCGCGAACCAGCCAATACTCAGCAGCAGAACCAGCGCAATGATGGCTTGCGAGATGGCGCAATACAAGCACCAAACGCCCAGGCCATATTCCTCGATCATCGAAAGACGAAACGCAAACAGAAATCCGACGAATGCACCGAGGAAGGTGGCGAAGCGTTGGCGCGCAAGACTGAGCAGACCAAGCACCAGGTATCCGGCGATCCCAATCGCCGCTACGGGAACGTTGCCAACCATAGCAAACGAGCTGTGGTTCACAATGCCGCAATCCCAATGCTCGTTGATGTCACACGGAGCGGTGCCGGTGGAGTAGTGAAGGCGAAGCGCCAGCGACGAAACAACGATGCCGGCGACAGCTAGGATCAAGAGGACATAGCGCATAGGCAGTGGAGAAGCGGCTCGTGTTGCTTCATCCCGATTCTAGCTGACGCATCTCAAGGCCAAGGGCACGGATGGCGTCAGGCGCTCGCTGTACGATGAAGCCATGGGCAAGGGCGCGCCGAGCAACGAGGGAGTGGCTTGGCAGCACGCGATGCGGGTTGCCTTCTTCGGCGGAAGTTTCGATCCGCCTCATCTGGGCCATCTGGCCATTGCGCGCGCCGCCCGCGATGCCTTCCATTTGAATATTGTTTTGTTTGCGCCGGTCGGCGCGCAGCCGCTCAAGCCCGAGGGAGCGACAGCAAGTTTTGAAGACCGCCTGGCAATGACCCGTCTGGCCATCAAAGGCGAGCCCGGATTTGCGGTTTCGCTTGCCGATGCGCCCAAAACCTCTGGCAATCGCGACCCGATTCCGAATTACACCCTCGAAACACTCGAGGGCCTGCGCGCGGAATTCAAGCCGGAGACAGCACTCTATTGCCTGATGGGAGCTGACTCCTTCTTCGGATTGCAGCAATGGCATCGCGCCGCAGAGATCCCCTACGCGGCGTCGCTTATCGTGGCCTCGCGGCCAGGCCAGCCTTTGGAAAAACTGAAGGCCGGGCTGCCTCAGGGCCTTGCGATTGAGCCCGCTCCCGACGGCGATCGAAGGTCGGCCGGAGTTGAGGTGCGCGCCTTCCAACTCGTGAATCCCGCTGGAGAACGCGCGCCGTTTTACCTGTTGCCGGGTCTGGACGTGGAGATCAGCGCAACTGAAGTTCGCGAAGCCATCCGCGAAGGCGCTCGTCCAGAGACGAACATCGCCTCGGCCGATTCCCCTTCGATCCCGACGATGCTCCCCGCCGCCGTCGCCAACTACATCCGGAACCGCGGCCTCTACCGCTGATCGTCCGCGCAACCCTGCTGATTGATGTCCGCGGCTTCCTGTCCACCGCACACGGTGCACCGTTCACGGCCCTTTAGTTGCTCCTGCCGAATCGACAGGCTACCATGAGCTTAGGAGTTGCCCAACATCGAATGAGCACATCGCCGGCGCAGAAGCAAACGCGCATGATGGTGCAAACCGCAGCTGCGGTTTGCGAAGAAAAGAAAGGCCAGCACACGCGAATTCTCGAGCTCGACCCTGTCGACTCTGGCCTGTCGGATTTTTTCCTCGTCACATCGGCCACGAACCAGCGTCAGGCCATTGCCATTGCCGATGAGATCGAGCTGCGCCTGAAGCACAACTTCGGCGCCTACCCAAACTCCGTCGAAGGCCGTCGCAACGGCGAATGGATTCTGCTCGACTACGTGGATTTTGTGATCCACGTGTTCCTCTCGGAGAAGCGCGCTTTTTACGACATCGAGCGGCTCCGCAAATCGGCCCGCCCCCTCACGCCCGCCGAATTCGACGCCGAGCTGACGACTGCGCTTAAAGAAAAGACGCGCGCTGTTCGCGGGGCTGCGAAAGGCAAAGCGGCTCCGTCGGTGAAGTCCGCGCCCGGGGCCGAATCGAAGCCCGCAGCCGCAAAGCGGCGTCCGGCACAAGCCAAATCACGAGCCCGCGCCAAAGCCCCCGGAAATCCAGCGAGCAAGAAGTCTTCGAAGAAGACAGCAACCGCTCGAGTTCGTCCCTCGCGCCACCCCAGGCGCAAGCCCTGACGCGGCTTTCTACTCACCACCACTGAACGCAGGACGGGGAGCCCGAAAGCTCCCCGTCTTGATTTGCCCGGTGGCAATTCTTGCGGCGGCGCCTTCGTCAGAAGGTGACGCGCAGCGAGAATTGGCCGAAGCGGCGCTGATCGTGGTTGCCGCTGGTGGCCGTCGTGCCCAGACCGCCCCTCTCTTCGGTAACGTTGCTCAATGAGCCCGGGCCAAAGAAGGCGAGTGTGCTGGTGTTAATGAAGTAGTCGTGGTGATTCAGGACGTCAATCCCGTCGGCTTCGAATTCCATTCCCACGCGCTCGGTGATCGGGAAGGTCTTGTGAACCGAGGCGTCCACGTTCCATGCGCCCGGACCGCGAAGCGTATTGCGAAGCATCATGTCGCTCGGGAACGGGCCGAAATCAGAAATACCCAGGGCTGAGCTGAGTGGAGCGAAGCTCTTCGGTGACGGAATGTTCAGGCCATTGAAGTTGTTGGGCCCCAGAGCCGTTGGTTTCTTGGCGACTTTCTCACTGTAGAAATTGGTCGCCGGCTCCAAGCGGGGAACAGTGTAGAAAGTTTCGTCCTCGCTATAGTCGAAAACCGAGAAAGGAATGCCGCCGCGCGCCGTGTAGATTCCCGAGACCGACCATCCGCCCAATGCCTCACGCGCGAATCCCGATCCCTGTTTGAACCACGGAGTCTCCCAAATCGGAGCGACGGTCAAGCGCTGGCGAACATCGAAATCGGCGCTGCCCCAATCGAGCTTGGGATCGGCTAAAGACGTGTAGCCCAGCGAGCCGACGTAGCCGGAACCGCCCTGGAGGCTGTCACCGAACGTAGTGCTCAGGTCGTCAAGGGCATGCGACCAGGTGTAATTCCCGGTCAGGCTCAAGCCTGTCTGATGAATATTCTGGAATTGCACTCTGGCATTCATGCCGTTGTAGAAGCTGCTCGCCGCGCTTCCGCGCATGTTGACGTTGGTATATTGCGGATTCGGGCGGGTGAGACATTCGGCTATGCCGGTGTTGATATTTGTGATGCCCGAGCCGGAGCAATTGGCATTGCTCTGGACGATCGGGTCGCCGAGATAAACCTGCCCGGCTCCCACTTGGTTCACGTTGGCCAAATCATAGAGATGACCACCTTTTGCGCCCACGTAGCCGATCTCAATGATTGCGCCCTCAGCAATTTGATGTTGAACCGAAAGGCTCCAAAACTGGGTTTGTGCAACTTCGATGTTCTGGTCCATGTGCCGCAACTCCACCGGCGGCAGGTATTGAGTCCCGATCGATTCACCGAGGGGGCCAAGATTTTGGTTGGTCACGACCGCATTGCAACTTGCGTCGGCGGTAGAGCAGGAATCGCTGATGACGGCGCTGGCCGGCGGATTGAAGCTGGCGTTATAGGTTACATTGCCGAAGTTGCGCTCGTAGCTCATGCCGTAGCCGCCACGAATGCTGTCGTGGCCGTTGCCGAAAATGTCGTACGCGAAACCGACACGAGGCGCAAGCGTGCCCCAGCGAGGAGCCCAGAAGCCATGAACCGCGCTCTTATTCGCAATCTCCACTTGCCCGGTCCGGACCTGCGCTTCAACTCCTGTGCCGGCGCCGAAGTAGAAGTTTGAGTCGAGACTGGGGATGTTGTTGTGCTGCACGCCGTAGTGCTCGTAACGGAGTCCAAGGTCAAGGGTCAGCCGAGGGGTTATCTTGTAGCTGTCCTCCCCATATCCGGACCAATCCTTGTAGCGATAGCTGCGGGCATAGCTCGCCGAGGTGAGCGGCGTCTGAACCGCGCAGGAAGGGTTGTCGACGACACTGCCAAAGTTGCCATCGGTAGTCGAGGTGTCAGCCGGGCACGGCAGCTTGCCTTGCGCGTTGGCGCGCGTTTGGAAGCTGATGAGCGGCGCGCCGCCAGGGTTACCCGCGCTGTTCACCATGTCTTCCATGCTTCCGGAGAAAGCGGAGCCAAGCTGCTCAACTGCCTGTGCATAGGCGCCGTAAGCGTAATCCAACTGGATGTAGGTGCCCAGGAAACCAAAGTGCATGGAGTGCTTGCCCTTGACCCATGAGAGATCGGGCTCGATCTGCACGGTGTTCTGCGGACCGCCGACTGGGACTCCGCCTTCACCCGGCTCGCTCGCGTTTTGCAGGCCCGGCATCTGAATCGTGCCCTGCGTATTCGGGTCGGTGGGGGAAACGAACATCAGGTTGGGCGTTGAAGTGAGTGCGGTGTCGAAAGAGGTGTTCTCGTTAAACCGCGTGTAGCTCGCCTTCGCTGAAATGAAGAGATTAGGCGTGAAGGTGTGCGACACGCTGTAGAGATAACTCTGATTCAGATATGTGGTTCCGGTATCGTACTGGGGATAAGCGCTGTAGGTGTCAGATCCGGGGAGCTGAATGGAGCTCTCGCGTCCCCCGCGGAAAAACATCTGCGTCTTGTCGGTCGGATTCATGTCCACGCGGCCGACCAGATCGTAAGTATTTTGGGGAGTGCCGCCGCCCGCGTCGAAAGGAGCCTTAAAGGTTACGGTATCGAATACAGGCTGCGTCGTCGGGATGGTTGTCGTGCCATTCACCATGGGGAATGGGGTTGGGTTCACACAAGCTGTCGTGGACGCCGACCCGAAGGTGCATGTGGCCACGATGTCTCCCACCGTGGACGCTGTTCCCGATGACTTCAATGTGGTTTGGCCATACGTCTTGTAGTACGCCTGGATGTTCGCAGGCATCAAGGCGATGAAGGTGGGATCGAATATCTCTTCGGTTTCCGTGGCCGCCGAGCGAACTCGTGTCCACTCCGTGCTCTCAAAGATGAAGAGCTTGTTCTTCACGATCGGGCCGCCGGCCGCATATCCAAATTGATTGCGGGTGTATGTGCCCTTCGGTTCGGGCAGGGGCCCCGTGCCACCGCCCGCGAGGAAGTCCGAGTTGGCTGAATCGTTTCCATAGGTATTGGCCGTGTAAGCCGAAAGGCGATTGAACTCCCAGGCCGATCCGTGAAAAGTGTTGGTTCCAGCTTTGGTGGTGACGTTTATGATACCGCCGGAAGCGCGGCCGTATTGCGCCGAATAGTTGCTGGTGATAATGCTGAATTCCTGGGTCGCATCCAGCGGAATATCCTCGCCAATGCCTGCGCCGAAAATGGAGACGTTCTCGACCCCGTCCAGGAGGACTTCAGTGCCGGATTCACGCTGACCGTTGATCGCATAGCCGACGCCTCGGTCTTCCTCGTTTTGGCCGCTGCCCGTCGCGTCGATAGCGGTAGCGCCACTATTCGTGCTGCTGTCGCCACCGGAGACATTTCCCGCCAGCGCAACGAAATCATATGGATTGCGGGTGAGACTTGGGAGGTTGGCAATCTGCTGCGTGTCGACGACCTGAGACATCTCCTGAGTCTGCGTGTTGACCTGCGAGCCGCCCTCGCCAACCACTTGAACTTCTTGCACAGTCGCGCTGACTGAAAGCTTCGCGTCGAGGGTTTCATGTCCGCCCACTGTCACTTCCACGGTCGCCTTGAAGGGCCTGAAGCTTCCAGCAGTGACGGTGACCTGGTAAGTCGCGGGCTCGAGGCCGCCGACCTGATATGCGCCAGTCGAGGACGAGACCGTGGTCCGCGTGGCGTTTGTGGCCGCGTTTTGAACGGTGATTGATGCGCCTGGGACGACAGCACCCGACTGGTCCAGAACGGTTCCGGTGATCTGACCGCTTTCAACCTGGGCCGAGGCGACTGTGCCGCTGACATTCAACACGGCGAAAAGGCCTAGGGCGATCAGCGTTAGGGCCTTCAGGCTCTTGAGAATTCCGCGAGCTGAAAGAAGAGAAAGTTTCGACCCTGACTGCAATGGAAACGATGTCATAGGAACTCCTTCAAAGTCGGTCTGAAATGAGAAACCCAAGCATAAAAGCTTCAACATCCAGGTTGCGCGCTTTCGGTGGCTCGGCGGGGAGGGCAAGTCCGATTTCGCAGATTGATCCAAATAATCCAAAACAGAATGGCACTCAAAAAGAGGGCACACGATACCTGACCAGGCAGACCTCCGCGTCTGCTGGATGCGACTCCAGTAACGTGCGATTAACTTTGTGCTTCTTAAGGCAATTTAGGGGCCAATTGAATCGAACGGACAAAATCCTACAACTGTATGAAAATAAATGATAGTTTGCATCTCCCCCAAAGATGGAATTGACATTCAAATATGAAAATGTATATGCGATGCCGCCAATATTGCAAAAAATGGACTTTGAGTCGTTCCAGGCCGCTCTGTTGAACAGGCGTTTTCGCAATTGCTCGCTGCTGCGGGAGGCTTATCGGCCATCACCACGGCGTTGGGAATTCTCGTGTTCATCGGCCAAAGAAGAAAGGGCGCCCCGGCCGGGACGCCCTCAAATCGAACCTGTTGCCCTCGTTTTCCCTAGAAAACGATTTTTCCGCCCAGAATCACGAAGCGGTTGCCGGAAGATTCTCCCGGAACCGTCCCCGAACCATTCTCCTGGTTGCTGGTAAAGTTGCTGGCACCGATGAAGGCGTTGCCGGTAGCCCGGTACATCTGGTTGAGCGCGTTGTAGGCAGCCATCGAAAGCTGCACGCCGACGCGTTCGGTGATCGGGAAGTTCTTCACAACGGTCACATCGAGGTCGCTGTAAGACTGGCCGCGAAGCAGGCTTCTGCTCCAGCCCGGATAGGGATTGTTCACCGACAGCGCATAGGCCTGGTTGTTGACAATCCAGTGCGCGTTGGCTGGGTTGGTCGGGGTTCCCGGGCTGTAGACGCCGCCCGAACTGAAGCCGTCACTGCCATAAACCACCCACTCTGGCGTGCCTGGCAGCGGCGCTCCAGTGCTGGGGTCTTGGCCTCCCGTGTAAGCATTCAGGTATGCAAGCGTGTTGATCGGAGCTTTCTTGTTCGACTGTACGAGCCGGCAGGAATCAATCCCCACATCGACGGCGTTGAACGCTCCGTCGCAGAAGCTGGTATCGCCGGTGTTCCCGTCGATATCGATCGGTTGATACGGGGTGTAGACCTGGCCGCTGCGGAAACGGTAAAGTCCGGTGAGAAGGAACCCGTCAACCGTCCGCGCCAGCAGAGAGTTGCCCCGGACAAGCTTTGGCAGATCATACGTAAATCCTGCCCCGAAAACGTTCGGGAAGTCGTTGCCGCCGAGGCCCCGCTCGCCTGCGCTTGTGTTCAGCGGATCTTGCGCGGCGGCGTCCGTGCTGCCTCCGCTCCCCGTACTTCTGAATCCATCGGTAACGTTGGCGAGGTCCTTGCTGAACGTATAGGACGCCGTCCCGGTCAGGCCGTGAAAGTTTTGCGTGGTCAGGTTCAGCTCCAATGCGTCGTATTCTGCCCAGCCGCCGTTCACCGTCTCGATCAAGTTCGACACGTTGCAGTTGGGCCGTCCGAAACCGTCTGCCGTCGGATCGGAGCAGAGATTCAAGCCCTGATAGAAGCCGGGGAACGCCGAAACCACTGGCAGCAGGAATGGATTGGCATCGGCCTCCTGGAAGTCGTCCGTCGTTTTTGAGCCCACGTAACGAACTTCGCCCACCATCGCGTTGCCAACCTGATGCTGAATCCCGAGGGTCCAGGTCTGTACATACGGCGTGCGGAAGTTGGGCGGCACCAGTTCCTCGGTGTCCAGGCCCGGATCTCCGCCGGTCGGCAAAGAGGGTAGGTTGAGCGCGCGGAAGTTGCTGCTCAGGATGGACCCGTTGGAAGGGACGCATGCGTTAGCCCCGCACAGAAAGTCGCCAAGATTGGTCACCGGAGCTGCGTCGCCGACGAGCAGAAGGAGGTTATAGTACTGCGGGTTCGCATTGATTGCATAACCGGCGCTGACAACGAGTTTCTTGTCGAAGTCCGGATTCCATGCCAGGCCAACGCGAGGCTCGAAATTTGTATATTTCTGCGCAACCTCGGGCACCGTACGTTGGCTCAGGGGCAACGATGTGTCCCAGAAAGCCGTGCTCGGATTAGACTCGCGGGCGAGAGTTTCATTGTGCAGCTCATTGATCGCTTGGCCAAAAAATTCCCATCGAATTCCCAGATGGAGGGTCAATGTTGGCACAACCTTCCAGTCATCCTGAAAGTAGCCGGCAACGTCGGGCTCGGTGTAGGGAACAGTAGTTTTACCGTTCGCAAGAAACGTATAACTCGACGCGCCCGGCGGCAGCGACGCATCTTGCCCTCCCAGAAGGTTGCTAAGCGTGCCGTAGATTGCATAGCCGTTGTAGTAGAAAATTCCCGTGACTGGCGTGTTCTGGTAGTCGAACTCCCCACCAAAGAGAAGCGTCTGGTGGCCATGGGTCCAGGTGGCGTTATCCTGCACCTGGGTCACCTTCACGATGCGGCCCTGAGGAAAGACCGCGTCTCCTCCGAAGGTTAAGTCGTCGTTGCCGCCGTTGAAATTCATCTGGGCCGGGCACGCACCGAAGTTAGAGATTGTGCAGTTCGGAAAAGCTCCGCCTTCAAAAGGTGACGATGCTTGCTGGTATCCGTAGCGCACCTGGTTGACGAAATTGGCAGTAAAAGTGTGGGTCCAGTCCGCTCCGACGGAGTAACCGACCGCAGGCACGGTCACCCAATCGCCGGATGCGATACCGTTTCCGCCTCCCACGCCTCCGGAGAATTGCGGCTGGTAGAAGTAGCGAACAAATACGCGATCCTTCTCGGTCGCCTGCCAGTCGACACGAGCAAGCTCCTCCTGGTCATTGAATGGGGCCGGAATCGCGCGCGTGACGCCTTGTTCTTCCACCATGGCAGTTGTGCCGGAGGAATCGGTCACGGGCTCGTAGCAAATTCCAGCGGCCGTGCAGGTGTCGGCAGCGGGCTGCAACGCGGCAGGCACAGGAATCGGCTGCGGATTGCCCGCCGCGATCGAATACGGGCCGAAGTTGATGAGCGCTAATGCGCCCGGATCGCCGGAGAACTTCGCTTTAAGCGTCGCAAGCCCAGCTGCGTCGGGAGTCAGGCCGGGCAGAGACTCTGACGGTGACACACCCGTGCGGATTCGATCCCAGTAAGTGCTGTAGAAAAAGAATAGCTTGTCACGGCGTACAGGGCCGCCGATTGTCGCTCCCGCGCGATTCTCGACGTAGCGGGGAAGGAACGGCGCTGCGCAACCCGTCGTTGGGCTCATCCCGGGCGTGCAATAACCAAACAGCGGGTTCTTTTCAGTATTCGACAGCGAACTCATGAACTGGCCCTGATAAAAATCGAAGGCGCTGCCGTGGAAGCTGTTCGTGCCCGACTTCGTAATGTAGTTCTCGACCGCGCCGGCGTTACGGCCGTACTGGGCGCTATAGTCGTTGGTAATCACCTGGAGCTGCTCGATTGCGTCCTGGTTGCCGAAAAATACCTGCGGGCCATTAATTGTGTTGTCGTTGTTCGACTGGCCATCGATTTCAAAATTGTTGTAGCGCCCACTCTGCCCGTTGACGGAATAGTTGTCGCCGTTGGTGTTGGAGAAATTATCGGCGCCCGTTCCGACCACACCGGGAATGAGCTCGACCACGGTATCGAAGCCGTTATTCAGCGGGAGATTCGTCATGCTCTCGGTGTTAAACGTCGTGGTCACCTGCGAGTCGGTCGTCTCAAGCAGCGCGGACGCCGAACCGTTGACCTCAACTTCTTGCGCAGTCGCGGTTCCCACATGCAGCTTGATTTCATTCAGATTTGTAGTGGCTCCCGAGACAACCTGAACGTTGTTCACATCTTCGTTCGCAAACCCGCTTGCCGTGATGAGCGCGCGGTAGGTTCCGATGGGAACCAGGAAGAACTTGAAAGAGCCGTCCGCCGCAGCCTTTTGGTCAAGCTTCACGTCAGTCGCTTGGTCGGTGAGTTCAATTTGCGCTCCGGGAACGACAGCTCCGGACGGATCCGTTACCGTGCCGGTCACAGTGCCGGTCGTAATTCCTTGGCTAAAAGCAACAGTCGAGGCAACGAACAAGCAAATGCCGAGCGCCAACATCGCAGACTGAAAACGAAAAACGCGCATTCTAATTCCTCCAGAGAGAGCCGGGATGGTTTGCACTCAGACAGGAAGCCCCCAGCCGATGGCTTCTTCCGTTTCTTTTGGGACGGCCACTTAAGTTACCGAACGTCGAAATCGACATCATGTGTAGGAGAGTGGAACAAGATCCAGCGTTCCAAATGCCTGGAGTCCCCGAGTTTAACAGTGACCACTCAAGCCCCGAGCAATTTCTTAGATTTCACATTGCACGCGGCGGGCCATTTCTTGGTTCTCGCTCCCCTAATAGCTTATTACTAGAAAACAAAAGGGTTGTCCATCACCTGTTGGTGTCAACAGAAACCCGCACCAGCAACATGTGCAATTTGCCGATATGAATTTTCATAGAATTGGGGCGGCTTCCTTAAAAAATTGAAGTTAAGTTTCAGATTCCGGGATAGATGTACTTGGTCCAATGCAAGAAATTGAGGGCCGATTTGAGGTATCCTCCACTCCATGCAAATCGCGCTCGTACAGATTGGCACGGCTCCCAAACCCCAGGATTGCTACGAGGGCCCTGTTCGCGACTATCTAAAGCGTTGTATTGGGGTTGCGCGATGCGAGAGCCATGCATTCCGCAGCGAAGCTGCGTTCCTTGATTGGATCGGCCGCCAAAAGGGCCGCACCGAGCCAGCGGTTATGCTGCTCGACGGGCGCGGCCGGCAGATGAGTTCCGAGGACCTTGCAGGTTGGGTAGGGTGTCGCCGCGACGAAGGAACGCAGCTTGTTGTCTTCGCCATCGGTCCGGCGGACGGGTGGTCGGAGAAAGCTCGAACCGAGGCCGGGCGCCGCGGCCACCTCCTCTCGCTCGGGCCTATGACGCTCGCGCATCAACTCGCTCGCCTCGTCGTGGCAGAGCAGATATACCGCGCATGTACAATTCTGACGGGTCATCCGTACCACAAGGGACATTAGCAGTGGCTGACACTCGACGCGGTCTCATCCTCATCAACACCGGCCCCGGCAAAGGCAAAACCACGGCCGCGTTGGGCACCGCGTTTCGCGCTGTTGGATGCGGCATGAAAGTGCTCGTGCTGCAATTCATCAAGGGTTCATGGCACTACGGCGAGCTCGATGCAGCGGAGTCTTTCGGCGGAAACTTCGCGGGCAAATTCGTCATTCGCCAGATGGGCCGCGGCTTTGTGAAAATCGGCGGCGCGGATGCGGATCCTGAAGACATTCGCCTGGTGCAATCGGCATGGGAGGAAGCCCGGGCGGCGATCGACTCAGGTGAGTGGGATCTGGTGGTGCTCGACGAGATCAACTACGCCATCAGTTACGGAATGCTCGATCCGGCGATCGTGGCCGCGGCACTCAAGGCCAAGCCGGAGATGGTGCATGTCATCCTCACCGGCCGCAATGCCCATCCGCTGCTGGTTGAGCTCGCCGATACCGTCACTGAGATGCGCGAAGTGAAACACGCCTATCAGAAAGGTATCCTCGCCCAGCGCGGGATCGAATATTGACCCACGGAGTGTCGATTACCTAGGAGGAGTTGTGCCGGAAGCCACGCACTATCGTTGGGCCGACATTGAGCCCGAGCTGATGAATCCGCTGATCACGCGGCAATATGTTGTCGCCGGCAACACCATGCTCGCTCGCATCGTTCTCAAGGAGGGCGCTCGCGTGCCCCTCCATCATCACTTTCACGAGCAGATCAGCCATGTTGTCGAGGGCGCGCTGAGTTTCCTCGTCAACGGCAAGGAAGTTGCAGTACGTGCCGGCGAAATTCTCGCCATCCCGCCAGACGTCCCACACGAGGTTGTCGCGCTTGAAGACTCGGTCGCGCTCGACATCTTCAATCCGCCGCGCCAGGATTGGATTGACGGCAACGACGCTTATCTGCGCAGCTAGCCTCGCTGCTCACCACGCCGGGTGGTATTCCGCCCAAGACGCGAGTCCAGGCAAGACGCCGCGCCATCAGGAATAATTGCACGCTCGTCGCAGAGTCAGTGTCTGATGTCGACGCTCGTTCCACTCGAAGTGGCCTCAGTCCGACCTCTCGAGGAACCCTCGCCCGCTCAGGATCAATGGCACGCACTTGTCAGCCCTCGCCTCTTTGGTTTTTGACTGTTTCGCGCTCGAGATGTGGATGATATAGGACTTCCTCCGGCCGGGCGTGAGCGCTTCGAATGCAGTCCTAAGTGCGGCGTTGTCATCCAGCCTGCTCTGCAACTCCTCAGGAATTGCGTACTCTGAAGACTTCTTGAGCGTGACCTTTTTTCCGGACTCCTCCAATGCGATGGCTTCGTAGAGGTAGTCCCTCAGAGTCTTTTGCAGGGCCGTGATCTCTCTGAGCGAGGCGAACTTGATCCATCGCGCTGCCTGCGTATGCTCTCCGATCTTTTCGAGGATGTGTTTCGGGTCCTTGAGCAGCGCACCTTTGAAGAACGAGAGCGCGCACGACTCCTTGAGCGGAATTACAATCGCCACGTTTTTCTTCAGGAAGGTGAAGCACGGTTTGTCCCACTTGCGTTCTTCGGTCAGATAGCAATCGAGCGCGATCTTGCGCAACTTGCCCGTTTCTCGCTGCCACTTCTTCGCGTAGGGAACTTGCATCGTTTCAGCCTTGTCCTCCGACTTCGAACATGAATACCACATCTATCAGTGCGCCTTCTCAACGGATGGTCGCCAATTGAGAAGGAATCTCATTTTGAGCTACTTCCGGGGTAGCGGTGATCCGGACATGATCGTTGCCGCCGCCGCATCACTTGGCTGAAACCCGTCGGCTATTATCTGAAAGCCGCCGCCGCCCATATACAATTGGGTTCGGTATGTCGTGGTTTAAGCGCGAAGATGGCGAGTATTCCTCCGGACCGGGCGGTCCAGGAGCGGACAACGGTCCCGAGTCGGGCGCGAGAAATGTGCGCACCGAGGGCCTCTGGGTCAAATGCCCAGGTTGCCGTCAACCCATTTACCGCCAGGATCTTGAAGCCAATTTGCTGGTCTGTCCCAAATGCCAGCACCACTTCAAGCTCAGTGCTCGCGAGCGCATTGACACGCTCCTCGAGCCCGGCTACACGCTGGTTGACACCGGCCTGCGCTCCACCGATCCGCTGAACTTTACTGACGTGAAGCCCTACAAGCAGCGCCTGCGCAAGGCGCACGAAGACACAGGCCTCGACGACGCCATCTTGAATGCCACCGGCCAGATGGGTCCACATGAAGTCGTGCTAAGCGCCATGGAGTACGCGTTCATCGGTGGATCGATGGGCGCTGTGGTCGGCGAAACCATCGCGCGCGCCGTCGATCGCGCCAGAGAGACCGAGAAGCCTCTGATTGTGATTGCCGCTTCGGGCGGGGCCCGCATGATGGAAGGCGTCGTGAGCCTGATGCAGATGGCCAAAATCTCCACCGCGCTCGCGCAACTGGACGATGCGCATGTGCCCTACATCTGCGTGCTCACCGACCCCACCACCGGAGGTGTCACAGCCAGCTTCGCCATGCTGGGCGACCTGAACATCGCCGAGCCCGGCGCGTTGATCGGCTTCGCTGGCCCGCGTGTCATCGAGCAGACCATCCGGCAGAAGCTTCCCGAAGGATTTCAGCGCTCTGAATTCCTGCTTGAAAAAGGCTTCCTCGATGCGGTGGTCCACCGCCACGCTCTGAAGGCCTACCTCATCCGCGCGCTGCACTTCCTCAAGACCCCCGCCGCCGCGTAACCGCCAATCCCCTTTTCAACGTTGACTGCCGTTGATTCAGCCCCTCTTTGAGGTGAGTGGTTCCGCCTCATGCTCGAGAACTTCGAACGTTCCAGCGACCTTGTCCGCAGGTTCTGGTATGGTTACGTTATTCTTCCGTCCCCTTGGTTGTTTTCAATTGAGCACCGCAAACCCCAATTCATAGGTATCGATCATCATGATGCCCTTGGATTCAATGCCAGGCCGCTTTGAAGATGCCAGGCCGATGCCGGGCCTCTGGCTGGCTCTTCTCGTTCTCTTGTCAGGTGCGCCGGTTTCATCCGCGCAATCGGGCGATTCGTCTTCTTATCAGATATCGGGCGGCTTCTCCTATCTGTCCAATTCAATCAATGGCATTCCCGGCGCGAGAATGCCCCTGCTCGGATGGGAAGCTTCACTCGAAACTCCTGCTTGGCGGAATCTGCGTTTCAAGATCGATTACTCCGGCTATCTGGGCAATAATCAGGGCACGCCACAGCAACCCTACTTCATTCTTGCCGGAGCGCAATACGACCATCATCTTGGAAAGGAAATCCTGTTTGCCGAAGCGCTCTTCGGCGATTGCGGACTGAATGGCAACTGGGGGCCAAATAAATCACCGGGAAGCACGGCCTCTTTTTCCATGTTGTTTGGCGGAGGCGTCGATACTCCGGTGTCAAGGCACCTCGCCATGCGATTCGAAAGCGGTTATCACTATACGAATTTCGCCTTGTATGAAAACGTGATCTATCCCTATCCATATCAGTTACCGGGTTATCCGAAAAATTTCGCCCGCATCTCTGCCGGGCTAGTCTGGACTCCGCATCTGGAGAAAACCTCCGTAGAAGAGATCGGGCGCAATCAGCACGAACGCCAACCGGTTCAAAGCGAACTGATAATTGAAGATCTCGGAACGATCGGCCGTTTTCATCTCTTTACCAGTTCTCATGTGAGGGCGGGTTTTCACGCCGGTGGCTTTGAATATGATCGCCATTCATGGGGCCAGTTCCTTGGAGCACGCATGGACTACGTCGCCGAGGTTCTGCCCATTGCGTTCTTGAACCAGCCAATCGAGGCCAACGTTTGGGGCACTCCGCTCGCAAAGAGTATGGAGGAGGTTCCGGGTCTCGCGATCGCGCCGATCGGCCTGCGCATGCTGTGGAGAGACGGCAAGCGCCTGAAGCCTTACGGTTTTTCGAAAGGCGGAATGATCGGGTTTTCGAAGAAGGCGCTGTCGCCAATCGCCGCTTACGAAAACTTCACTCTCCAATTCAGCGTCGGTCTCGAATGCCGGCTGAACGACAGGTGGGATCTTCGCGCGGGAGCGCTCTACTTCCACTTCTCTAATGGCTTCACTGTACCCAGCAATCCGGGCTTCGATTCGATGTCTTACAGCATCGGGCTGAGCCATCACCTGGGCAGGCGAGAAACGAATCTCCCACAGTGAACTTGCCGCCTGGGTTTTTGTCGATTCGCCTCTGCTTGAAGCGTGCGTCTCAAAAGCTCCACACCAGCCCGCTTGCTATCCGCCAGAAGTTGTTTGGCAGGCCCGTGGTCTGTATCGGCTCGATCTGGACGATGTTGTCAATCAACTTGAAATTGGACCATTGGTAGCCGCCGCTCACTCGGACCGCCAGGCTTCGCGAAATCGGCGTGTCCAGGCCGCCTCCCAGCACCGCCGCAAACGACGCCGTTTCTCCCGGCGCTCCGTTCGGTCCCCAGTACCTCGGCACACCGCCGTCGCCTAAGAGCGCCTCGACGAATCCGACCTCTCGCCCGAATCGGTGGAAGAGCTGCGGACCACCCAGGATAAATGTGGAATTCTGCGAAGCGCCCTGATTGGTGCCCCGGTATCCCGAAGCTTCAAACCTGAAATGGAGGTCGTGGCGCCCTGGGACGCTGATCGATCCCGCCCATCCGTTCAGCGGCTGGCGCGCTCCCGGCAGTCCGTTGAAGCTGTTGGAGAGGAACGAGTAGCCGCCGTAGATCTGAAAACGAGAGTGAACCTGAAACGCAGCGTCGGCCTGCGCGTGAAGGCCCGCCACCGTCGACAGCACTGCAATCAGCAACGAGAGACGAAAGGTCATTCAGGGAAGCGCTCCCGCAATTTGACCTCATCAGATGCGCATGGGCATCAACACGTAGCGATACTTAAACTCGGCGTCGGGATCTTCCGGCCGCATCTGCCCTGCCGACTGTGCGTCCTTGAACTCCAGCCGCACCTCGCCCGCGTTGTCGAGCGCCTTCAGGAAGTCAAGAATATAGCCTGAGTTGAAGCCGACCGTGATCGCTTCCGAAGAGTACGGCGTGTCGATGGTGTCTTCGCTCTCGCCGGACTCCGTGGAATTCGCGCTCACCTTGAGCTCGTTGTGTTCGAGCTTCATCCGAATCGCTCCCGAGCGCTCGTCGGCGAATTGCGCCACGCGCTGGATCGCCGCAGACAGCTCGCTCGACCGCACCACCGCGAACTTGGTGTTGTCGCGCGGCATCACCGCTTCAAAGTTCGGGAACTGCCCGGTCAGCTTGCGGCTGGAAAGCGTGCGATGTCCCACGCGGAAAAACAGCGTGTGTTCGTCGTCGGCAAACTCCACCTTCTCCGCCTCGGAATTCGCCAGCAGACTCTGCAGCTCCTGCAGCGCCTTGCGCGGAATCAGCACGCGCTTTTCGCCGCTGATGCCTTCCAGGGTCTCGCCAGGCTTCTCGACAAACGAGAGCCGGTGTCCGTCGGTCGCGACCATGGCCATCGACTCGGCCTTCAGCACTAGCAAAGCTCCGTTCAGCGTGTAGCGTGACTCCTCGTTCGAGATCGCGAAAATCGTTCGCGCAATCAGCGTGCGCAGCGAGGCCAGCGAAATGCTGGTGGCTGCGATTGTCGGAAACTCAGGCACCTGCGGGTAGTTGGCGCGCGCCATGCCGACCATCTTGGTATTCGATCGGCCGCTCCTTATCTGCACCCAGTGGTTCTCAAGCAGTTTGATTGAGATATCGCCGTCCGGCAGCAGCTTGATGTAGTCGTAAAGCTTCCGCGCAGGAATCGTACACGATCCTGGCTTTTTCACCTTCACCTGTGCGCTGGTGCGAATGGCTTGATCTAGATCGGTGGCCGTAATATTCAGGCGATCTTCGTCCGCCTCAAGCAGAAAGTTGGAGAGAATCGGGATCGTCGTTTTCCGCTCGACCACGCTCTGCGTCGCTGTAAGTTCCTTCACCAGATCCTGGCGGCTTACGCTAATCTCCATTGCTGCCCCCCCGGCCCCAGATTCGACCGCTGATCGCCCGGCCGGCTGTTCGATTTCGGCTTCCGCGCTCGGCATACCCCACCCCTGCTCGCCAAGCCGCGCCCTATGCCCCAACTTTATAACAGCTTGCGAGACACCGGAAGCGGCAGTTTTTCTTCCTCCCGATTGTAGTCATCCTTCGAACCGTGCGTGCGTGGAAAACCCGGCCCATTCTGTGAATTCTCGCGGTTCATCACTGCGCTGGAAGAGCTCTGATCCCTCGCTGAATTGCAATCGGGCAGGTGTGCTTTCTTTGCTGTTTTGGGATCTCGTTCGAGCAACAGTTAAGAATGGGTGAGAAGGAATAGATAAATACCAGTAGTACCCGTAGTTGTGTTCGGAAAAGTGGGAATCCGCGCAATGTGGCTTAGGCGAAGTAACTTGGGTCGTGGGCACGTTTTCCAAATCGTGGCGACCGAGTTCGAACAAGGCGTAAAACAAGGCGCACAAGTGAGAATGGCGCTCCTCTTTCCCACGTCTCCCACACCCCGCCCAGAATCGCTTGTGGATCGTAGTGGGTTTGTGTGAATGCCCCGGTCAATGCCAAACCTAGCAGTGAGTTGCGCCAATCCCGTCTTGCACATATGTTGCTTTGGATCGGCCGCCCGCCAAATGCGAGACGAGCCCTCCACGCGGCTCTTATACTTAACCTTTCATGCCTTGCGCTCCAGCCATGTCCTATATAGCCGCCATAACCCAACTCAATTCCATGGTGCCGGAGCTTTACGCGCCCACCGGAAAGCCGCAGCGCCGATTCTCTGTTGATGAAGTTAGAATCCTCCTCGATGCTGTCGGGAATCCACAGATGCATTTCCGCTCGGTGCTCATCGCCGGGACCAACGGCAAGGGCTCGACCGCATCGACCCTCGCATCCATCTTGAATGAGGCAGGTCTGTGCACTGGACTCTACACGTCGCCGCACCTCGAGCGCCCCAATGAGCGTATTCGGCTCGGCACAAACGAAATCTCCGACGACGATTTTGCCCGCCTTTATTTTCAGGTCCACGACCAAGGCCAGCAGTTACTGCTCTCCGGCCACCTGGCCCAACTGCCCAGCTACTTTGAGATCCTCACCGCACTCGCTTTTCTCTATTTCGCCGAGGATCATGTCGACATCGCTGTGCTCGAAGTCGGTATGGGCGGCCGCCTCGACGCCACCAACGTCGTTGATCCACTGCTCTCGATTGTCACCGATATTTCGCTCGATCACATGGAATGGCTGGGCCCGACCATCTCCGCCATCGCGCGCGAAAAAGCAGGAATCCTCCGTCCCGGCGGAACGATGATTACGCTGCCGCAGCATCCTGAGGCCAACCAGGTTCTTGGCGAGGTTGCGACGGAGCTGGATGTGCGCGGCGTCAGCGCAGCTCCCTATGTGCCGGCCGCTGGAACCGCCGGCCCATACACCGTCGATGCCCTCGGCGCCACCATCAAGATCGATTCACCGCTTAGAGGAGCGCACCAGCAGCGAAACGTCGCCCTCGCCATCGCTGCGGCCGTCGAGCTCGCGGAACAACACGCTCTCCCCATCACACCCGCCGCAATCGAGAATGGGATTCGCCTTACCCGCTGGCCGGGGCGCCTGGAAAGAATTTCCAAACTCAACCGCATCGAGAAGAGCGGTACCGAATGGATCCTTGACGTAGCGCACAATCCCGCCGGCGCGTGGGCGCTCCGCGCTGCCATCCGCGGAATTCTTGAAGCGCACCAACCTCGCCTCCTCGTCTTCAGTTGCCTTCGCGACAAGCCTCTCAACGAAATGACGCAGATTCTCTTTCCTCTCTTCGACGAGGTCATCGTCGCGCCCATTCACAATCCGCGAGCCGCGGCACTTGAAGATTTGCTGGCCGCAGCCGCCGGCACAGGAACGCCGGCAACGTCGGCGGATTCGGTGAGCGACGGCCTACGCATGGCCCATCAGCATGCAGTCGGAGGCATTGTGGTCGTCTCAGGTTCGGTGTATCTCGTGGGCGAGGCGCGCACCTTGCTCCTCGCGGGGAAAAGCGAGCAGCCATGAGCAGGTTCTCCAAATCAGCCATGAGCACGCGCCCCAATCCACTTCCGCGGTTCTACGTCTGGCTCACTTACTTGTTGCTGGGCCCGCTCATGCTGGTTCTGACCGCAGTCTGCGCATCCACCGCACTTCTCGTGTCAGTGGTCGACAAGAAGGGCCGCATCCAGCACTGGATCGCGCATTTTTGGGGGCGCACTTTTGTGCGCCTTTCGCTCTCCCGGCTCAAAATCGAAGGCGAAGAGAACTTCCACAAGTTTCCCGTCGCCGTATACGTCTCCAACCACACGTCCTATATGGACACGCCCGTCATCTTCGGCTCGATCCCCTTCCAGTTCCGCATCCTCGCCAAGAAAGATCTTTGGCAGTGGCCCATGATCGGCTGGTATCTCGGCCGCTCCGGCCAAATGCCCATCGATCTCGCGAATCCCCATGCCACGCTCTCCAGCCTCGGTGGCGCCGTAAAGGCTCTTCGCGCGGGCATGCCGCTTTTCGTCTTTCCTGAAGGCGGCCGAACATCCGATGGCGGGCTGCGTCCCTTCCTTCCCGGCGCCGCTTATCTCGCCATCCGCGCCCAGGTTCCCATCGTCCCCATCGCGCTCTCGGGCGTCTACGATCTTTTGCCCATTCACACCAAACATTTCTATCCCTGCCAGCTCACCGTGCGCGTCGGCGAGCCGATTGATACCGCTGGAATGAGTGTGCGTCAGAATGTCGAGTTGACGGAGCGGGTGCGAAAAGTTATCGACGAAATGCGGATCCCGCCCGAGCGCGCTCACGCAGCGTCGCCCGCACCCGTCGCGTAAATCTGGTGTAGCGCCGGTCTCCAGACCGGCTGTAGTGCGGGCGTCCCCGCCCGCACTCAATGCACAGCAACGCTCGCCGTTTTGCGCTCTCAATTCACCACGATGTCATCCTGAGCGCGGCGAAGAATCTGCGGTTGTTCTTGTCGCCTTCAACCCAGCACGAAAAGGGGTGCCCCATCCTAAACGCGCACTGTGCGTTTAAGGTGGGATAGCACGATGGCCCCCCGTATTCCACGCACGCTTTACACTAAGTCCATGCCCCCGCGCATCGCCATCCCAGAGCCCACCAGCGATGATCCCGAATACAACGCGCGCGCGCTGCCGCAATACGTCGATGCAGTGAAAGCCGCCGGTGCCGTGCCCGTCGTCGTCCGTCTCGCCGACACGCGCGAGCACGTCAACGAGCTTCTAGCCTCCGTGCAGGGCATCCTTCTTCCCGGCAGTGGACACGACGTCGATCCCGCGCTTTACGGCGAGACGCCCGCACCAGAAACCGCACCGAACGATCCCGCCCGCGCTATCGCCGACGAGATTCTCTTGCAGGACGCATTCGATCGGCGCAAGCCGATCCTCACCATCTGCCACGGGACACAAACACTCAACGTCTGGCGCGGCGGATCGTTGATCCAGGACCTGAAGACGCCCGTCAATCACCGGCCCGGTCGCGAAGTCGTCAATGCGCATTCAGTGAAGCTTGCTGAGGGTTCGCGACTGAAAGAGATTCTTCCATCCGCTGCCGAATCCGGAGAGCAGGTCAATTCGAGCCACCATCAGGCCATTCGCGAGGTCGGAAAGAATCTGCGCGTCACCGCTGTCTCGCCCATCGATGGCGTCGTCGAAGCTGTTGAGCTGAATCCCCCGAATCTTGCCGCGCCGGATCATTTTGTCGTCGGCGTGCAGTGGCACCCTGAGCGCGCCTATGCGCAAAGCGCATTCTCGCGCGCGATCTTTGCTTCGTTCGTGAAGGCCGCCGGCGCGTGGCAACCGCCGCATACCGGCGCGGACAAACCTCAATGAACGCGGGCGACCAGCTCAACAAGCTGTTGCAAGAAGCGGCACTGGTCCCACTCGACGAAGATACGGCGGACAAATTCCAATTGTATCTTTCGCTCTTTATTCGCTGGAATCAGCGTCTCAATCTCAGCGCCGTTCAAGGCGAGGAAGGAATCATCTCGCGCCATTTCGTTGAATCAATTGCTGTTGAACGATCACTTTCCCCTCAGATTGCAACGCTGCTCGATTTCGGCTCTGGCGGAGGCCTGCCCGGAATTCCCATCGCGCTTTGTCGGCGAAATGTCGTCGTGACCCTTGCCGAATCCCAAGGCAAGAAAGCCGCTTTCCTTCAGGAGGCAGTTCGCGTTCTCGGAATCAACGCGAAGGTCCATGCACGCCGCGCCGAGACACTCAGTGCCGCCTTCGATTGCGTAACTCTGCGCGCCGTCGAAAAAATGCCGAGGGCCGTTGCAGTTTCTGCCAGACTTGTTACGCCCGGCGGCTGGCTCGCGTTGATGACGACTGACGCCAGGCTCACCGAGCTGCAAACGGCCGCGGGGCCGCCCTTCCAATGGGACTCTCCGATTCGCCTGCCCGAAAGTGACTCCCGCATCCTCGCCCTTGGCCGCAAAATCAATTCGCAAGCTTGATTTCGAGCAGTTTGCCCACAGCGGCCAGGTCAGCAGGCTTCCGAATCATGAGC
Organism: uncultured Occallatibacter sp.; assembly: GCA_964533905.1. Taxonomy (GTDB): domain Bacteria; phylum Acidobacteriota; class Terriglobia; order Terriglobales; family Acidobacteriaceae; genus Telmatobacter. The sequence goes on along the minus strand of CAZHOO010000007.1, from coordinate 52,722 downwards.
CGGATACCAGTCCCTTCGGCGTAACGCTTAGCTTCCGAAATCTCTTTCGGCAGGGATTTCGGCAGTCTGCTGTTTCGGGCCGAGGCAATCGCTTTGTCGCCCAATACAAAACTGACTCGGAAACAATCTTCGCATGGGCCGAGGCAAAGGATCGTGCGCTTATTGAGGGCCGGACGCAGAGCCCAACCGTATTTCTTTGGAGAAACCGACTGCCAGTCCCCACTGGCGATTCCCTTTTCGCGAAGCCAGGAAATCAACACACTCCAAGCGGCCAAAGAGATTCCAAGCTTGTTGGCGAGGTCTTCCGCCATGGGAGGATTGGTATTGCCGATGAATGCGTGCGGGAGATCCATTCTTGCCTTCTTTCTGGACCCCGAAACGGGTTTACTCCCGAACCCACCCGATCATGTCAAGTCCCTGTTACCTCCGCGACGGCCTTAACTCTCTGAAAGTAATCGTCGAAAAGATTCCGCGAAGTTTGCCGGTAATTTTGCCCTTCTGGCGCATAGTCAGTTCATCAACCCGCAATCACGAGGGGAAATTTGTAACGCTTCCATCGAAGCGCTTGCTGAATGCTCCGATAGGAATGCAACTCCAATGAAATGACGTCTTTCCAAGGAGCGACTTTTTAGAATCAGGAATTTGCGGCTGACGATGCCGCGTAAACCTCTTTTTTACGACGTACTTGGCCTAAAAGACAGGGGGTGGGGGCCACCCCTTCGCGGAAAAATCCAAGGAAAAAGTTGCACCCTGGAATATCTCCGAGGCGACTCATGGAATTAGCGGCGCCAGACACTTCGCACCATCTGTTCCACGTGGAACATCGGGGACCCTACTCCACACTCAATCTGAGCGAGATCGTTCCACGCGGAACATTGACCCTTCAATCTGAGTCCCGAATCGGTCGGGAAACCCATATTGGAACCCAACCCGCTCAAGGCACGAAATGAGCCCCATCTTAAGGCAGATTTCCACCGCATCTCCTTTTTTCTGCCGCTCGTTTCGCTTTTCTTCTACTTCCCCCGAACCTCTTCCAGCGTAAGGATTTGCCACCCCAACCCGCTTCGCCCTCCTGGCCGCTTTCCACAACTCTGCCTCGTTCTCCACAATGCAAGTCCCCGCGCGCCGCAGTGCCCTCGTTTTACTCTTGAATGCCATGGGCAAGATCGTCGGACTCGTCAATCAAAAGGGAGGTGTGGGCAAAACCACCACGGCCATCAATCTGGCTGCATGCCTCGCCCTCGAGGGCCTGAAGGTTCTCCTGGTCGATTGCGATCCCCAGGCCAACGCCTCCTCCGGTCTCGGTCTCCAGCGCGACGACACCCGGCGTTCCGTCTATGACGTCCTCATCGGCGAGAGCACAGCAGACCAAGTCATTCTGCCCACTGAGATCGATACTCTCTCACTGCTTCCCGGTTCCAAAAACCTCATTGGAGCAACCATCGAACTGGCTTCCCTGGATGATCGCGCTCTCCGGCTTCGCGCCAGCCTCGAGCCCATAAAAGATCACCATGAGCTGATCTTCCTCGATTGCCCGCCAGCGCTCGATCTGCTCACGTTGAACGTCCTATCCGCCGCGGAAACCCTGATCGTACCCATGCAGGCTGAGTATTTCGCTCTTGAGGGAATCTCGGAGTTGATCTCGACCCTCGAGCGTGTGCGTGCCGCCTACAATCCCAATCTCGCCATCGAGGGCGTGCTGTTGACCATGTACGACGACCGCACCAACCTTGCCCAACAGGTCACGGAGACTCTCCGGGCGCACTTCCGCGAAATCATCTATCGCACGGTCATTCCACGCAACGTTCGACTGGCCGAAGCGCCCAGCCACGGTAAGCCGGTTGCGCTCTACGACGCCCGATCGCGCGGCGCCGAAGCCTACTTTGAGATGGCATGGGAGTTTTTGGCCCGCAATCAGATGGAAAGTCCGCGCGCTGCGGAGCGAAAGGCCGCAGCCAGCGAACGCCCCGGCGAGCACCCTCGGGCCAAAGGCACGTTTTGGCCCTACTCGTGACCGTTCCATTTGCGAGAGTTCTACAAGTTTGACCCCGATTTTGCTGGTTGTACCGTTCCTTTGAGGTTCTGAGCATCATGACTACAGCCGCCATCGACCCCAAGCGCCGAGCACTCGGCAAAGGCCTCGACTCCTTGTTACCGCGCGCACCTCAGGCGTCGCAAACTGCCCAACCGGAAGTCGAAGGAGGGAAGCCTCGTGAGATTCCCCTCGATCTGATCGACCACAACCCTTACCAGACCCGCTCCACGGTGAACGACGAGCAGTTGTCCGAACTCGCCGCCTCCATCACAGCCAACGGCGTGGTCCAGCCTGTGCTCGTCCGTCCGCTTTCCGGCGGCCGGTTCCAGCTCATTGCTGGCGAACGCCGTTGGCGCGCTTCGAAGCTTGCCGGCAAGACCACCGTGCCCGCTATCCTGCGCCAAGTCTCTGACGAGCAGGCGATGGAGATCACCATCGTCGAGAATCTTCAGCGCGCAGATCTGAACCCAATGGAGCAGGCTCGCGCTTTCGAGCGGCTTTCCCGCGAGTTCCATATGACGCAGGAGCAGATGGCGCAGCGCACGGGCAAAGATCGTGCCACCGTCGCTAACTTTCTGCGCTTGCTCAGACTGCCATCTTCAGTGCAGACGCGGGTTGAATCTGGACAGCTCAGCTTCGGCCACGCACGCGCCCTTCTCGCCCTCCATGAACCCGAGGAGATGGAAAGAGCAGCTCAACGCATCGCAGACAATTCGCTATCTGTTCGCCAGACGGAGAGCCTTATTCAAGCGCTCATTGACCCAAGTTATAAAGCAAAGAAAGCCCCGAAACCGCCTGCCCCGGTCGATGCGAACGTTCGCGATGCCCAGGAACGCCTGCAGCGCGCTCTTGGCCTAAAGGTCACGATCGAGGACCGTAACGGCCGGGGCAAAGTCATCATCGAGTATGCCCGTCTGGAGGATTTCGACGCGCTAATGGAACGGTTCGCGGCAGATTAAGTGACTGGGGACGAATACCTTGCCAATGGAAATCTGATAATCTGATTCAATGGATCCGGTTCCAATCAGCGTTACCCGGGCATCAAGGAACTTTTCCGATTGCATAAACCGCGCTCGATATCGGGGCACCAGTTTCATTCTGCATAAAGGCGGCCTACCCGTCGCTCGAATCGAGCCAGCGCCATTGCAGCCCAGGAAGGGAAACGAACTTGCTCCCGCGCTTGAACAGGCATTCGAGGGCGTCCATGTCGGCGCGGAAGAAGCTACTTCATGGCTGCACGATCTCGAACAGGCACGCGGCTCATTGCAGCCACAGGTGAGGCCATGGCGTTTCTAATTGATGCCGATGTGATTATTCAGGCCGCGCGGAGGGCGCTCGACCTCGAGGCATGGCTACGCGCGCATCCCGACGACGAGATTAAGCTCGCGGCCATTTCGGTTGCGGAGTTGGGTCGCAGCGTCGAACGCGCTACCGGTGTCCACCGCGCCAACCGGCAGAAATACTTTGAGGCCGTTCTCTCCGTATTCGATGTCGTTCCTTACACCGAGAAGGCAGCCGTGGAACACGCGCGGTTGTGGGCTGACATTGAGGCTGCCGGCCAACGAATGAGTCCGCACGACTTGTTGCTCGCGGCGACCGCCAAAGAATCGGGCGCTACGATTGTCACCTTCAACACGCAGCGTTTCGCGGCTGTTCCAGGCCTGACTGTGATCAAACCGTAGCGCGCGCTAGGGAGAGGTCAGAACAAAATGATCAAAACCTCGGCCTTGTTCCTTGTTGCCGCGCTCGCTGCGAGCCCCGCGCAAACGCCGGATTCGAAGCCCTCCAACAATCCTGTTTCAATCCAGGTCGATCTCGCTAAGCCGGTAGGTACCTACAAGCCCATCACCAGCTGGTTCGGCTACGACGAATCCAACTACACAACGATGAAGTACGGCAGGCAACTGCTCGGCGAGCTGCACGATCTCAGTCCGGTTCCTGTCACCATTCGCGCTCACCATCTCCTGACCTCTGGCGACGGCGTGCCCGAGCTCAAGTGGAGCTCTTCGAATGTCTTCAGCCTCGACGCCAGCGGCAAGCCAGTCTACGACTTCACCATCACGGATCAGACATTCGACGCGTTTGCGAAAGCCGGCGTGCGCCCCATGGTGGAGCTCGGCTTTATGCCTCGCGATCTTGCTGCGGCGGTTCCGGGCGTCACCGATTATCAGATCCACTATCCGGGCCCGGCAATGGCGGGCGCATCCAACAATCCGCCCAAAGACTACAAAATGTGGGGTGAGCTGGTCCGCCATTACGTCGCGCATCTCGTCCAGCGCTACGGCCGCCGCCAGGTCAGCACCTGGTACTTCGAAGTCTGGAATGAACCCGACATCGTTTATTGGCACGGGACGCCGCAGGAGTACTTCGAGCTCTACGATTATGCCGTCGCTGGCGTGAAGGCCGCGCTGCCCAACGCGAAAGTTGGCGGACCCGCCAGCACGGGCCCCGCGAGCGCCAATGGGGAGGCGTTTCTCAAGAACTTTCTGAATCACTGCATGCACGACAAAAGCGCGGCCAATGGCAAGCCGATCCCGCTCGACTTTATCTCCTTCCACCCCAAAGGACAGACGTACATGGCCGACGGGCACGTACGCATGATCATCGCGAATGAGCTTGACGCCGCGCAAAACGGATTTCGCATCGTCGCCGGGTTTCCGCAGTACCGTCGCCTGCCCATCATTCTGAGCGAAGCCGACCCCGAGGGCTGCGCGGCGTGCTCGACGAAGCAAAATCCCGCCAAGGCCTACCGCAATGGCCCGCTCTACGCGAGCTACACGGCTGCGGTGATGAAGTCGCTCTTCGAGTTGCAGGATGCGGCGAAGGTCAATCTAATCGCAATGCTTTCCTGGTCCTTCGAATTTGAAAACCAGGATTACTTCGCGGGATTTCGAACACTCGCGACCAATGGCATCGACAAGCCAATCCTCAATTTCTTTCGCATGGCCGGCCTCATGTCCGGAGAGCGCATGGCAACAACGAGCACTGGTCGCATCTCGATCGCCGACCTCGTGAAAAATGGAGTCCTTAAGGCCCCCGATGTGGATGCGCTTGCGACAAAATCCGTCCGCGAAGCAGCAGTGATGGTATGGAATTACCACGATGACGATCTGCCGGCGCCCGCTGCAGACGTTCAAATCACCTTCAGCGGAATCCCGGCAGACGCGAAAAAAGTCCTGCTGGAGCACTACCGGATCGACGAGACCCACAGCAATGCCTTCACCGCGTGGAAAAACATGGGTTCACCGCAGTCGCCGACGCCTGAGCAGTACGCCAGCCTCAAAGCTGCCGGCCAGCTCGAGCTTCTCGCCTCTCCGACGTGGCTAGATGTCGACAAAGGAAGAGTCACAATCGATACCAGTCTGCCGCGGCAGGCGGTCTCGCTTTTGCGCCTCAAATGGTAGCCCCTCGAGCTGGATTACCGGAGTGTGCTTCGTGCGATTCGCCGGTTGCTTTGCGGCTGCCAGCGATTTATCCTTCATTTCTACCCTAGGCTCCTCAACCGCGAAAGAGGAGCCAGCGTTTTCTCGCAGGAAGCGGCTTCTCAGCTTCGTGCGCGGAGTTTGTCCCATGGCTGTTCAACCCGTAACCTCGAACAACGGCGCGTCCCATACAGTCCAATCCATCCCCGTCATCCTGAATGGGCGCACCCTCGAGCCCAACCATCGCATTCCGCTTAACCTTGACTGGGTTGAAGGCGTGCGCGTCAATACAAGCGCTGTTGAGCGGCGCGCGGCGACCCATGTTGCGCGGCGCACCGTAAAAAAGGAAACGCAGGCTGCGTGGCTGTTGCGTGCCATCGCCTGCATGGACCTCACCACACTGAGCGGCGACGACTCGGCTGATCGCGTGCGGCGTCTATGCGCCAAAGCACGCAACCCGCTCGAGCGCCGCATTGTCGAAGGCCTCGGTATCGAAGATCTGCAACTGACCGTGGGCGCGGTCTGCGTCTATCATGCATTCGTTGAAACCGCGGTTAAAGCCCTCGAAGGTTCTGGCATTCCCGTCGCCGCCGTGTCGACTGGTTTTCCTGCAGGCCTCAACCCACTGGCCGAGCGCGTAGCCGAGATTCACCGGTCCGTCGAAGCAGGCGCCTCCGAAATCGACATCGTCATCACCCGCGCTCATGTCTTCAATGGCGAGTGGCAGGCGCTCTACGACGAAGTCGCGGCATTCAAAGACGCTTGCGGGCCCAACGTGCACATGAAAGCCATTCTCGGAACCGGCGATCTGATGACCTTGCGCAACGTAGCTCGCGCCAGCTGGGTTGCCATGATGGCAGGCGCAGATTTCATCAAGACTTCCACCGGCAAAGAATCCGTCAACGCCACGCTTCCTGTCTCACTGGTCATGGTCCGCTGCATTCGCGACTACGCCGAGCGCACAGGCAGCGCGGTCGGATTCAAGCCTGCGGGGGGCATTCGCACAGCCAAGCAGGCAACCGACTGGCTGGCCCTGATGAAGGACGAGCTGGGTCGGCCGTGGCTGGAGCCGTCACTCTTTCGGTTCGGCGCCAGTGGAATGCTGGGCGATATTGAGCGCCAACTGGAGCATTCTCTAACTGGGCGCTACTCGGCCACGTACCGCCACCCGATTGCTTGAGGAACTTGCATGAGCAGCATCTCCGAAAAGTTCTACACCATGGAGTACGGCGCCGCGCCAGAAGATCCCAAAGAGGTAAACCAGTGGCTCGACCGCCATCACCGCCGCTTTGAGGAGTTCATTGGCGGCGCGTGGGTTGCGCCAGCAAGCGGCGAATACCAGACCACCAGCGATCCTTCTACCGGCGAGGTTCTCGCCGAAGTCGCCAAAGGGAATACAGCCGACGTCGAAGCCGCCGTCTCAGCCGCGCGCAAAGCTTTGCCGGCATGGCAGGCCCTCACTGGTCACGAGCGCGCCCGCTATCTCTACGCGCTCGCCCGCCAGGTCCAGAAACATTCGCGCCGTCTCGCCGTTCTCGAAACCATGGACAACGGCAAGCCCATCCGCGAAAGCCGCGACATCGACATCCCGCTTGTCGCCCGCCATTTTTATCATCACGCCGGCTGGGCCCAGCTTCTTGAATCCGAATTTCCCAGCTATCAGGCTTGCGGAGTCGTCGGTCAGATTATCCCGTGGAATTTTCCGCTCCTGATGTTCGCGTGGAAGGTCGCGCCCGCGCTCGCAGCGGGCAACACCGTCGTCATCAAGCCCGCGAAATATACTCCGCTCACTGCGCTCGCCTTCGCTGAGCTCGCCATGGAAGTGGGCCTGCCACCCGGCGTGCTCAACGTGCTCACCTGCGACGCAAAGACAGGGCAGGCGCTCATCGAGCATCCCGGCATCGACAAAGTTGCGTTCACCGGTTCGACCGAAGTCGGCCGCACGATTCGCAAGGCCACCGCCAACTCAACCAAAAAGCTTTCACTCGAGCTCGGCGGCAAATCGCCGTTTGTCGTCTTCGATGACGCCGATCTCGACTCCGCGGTCGAAGGTCTGGTGGACGCCATCTGGTTTAACCAGGGCCAGGTCTGCTGCGCAGGCTCACGCCTTCTTGTGCAGGAGCGCATTGCTGAAGTTCTCTACGCCAAAATCCGCACCCGCATGGAATCCCTGCGCGTCGGACCGCCGCTCGATAAAGCCATCGACATTGGCGCCATCGTTTCGCCAGTGCAGCTTGAGTCAATCCGCAAGATGGTCGATGCAGGCGTAGCCGAGGGCGCTCGCTGCTGGCAGCCGAGCACTCCAATGCCGGAGAAAGGCTGCTTCTTTCCGCCCACGCTGCTCACTGACGTTCATCCCGGCTCGACAGTTGTTCAGGAAGAGATCTTCGGCCCCGTCCTCGTCGCCATGACCTTCCGCACACCCGCAGAAGCTGCGGAGCTCGCCAACAACACCATCTACGGCCTGGCCGCCAGCATCTGGAGCGAGAACATCAACGTCGCGCTCGACCTGGCCTCGCAAGTGAAGGCCGGCGTGGTCTGGGTTAACTGCACCAACCAATTCGACGCGGCCTGCGGGTTCGGTGGCTATCGCGAATCCGGCTACGGCCGCGAGGGCGGCCGCGAGGGAATGCTCGAATACCTAACGCCGAAGTGGCTGCACGCGCTGCCCGCGGCCTCGACAAAGGCCGCAACGATCGATACACCCGACGACGCCGATAAGGATAATGACTCGGCCGCACAGGCTTCACCTTTGGCGCCGCTCTCAAGCTCACCTATCGATCGGACGGTGAAGCAATACATCGCCGGCAAGCAGGCGCGCCCCGACTCTGGCTATTCGTTCCCGGTTTACGGCCGTGACGGTGAATTGCTTGGCGAGGCGCCGCTGGGCAACCGCAAAGACATTCGCAATGCCGTTGAAGCAGCGCGCAATGCCGCCGGCTGGGCGAGAACTTCCGCACATAATCGTGCGCAGATCCTTTATTTCCTCGCGGAAAACATGATCCAGCGCCGCGATGAGATCGCGCAACGCCTCGCGCGCGCCGTTGCAGAAGATCAGGCTGCCGTCGAAGTTGATCTTTCCATCGAGCGCATCTTCACCTACGCCGCGTGGGCCGACAAATACGATGGCCTGGTTCACAATCCTCCGGGCCGCAACATTGCCATCGCCATGAACGAGGCCGTCGGCGCGGTCGGAATACTCGCGCCCGGCGAAGCCCCGCTGCTCGGTCTGCTTTCTCTCCTGCTGCCAGCCATCGCTGTCGGCAACACGGTCGTTGCCGTGCCTTCTGATCGCTATCCGCTCATCATCGGCGACCTGTATCAGCTGCTCGACACGAGCGACCTGCCGTCCGGCGTCGTGAATCTTGTCGCGGGTCGCCCCGCCGAGCTGCTCAAGACCCTAGCCGAGCACGACGGCATCGAGGCCATCTGGTGCTTCCGCTCGAATGAAGAAGCTGACTTCGCGCGTGCCGCATCCATCGGCAACATGAAGCAGGTCTGGACCAACGACGGGCACGAATACGACTGGTTCAATCCGGCTCAGGCTGAGGGTCGCTGGTTTCTACAGCACGCCACGCAGGTCAAAAACATCTGGGTGCCCTACGGCGAATAAAACTGACTGACTATTTTCCGATGCAGAAAGTCGAGAAAATCAAATTCAGGATGTCGTCGGCTGTGGTTTGCCCCGTGAGCGAGTCCAGCGCCCATAACGCGCGATAGAGATCGAGCAAAATCATCTCGTGAGGAATGCCGTCCTCGTTGGCCTTCGCAGCGTCGGCCATCGCTCCAATCGCAGTCGTAACAGCCTGGTGTTGGCGAAGATTGGTCAACATCCCAGGCTCGGCGGCTGCCCCGCCGGTCGCCAACGCCAGAATTTGTTCTCGCAGCGCGACAATTCCCTCGCCGGTAATTGCCGAGGTTGAGATTGCAGTTTGCCCTGCGAGTGCACGCTCGTCACCAGCAGTATGGTCCGATCGGCCCGCAAGCAAATCGATCTTGTTCTGCGCAACGATCGCAGGTCGTCCGTCAACCGCGGCGAGCAGGCGGTGATCTTCATTGTTCAGCGGCTGGGTGGCATCAAGCACGATGAGCACCAGCGCAGCATCGGCCAAGGCTTCGTGGCTGCGGCGAATTCCGAGTTGCTCGGCTTCTTCGAGAAGCTGGCCTGCGCCTTCACGGAAACCTGCCGTGTCCACGAGCTCAATGGGAATGCCTCCGATTGAGATGCGTTCGCTGACCAGATCGCGTGTCGTCCCGGGCGATGCCGTGACGATGGCGCGGTCGCGCTGAACGAGCCGGTTAAAAAGCGAGCTTTTGCCCACGTTGGGCCGGCCCACAATCGCCATCGTCAGGCCGTCGTGCACAATCCGGCCGCGCGCAAACGAAGCCTCGAGGGCTGCGAGTGGCGGCAAAATCATCTCAATGCGTCGCGCGATCTCGGCCTTCGGCGTCACGTCGATATCGTCTTCGGCAAAGTCGACGCCTGCTTCGAGCATCGCGATCAGTTCCACAAGGGATTGCTTCGCGGGCGCGGCCCGGCGGCTCAGGGCTCCCCCCATCTGGCTGGCCGCTTGCCGAGCCTGTGTGAGGGTCTGCGCATCGATTAGGTCGCGAACGGCTTCGGCCTGGGTCAGATCAAGTCGGCCGGCCAAGAAAGCGCGCTGCGTGAATTCCCCGGGCTCGGCCAGCCGAGCGCCTAATTCCAAGGCGCGTCGAAGCACAATCTCCAGCACCACCGGCGAACCGTGCGCGGCAATCTCAATCAGATCTTCAGCTGTATATGAATTCGGCGAGGCGAAGAAAGTCACAAGTGCTTCATCGATGCGCGGTCCATCTGCGACTACCGGATCGAGTACATCGGCCAGTCGCGCATGCGCGTGCTCCAGGGGTTGATGCGGGCGGACAAGTTGAACCGCGATCGACAAGGCCTGTGGCCCGCTCAAGCGCACAATTCCAATGCCGCCGCGCCCAGGTGGAGTGGAGATAGCGGCGATGGTGTCCGTTGCAGCGTCTAGTGCGGTCATGGTCTGCATTCAGTTTAGATTCTCTTGGCTCAAAGCTCCGATCGCGATGCTGCGGTCGAACTGCTTCGGCAAACCGCGATTAGTTTTATTCGGAACGCACTGGCTTATACAGTGCGTGGGTTTGCAAATGTTTGTGACTTGAGCCCGAATTCGGGTCTAGACTTTAATCAGGAACAGCGCCTCCCAGCGTTCCCTCGCGATCCTGCCTGAAATTCGGCCCGAAGCTCTGGATTGCCTTGAGGTGACAACGATGACAACTGCGAGATTAGCCGTGCTCAAGTTCTTCGCGCTGCTGTTTCTATTGCCAGGCCTGGCTGGCCTCATCGTTTCGGCGATGATCTCCACGCATTACCTTGACACCATGCCCAGGTGGCCTGCCCCGGAAGTCAATCGCGTTGTGCCGCGCGGCATTCATGGGACCACGGTGTATCAAACTCCGGCGGAGGACCGCGATCTTGATGTCATTGAGGGTGCTTCTGTGGGAGTCTTCCTCTTCGGTCTCGTGCTTGGAGTGGTCTACCTGGAGCAGTGGGGAGCCCTCCAGAGCCGCTTGGCAGAAGACGAATCCGAACTGGCCGAGAATCCTCGGTAAGAATCCGTCAAAGCGCAGGTTACTGCCTGCGAAACGCCATCCTCTACAATGAGCCGATGCCGGAACTGCCTGAGGTGGAGACAATTGCTCGCGGCGTTGACAAGCGTGTTCGCGGCGACCGCATTGTTCAGGTCTGGTTCAGCCGTCTACCTCAGCCCTTCAAATCGCCACGCGCGCGCCAGGCCAAGGGGCTTACCGGCCGCACGATTCTCGCGGTTCACCGAACGGGAAAGCACATCGTTGCTGAATTGGGCTCCTCGGCGTCCGAGCACGAGCGCGAAGCGCGAAGGCCTTGCGCTCAATGGATCGTTCATCTTGGCATGACGGGACGCTTGCTGGTAACTTCGGCCGAAATTCCCCTCGCGACTCATACTCATGCGAGGCTCTTCCTTGCAAGTGGCCGTGAGCTGCGCTTCGTCGATCCGCGACGGTTCGGACGCCTCGAATTCCGCGATCTGGGTCGCGAGGCCCCATTCGGCGCGCCCGGCGATGAACCACTCTCCATCGGCGAGGATGAATTTGCGGCACTTTTCCGCGGCCGCCGTTTGCCGATCAAAGCGGCTCTGCTTAACCAAAGCCTGCTCGCAGGGGTCGGCAACATCTACGCCGACGAAAGCCTCTTTCAAGCAGGCATTCGCCCGCGTCGGCGGGCCAACCGCGTCACTCGTCCAGAGATCGAACGGCTGCGCAAGTCCTTGCGCGAAATCCTGACCCATGCGATCCGGTTAGGCGGCTCTTCGGTCTCTGATTATGTCGACGCGGACGGCGAACGAGGTTTTTTTCAGCTAGAGCACTGCGTTTACCAGCGCACCGGCGAGCCATGCCGGCGTTGCCAAACACCTATTCGCCGGATAATCGTCGCCGGCCGTGGCACTCACTATTGCCCCAACTGCCAGCGCTGAGCTAGCTCCCGCCATCGCCTCTACGTTTTTTTGAAGGATTTTCGCCTTTTCGCTCCCAGAATTCAGAAAAAATCTCGTCGGCGATGCGCATAAATCGATGTAAACAAACGAGGTTGCCAACGGTCCTTCGATTGCTAATCTATTAGCGCCAGTGATGTTCCGGGCCGCTCAACGAAACGCGAAGCGAGCCTGATCAACACCGGGCACCCGGCAGAGCAACCGCCAATGAGCGGTCCTTAACGAAGGGATGAGCCATCCGGGAAGCCCGCAATCCCAGGGGGAGCAATCGGCCCGCTCGTCAACTCGCCGGGAGGCCAGTGACCAGCTTTCGAGCCGAAGGCCCACACGAAACGCCACTCTCATAAGGAGTGGCGTTTTGCGCACCGAGGGCCGATTCTCAATCTGCATTTCGGTCGCCGCTTGGTTGGACCTTATGATTGCCGGACCTATTACTTAAGGCGGTTCCTCCTCGAACCCCCCACTTGCCAGAGGGTGACCTTCCCTGTACTATCGGAGTTGCCTATCAAGCGGCTGACGCAGGCCACCCGGGTATGGGTAGAGCAAGCTCGCCGCGGAGCAAGCAAATCATCGTTCGCCAGTCTGATTGCTATCAAGCTGTGTGCGATGAAGGCTCACATAGGAAAGGGCATTCTCCGAGAAAAGCAGAAGCTGCGCCGGGAAATTCCGGCGGTCGGATGGAGCTGATGGACGGCTCCCGCGTATGAAGCAGCAATCGCATTCTCTAAGACGCTCAAGGGGTTGAACTACAAGAGTCAGAGGCGCGGGGCCAGCTTGAGGACCATTCGCGCAGCATGTCGTCGCTCCGCAGTCGAGACTCTTATCCCTCAAAGAGGAAAAGACCTCGCGGGGAAGGAAACGGTCTGCACCAGTTTACGAATTGAGCAGTGAATTGATTATTCTGCGCTCCATTCCGGAAGAATCCGGAGAGCACCTGCGCAAGGTCATTCAAAGGCTCAACCAAGAGTAAAACGCGCAATTCAATACAACGGAAAGCAAAGTACCAGGAAGCATACGCATTATGACAACAGAACCGACTCAGCCCCAGTCTGAACAGGGGCCTTCTCCTGACAACGGTCAGGTGCAGTCGCATGGGCATCGGCGCCGTCGCCGCCGCCGCAAGAACAAGTCGAGCCAGCAGGCTGGGATGCAAGGCCAACAGCCTCAAGGACAGGCGTCGGATTTGCCGCCAACGCAGGCTCCGCATCAATCGCATCCCCCGCAGCACAAGCCTCAGCACCAACATCAGAGCCGCAAGAAAAAGAAATTCTTCCAAAAGAGCTCGGCTCCTCCGATGCAGCCCGGCAATAGCATCTCTGGCCCGCCGCAAGGCAAGCGCAGAGGACGCCAGAAGGGACCCCGCGCATTTGTTGGCCCCATGGACCACAGTTATCGCGTGGTGAATGGCAACGTTGCCGACGGGCCTCCCTCCACCATTCCCACCGCGAGCAACGGTCATAGCAGCGGGTACTATCCCGACATTTATTCCGCGCAGCCTCCGGCCCCCATCCGCGAAGACGCTCCCACGCGCATCTTCTGTTTCATTGAGGATCTCTTTTTCCTCGCCAAGATTCAGGAGACGGCGCGCAAACTCGGCGTGAAAGTGGAATTCATCAAAGGTGAGAACAAGGACGCGATCGCGCGGATCTACGAGGCGCCGGAAAACGAGAAGCCCGCGTTGCTGGTCTTCGATCTCAACAATCTGAACGCCAAGCCCATGACGTTGATTCCCAAATTCAAATCCAAATTCAAGAAGGCCGTCTCCATCATTGGCTTTCTGAATCACCTGCAGGGCGACCTGAAGATGAAGGCCGTCGAGGCGGGATGCGATTCGGTCATGCCGCGCTCGGCTTTCTCACAAAGCTTGCCCATTCTTCTTCGCCGCTACGGCGTGGAAGAGGAAGAGGAAGTTTCACAGCAGCCAGCGTTCTAAAGGCAGGGACTGCAAGAACCAAAACATGAGGCGCGCCCACTCGGCGCGCCTCTTCCTTTTTCATGTTCCCTTGGTCCTTGCCTCTTAGCCTGGCGGCCAGTTCATTTGACGGCCTCCCATTACGTGCAGGTGAAGATGGTCTACGGTCTGCCCGCCGTCTTCCCCGCTATTCACCACCACGCGGTAGCCGTTTCCCAATCCCTTGTTGCGCGCAATCTCCGCCGCAACCCACATCAGGTGCCCGAGCAACGGCCGATGTTCATCGACGGCCTCGGCCAGCGAACCAACATGTTCGCGCGGGATCACCAGCACGTGAACCGGCGCCTTGGGGTTGATATCGGCGAACGCGTAAACCAGGTCGTCCTGATACACGGGCGCGGATGGAATTTCGCCGGATGCGATCTTGCAAAAGAGGCAACTCATAGCGTGTCCAGTGTACAGCGCGTCAGGAACCGAGCTCAGCTTACAATCACTCCATGGCTGCATCCGCGCCGTTCCGCATCGTTCACACAGTCTGCTCGCATGACTGCCCCGACTCGTGTGCGGTGCTGGTGACTGTGAATGAAGAAGGCCGCGCGGTGAAAGTCGAGGGCGATCCCTCGCAGCCGGTCACGCGCGGATTTCTATGCGGCAAGGTGGCCAAGTATCTCGATCGCGTCTATGCGTCAGACCGGGTCCTTTATCCGCTGCGCCGCAAAGCCGGCGTGGCGAAAGGTCCGCTGCAACGTGGCAGCGAGCACGAATCCTACGAGCGCGTCAGCTGGGATGAAGCACTCGACGCAATCGCCGTGCGGCTCAAGGAGATCGCCGACCGCTACGGTCCAGAGTCGATTCTGCCCTACAGCTACGCCGGGACTATCGGCGTGCTCGGTTATGGATCGATGGACCGCCGTTTCTTTCATCGACTGGGCGCAAGCCAGCTCGATCGCACGATTTGCTCTGAGGCCGGTGGACAAGCCTGGAACCTGGTTTACGGCAGGAAGTTCGGCACGCCGACCGAAGACGTGCGGCTCGCCAAGCTCATCATCGCGTGGGGCGCGAACATCCACGGCAACAACATTCATCTCTGGCCGTTCGTTGAGGAGGCACGGCGCAACGGTGCGCGGCTCATCGTCATCGATCCCTACCGCACCCGCACCGCAGCGGTCGCCGATTGGCACATCGCGATTCGTCCCGGCACTGACGCTGCGCTCGCGCTGGGCATGATGCACGTGATCCTGAACGAGGGTCTTGAAGACCGCGCCTACATTGAGGAAATGACTCATGGCTTCGAGCTGCTGGCGGAACGCGCACGAGAGTACACGCCGGAGCGAGTAGCCGCATGGACGGGTATGACCGCGGCGGAGATCGAGCAACTGGCGCGAGAATACGCTACGACGCGCCCGGCAATGTTGCGCCTGAACTACGGCGTGCAGCGAAGCCAGAACGGCGGCACAGCCGTGCGCGCCATCGCCATGCTGCCCGCGCTCACCGGCGCGTGGAAACATCGCGGCGGAGGCGGACAGCTTTCGACTTCGGGCGCTTTTCAGTGGGACAAGAAGGCTCTCGAGCGGCCCGATCTGGCGCTGGCCTCGCCCATCGGTCGGCTTGCGCGAGTGGTCAACATGTCTGAGCTTGGTCGCGCATTAACCGAGCTTGGCTCACGCGCCGAAGACGGCCCCGCGGTGCACGCGCTCTTCGTCTACAACTCGAATCCCGGAGCGATTGCGCCGAATCACAACGCGGTCTGCCGCGGATTGATGCGAGACGATCTCTTTACCGTCGTTCATGAGCAGTTCTTTACTGACACCACCGATTACGCCGACTACATTTTGCCGGCGACAACGTTCCTTGAGCACACGGATGTGCAGGGCGCATACGGACACTACTTCGTGCAGCTCTCGATGCAAGCCATTGAACCGCCAGGCGACGCGCGCTCCAATGTTTGGCTCTTTGGCCGGCTTGCGCAACGCATGGGATTCACCGAAGCCTGCTTCCGTGACACGCCGGAGGAGATGATCCGCCAGGCGCTTTCGATTGGCGAAGACGGCCACTCGAAGAAAGCGAACATGGAGCACATCACCTTCGAAGATCTGGAGCGCGAAGGGCACATTCCACTGGCGTTTCATCGCGATGGGCTCCGCCCTTTTACTTCTGGACGAGTTGCAACGCCGTCGGGCAAGATCGAATTCTTCTCGGAAACGCTTGCTGCAGCGGGCCAGGACGGTCTTCCGAATTTCGTTCCGCCGTTCGAATCGCGTTGGGGCGAGACGGCCAAGAAATATCCTCTCGAACTGCTGGCGCGCAAGAGCGACAACTACATGAACTCGACGTTCGCGAATTTGCCCGGCCACCGCAAGATGGAAGCGCGGACAAGCCAGAAGCTCGAAATTCATCCGGTCGACGCCGAGTTGCGCGGCGTTGTTGAGGGCGAGCGCGTGCGAGTTTTCAACGACCGCGGGTCCCTTGAACTCACGGCGATGCTGAACGCGAGCCTGCCTGCCGGGGTGGTCGCTGCACGTCTCGACTGGGCCAAGTTGCACCCGGACGGCGCGAACATCAACGCGCTCACAAGCGAGCGGTTGACCGATATCGGTGGCGGCGCAACGTTCTACTCGACGCTGGTTGAGGTGGCAAAAACTGTGGGCGGCGAATCGTGAACGGTGGGCTGTGAACGGTGAACGGAGCGACGGGCCGAATGAGAGCAAAGAAATGAAACAAACATCATGAAATGAGATAGTTAAGGAGTAATCACGCCCAGGTGCAAATTCAGGTACGGCCTATTGATTTTAAAGGCTTTGTCTGTCCTCAATTCGATGGATTTGCGTGCACATTTTCGACTTTTCCGAATGCGGTTTATTGATTCTAAATAACTTAAGTGGCGAATATTTGGCGAATCACACCATTTTTTTTATTTCATTCTTTTCGTGTCTCCGGATGCAGCCGGAAATGCCCCAGACCCACCACAAAAATGAGACTCCCGCGTGCCAAATCTCGGGCGGTCTTCGAGTTTCGAGCATCTGGTTTCGCCGCAGGTTGGGCTTTTCTCGTTCATGAGATGAGTATGCGCCAAAAGGCCAGAATTACCGGCAAACTTCAGGAGAAATATATTTCGAGCGGAATCAGAGAGATGTTGCTGGAAGACGGGTTGCCGGCTCTTGACAAGGCGCCGAACTCGCCAAATCCGATCGGGGCTCACTTGCGGGCGCGCTCGCGCTGCAGTTCGCGGTAAACCTCGCTTTTGGATCGGCCGAGCTCGCGAGCCAGTCGCTTGAGCGCTTCCTTCTCGTCGACGCCGGCTTCGGCGGTCATGCGGGCGACGCGGGTGGAGATCGTTTCGCGCGCGTTGGCCGCGCCCAGTGCGCCGTCCGGTGAGGATGTTCGCGCGGGGATTTCGATGAGCAATGTGATTTCGCCGCGGATGCGGTCACGGCCGGCGAGCTCGCTGCGAACTGCGGCGACAGTACCGCGCAGAAACTCTTCGTGAATCTTGGTGAGCTCGCGGGCTACGACGACTTGAAGCTGCGGCCCAAAAATGGATTCGAGATCGGTGAGCGTATCGAGCAATCGGTGCGGCGCTTCGTAAAAAATCAGGGTCCGCGCGGATTCGCTTGGGTCGGCGAGATTTTCGAGTTTCGTGCGGCGCGCGCCTGCCTTCTCCGGAAGGAATCCGAGAAATTCAAATTCGTCAGCGGGCAATCCCGAAGCAATCAGCGCGCTCACAGCAGCATTGGCGCCAGGAATGGGAAAGACATGAACGCCAGCGGCGATGGCTTCGCGAACGAGCCACGAGCCGGGATCGCTCACGCCCGGAGTGCCAGCGTCGGAGACGAGAGCGATCGCCTTTCCCGCTTTTACGTCCTGGATGAGTTCTGTGGTGCGGGCGTGTTCATTGTGCTCGTGGCAACTGACGGTTTTTTTCTCGATCTGGAAATGATTGAGAAGTTTTTGGGTTTGGCGCGTGTCTTCGCAGGCAATGCGTTCGACGTTGCGAAGAACTTCCAGCGCGCGGAGGGTGATGTCGCCAAGATTTCCGATGGGAGTGGCGACGAGGTAGAGGCCGGGGGCGAGGGGTTCCATGCTGACGTAAGTTTACGTTGCGCTTTCCGACCCGTGCCGCGATAGGGCTGCGGAAGGATGGGGCAACCAGTCTGCGTATTGGCTCGTTAAGGGAGGGTCACGCCTTCGCTGGGCCTGATCTTATGCAGAGGGCCAGAGCTCTATCGCGATCCCAAGCTTATTAAGTAGTCGGATGAGCTGCGTTCGATTCGCTTCAATCAGCGGCCGGTCCCGCTCCGACGACAATATTCCGTTATCCTGAACCGCCGCAATAAGCCCGTAGGGCCATGCCGAATCCGGTAAACCGTCCAAGAGTGGCGCAACTGAATCAACAGTAATCGGGCTCTCGGTATTAGTCACTCCAAGAACTTCTATTCCGTTAGCGCAGACAATCAGGTAGGGATTCCTCCAATCTTTTCCTTCCTTCACGGCACCGTAGTTTTTCGGATCGGCGCTCGGTACTCGCTCTCGCAACGGCCGAGACGTCTGCGCCAATCCGCGAGGGAGCAACGCCACCAAAAGCATGATGCAAGCGGCTTGAAACAATCTCCTACTCAGGATGCTCATATCGCCTCCGCACTTACCGCGCTCCTCATCAGCGTGGGCCGAACCTGCGAACGAATCTGCTTTTAATGAAACCGATACGTCGATCCGCCGGACAAAATTGGGTTGGCCGTCTATCAGCTAATCGCTCATAGCAGCCACTAGTTCTCAGCTTCTTGGCGCTCGATGCGGCGTTGCTCGGCGAGCAGAGACATCGAACTCATCAGGTTCTGCACGCTGACGATGCCGACGACTTTCCCGCTTTCGGTAATGGGAATGAGCGCGAGGCCGTGGCCTGCGGTGAGGCGGCGAATGGTGGTGCCGAGCGTGTCTTCTGGCCGGGCGACCTGGAACGCGCGCGACATGACGGACTGAACGTAGCCGTTGCCGTCGTTGCGCAACGCCTCGAGGATGCGCTGGCGCGATACGATGCCGACCAGTTGCGGGCCGCGCACCACGGGAAAATCTTCCTGCAGCGAGTGCACGCAGCGGTAGAGCGCGTCCGCGAGCGTGTCAGACGGCGAGAGCGTGGCAAAGTCGGTGAGCATGACTTCGCGCATACGCACGGTGTCAACGACGGACTGGAAGAAGACGCCCTGATCCTCGATTTGTGCGCCGATCATGATGAAGAAGCCGGCGAGGATGAGCCATGGCTCCTGCGCCCACATGCCGCCGAGGATGGCAGCAAGAGCGAGCACCTGGCCGAGGCCGGATACGGCGCGGCTGGCCTGCGCAGATCCATGGGTCCGCGCGAATTTGTTGCGGATGAGGCGGCCGCAATCGAGGGGATAAGCAGGGAAGAAGTGCAAAACGCCCAGCGATGCCTGCATCCACACCATTGAGCGCAGCAGGTGGCCAGCCGTGATGAAGGGATGATCGAAGAGCGGCACACCGCTGCTGGCGCCAAGGATGATGCCTGCGGCGGTGAGCGCCGCGCCGATGTTCGCGAGAGGACCGGCCAGCGCGAGGACAAACTGGCCGCTGCCTTGACTCGCGATCTCCTGACTCTCGGGATTGGCGTAGGCAAACAGGCCGCCAATGGGCAAGAGCAGAATGGCACGGAGGCGAAGGCCCAGCCACGCCGCCGCGATGATCCGTGCCGTCTCACGCACGGCCACGGCCGCCACAAGAAGAAGAAAAAGCACAAGGGCGCGAGGCCAACCGTCAGAACCGCTGATGGCAAACAAAACCAGGATGAGCAGAGGGAAGAAGATGTGGACGCGCATCTCCACACCCAACCATCGGCCCAGCGGAATGGACCAGCCACGCATAGATCGATTGTAGAGGAAGGTGGGAAGGCCGGGGAGCAATGGGAGTGGAAGGGTGAAAGAGTGAAGGAGAAGAAGTGAAAGAGTGAAGCTCCGGATGCGTGCGGTTCCGCTATGCTGGTTGGCGATGCGCATTATCGCCGGAACGTACCGCTCGCGCACGCTCGCCGCACCGCCGGGAATGAGCACGCGTCCCACCAGTGACCGTTTGCGCGAGACGCTCTTCAACGTGCTTGCGCCCCGGATTCAGGGCGCCGCTTTTCTTGATCTCTATGCCGGCTCGGGCGCGGTGGGGCTGGAGGCGCTGAGCCGTGGGGCCGCGCGCGTTGCGTTTGTGGAGCGCGCTGCGGCGGCGCTGAAGGTTCTGGATGGGAATTTGGCGCGGCTTGGAATCGGCGAGGGCGTGAGCGTGCACAGAAAAAGCGTAAGCGCGTTTCTTCGTTCGGTCATCGGACCCAATCCAAGACAAGAAAAAAACGAAGTAGTGTTTCTTGACCCTCCGTATGACGAGGCCGAAGAGTACTCCATCGCGTTGGAATTGCTGGGCGGAACGACGCAGACGATCCTGGCGCCAAGTGCGGTGGTGATTGCCGAACACCGGCGGAAGTCCGCGCTCGGCGAGCGGTACGGCAGCCTGAGGCGAACTCGCTTGCTCGAGCAAGGCGATGCGGCATTGAGCTTCTACGCGGTCCAGTCCTGAGCCCAGCAGGCGAGACATGAATGATTCCCATCCGTCAATCTGCGTTCCCTCGGTTGCCTCTCGCACGTTGACCTGTGAGCGGGGTCACTTTCAATTCCATTGACAGCGGAGGAAAGTAGATGAAAAATGGCGGGGCGAAAGAATGCGTGCCGTTCAACGCTGTCTAATCATCCGGGCCACTCAGGTGGTTTAGGGAGGGAATGTGAAAAACGCGGTGAAGTTGCAGGTTTTGGGAGTTCTGGTTTCGTTGGCGAGCGGATTGTGGATGGCGGGATGCAAGTCGGCGCCGGATCTGACGCAGGCCCAGGCATTGACGATGATTCAGGCCAAGTATGACCAGACCGCTGCTGCGCCAGTGAGCGTGACGGTGAACGATACAGGCATGCAGCAGGGAGTGACGGCCAAATACTGGACGGAAACGAAAAGATATCCGAACGGATACTGGGGCGACTTTACGCTGACGCCCGACGGCAAGAAGGTCGTCACGTTGGCGGGCGGTGGAAGCGTGATTCAATGGCGCCCCGACAGCCCGACCGATCCGCACTTTGTCATCGTCGTCCAGAGCGTGGCGACGAATCATTTGAAGGCGCGGGATGTGGGAGATATTCAGTCGGTGGGTGACACGAGAATCGCGTCGTTTACTGAAGACGTGAATCTTGATGGATTGCCGCAACCCCTCGCAGACATGGCGCACAATCCCGGCAACAAGTTGAGCGCGCTGCGGCAAGCTACATTTGTCCTGAGCAACGGAGCGTGGACGCTGCAGTCAGTGGAATAGAGCCGTGTTATTGGGGCGAAGTGCTTGATGGTGGCGCGCCGCGCGGAACCTGTGGCGTTTCGCCGCCCGGCATGCCAAAGACGCTGACCGTGGTCGCGGTAAAGATTCCATCCTTCAGTGCGCCTTCGGCGCGGACGGTGTCGCCCACCTGAATATCGGCAAGCGTAATGGGATCGCGGCGCTTGCGGAACTCAGTGTTCTCATCAGCAACGATTGTGTGCGGCGCACTGTCGATCGTGCCCATCAGGGTAATCTTTGTGCCGTCAATGGCGGTCACCTTTCCCATCAGCCAGGTCTTGCCGAAGTTCGCCTCCATGGCGTGGATCTGGTCGACAGTTTGCTGATCCATGAGCGCGATGGCTCTGGCGTTCACGCTTTTTGCAGTGGCGTCAGTCTCTCCCATGACGTTGATGACGTCACCGGCCTTGATGTCGGTGGCGCTGATTTGTTGCGGAGGATTGCCGCCGCCCATTCCGCGATGTCCACCCTCGGCCTGGTCGCCGCCTGCGCCTTGATTCCCGCCCCAACCCTCACCCGGCCCTCCGGCTCTGGCCTGGCGCTTGAACATCCGCGTGTCCGAGGTGAAGTGGATCGTGTAGACATCGCCGGAGTCGGTCTTGATGGTGTAGTGATCGGCGGTTACTGCTGTGACAGTGCCCATCAGGCCGCGGCCGATCATGCCGCCACCCATCCCACCACCGTATCCACCCCGGCCGCCGCGCTGGCTATAGCCGCCGGCCGCGGGGTTTTCACTCTGGCCTGGGTTTTGGACCGATGCGGGCGCGGAACCGGGATCCTGAGCGCAGGCTGCCGCGGCGAAGGCAACGGCAATCACGAATGAGGGCAAGAGGCGGTTCATCATCAAATTCACCCGGGAAGGCGGAAAGCCAACCTAAGAGATAGACGCCCAAGGAGCGTCAGGAGACGACGAGAGAACCCAGGGGGCTTGGATTGAGGGGGCTTACTGCCTGCGCTGCTGTTCTTCAATGAGTTGTTTGAAGGCGGGGTTCGAGCGCAAGCTGGCGAATTCAACGTCATTCGCGACCTTCCTGCGCGTTGTAAATCCCTCGTCCAGTGCCATGCGCAAATACTGCAGTGCGCAATCGGCATAGCCTGCGCGCGCGCAGCCAGCCGCCATGTAATAGTTCATGGCGCCACGGTCCGCGATCGAAGATGGGTTGTCGACAGACGGAGTGTCATGGTTGGAAAAGATCTCGGGATCGATGGCCAAAGCCTGCTGGTAGGCCTCCCAGCCTTTGTTGTATTTGTGTTCGGCAAGCAGATTGGTGCCAAGATTCTTCAGGACAATCGCGGATTTGGGGTCGAGTTTGAGCGCCTTTCGGTAGAGACGGTCGGCCTGACCGTAATCCTTGACAGAGGCGTAGACCGTGGCGAGATTGTTCAGGACCTGAGGATCACGCGGATCCATTTGAAGCGACTGCTTGTAGCAGCGAGTGGCGTCTTTGGAATTGAACATCATCTGGTAGGCGATGCCCATCTTATTCCAAAGAACAGCCGTCATTTCAGGCGCTTTGGAGTACGCGTCGATGGCAGCCTGATAGTGCTGGCGGGCTGTGAACGAGTCGCCGAGTTCCTCGGCGGTCGGCGGGGTGCGGGCCAGGGCAGTCGAGCTTTGAGCGGATGGGGTGGCTGGAGCGGATGGAGGGGCGGGAGGCGCGGACTGGCCGCTCGCCCGGGCCAGCAAACTCCCCGGAACCGCCAGAAAGAGCGCGAAAAGTGCCCCGATTTGAATGCGCAGCGGACCAGACCTCAGCATCTTTTCTCCCGCCATTCCGCCTGAGAAGGGAAAGCCCCTTTTAAAAATCTCTGGCAGGGATTAAACCACCATTCACAGTCAAATGCCAGTAACACCAGTAGGATTAACGGTTAAATCGGCCTATCCAGTCCAAAGGAGGCGGGCAAATGGAGTGTAGCGGTCGAGCGCACACGTGGAAAGGAGCGATTCGATACGTAGGTATTGGTGCCGCGCACAAAATGCGACTCCGAGGCGGTAAAGGCGTCAAAATCGCAGTGCGCCGCATCGAAATGCTTTACACTCAGCGGATGCGGGAGGGGGACCGTGGGTACAACCACTTTATCCGGCGCCGGATCGGCGATTCTCAACCGTTTCAATCAAGTACGGCGCAGCTCGATCGGTTTGTGCGAGCCGCTTTCAGCCGAGGATATGATGGTGCAGTCGTGTCCTGAGGCCTCGCCGGCCAAGTGGCACCTGGCACACACCGCATGGTTCTTCGAATCATTCGTCCTGCGGGAGTTTCTGCCCGGTTACCGGCTCTTCAACGAGGACTTCCCATGGCTCTTCAACAGCTATTACGAAGGTTTCTCGGCATTTCCCGAGAAGCGCCTGCGATCATCGTTTTCGCGGCCAGGGCTCGAAGAGATTCGATGTTACCGCGAGCACGTGGACGCCGCGATGGAGCGGCTATTTGAGCGCGAACCCGAACCCGAAGCGTTGCGGCGCATCGAGCTCGGCGCAAACCACGAGGAGCAGCACCAGGAATTGCTGCTGACCGACATTCTGAATGCGTTTTATACCAATCCGCTGAGACCGAAGTACAGGGAACAGGGAATGGGGAATAGGGAACAGAAATTGAGGAATGCGGGCGAGGACGCCCGCACGACAGCCGGCGAGGACGCCGGCGCTACAAGGGACCAGGCCGGGCCGCTTGGCTTCGCGCAATTTGACGGTGGATTGAGGGAGGCAGGGAGTTCCGGCGAGGGATTCTGCTTCGACAATGAAATGCCGCGGCATCGCGTTTGGCTTGAGTCCTATTCACTGGCCGACAGGCTTGTGACGTGCGGCGAGTATGCGGAGTTTATGGCTGACGGCGGTTACCGCAAGCCAGAGCTGTGGCTCTCTGCGGGCTGGGACGCGGTGAAGGCCAATCGCTGGCGCGCGCCTCTCTACTGGACCGAGACCGACGGCATGTGGAGCGTATTTACACTGCGCGGAGAGTTCCCGCTCAAAGAACTCGAAGCCGTGCCTGTGAGCCAGGTCAGTTATTACGAGGCAGACGCTTACGCGCGCTGGGCCGGTCTGCGACTGCCCACGGAATTTGAGTGGGAGGCTGCGGTCGAGGGTAAGCCGGTGGAAGGCAATTTGCTCGATTCTGGAAACCTCATGCCGCTCCCGCCCACCGATCTCATCCAAAACAAGAACGCCACGAAGTGGTATGGGGACTGTTGGGTGTGGACGAGCAGCGCGTACCTGGGTTATCCCGGTTTCAAACCGCTTGATGGCGCGCTGGGCGAGTACAACGGCAAATTCATGAGCGGGCAAATGGTTTTGCGCGGCGGATCCTGCGTAACGCCGGAGCGGCACATCCGAGCGACCTACCGCAACTTCTTCTCTCCCGAAACCCGATGGCAGTTTTCCGGAATCCGGCTGGCGACATAAGTGTCCCGGTTGCATCCAAATTGAAGTCGCATCACCCGAGAGCCCATGACCGCAGCAGCTTCCCCTGTTCCAGCTTTACAAATCGACGAACGTGTCGCCAGCGTGGTCCGAGAGGGACTAGGCTCGCGGCCCAAACGGCTGCCTGCGTGGCTGTTTTACGATTGCGAAGGCTCGAAACTCTTCGAGGCCATCACCAGACTGCCCGAATATTATGTGACGCGCACCGAGCGCCGCATATTCTTCCTGGGTTCGGGAGAGATTGTCGAGCAGGCGAGTGATGGCCGGCGGCTTCGCATCGCGGAGCTGGGCGCTGGATCGGCAGAGAAGACACGCCTGCTGCTGCGCGCCGCAGTTGAGCGCCAGGATGCAGTCGTTTATGAGCCGGTGGATGTCTCGGCGAGCGCGCTGGAGGTTGCGAAACGGTGCATCGAGCGCGAGATTTCCGGTGTGACGGTCGCGCCACGCGTAATGGATTACACCGACGGCGACGATCGCAAGTTCCACCTGGGCGCAATGGACACGGATGAGAGCCGCCTCGTGCTCTACATCGGATCGAGCATTGGGAACTTTGAGCCGCACCAGGCGGCGCGACTGTTGCATCGCGTGCGGGCTGGGTTGAATCGGGGCGACTCGATGCTTTTGGGTGTCGACCTTGTGAAGGACGAGGCCATGCTCGTTGCGGCCTACGATGACGCGCAGGGCGTAACGGCGAAGTTTAATCGCAACATGCTGGTGCGCCTGAACCGCGAACTCGACGCGGACTTCGATCCGGAAGCTTTCGCACATCGCGCGGTGTGGAACAAGGCGAAGTCGCGAATGGAAATGCACCTAGTGAGCCGCTGTGCCCAGCAGGTGAGTATGGGCGAGCTGGACATGACTGTCGAATTCGCCGCCGGCGAGACCATCCACACCGAGAACAGCTACAAATATCGGCCGGGTCAGGCCGAGGCGCTGCTTGCGGAGACGGGATTCCGCGCCGAGGCAACCTGGACCGACGAGCGGGGCTGGTTTGCGGTGTGCCTCGGGCGGGCTATCTAGCTTCAGCTCGACGACGAATCGTCGTCGACAGTTGAGTCATCGGCCGGTGCATCATCAACAGGCGTGTCATCAACGGGTGTGTCGTCGACCGGCGCATCCTCCGCATCGGTCGGCGTGTCCATTTCCTCGCCGGTTGAGCTTCCGTACTCGCCTTCGGCGCCGATGTTGTCGGCACTTTGTTCTTCGTTCGCGGCGGCATCGCCATAGAGCTGCGCGTCGGCTGCATCCGTGTCCGGATTGCCGGTAGTGTCGTCGGCGTAACTTGCGGCGGTTGTCGCGTCCTCTTGCGCGGTCTGCTGGTCCGATGCGGCGTAGCTTTCATCAAGCTGCGCTGTCCAGGTTTCGTCGGTGTTGTCGGGACCGCCTTCATCGGCCACGGTTTCAGATTGCTGATAGGCCGTCTGGGCATCGTTGGAAGCGGCTGTGTAATCGCCGGACTGGACGTCCTGAGCCTCTTGCTGTTCGTCCTGCTGGAGCGTGTCCTGATCGCTGGTCAATTGCGATGGGTCAGTGGAGCTGGTCGAGTCGGAGTCGGTCGCGGTAGTCGAATCGGGATCGTTGCCGACCACTCCTCCTGCAGACGGATCGTCGGTGCTTCCCGCAGTCGGATCAGTTGGATCGCTGCCGTCGGGCGATGTCGACCCGTCTCCAGGTTCTGATGAGCTGATTGGGTCGACTGAGCCTTCCGAGCCGGGATCACCTGAGCCTGGATCGCCGGAACCGGGATCGCCCGCAACTGGCGTTTCGCTGGGATCAGAATAGCTGCCGGTGGGATCGACAGAACCATCGGGGCCCGGGTCGCTCGTGCTGTCCCCGGGCGTGGTTGAGATGGGATCGACCACGGCTGGCGCGTCGCCACTGGGATCGCTCGTGGGATCGGTCTGGCTTGTCGGGTCAGTTGTTGGATCGGTTTGAGCGCTTGGGTCGGCATTCGGGTCAATGGCGTCAGGGTCGACGACGAAGACTTCTTCCTGGCCGTCCGGGGCGGCCTCAACGACCACCGCATCTGGATCGGTGCTTCCGGTAGGGTCAGCCGCTGGATCGAAGATTTCTACAATTTCAGGTTCGGTATCGGCGGGGGTTGAGCCGTCCGGTGAGTTCGCGGCATCGGGGACAATCACGACAACTTCATTAGGATCGTCTGGCATACATTAGCCTCTCTTTTCTTTTTGGGTCACCTTGTTTGTTTATGCGTAGCGGCGGACGGTTCGGGCTTCGCGGGCAGTTTTGCTTTTGCACTCGAAGGCGCGGGCGCGGCAGCCGGCATTGGCTTTTTGCCGGCGGTTGCCGCCGACATTGCCTGTTGAGATGCGGTTGGCGGGGGGGCGACCGGCTTTGCCGATGCGGAGGGGGACACCGGCGGGGTGGTTGGATTGGCTCCGGTACCAGGAGCCGATGCTTGAGACGCGGACTTCGGCCGCAGTGTAAAAATGTTCTGGCATTTTGGACAACGCACGTTCAGCGACGGTTTGCCGCGCAAAGCGGAGAGAGGAATACGCATCGCGGTCTGGCATTTGTTGCACAGAACGCGAATGGAGTCCGGCGGTGGTGGCGCAGGGGCGCTCGCCAGAGTGGGCGCATGTGCCGGTGCGGCGCCCGGAGCTGTCAGAGGACGCCGAACCGCAGGCGCGGCAGCTGTCAGGCCTGAGATTGGCGGCTGAGGCGGCGGCATGAGGCGCTTGCGAATCGGCTGAATGGTCTGGCTCCAGCGTACGAGCTCAGGCTCGCGCGCCGACTGGCTGAGCAACCGCAGGCGCCGCGTCGTGTACATCGAGGAAGTGGTTGTCATTTCTGAGAAGCGCGTCATCTGATCGTCGCTCGCTTCTTCCTGCTTCATCCATTCCTCGATGTTGACTTGCTTCAGCAGCCGAGCGGAGCGGATGGACCACGCCAAAATTACCCGGCGCGCCAGAGCTTCATCGCCGATGGCGAGTAGCGCTGCGCGATCCGCAGTAATATCCGCCTGACGAGACCATGCCATCAGCGGCAGGTCTACCGCATCCTGAACCCATTTTGTGGGGCTGAGACTGATGGCATTCAACACGCCGCCGGAGAGCAAACCTTTGCGCACGCTATCGTCTCCGACAAGGAAACGAGCCACCGTTTTCCAGAGTGCGTGGCCGGCGCGGCAGTGCCCCATCTCTCGCGCGAGAACGAAGAGCAGATCGTCATTCTGGAAGTTGTTGAGGATGGCCGTGCCAAGGACGATAAACGCGCTGGTGTCGGTGCCGTAGGTGTAGGTGTTCCACTGCGAATCGCCCGAGATATAGACATCGGGCATCCGGGGCAGGCCCAGAATGCGCGCGGCCAGCACGGCTCGAATCCAGATATCGGGGAACTGCCTGGGGCCGAGGCGAATGCCGTTGAACGTTGATTCGATCCAAGGACGGCCTACCTTCTCCGAGACAGACTTCGCGGCGGTATGCAGCGCGGAGATGCTTTGCAGATGAGTCATCGCCTGTCCGTCCTGCGCCCAGAGGAAAACCGAGCGATCGAGCTGGTAGCCGGGAAGCAGCGGACGTAGCCAACTACATTCAGGGCAGACCAGAACGTCTTCGCCGAGCCCGGTCCCGGTGTTATGGCACGTTTTGCAGGGTACTGGCTGGTTTGACGCGACCGGTGCGGCCTGCGTAGACGACGGCGCCGGAATGGGGCCTGACGAGACTGGCGGAACGGGTGCCACGGGCTCGGGCTGCCATTGCGGCGGCTGGACTGCTGTTGACGGCGCGGATTGCCATTGAGGCGCGGCGGGTGTTTGGGCCGGAGGTGCTGGCATTTCCTGCGCTGGCCCGGTATTCACAGCTTGCCATCCGCCATTTGCCTGCGGCGGCGCGACGGCGGGCGTCGAGTTCACAGGCGGTGCGGATGCTTGCCCCGATGAAGCCGGGACGATGAGCACTGCCCCGCAAAAGGTGCAGAATCGCGAACCAGGCACTCCGGGCCCATGTCCGTGCGGACAAATCAGCGGAGGTGCGATGGTTGCCATAGAAACTCCTTTTTCGATGGAAGGGCGGGGAGATCAATAACCCGCGAACTTAAACTCCGCCAGCTTGAAAACCCAGCTCGCAAATAAAAGTGCAGTCGAGGCATAGACAGCTTTGTTGAACCATGCGTGGTCAGTGATGCGGCGAAACGAAATGCGGCGCCAAAGCAAAACGATGGCCAACGGAATGAGAGAGACCGTGCCGAAGAACGCCAGTACGCCAAATGGATTGGCCAGGAACGCCTTGCGAAATTGCAGGCGGATGGCCCAGGCAAAACACGTCGTCATGCCGCACGTGGGGCAGGGCAGATGCGTGAGGCGCAAAAAATTGCAGGGCGGCAAGCCGAGCTGCATATGCGTTCCATAGCCGATGGCCGCAGGTTTGAGCCAGGCTGCAATGGCAAGAATCGAGCAGGCTATCGCCAGAAGTCCCACAGCAACCGATTTGTCGGCGCGGCCGTACATCGAGGCCTCCCTGGTTGACTCAAAGACCGTGAAATGCCCGGCCCCAAAAGAAAATGATCCCGATCACGGAAAGAATCAAAGCAGCGACGTTCAGGTAAAACGCAACCTTGGCCGAGCTCTCGTTTAGAAACGGCGCGCGCCCTGAGGCGAAATCGTCCATGTCTTTCTTGGCAAGAAAAATTCCCGGAATCGCGGTGAAGGGTCCGCAGCAGAACAAGGCGGCAATGCCCAGCCCGATCGCCCACTTGGTGTTGGTTCCGAGCACCTGGACCCCGAGCGGGGGTGCCCCGGGGCCCATGGGAGGATAAACGCCGGGGGGCGGCGGATAGACTCCCGGCGGGGCAGGAATCGCGCCCGGCGGCGGTGGTACATAGGCGCCGGGTGGTTGTGGCTGGTTCGACGCGGGCGGCTGAGGCACGGAATAAGGCTGGTTTGCTGGAGGTGAAGGCGGCTGCGGTAGTTGACTAGGAAGCGGCGTTCCGCAGGTTCCGCAGAACGCGGCGTTGGGCTCATTCGCCGCTCCGCAGCGGGTGCATTTGATGTCGCTCATGGCAAGGCCTCTTGAAGGATGGGCAAAAAGATCTTGATCCGATAACGGACAGCAAGCCCCACAGCGGCGCAATCAAAGCGTCACAAATGGTGCGGCGGGAGGGAGCCGTTGGGGATTACTCTAACCGGTTTTGGTGGTGAGTAGAAATAAAAATCTGCGATTCCGGCGACGATATCGTTGGCCCGGTGAAAAGGCCGTATGGCGACGCGATGGCGGGTCTATTTTTGCGACGGAATCCGCACCAGCAGAATGTCGTGGCTCGCGATTTCAAGCGGCATATCGTTGGTCAGGGTAATTTGCTTGCCCGTCCAAAGGTCCTTGCCCTTTTGCGGCCCATGCAGGCCGAGCGCGGCCAGGCTCAAGTGAAATGGGTGTGTGGAGTAGCGGTCAGATCCAGCATTCAGGACGGCGATGGCCATGGAGCCATCTGCCAAATGTCGCGTCCAGACGTCGACTTCGCCATCGGAGTAGGCGTGCGTGGCTTCGCGGCCCAGGCGGTCCTGATCGATGGCGATGACGTCGCGGTTGGTGAGGATCGCGCGGACGTCAGGCGTCATGTTGGGTAGGTCGTTGCCGGCGAGCAGCGGCGCGGCCAGCATGGCCCACATGGAAAAGTGCGTGCGATTCTCCGCAAGCGACAGCTTGCCGTTACCGACTTCGAGCATGTCGGGATCGTTCCAGTGGCCGGGTCCGGCATATTTCGCAAGCCCGGCTTGCTCGTTGAGGATGGAGTAGATGCTTTGCCAGTTGGGCTGAATATCGCCCGTAGTGCGCCATAGATTGGCGCCGACCTTCGGACCCCACTCCCACACCGCGTCCCACCCGTACTGGCACAACGAGTAGATGATGGGACGGCCCGTCGCTTTGAGCGCCTTGTCCATCTTCTCGTAGGCCGCGACCATCAAGCGCATCTGTGCCGCTTTGTCGGCGGGCGCCTGCGCCTGCATTACCGCAGGGATAAAGCTGCATAGGTCGTACTTGAGGTAATCGACACCCCATGAAGCGTAAAGCTCGGCGTCCTGGGGCTCGTGATCGAGCGAAGCGGCGAAACCCGCGCACGTTTTCGGCCCTGGTGATGAATAGATGCCGAGCTTGAGCCCCTTCGAGTGCACGTAGTCGGCCAGCGCTTTCATGTCGGGGAACTTTGCATTCGTGTGCAGCACGCCATCGGCATCTCGCTCGCCCTCCCAGGTGTCGTCGATGTTGACGTAGACGTAGCCCGCATCTTTCATCCCGGTGGCGACGAGTTGATCGGCGGCGTTGCGAATGTCCTTGTCGGTCACATTGCCATGAAAGAAATTCCAGCTGTTCCAGCCCATGGGCGGTGTGAGCGCCTGCAGTGCCCCCTGGGCTGGAGCAGCCTTCTGGATGGCTTCGCCGGTGAGTTGCCGTGCCATCTGCGCGTTAGCAGTGATAGATCCCAAAGCAAAAAAGCAAACTGGCACGAAGGAAAACGGGCGCATGACGACTTCTCCTGGAAACATTTTCAGCAGCATGATATCAAGCGCATCAACCGGCGGCGAAGCCTCAAGCGATCCGGAACCCTCGAGCGACATGCGAGATACTTGAAACAATGCCTTTTACGCTTTCTCACGCAGCCGCCATATGGCCTTTTCAAAGAACGCGCCTTGAAATGTCGGCTCTCCTTGCAGGATGCTTCGCGCCCGATTTCGCTTATTTCTTCTTCCTCAGCGGGCACGGACTCTACGCCCACTCCCTGCAGGGCATGTTTCTTGTTGATTTGCCTTTGAGCCTGGTCGCGCTTTGGCTGTTTTATGCCTTTGTTGAGCAGCCGTTCACCGTCCTTTTGCCGAAGGGATTTCGCGCGCGACTGAAACCAAGGGCGAGCAGCTTTACCTTCTGGCCACCGGCGCGGCTGGCATTGATTGTGGTCTCCATCCTGGTAGGGTTAGCAACGCATATTTTTTGGGATTCGTTCACACACCCGTTCTATTGGCCGTATCGGCATATAAGCTTCCTCAGGATGGCCATCCACTTGCCCGTGGAAGGAAATGTGCATATGTACAAGGTGCTGCAGGACTGCAGCTCACTGTTGGGCCTGGCCGTTGTTGTGGTGTGGATATGGATGTGGTATCGCGCAACCGAGCCGTCTGAACTGCCGGCCGCACAGCCCTATTCGCGGGGTCAAATTCGCGTCATCACGATTGTCGTGCCTGCATTGGCGCTGATGGGCGGAATGTTCAAGTCGTATAAGAGCATGGGCGTCCCGAGCTTTGAATTTCGATCCGTGCTGCACTTCGCCGTCATCACGGCCATTGCCGCAATCACATTCTTCGTGACTGGTTTGCTAATCTGTGGCGCAGTTTTCTTTAGACGGGCTCCTGCGGCGGCGCGGACTTAGCAGTCCGCTTGGGGCGCGGCCAAGAATCCTTGCTCCGGCCATTGCTTTCGTAGTGTTCACATCGTCGCGGTAGAACGGCCAACTCCAGTGCGGGTAAGCTAATCGAGAATGGCCGTTGAATCCAACCGCCCACTGTCTGCCTGGTTGTCGCAGGCGCTGATCGCTTTCACGCTTGAACTCGACGACAAGTTTGAAAAACAGATGCGGGAGTCGGGTTACGCTGGAGCGTCTCTGTCCCTCGTAATTTGGTTCACCTTGATGCGCTTCCTTGCAGGCGCCAGCTCGTCTGTGCGCAACTTGGCTGTTCAATCCCTGTCTTCCGAGAAGAGGGTGAAGTTCGAATTGGGCTGCCTGGAGCGCTGGGGTTTTATTACGCTTGAAGCCGATTCCGCAGACGATCGCCCCATCCCCGCGCGGCCCCACCGCCTCGCCGGCCGTCTTCTGCGCGATGGATGGGGCAGTGGTCGCCGCATTCGCTCCGGCTGGATCGTTCGCCCCACCGCAAAAGGCCGCCGGGCCATAGAAATCTGGACGCTGTTGCTCGATGAAATCGAAGATCGTTGGCTGGCACGCTTCGGCTCAGACGCCATCGGAACACTCCGCGTGTCGCTCGAAGACATCGCCGCCCAGCTGGATGTCGACTTGCCCCATGGAATTCCCGGTCAATGGGAAATGGACTTGACATCCAAAACGCGCACGACGCGTGACGCAGTTGCTCTGCCGTTGCCCGCGCTGCTTTCACAACTTCTGTTCGCGTTCACGATGGAGTTCCAGCGCGAATCGCGCGTGCCATTGTGGCTGTGCGCGAACACTTTGCGCGTGCTCAGCGATCAGCCAATTCCCGAAAGCGAGATTCCGCGCTTGACCGGTTGTTCTCCAGAGACCTCCGGGATCGGATGGCAGATCAAGCCTTTTATCGTCGTGGAATCGGCGCCGGCCCCGCACCGCGGCAAACCGGTTCGCCTGTCCCCGCTTGGCCAGCTGGCTCGCGAAAACTACTTCAACGTCACTGCCGGCGTCGAAAGACGCTGGGAGACGCGCTTCGGAAAGCAGAAGATCCGCCGCCTTCGCGAATCTCTATCCAACTTGTTCATGCTGCGCGGCGAAGAGCGGCTTCTGATTGCAGAAGGTCTTATCCCATCTGAAGGCACGGTACGTTCCGGAGCGCAGGCCCCGGCGCTTGGTCGCCGCGATGTTGGAGCCGCGGCGAAACAGCGCATGCGTGACCGCGTGGCACAAACCGCCCTGTTTATCCGCGATCCCGCCGGCGCGCTGCCGCACTATCCTCTCTGGGACATGAACCGCGGCTTCGGCCCATGACGGTCGCAGCTCCAGCGTGAACGGCACGGCCGCTCAGGGCTTGTTGCCCGGCGTTTCCTTTTCCTTGGGTCCCAGCAGGAGTTGAAGTCCAACGTAGGCGATCCAACTGGGCTCTCCGTTGGTGCGCGTGACCGCCTGAATGGCGCGGCCGCCCATAAACAGCAGGCGAAGATGGCCGGATTGGCCAAGGGTCTGGCGCCCGCCGAGATCGAGCGTGAATGAGCGCTGTTTCTCCTGGTCACCAATGCGATTGATCGCCTGCAAGTCATAGAGCTCGGCGTAGATCTCCGTACGATCGTTGAATTCGTGTCCGGCGATCAAGCCGCGGCCCCACTGATCGGGCACATTTTTGTTGCCGATCCATCGGCCTACCTCTCCGTTAAGCGCAAGCCATCCCACTTGTGCTGTGGCTTCGATGGGCAGATAGTATTGCGGGCCGGGCTGCACGATACCGCGCGGCACGGAACTGGTGGGATTATTGATCATCGCCTGCGGGTATGTGCCCAGCGAAAAGAGCAGATTCTCATCCGTCTTGGGCTGGCCGGCGCGATGGTATTCAAAATAGCGCCACTTGATTCCCGGGTACGATTCGCCGAGCCCTACACCCGTTGAGTGATTCGGATCCGTAGCCGCCGCAAGGGGCAACTCGTATTTGAGCTGGATTCGATCGCCCCAGCCGTAGTTCAGGTCGACGTCGGGAATCTCATAATACGACTGGCCGGGATTGTGGTTGGCGATCCAGCCAAAGTTGATCTCCCAATGGTGATTGCCGGGAGTCCCTGGGTCGTCGCCAATAAACGGCGGTCCGCCCTGCGCGCGAGCGAGCGGCGCGCCGGCAATCAGCGCGAACAACAACAGAGTTGGAAGCAGGCGGCGCATCGACAGGTGGAAGGGCTTGCGCAACATTGAGTTCCAGGCGGTCCCGGAAGGATCCAAATCAACGGTAGCATTTTGCGTCCCGCATGCAGCCTGATCGACAGGCCGTTCAGGGGCTGACTGACTGCTCTTCTATCCTGTAACCTAAATGTGCCGGGCCGCCCGGCTCTGCGATACTTATTTGTTATGCCAATCGACGACCTGCAGCAATCTGCACAAAAAATCGCTGGATTCCTGAATACCCTGAACAAGTTGGGCGGAATGCGCCTGAAGTACCGCATCAGCGCGTCGGACGGCGCGAGTGAAGGCGAAGGCGCGGCGCCACGGCAAATCTCGGTTGAATTGGCCGGGCCCGATGTGCCGCTCGTGATCCAGCACAACGGCGAGTTGCTGCGGGCGCTTGAGACCCTGGCCGCGCAAATGCTGCGTCTCGACCATCACGAGCACCACATGGTCAGCTTTGACGCCGGCAACTTCAAGGCCCTGCGCGCTGAGGAGCTACGGCTCTCCGCCGAGGCCGCTGCGGAAAAGGTGCGCCAGACCGGAGTGCCCTACAGCTTTCCTCCCATGAACAGCCGCGAGCGGCGCATGCTGCACATGGTCTGCCGGACGCTCCCGGGTGTTGAGACTGCCAGCGTGGGCGAAGGGGCGAACCGCTTCCTCGTGGTTTATCCAGAAGGCAAGACCGATCTGCCGGTCGCCCCGGCGTTCAAGCCGCGAGGGTTTGGACGGAGGTAAAGCAGGGACCGAGCGAACAAGGGACCAAGGGAACAAGAAATCAACGTTAAGCGAGGCCAGGGGCCACTTATGCTCTCTTTCAGGCCGCGCTGTGCCACAATCCAATTTATGAAGAAACATTTTCTCGCGCTGCTCGCGTTCGCTTGTGTTTCGACATGCCCCGCGCAAAAGCGGATGGTGCTGATCGATCAGGACGGCGCCGGCCCGGGTGGTTCGGACCAGATGTCCATGCTTGCGCTCTTGCAGGCGTCGGACGTCGAGGTGCTGGGCATCACCATGGTGACGGGCGACGCTTGGCGCGATGAAGAGACGCTGCACACCCTGCGCATGCTGGAGCTGACCGGTCACAGCGATGTTCCCGTCGTTCGCGGTGCGGTTTTTCCCCTCGTCCGAGACCAGGAAAGGACGCGCATGCAGGAAGCTCTCTACGGCAAAGTGGCGTGGCTTGGAGCATGGGGAGGGGTCGTGGCGACTTCCGCAACCGGCGCAGCCAAACCTGAATCCCACGGGCCCTACGAGATTCCGCCCATGCTCGAAGGCCTGCCGTCGACGAAGCCGCTCGATGAAGACGCCGCACACTTTCTTGTTCGCGAAGTGCGGGCGCATCCGCATGAGGTGACCATCTACGCCGCCGGGCCGCTGACCAACATCGCGCTGGCCGTCTCCATCGATCCAGAGTTCGCGTCGCTGACCAAAGGCATCGTGATCATGGGCGGCAGCCTCAATCCGCAGACGAGCGATATTGAGGCCGCCGATCCGCGCCATGAGTTCAACTTCTGGTTCGATCCCGAGGCAGCGCACATCGTGCTGCGTGCCAACTGGCCGCGGGTCGACGTCACCACTGAAGATGTTTCCGTGAAGGCGCCCTTCACCGAGGAAATGCTGGACACGATTGCGAAGTCGCAAACCCCGACGGCGCGTTACGTCGCGGCATGGAGCCAGCGGCGCACGGACATGTGGGACGAGCTCGAAGCATGCGCGTGGATGGACCCTGCAATCATCACCAAGGAAGTGGATGTGTATATGGACGTCGACCTGAGCAACGGCCCGAGCTACGGCGATACGCTTGCGTGGCCCGAGTCGCTGAAGCCGGCAACCGGCGTTCGCCTCGTCCATGCGCAGATGGATCTGGATCTGCCGCGCTTCCAAAAAGAATTCGTCGACCTGATGACGCGGGTCAACTCAAAATAGACGATCCGATGCAAACCCTCAGCGGAGGCGCAGCGTGGCGCAGAAATCGATTCTTGGAAAGTGTAAGCTCGTGGCGTTTGTCGCTACCACGGATCCC
Source organism: uncultured Occallatibacter sp. (assembly GCA_964533905.1). Classification (GTDB taxonomy): domain Bacteria; phylum Acidobacteriota; class Terriglobia; order Terriglobales; family Acidobacteriaceae; genus Telmatobacter. The sequence goes on along the minus strand of CAZHOO010000007.1, from coordinate 16,431 downwards.
GTGAAGGCGTGGGCGTTCTACGAAGGCGTTCTGGGGCTCAAGCTCATTGAAGATCAGAAACCGTTCGCGCTTGTCTTCGACGCCAATGGAACCATGCTGAGAGTAACGACGGTGCACGATCACAATCCCGCGCCGTTCACGGTGTTGGGCTGGAGTGTGGATTCGATTGACGAAACGGTGGAGCGATTGACGGCGGCGGGAGTTGAGTTTCAACGCTATCCCGGAGTCAATGACGGCGATCCGAAGGGAATCTGGACGGCGCCCAGCGGAGCCCGTATTGCCTGGTTCAAAGATCCCGATCAGAATGTGCTGAGCGTGACGCAGCATTAGAGGGGCGTTGATTCGTCCGATCATTGTGCCGGCGCACGACGCTGTCGCCCGCATCAATCGGACGCGCTTTTATCCCCGTCGTGATGCTTGTATTTGATGATGGTCTCGTTCAGCCGGTCGGCATCGACTGAAACCTGGACGACATTCAGATCCCTGCCATCGAGATCGAGAATGAAGAGCTCCATGCGATTGCCCTCGGGGTGCGAAAAGATCAGCGTCTGCTCGCCGCCATGGCGGCTTGTCTCGCGAATCATCCGATCCCAACCCTGGCCGAGCTTCTCCTCGACCAGCCGGTTCAATTCTTCTCCATCCACGGGCGCTGAGAATTGCTCGAACTCGGCAACATGCACTCCGCCCACGCCGCCATGCGTGGCCACGCCCGCCACCACGCTGGCCAGGCCCATCAGCGGAATGCGCATGGCGCGCTGGTGATAGTGCGACTCAATGGAATCGACGACGCCGTCAAAGCCGCCTTCGCCGCCGGCCGCTCGCACAACCCACCATGGAGCGGTCAATAGTACGCACAGTGCGGCGCAGCCAACAGGAATCCAAAAGTGTCTCTTCATTGGTCGCCCCCCTTTCTTCTACTTCTCACCCTTGTCACCCTTCTCGCCCTTGTTGTCCTTCGTGGCCTTGCTCTTCTGTCCCAAATCCACGTTGCCCAGTTTGCTTAGCCCGCTCAGCCCTTGGAGCTCCGACAACTGATCCATGCGGATGGGACCCAGAATCAGAACGATGGTCAGCTCCTTCGCCTCGGCGTCCAGCACAAAGATTCCCTGCGGCTCACCGTTCACCATCTTCATCAGAACGTCTGTCGTCTCCGCGCCGTTGTGCTCGCGTGTGTGCACCAAGGGCGACCATTCGGGACCACCAAATGCCTGGCGCACTTTTGCGACGTCGTCCATCGAGTATTGGCCTTCCTTGTCGAATTCGTAATCGCGGACGTAGATGCCGTCGAGCCCTTCGATCAATTGCTTTACCGCAGCCTGATCCTTGTCGTTCTTGTCCATGAACTTCGCAGCGAATCCGAGCATGTCTTTTCCCAGTGTGACCTCAGTGACGTCAGAAGCGCGCGCGGCCAGTTCTTTTTGAACTTGCGGCGCGAGAAACCAGCTCATCGATGAATCCGACTGCTGGGCCAGCGCGGGCGCAGTCAGCGCCGCTGCTCCCAAGATGATTGTGACAATGCGATGTTTCATGCTCGATTCTCCTTCTTCCTTCTTGCGAGTTTCTGTTTACGCGAATGGTTATTGCGAATCTTTGTTTTGCCGCTGCAATTGCGCATTCATCACCCGGAACGCGTGATTGGTGATGCGGAGCGCGGTAAACACCTGCTGTTTGGCTTCCTCGCCCTTGCGATGTTCGACAGCGTAATGGCCGACGACGGCGCTGCCCGCGACTCCGGCTACGACGAGCGAAGCCGCAATGCGCTCGAGCCAGATCATGCGCGTGCGGTGCTGTGTGGCAGAGCGACGGAATTGAAGCTGCCCGCGCCTCTGCTGTCGGCGGTCCATCACCTTCCGCTTAAGGCTTAGGGGTGCGGGCTGGCGCTCGAGGCTCTGGCGCAACTCGCGTTCGAATTCGAATTCGTCCATTGATTCAAACGGCACGGATGTACTCCTTCAACTGGCTTTCGGCCTTCGTGCGCAACATCTTCAATCCCCGCTGCAGATGGCTCTTCACCGTGGCCAGCGGCGCGCCGAGGGTGGCCGCAATCTCTTCCGGCGTCAGGTCCTCCTGGTAGCGGAGAATGATTGCCGCGCGGTGCGCCTCCGGCAACGTGGCCAGCAAAGCTACAACGCGGCTGCCGAGGGGCGAGCTTCTCTCTTCCGCCTGGGCGCCGTGATTTTCGTCAATCTCGACGCACTGGCCGAAGCCGCGCGCACGCCGTCGGCGCAGCGCATCGGTTGAGCGGCTTATCACGACGCGCCGCAGCCAGAAGCGAGCGTGCTCGGGACTTTCGATCTTGCTCAAATTCTCGTCCAAAGCCAGAAAAACATCTTGCGCGATTTCTTCGGCCAGGCCGCGGTCACCGGTCATTCGCAGCGCAAGCGAAAATACCATGGACTGGTGCTCGTTAAAGAGCCGCTCGAAGTCCGGGAGTGGTTCGAAGCCGGGCTGCCAGTCGTTGGCCATAAAACTCGCTGCTACCTTCTAATCCGCACGGGAGTGCGGAACGGGATGCAGAGAATTACGCATTCGCGGGTGAAAAGTTCGGGGTAAGGTTGGACCAGATCAGGCTGGACCGGGCGAGAGCAGATGTTCTGGTTCCTGGTCCCTGAAAGGCTGACCCATGTCTTGTGGCCTACACTGTTCGCTATGAGCCGGACGGCGCGGTTGTACGCATGTTTCCCGTTTGCGTTTTTGTTGATGGTCGGAGGCCCGGCGCGGGCGCAGTGGGCGATGGAAGACTCGCACACGACTGCCGATCTGCGCGGCATCGACAATGTTGGTGCGGGGGTAGCGTGGGCTTCAGGCACGAACGGAACGGTGCTGAGGACGGAAGATGGCGGCTACGTGTGGCAGACTTGCACGATTCCTCCGGACGCGGAGCATCTTGATTTTCGCGGCATCCAGGCATTCGACGCGAACACGGCGATTGTGATGTCGAGCGGGAAGGGCGACTTGTCGCGGCTGTATAAGACGACGGATGGGTGCCACACGTGGAAGCTGGTGTTTACGAACCCGGATGAGGTCGGATTCTTCGACGCGATCTATCAAGCTGAAGACAAGAATCTATACGTGTTGAGTGATCCGGTGAATGGAGCATTCCAGATTTTCATCGCAGAGGCGGCGGGAGAATCATGGTTTGTTGCGGGAGAAGCGGGGCGCGAAGCCCATCAGGGCGACACCGCATTTGCAGCCAGCAACTCAGCTTTCACCAGCAGCGGGTCAATCCTCATGTTTGGCACGGGCGGAGCTGCGACGGCATATGTTTACACAACGGGCGTGAAATGTTCTCCGACGCCAGGTCATCCCAACGGGCCCGCTATCTTCGACTGCACGATTGGATGGAGGAGTGCCGCTGCGCCCGTCGGATCAGGATCAGCCACATCGGGTATTTTTTCTCTGGCTGCCCGACCATTCACGGCGAAAAGCGGGCTCCAAACTGCGATTGTGATCGCGGTTGGTGGCGCGTATGACCAGCCAGACGACGCCAGCCGCAATTCGGCGTTCAGCACCGATGGCGGAACCAATTGGACTGCGGCCACTACTCTGCCGTACGGGTTTCGGTCCTCGGTGGCATTCGATGCCGCATCCAAAACTTGGATCACCGTCGGCCCCAACGGCACGGACATTTCTACGGACGACGGAAGAAACTGGCGCGCGCTGCATCCCGACGGGGCGATGCACGAAGCGGCTGACGCCGATAAGAATTGGAACGCGCTGTCGCTACCTTTTGTCGTTGGGCCGCATGGGCGCATCGGGAAACTGAATGCGAAGGGGCTGGTGCACTGATTTAAGGTTTCGGGTTCGCGCGGCCCTGCGGGGCGCGCATACGCAATGTCGCGGTTTTCCCAGGGCGTCGTCCGCCACGGCGGACTCCGGCCTGGGCTATTCTCGTCGCTCCCTCCGGGAGGGTTGAGGTGCTGCCCGAGCTGCATGACATGGCTCTGTCCCCCCTTCTCCCGGCTCCGTGGTCACGTGGCGCTGTTTGATATAGCCAGGTCGGCCGCTAAAACTGGGTCAGACGATTCTGCTTCCAGAGGTTTGCGGAAGGTCAGCGCGTAGAACAGGCCGTCCATCACCGAGTCCAGACGGACTTCGCACATCTCGGCGGGCAACAAATCGATCGGCGGCCGGACGGGTCGCTTGCGATTCTTGAAGAGCCCTCCTGGCTGCTTTTCGTACACCTGCTTCACGTAATCCTCGGTTTCATCGGCAATGAGCAGTAAACTTCCTGGCTTGGCGACGCGAATCATCTCGCGGATGGCTTTTTCGCGATCGTTGAAGAAGTTGATTCCGCCCACATGATAGACGACGTCGAAACTGGAATCGGCGAAGGGAAGACTCTCGGCATTGCCCAGATAGAGATTGGCGTCCATCTGCCAGCGGCGCAGGTTGCGTTGGCACCCGGCGAGCATTTCACTGGAGAGATCGATGCCGGAGAGCTCAACGCCGCGCGGCAGGTATTGGAAGTTGAGGCCTGTGCCGACGGAAGTTTCGAGCACGGAATCACCGGGCTTCGCCTCGAGCAGGCGCATGTAGCTGCGAAAAAATGAACCGAGGTCGCCACCTTTGAGCGCCGCATAGACGCGCTGCGTGTCGTCGTAAAAGCCGCCGATGGTTTCATATTGGTGGTTATATTTGAGGTTGTCGCCGGTAAGATCCTGCGGCTCGAGAAAGTCTGGAATTCCATTGCGAATCGGGAACCGCTCGCCGGAACTGCTGACGAAAGTTTCCCGGCCCTGTTCGCCGATGATGCGCAATGCATTACCCGTCGATGGGCTCCGCAGCCGGGCGACGGACTCTGGCTTGTAAGCCCAACGCGGACGCTTTTCGCGCCATAAGAGAGCCCAGCAGCCGAGAAAAAGCGCAGCTCCCACGCATATCCAGGCGAAGATCGCGCTGAGAGTCAAATGATCCAGCAGCGCAGTACCAGCGAAGCGGCGGACGAGAAGATCGCCGGCGGCGAGAACAACGATTCCTGCTGAAAGAGTAGCGGCCGAAGAGATTTTGGCGTCGCCGAACTCGCGGTTCCAGATCCTCACGATCGCGGCCGCAATCCAACCAACGAGAAATACAAAAAGCGCGTCATTGCGAGTCGCGTTCAGTCCAAGCATCGGCTGAATCAGGATTTGTAAAACGACTGAAGCCAGCGGATAGGGGAACGTGGCGAAGAGCCAAGGCAGCCGGCGACTCGAAAGCCGGTGGAAGCTGAACGGCAGGACACCGAGCACCGCTGCAAGAAATAACGAACCTGCGTAAACGAGAGCCTGTTCCGGACCGGTGTGCGGAAATTTGCGCAAGAGCGTAAAGAGGCTGGGCACAAACGCGAAGGCCAACATCCAGAAGAATCCGCGCCTGGGTTTTTGCGTCCCAACGAACCATACTCCAAGGACCGGGTTCGTCCACATGCCAACCAGCGGTACAAAGAATCCGGAAATGAAAAGGGCGGCGATGACCCAGGCCACGATTTGCGGCCCGCGTGCGGTTCGAAGATTCGATTGCATCTTGACGTTCTCCTTGTTCGCTGGGCCGCGTGCATTCTTCATCGGTCCGCATCGAGCGTGGCCTTACGCTCGAGTGTGATCGGGTTTGTCGACTGGCTGTTGTGGGGGCGCTGCTCCAGCTTCCGCTGCGGCAAGAGTGGCCAATGCGGATTCGCACCAATCGAGCGTCGTGCGGGCGAGAGCGACTCCGGCCTTGAGGGTAAGCATCTGGTAAGGCTCATGTGGGTTTTGCGATGGATGATTTTGAACGACCGCTTCAATCTCTGTCAGCGTCGCGAGTAATTGGCGGCTCGATTCCTGAATCTGATGAATTTGGCCGGCTACCACCCCAGGGGCTGCCTCGCGTCCAAAAAAGAGCTTGAGGAGGAATTCGTTGCGGGGTGGATCGTGCTGGAATGGAAGCGCCAGCCAGCGCCGGAGGCTGGCCCGGCCGGCTTCGGTGAGGGAATACTCCTGGCGTTTGCGCTTGCCTTTGGAAACGGGCCCGCTCGGAACGATGAGCCCATCGGCCGCTAATTGCTTGAGCGCAGGGTAGATCTGGCCATAGCTCTCGCTCCAGAAGTGTCCCACGCTTTGCTGCACGGCCTTGCGAATGTCGTATCCCGACAGACTGGGCTGAGTCGACAGAAAGCCAAGAATGACGTAGGAAGTCTGGCTTGGTCTTTTCATATATATCTTTTAGATATATCTAAAAGATACTTTTGTCAAGAAGGCGAGCTGCTACCGAAACAAATCAAGCACTTTCCACAGTTCCAGTCGAGGCTTGGAAGTGCCCAACTGACTAGAAAAGATCCGGGATTGCGTTGAACGCGATGCGCGTGGGTGCGGCCTTGTACGCCGTGAGCATCGCAGCGGGCGCCAGCGTGCTCATGCCGTATTTGTCGTTGATCTGATCCATTGTCGCGTTGAGGCGCGTGCGGCTTTGCTCTTCTTCGAGCCCGTCAAAGAGCGCGAGCGTGTGCAGGCGATCGGGAACCAGGTTGTTCAATTGCACGCCGATGAAGTAGGGATGCTCGTACTCGCCGCCCGACGGACGCGACTCCCAAAGCCGGCGCAGAGCGGCGATGAGCGTTTGATTGTCCTGGCATTCGCTCAGCTTGATTTCGCTGCGCCAGCCGCGCGTGGGCGCGCCGAAGCGCGAGACGGGCATGTTCGAGCCGCGCGGAACGGCAAACCCAATCGCCAGGCCGATGTGGCTGGCCCAAAGATCCGCGGAGCGCAGGCGCATGGCGGCTTTGTGCAAGAGCTTGTGAGCCACAGCCCAAGCCTTTTCCGCTGTGCGCATTTCTGGCGACAACACATGCGAGTGGCTGATGGATTTCTGATGTTCCAGCTCGCCCATCTCGAAATCCTCGCCCGCGAGCCAGTGAAACAGCCGCTCGCCCCACACCGATCCCCAAATCTCGCCGGTCTTTTCGCGGTCGAGCGAGAGCAGATCGTCCATGGTGTGGATGCCCTTTTCGTTCAGGCGCTTTTCAGTCCGCGCGCCTATGCCGGGCAGATCGCGCAGGGTGAGCTGGTGCAATGCTTCGGGGAAAATGTCGAGCGGCAGCGCGACGAGGCCGTTGGGCTTTTCCATATCGCTGGCGATTTTGGCGAGATAGCGATTCGTTGCCAGGCCAACAGAGCTGCGCAGGTACTCGCCCACTTTTTCGCGGATCGCCGTTTTAACGCGAATGCCAAGATCGAGCGCCTTCAGCAGCGGCCGCTCTCGGCCAATCAAACGGCAGGCCATTTCGTCGATGGAGCAAACGGCTGTAAAGGGCACGCAGCTTTCAACGGCTTCGACGACGCGATGATGATATTCGGTATAGATCTCGTGGCGGCCCTCAACGAGAACAATCTCGGGACACATGCGCTTCGCGTCGGCAACAATTGTGCCGGTGCGTACGCCGAAGGCCTTGGCTTCATAGCTGGCAGCAATGCACACCGTGGTGTCGGCCATCATGGGTACGACCCCGACGGGGCGGCCGCGAAGCTCGGGCCGCACCTGCTGCTCGACCGACGCAAAGTACGAGTTCAGATCGACGAAAAGCCAATTGAGCGGAGACCCCTGCAAAGAACCGTCGCCGGACGCCGGTTCGGAGGCTTCAGGAGCCTCGTTGCCAGCAAATCGAAGGTTCTCGAGCTCCTCTGGCCATTCCTCGGCATTGAGCGCGAGCAGCGGATTTGGTTGGGCGGCCATCTTCGTCAAGCCTATTTTCGCCTTTTATTTGCCAATTTGCAACGGAATTTAGGGTCTCAAAAATACTGTGGACAACCCGAACGGGTTAGTTACTGACTCAAAAGAGGGGAATAGCGTCTAATGTAAATGGTGGGTAGCATTTTTGAAGATCCGAATCCGCTGGATGGCCGGATCGCAACCCGGAATGGTGACCGAAGATGCACACCCTGGCACATTGGGTCGCGGTGAATGGAAGCCTGCTCGCCGTGCTTGTCACGCTGGGAGTCGGTGTGTTGCTCGTCGCGTGCCTCGAGTGCACGCACTGCCCCAAGAGCAAGAAAGACGAACTATTCAATCGCCGCGAAGTCTAATGCAGGATTAGTTCGCGCCGACGGCCGGAGCTTCCGGCTTCAACCAGGCCTCAAACTGCGCCAAGATCCGGTTGTACAGCTCGGCCTGTGACTCAGGTCCCGCAATCGAATGCGTCTTGCGCGGAAAAACTTGCAGATCGTAGGGAACGCCGGCGTCAATGAGCTTCTGGACGAATTGCACCGTGTTTTCAAAGTGCACGTTGTCATCGCCGGTTCCGTGTGCCAGCAACAGGCGGCCTTTCAAGTCCGCAGCCGCATTCACCACGGAAAAATCGTGATAGCCATCTGAATCCTCAGTTGGAATGCCAAGATAGCGCTCGGTATAAATCGAATCGTAATCCCGCCAGTCAGTGACGGGGGCGACGGCCACGCCGGCGCGGAAGCGCGGAGAGTGCGTCATGGCATACAAAGTAAACGTGCCGCCCCAGCTCCAGCCCCACCAACCCAGTCGTTTTGGATCGAGTTGCGGATACTGGGCGAGCGCCACGTCGATCACGGTCGATTGGTCTTCAAGCTGTACGGGGCCGAAGTTGCGATACGCTGCCTGCGCGAATGTGCGCCCGCGGCTGCCCATGCCGCGATTGTCGGCATGGAGCACGGCGAAACCACGCTGGGCGAGCAGCTCATCGAACAACAAATGATTGCTCCATTGGTTCACGACGGCCTGGTCGTGGGGCCCTCCGTAGGGATTCACAATCAACGGTGTGCTGGCCGGGTTGGTTGCGCCGGGTGGAAGCAGAAGCGTGGCGTAGAGGCTGGTTCCGTCGTGCGCCTTTAATTCGAGCGGCTGCGGCGCCTGCAGATGGTAGGAGTCAAGCGCGCTGGCCTGCCAAAATACGCGGCATGCGTCACCTGACGTACCGGGAATCCTGCAGACGCGGATCGCCGGCAGCGTCATACGCGTCGAGGATTTGTCGGTGAATGAGACGCCATCGGGAGAGAATGTGGCCTGGTGAAATCCTGCGCCGGTGCTCAACTGCCTGCGCTGGCCCGCGAAGTTCACCTGCCAGACCTGCTGTTCCAGCGGATTGCCTTCATTGGACGCGTAGTCCACAACCTTGTGCACGGTGTCAACGTTATACACCTCGCTGACATCGAAATCGCCGCTGGTCAGTTGGCGATCAAGCTTTGCATCCGCCGCGAGCGGCTTCGATTTGTCGTAGCTATAGAAGTAAATGTGATTGTGCCCATCGCCCCAGCTGGTGAGGACGATGGCGCCGTCGCCCACCGACACGTCGTAATTGTCATCGAGAAACTTATCGTCGCTGATCTCGAGCACTTGGCGCCCCTCGCCGTAATCGACGTCGGCAAAGAAGAGCTCGAGGTGCTTTTGATCGCGCGTCAGCGACTCCACCCAGACCGTTTTGCTATCCACCCAGCCGAACCGAGGAATATAGTCGTCGCCGCCATGCAACGGGATCTTGATCCACAGTGTCTTGCCGCCATGCGCCGGAACCACGCCCAGGTGCACATCGGGATTGGGGTCGCCCGGCTGCGGATAGCGTTGCCAATCGACCGCAACATGATTCGGAAGCCAGTCGGTGAGCGGATACCTCGGCACTTGAGTCTCGTTCATTTGCAAATAAGCAATCTTCTTCGAGTCAGGCGACCAGAAGTAGTTGCTGCGGACGTCGAGCTCTTCCTCGTACACCCAATCCACTTCGCCGTTCAGGAAATGCTCACCATTGACAGAGGATGGATCGGGCGCGGGTGCGAGCGGCACGGTGGGCGTGCCGGGTTCCCGTAGCGAGATAACCGCAAGGCCGTGGTTCTTAATGAAGGATATCGACCAACCATCGGGAGAGAACTTGGGATCGTCGCCTGAGAGCAGGTCTGAAAAACCTATTTCCACTCCAACGCCATTGCGCAGATCGTAAAGCCACAGACGGCCGTTGGAGTCGAAAAGAATGTGCGTGCAGTCGGGAGACCAGATATAGCTGGCCAGATTGTAGCGTTGGCGATGGTCGCGGTCCTTCTCGGAGTCGTTTTTGCTGTTCAGATTCTCCATCTTCGCCGCACTCACGAGAACATGGGTCTTGCCGGTCGCGGGATCCACATCGATGAGTTCACCGCCGTCGAGGTAGGTTAGATGCTTTCCGTCGGGAGACCAGGTCAGCTGGTCGGGCGGATTGACGATCAGGGACCCATGGGCGAAGATGGCGTCGATCGTAAGCGGTTTTTCAGGCGCCTGCGCAGTGACCGGAAGAGTGGCCGGCGCAAAGGCGACGAGAGCCAAAAACAGGATGGCGGCTTTTCGCGTCAAGGGGCCTCTCGCAAACTCGATCTTCGGCGTGGAATCCGGCCCGGAGGGAATAGAGCGACTGCAGCGATCGGAGGTGGGCCGGTAAATCCGGATGACTCAGTGTAAATCACACCGATTGAGAGGGAGACGCCAGGGCGCGTCGAAATGCCGCTTCATTGAAGCGCACAACCCTCTTGACAAATTCGGCAGGCCTGCACTACAGTCGCTTATCGATATATCGATCATCGAGCATACATGCCAAAGCGAAAACTTGATCCATTGCCCTCGGCGGCGTTTCAAATCCTGCTCTCTCTTTCTGACGGGGAACGTCACGGTTACAGCATTATGCGACAGGTCGAAGAGCAGACCAGCGGCAATATGCGCCTGGGGCCGGGAACTTTATATAGCTCGATCCAGGCGATGCTGGAGGAGGAGTTGATTGAAGAGGTCACCCGGCGCGGCGATGCGGAACCCGGTCACGAGCGGAGACGATACTACCGGTTGACTCCCAGCGGTCGAAAACGGGTCCGATCTGAAGCCGAAAAACTCGCAGACGTGTTGCGCGTTGCGCGCGCCAGGAACATTCTGAGAGGTGATTATGTCTGAGAAGATGTACGCCTTGATGTTGCGCCTCTATCCCGCACAATTCCGTGCGTCTTTTGGAGAGGAAGCAATGCAACTCGTCCGCGATCGGGTGCGCGACGAACAAGGAGCATGGGCAAAGGTTCGGCTCTGGGCCGACCTTGCGGTCGACCTTGCCGCCTCTCTTCCGCGCGCGCGTCGCCGCTCCGATGCGGTGCTTGTCGTGGTACCGGCGCACAGCTCCCATGTGGCTCCGCAATTCGACGTCCTCCAACAAGGGGTTCCAAACCTGAGAGCCATTGCCTACGGAGCGATGTTTTCAGCCGTTGCCTTTGGAGCACTTTTCACCTGGTTTGGCTACAGCAGAAATTACCGCGAAGTCCACATGGTTCAAGGCCCTTCTAAGCACGATTTGCTTGCACTTTCGTACTCGGGGCGACACCCCGGTGCGCGCAGGGGATCGGAAGTGCCCGGGGCCGGGACTTTGGCCGTGAGCGATGAAAGCGAGATCAAAGTCTCTCGCAAATCAGCGCACATTGTGCTGGCTTCATGGCGCAGCGATTCCGGGCCGAGCGGATTTCAGTCCACGCAGCTCTTGCCAGCGGGCGCACAATCATCCGCTGAGCCACAAACTTCGCAGCCGAATGTTCAAGGCGCGACGGTCGCGATGATCGAGGCAATCGGAGCTCACCAGATCGTGATGCTCGGCGAAGCGCACGGCGACAAGCAGGAATACGAGTGGCTGAATGTGTTGGTGAAAAACCGGGAATTCGATCAGCGAGTGGACGATATCGTTGTGGAATTTGGCAACTCGCTCTATCAAAAGTCAGTCGATCGTTACATTGCGGGCGAGGATGTTCCGATGGGGCAGGTCGAGAAAGCCTGGCGCAACATGATTGGTTCCGTCGGCCCCCCTTCGCCCGTGTATGGGGAGTTTTACGCGGCGGTTCGCGCGGCAAACATGAAGCACCGTGGGAAACACCAGATCCGCATTGTTCTTGGTGACCCCTATGGCGATTGGGAGAAGATCAACGACGCCGAGGATGTTGGTCCATACCTGGCGCACCGCGACGAGTGGTATGCGCAGGTGGTGAAGGACGAAGTCCTGGCAAAGGACCATCACGCATTGCTGATTATGGGCTCAGGCCACTTCCTACGGCGGAATGGCACGGGTCTGGTGGAGAGCACAATACGCTCTGCCGGCACGATTCCTTACCTGGTTGTTTTCGGAACGAACGCGATAGGCGGATACGACAATCTGGACCAACGCTTTGACTCCTGGCCGGTACCCGCAATTGTGGCGCTTGCCGGCAACTGGGTTGGCGATCTTCCGGCGATGCCGGTGGTCACCGGCGGCATGGCTCCCGCAACGCCGTTGAAGTTATCGGATGCGGCGGACGCGCTCCTGTACGTTGGCCCGCGAGACTCACTGACCGAAGTGCGGATGCCGCGCGCGGAGCTGGACGGCACGCCTTACGGAAATGAGATCGCGCGCCGTCTCACGATCCAGATGGGCCATCCGGTGAATTTTCTTTTCGATCAGACGGAGGTCCCGCAATTCCCTCGGCCTCAGCCGCAACCGCAGCCCACTGGCGGACCCCGGCCGCCGCTTCCGCCTATGCCGAAGAGCATCCATGATCCGCTGCCGGCGCGCCCGCCATCCCAATGACCATGTGTGGAATGGTAGAAGCATTTCCGGTGATGCCTTGAGCCCGTTGCGCGGTTTGGTCCCGCGAGGGTCGACAGTGTATGTTGCGCAGTATGCACTGGGCAACTCCCGAAGAACGGCGCGCACTTGGCCAGGCGCGGCGCAAGCAGGTGGGCCGACACCAGCATGAAGCGCTCCACCCCAAGGCGCGGCCGGCCAAGGCACTGGAACTGGTAGCGCGATCGATGCGCGGGCGCGTTCCGCCGCTGATCCAGCTCAAGTATCAGCTCATGGCAGAGTCGCCGTTCGGGTATTTTCGCGGCGCGGCGCCGGTGATGGCCGCCGACCTGGCGCAGCTTCCGTCGACCGGCATCGTAAGCCAGCTGTGCGGCGACGCCCATGTTCGCAACCTGGGCGCGTATGCCGCGCCCGATGGCCGGCTGGTCTTCGACCTCAATGATTTTGATGAGACCATTCGCGGCCCTTTCGAGTGGGATTTGAAGCGCATGGCGGCTTCAATTGTGCTGGCCGGCCGCGCCGCCGGACACAAGGATGGAACCGCGCGCAAGGCCGCTCAGGCCTGCATTGAACGTTACGCTGGCCAAATGCGCGCGTTCGCACGCATGCCGCATCTGGAAGTGAATCATTTTCTCGTGCACCGGCTCGACCTGGCCAGACCGGTGCACGACGCTCTCTCGAAGGCCGAGCGCGCAACGCCACAACACACGCTCCATCAGCTCACCATTCCGGTTTCGTCGCGGCGCAGTTCTTCGAAGTCTGCTTCGTCGAGGCCGGGCGCTCGCCGCCGCTTCAGGGAAATGAAGCCGACGCTCTGGCGCGTTACGGGCGCGCGCGCCGCAGCGGTCATAGGCGCGCTGATCCCGTATCGCGAAATGCTGGAGCCGCAGCGGCAACACCTGCTCGACTTCTACCGGCCCATCGATGTGGCCTTCAAAGTTGTCGGCACCGGCTCGGTGGGCTTGCGCGACTACGTCATCTATTTGGAAGGCAACGGGCCGGGCGATCCGTTGTTCTTGCAGATAAAGGAAGAGGTCGCGTCGGCCTACGCGCCGTATCTGCCCGACGCACATCCTTCCGCGCACAACGGAAAGCGCACGGCCGAGGGGCAGAGATACATGCAGATCCAGACTGATCCATTTCTCGGCTGGACCCACATCGGCAACCGGCAGTATCTTGTCCGCCAGCTCAACGACCACAAGGGGTCGATTGCGATCACAGATCTCGCCGGCGCCAATCTCAAGGCGTACGCGGAGGTTTGCGGAGAGCTGCTCGCCCGCGGCCACGCGCGATCGGGTGACGCGCAGACGATTGCCGGCTATATCGGCACCGGCGAAGCATTTCCGGGAGCGATCGCCGAATTCGGTGTGGAGTACGCGGACCAGACAGTGAAGGATTGGGAAGAGCTGAAAAAATCTGGGCGAGCCAAAACCGCTAAGCGCTAACGCACACTCAGGCCCACAATCTCACCCACTTTACGAATTCGATTTCTCGGAATAGGCTGCGAGCCGCCCGCAAGCGGTGGATGTGCGCGAAAGGACAGGGGATCATGAGCGACGAAGTGAACCTGATGTCTCAATGCGGGATTGCGAGAATGGCCGGGCTGCTCTACCTTGCCTTCATCGTCACCTTTGCCACTTCCACTTTCATTCAGGGCCACCCCATCGCTTGGGGAGAAGCCGGGGCCACTGCCAACGCGATCGTCGCATCGCAGGGTGTCTTTCGCCTTGGTGTGACTTTGGAGTTGGTCGCGGCCCTGTTGTTTCTGCTGGCAGCGTGGGCCCTCTACGTTCTCTTCAAGCCGGTCAACAGCAATCTTGCACTCCTATTTCTCTTGCTGAATGCTGTGGGAGTTGCCATCGAATGCGTCGATTTGCTGTTGCATTTTTCCGCGTTAACGATCTACACGGGTTCGACGGCGTTGAGCGCATTCAAACCGGATCAGCTGCAGACGCTGGGTCTCGTCTTTCTGAAGTTAAGCGGCAACGGAGGGATGGTTTGCGGGTTGTTTTACGCGGCGTGGCTGTTTCCTCTCGGCTACCTTGTGATCAAGTCGCGCCTTTTGCCAAAGATCTTCGGCATTCTATTGATCCTCGATGGCATCTCGCTGATGATTTGCCTTGTCCAGATGTGGTTCCTTCCCGGCTATGAGAAGTGGACCTACCCCCTCTATCCGGTCATGTTCATCGCCGAGTGCGGGCTAGGATTGTGGCTGGCGATTATGGGAGTGAAAGAGCGTGCCTCGACACCCATCGTCGCAACCGGTGGTCAGCGGCGGTAGACGTCGTATCCGCGCAGATGTGCGACCGGCGCATATTCCTGCATCAGCAAATTCATCAACGCGGAGCGATCCGGCGTCGGGTCAGACTTGATCTGCAGATCGCGCTTCACAATCAGCCAGCGGATACTCTGGGTCCGCGCCAAAGCCGCAGCCTCGGCGGGTGAATATGGATCGGTCGTGGGATCGAAGAGCAGTACCGGAAACCGCGGCACGCGGCCAGAGGCAAAGTAAAACGGATCCTCGCCGGGGATCAGGATCACGCCGTCGTCGCGCGGAATATTCGCCTGAGCATAGCGCAGTAGTTCGTCGAATTCCGGCAAATACGGACCCGGCGTGGCCATCCCTTCAAGCTCGGGGAACGCCGAGTGCTCGACCGGTGCGTCCGGAAGGTTGATGTAGGAAAGCCGTTCTTCACTGGCAGTGTAGAGCCCTCCGCAAACAAGCAGCGTGATGCAGATGAGCGCCGCGAGGGCGGGAGCCATCCAACGCGAGGCTGCGCGATCGGCAAGCGGCGCCAGGAATGCGAGCAGCTCCGCGATGAGCAGCGCAAGCAGCGGCCAGATCGAGTAGGTCGATCCCCAAACCTGCTGCGACATAAAGGTGCCAAAGATCGCGGCCAAAATGATGAGCGGAAAGAACGCGCGCAGCGACAGCTCTCGCCGCAGGCTGAGCAGGTTGGCGATGCCCACAGCAGCAGCGAGCAGAAGCAGCAGCGGCCATAGCGCCAGCAGGCTGTCGCCACGCGAATCGGCATCGTCGTAGATCAGCAGCGAAGCGACCGTAAACAGAAACGGCGCTGCAAGCAAAGCGAAGGCAAGGATTTGAATCCAGGGGAACTTCGGTCCCACCCTAGCGGGAAGAACAGGAGCCCCGCGAGGGCGGGGCACCCGGTGGGGCAACCATACCAGCGCCAAACCAGCAACGACGCAGGGCAATGTCCAGAGCAGGGACGGATCGCGAAAGACGGAGAGCATAAGATCGAGACGCGGCAAGCGGCGTTCGCCGGCGAACTCGATCGTCCAGTGCAAGTAATTGCGCAGACCGGCGGTGTAGTGGAGCAAGAATGCGGCAGCCAACAAGGTGAATCCGGTACCGGCGAGGACGGAAAACAGTGTGCGAGTGTCGGGTGTTTCAAGGGGAATAGGCTCGCGCCGGATTAGCGTGAGCAAACGCACGACCAGAACGGCTGCGATCGCGGCCACGAGAAAAGGCAGCCCCATGTTCTGCTTCGTGAAGAGCGGCAAGCAGAGTGCGACGCCGGCAACAAACCCGCGCACAACGCCCTTTTCTCGCTCGGCGCGCTCGAAGAGCCACAGAGCGACCAGAATCCAGAACGCGCAATCGCCGTCGTACTCGGGAATCGGAATGATGCTGTAGAGGCCGAGGACGGTGAGTGGCGCGGCCAGAAGCAGCGCGACAATCCACGATGCAGCGATGCGTCCGCGCAGCGAGGCGAGAGCGAGTCTCCAGGTGAGGACTGTGGCCAGCCCACCGACCATTGCGACATACATGACGTGATGAAAAAAGACGCGGCCCGTGAATCGGATGATTGCGGCCTGCACAAGAAATGTGAGCGGTGGGTGAACGAAGGGAAAATCACGGTAGGGCATTTGCCCGAGCG
>CAZHOO010000006.1:0-99967 GCA_964533905.1 uncultured Occallatibacter sp. | reverse complement strand
ACGCCATGAACATCTACGTGGTGGGCAAGCAGTGGATGTGGAAGGTCGAGCATCCCGGCGGCCAACACGAGATCAACGCCCTGCACGTGCCCACAGGCCGTCCAATCCAGTTGACGCTCATCTCGCAGGACGTGTTCCACAGCTTTTCGATTCCGGCGTTCCGAGTGAAGCGCGAGGCCATTCCGGGCCGCTACACGACAGTCTGGTTTGAGGCCACTACGCCCGGCACTTATCACCTTTTCTGCACCCAATACTGCGGCACCAACCACTCGCAGATGATCGGCGACGTGGTTGTGATGACCCCCGACGACTTCAGGAAGTGGCTGCAGAGCTCGACGAGCGGCAATTCGCTGGCCCAGGACGGTGAGCGGCTGTTCGCCAGTCTGAGCTGCAATGCGTGCCACAACACGCGGCCCGACGCCCGCGGTCCCAGCCTGGCGAATGTCTACGACTCCCGGCTCACGCTCTCCACTGGGGAGACCATTACCGCCGACGACGCCTATCTGCGCCAGGCCATCTTGAACCCCTCTCAGCACATCACGCAGGGCTATGCGCCCATCATGCCCACCTACCAGGGCCAGGTGAGCGAAGAAGGCGTGGTCGCGCTGGTGGAGTACATCAAGAATCTCGATTCCGATTACCGCGTCCAGCAGACTCTCAACACCACCGACCTGGTTCCTGAGAGCCAGGCCAGTAAAGCAGCGACGCCGGGCCAGGCGCCCGCGGCGCAGAAGGAGGTCAAACCATGAGCGCTGCCACCATCGTCAGTCTTCCCGATCAGTCCACGGCCAGGATCCCCAAGATGAACTTCCTGTCCAAAGAGAACGGCCTGCTCAGCTGGCTGCTGACCGGCGACCACAAGCGGATCGCCACGCTCTACCTGATCTCGATTACGTTTTTCTTCTTTATCGGCGGGTCCCTTGCCGGCCTCATCCGCCTGGAACTGCTCACGCCGCAAACTTCCCTGATGGCCGCCGACACTTACAACAAGGTCTTCACCATGCACGGCGTGATCATGGTGTTCTTGTTCCTCGTGCCATCTGTGCCCGCTACGATCGGGAATTTTGTGATTCCCCTGATGGTCGGAGCCCGCGATCTGGCGTTGCCGAAGATCAATCTGCTTAGTTGGTATCTCTATGTCATCGCAGGCTGCATGGTCATCTACACCATGGCCGCGGGAGGCGTGGATACCGGCTGGACTTTCACCAGTCCGCTCTCTACGCACTATCTCAATACCCACGTAATTTCAACCGGCCTGGCCATCTTCGTCGCCGGCTTCAGCTCCATCTTTACTGGGCTCAACTTCATTGTCACCATCCACAAGATGCGCGCACCGGGCATGACATGGTTCCGGTTGCCCCTCTTCGTCTGGTCGAATTACGCGGCCAGCATTCTGATGGTGCTGGGAACGCCGGTGCTGGCCATCACGCTGGTGCTGGTTGTGCTTGAACGCACGGTGCACATCGGCGTCTTCGATCCTGCTTATGGCGGCGACCCGATTCTCTTCCAGCATCTGTTCTGGTTCTACTCGCACCCCGCCGTCTACATCATGATTCTGCCCGGCATGGGAGTGATCTCAGAGGTCGTCTCCACCTTCAGCCGCAAGCGCGTCTTCGGCTACACGGCGGTCGCGTTCTCGTCGGTGGCCATCGCGGTCTTCGGCTTCTTCGTGTGGGCGCACCACATGTTCATCATGGGCATCTCCAATTACGCGGCGTTGGTTTTCTCGCTGCTCACGATGCTCGTCGCGGTGCCCTCGGCCATCAAGATCTTCAACTGGGCCTTCACGCTTTACAAGGGATCCATCACTTTCGAGACGCCGATGCTCTACGCCTTCGGCTTCATGGGTCTGTTCACCATCGGCGGCATGACGGGCGTTTTCCTCGGCTCAACGGGAACCGATATTCACCTGACCGAGACATACTTCATCGTTGCCCACTTCCACTTCGTCATGGTCGGTGGCATGCTGATGGCGTTTCTTTCCGGTATCCACTTCTGGTGGCCCAAGTGGACCGGGCGTATGTATCCGGAAAAGATTTCGCAGTTCGCGGCCGTCGTCACCTTTATCGGCTTCAACTTCACTTTCTTTCCGCAATTCATCCTGGGCACACTGGGCATGCCGCGGCGCTACGCCGCTTACCCGCCAGAGTTCCAGGCGCTGAATGTCTTTTCTACCGCAGGCGCGACCATCCTCGGCATTGGCTATCTGCTGCCGATTCTTTACCTCACCTGGTCGCTGAAGTACGGAGCGGTCGCGGGCAACAATCCCTGGCAGGCAACGGGCCTCGAGTGGCAAATACAATCGCCGCCTTTAACCGAGAACTTCCCTGTAATCCCCATCGTGGACCACGAGGCCTACGACTACGAGTGGCTGGAAAGACAGCAGGAGAAAGAGGTGGCGAGTGTCGGATAGCACCGCAACTGCGAGTGGCGCCGTAGCGGAAGCTCATCACGAGCATCCGCCGTATCAGCGCCATCACTTCGAATCCGTCGACCAGCAGTTCGACGCCACCAACTTTGCCATGTGGCTTTTCCTGCTTACGGAAATCATGTTCTTCGGCGGGCTCTTCACCGCGTATCTGATCATGCGCAACTGGTATTATCCCGCCTTCGTAGAGGCGTCTCACCAGCTGAACATCGGATGGGGAACTGCCAATACCGGGGTTCTGATCGTCTCCAGCTTCACCATGGCCATGGGAGTCTGGTCGGCCGAGATGCGCAAGAAAGGAATGCTGATTCTCTTCCTCTCGCTCACATGGATCCTGGGCATGGCATTCCTCGGCATCAAGTCCATCGAGTATCACGAGAAGTGGGTCAAGCACCACGTCCCCGGTCTGCACTGGAGCGATTCGTCATTCCTGAACCCTGCGTCGGACCCCGAGGTTTACAAAGAGTATCACGACAAGCCGCTCGCTCCCGACATGGCTGAGAAGACCGGGATGTACTTCTTCCTGTATTTCGCGATGACAGGCATGCACGCGCTGCACATGATTATCGGCATCTCGCTCCTGACGTTCATGATCTTCAGGGCGCGACAAGGGGCTTACACAACAGGACATGTAACCTATGTCGAAAACTTCGGCCTGTACTGGCACTTTGTCGACATTGTCTGGATCTTTCTGTTCCCGCTCCTCTATTTGATCAGCCGGTATTGAGAGGAAAACTCGAATGAGCGAACATAACCAGCACGCACAGCATAAAGAGCAAGGCGAGCACGATCAGGAACATCACATCGTCAGTCCGATGGTCTATGGATCCATTTTGCTAGCCTTGCTGATCTTTACCGGCCTGACCGTCTGGATGTCGTTCATCGACCTCGGCGAGTGGCATATCGCCGCGGGGCTCACGCTGTTCTGGAATCCAGTGGTGGCGCTCGCCATCGCGTGCACCAAGATGACGCTGGTGGTGCTCTTCTTCATGCACGTGAAGTACACCACCAAGCTGACCAAGCTGACGGTGGCTTCAGGCTTTTTCGTCTTCATCGTGCTCATCGGGATGACGATGAC
Organism: uncultured Occallatibacter sp.; assembly: GCA_964533905.1. Taxonomy (GTDB): domain Bacteria; phylum Acidobacteriota; class Terriglobia; order Terriglobales; family Acidobacteriaceae; genus Telmatobacter. Next base: position 96,461 of record CAZHOO010000006.1, on the reverse strand, counting down.
CGACTACTTCACCCGCGCCTGGGGACGGTGGTAGAAAAGCAGTCGTCAACGGTCAAGTGTCAATGATCAGCATGAGGGCCGCTTGTGGGCGGCCCTTTTCATTGTGCGCAAGCATACGATCGAGCGTTGCCGCAGAATTCAGGAGACAGGCGCAGTGGGTTCCAGACTCGAAGAAGATCAGATCCCAATGGAGCTCGCCAGTTTGGCTGATCAGCCCCGCATCCTTGTGCGCCGGGCCGGCGCGCCGCGAGCTCCAGCGCGCGCGGTGGTCTACTGGATGCAACGCGCCGTTCGCATCCTCGACAACCTTGCCCTGGACGTGGCCATTGACGCCGCCAACATTCTTGGGTTGCCCGTGGTTGTCTATTTCGGGGTGATCCCGAATTACCCCAATGCAAATCTCCGCCATTACCACTTCCTCCAGCAGGGCCTGCGCGATGCCGCCGAGGACGCGGCCGCGCGCGGTGTCGGGTTTGTGGTGCGGCGCGCTCCGGAAGCCTCGCTTGAAGCGTTTCTCGACGAGGTTCAAGCGGCGTTGCTCATCGGCGACGAGAATCCCTGCCGCGAGCCGGAGCGCTGGCGCAAGGCGCTCGCGCTCCGTCTCAAGATTCCGTACTGGACAGTCGATGCCGACGTCGTCGTTCCTTCACGCATCTTCAATCGCACCTTTGTGCTGCTGCATCATTTTCGTCCCAAGCTCAAGGCCGAATTGCCGCGTTACCTTGTTGCGCCCGGGAAGGCTGAAGTCCACCATCGCTGGGAGCCCGCAAAGCCCGTGGCGTCGTTCGCGCTGGCCGCGGACATTACCGCTGGATTCTTGAAGCTCGATCGCTCGATTGGCCCGGTGGACACATTTATCGGGGGAACGCACGCCGGGCTGAAGCGGCTGCGGGCTTTCATTGCGCGCGATCTGGCGTCGTACGATGAAACGCGGAACCGCCCTGAGATCGACGGCACGAGCCGTTTGTCGCCCTATCTGCATTTCGGCAACATTTCTCCCTTGACGATCGCTCTAGCGGTGCGAAAAGCGGAAACTGACGGGAAGATTTCGTCTGAAACCAGCGAAAGATTCCTGGAACAACTTATCGGCTGGCGCGAACTAGCGGTGCTCTTCGTTCGCCACGAGGCGAACTACGACAACTGGGAGTGCGCGGCTCCGTGGGCGCGCAAAACGCTTCTGGAGCATGCGTCGGACCCGCGCCCGTATCGCTACACGCTGGAGCAATTGGAGCGCGCCGAAACGCACGACGATCTATGGAATGCAGCCCAGCGCCAGATGGTCGTGACGGGATGGATGCACAACTACCTTCGGATGTACTGGGCCAAGAAGATCCTGGAATGGGCGCCCGATCCCGCCACTGCCTTCGATTGGGCGGTGATCTTGAATGACCGATATGAACTCGACGGCCGCGACCCCAACGGTTACGCGGGAATCGCCTGGGCCATTGTCGGCAAGCTTGATCGGCCATGGTTCAATCGACCGGTATTCGGTCTGGTCCGGCCGATGACCTATGCATCGTTCTCCCGCAAATTCAATGCCGATGCATACATCCGCAAGGTCAGCGATCTCGGTTTGCGCGCTCAGGAAGCCGATCGCTGATTGAGTCTCCAGTTGTATCGGCGATCACAATTGGCTGTGATCGCCATTGTCCTATAATGGGCCGCAATCTCATTCCCGGAATTTGCGTGTTTCGTTGAGCGTTATCCGATGGATTCCGCGCTCATCCCCATTGGAAGACTTTCAGAATAGGGGAAGCTGGAAAGCCACTCAGGAAGCGCGTGACGAATCCCATGTTCGAACGGTGGAAGAAGGCTGCCGGCCGCAGCGGCAGGGCAGGGAAGCGAGCCGCCGGGCCCCGGCAACACGCAAATCGTGGAGGATCGGCAGCGATTGCGCTGGCGGGATGCTTGCTTGCGCAATTTATGGTCGCGCCGTTGTCGGCGCAGGTCGCGGTGGAGGCGGCCAAGCCGTCGACCCAGCAAGCGCCCCTGCCCGTGCGCGTTCCGCCTCGCGTTCTTGAGGCGCAGCGCTTTCTGAGGGAGCGTGGCTGGGCGCCGGGTCATCGATTGCCGGCGAGAGCGAGTGCTTCGCACCGCATTGCCCATCTGGTGGCCACCGCGGCGGTGAAGGCACCGAACACCAGCACGGCCTCCACATGGCAGCCGCTCGGCCCAACGGCGGTCCAAACCCCAAGCTTTGGCCTGATCACTGGCCGCGTCTCGGCGGTGGCGCTGGACCCTTCCGACGCGACCGGCAACCACCTGTACGCGGGCACTACCGGCGGAGGCGTTTGGATCGCCAATAACACCGCCGCGTCCACGCCGTCGTCCATCGTCTTTACTCCGCTCACTGACACGCTGGAAGCGCTCGGCGGAGTCTCCGATGCTTCCATCAGCATCGGCGCTCTCACGGTGCAGCCGGGTGGTACGGGTGTGATTCTTGCCGGCACAGGCGATCCGAACGACGTGCTCGACTCGTACTACGGCGCCGGAATTCTGCGCTCCACAGACGGCGGCAGCACATGGAGCGTGATCCAGCAGACCGTGGACCAGGAAGAGGGCATGAGCCTCACGGATGCCAGCTTTGTCGGCCAGGGCCTTGCCGGCTTCGCTTGGAGCACCTTGAATCCGCAGCTGGTGGTGGCAGCGGTTTCCCAGGCCTTTGAAGGCACGCTGGTCGGCGCCAATTGGCCCCTAAACACACTCGAAGGACTTTTCTATTCCATCGACAGTGGCGCAACCTGGCATTTGGCCACCATCACCGACGGCGCCGGGCTGGTTGTCCAGGGTCCGCTCAGTCCCGTCGTTTCGAAGGGGAACGCCGCCACCGCGGTGGTGTGGAACCCGGTGCGCCAGCTGTTTGTGGCCGCGGTACGCAATCACGGATATTATCAATCGCCTGATGGCGTCACCTGGACGCGCATAGCCGCCCAGCCCGGCACGGGACTCACTGCGCAAATGTGTCCCCCCAACCTCGCCGACATCGGGTCCATCGCTTGTCCGATCTATCGCGGAGCGCTCGCGGTTAATCCACAAACCGGAGACACGTTTGCGTGGACCGTCGACCTGAACAATCAGGACCAGGGACTATGGCAGGATCAGTGCGCTTTAAGCGCGGGTACGTGCAGCAATCCAGCTATCTCATTTGCCACGCGATGGAATACTGCTCCCCTTGAGTCCAACACTCTTCAGGGTTCTGTCACTATCCCCGACGGCGACTATGATCTCGCCCTTGCTGCGGTTCCGAATCAGCAGGATACATTTTTGCTGGCCGGCGCCAATGACCTGTGGAAGTGCAGCCTGGCGATGGGATGCGTCTGGCGCAACACAACCAACTCCACCACCTGCATGAGTGCGCAGGTGGCAGAATACCAGCACGCGATCGCCTGGAATCCAGCGAATCCTTTGGAGATTATTCTTGGTAACGACAGCGGACTTTGGCGCTCAATGGACGCGATCGGAGAGACGGGCTCGCCCTGCGCAGCCACGGATTCCACGCACTTCCAGAATCTGAACGGGAGCCTGGGATCGCTTGCCGAAGTGGTCAGCCTGTCGCCAGTGATTGACTCGACGTACGACATCATGGCGGGATTGGGGGTCAACGGCACGGCAGGCTTAAAAAGCTCATCCGCGACCGCCGACTGGCCGCAGATTCTGTCGGGCTTCGGCGGCCCTGTGGCCATCGACTCGAATCAAGACACGAATTGGTATGTAAACAATCAGCCTGGAGTTTCAATCTATCGATGCTCGCAATCAGCTCTTTGTACACCGGACTCATTCGGTACCAGCCCGGTCGTCAATGACGCCGACGTTGGTGGCGATGGCGACACTATGCCCACGCCAGCGCCCTTCCTGGTCGACCCGGTCGACGACTCTCAATTGCTGATTGGAACCTGCCGCGTGTGGCGCGGACCGGCCAACGGTGTTGGTTGGAGCGCCAGCAACGCGATCAGTTCGATCCTTTCCAGCGGAGCCAGCGGCGGTCCCTGCAATGGTGACGGATTGATCCGCTCCATGGCCGCTTTAGGGCTCTCACCAACCGGCGAGGTTATCTACGTCGGCATGTATGGCGCGGCCAGCAATGGTGGCAATCTGCCCGGCCACATTATGAGCGCGACCGTCGATCTCTCTTCCGGCACCGTGCCAGCTTGGCGAGATCTCACACAGAATCCGGTCGTAAACTATCCCCTTTCGCTGAACTCTGGCAATTTCGACATTTCCAGCGTCGTCATTGACACGCACGACCCCACAGGCAACACCGTGTACCTGACAGTGGAAGGCACGGATGGTCCTCTCGAATGGCTCCAGGTGGTGTATCGCTCGACGAACGGAGGAGCCACCTGGTCCAGCATCACAGCGAACCTGCCCCTAGCCCCGGCCAATAGCATCGCCATCGACCCTCAGAATGCGAATGTAGTGTACGTCGCCACTGACCGGGGCGTGTACTTCACGACCGATGTCGCAAGCTGCGCTGAATCTCTGTCTAACTGCTGGTCAGTGTTCGGCTCAGGTTTGCCCGAATCTCCAGCCGTGGCCCTTAGCGCATCTCCCAGTTCGTCGTCCGCGCAGGTTCTGGTCGCGGCCACCTACGGCCGCGGCATCTGGCAGGCTCCGCTATGGAGCGCGGCGACGGAACTTACAACCGCCACAGCTAATCCGTCGTCTCTCACATTTTCCAGTCAGGTCTTTGAAACATCCAGCAGCCCGCTGACAGTGACTCTCGAAAACACCGGCAGCCTCCCGTTCGTTCTCTCTTCCATTTCAATGAGCGAAGGTTTCAGCGAGACCGATAATTGTGTGACGGCGCCTATCGCGTTGGGCGCGAGCTGCACTGTTCAGGTGACGTTCACTCCGCAAGCCACGGGTCCACTAAGCGGAGAAATGATCATCTACGCCAACGTCTACGGCGGGCAGCTGGCGATCGACTTGACCGGAACCGGCTCGCCCGCAGGCATCGTGAGTCTGACTCCAGGTTCCGTCGCTTTCGGCCAGGTCGAAGTGGGAACCATTTCGGCACCGCTTCAGGTCTCGGTGGCCAACAGCAGCGCCGCGGCGATTCCTGTTAGCAGCGTCTCCGTCACCCCGCCGTTCGTACTCTCCGGCAACTCGTGCGGCACGACCAGCCTGGCCGCAAACTCCGTTTGCCAGTTGGAATTGGAGTTTGCGCCCACCCAGGATGGCCTGACTTCCGGCTTGCTGACCTTGACTGACGGTGCGGGCGCGCAAACGGTGGAATTTAGCGGCACGGGGATCGCGCCGCCCGCGGGCATTCTGAGCACCTCGTCGCTTTCCTTCGCTGCGACCCCGGAGGGCCAGCTCTCCACCGTGGAGAATGTGACGCTGACCAATACCGGCGGCTTGCCGCTGACATCGATCTCTGTTTCGGTCAGCGCCCAATTCCAAGTGACGAGCACCTGCGGAACGCAACTAGTGGCAGGCGCGGTCTGCACCATCGGCGTGGTCTTTGCGCCCACCCAGGTCGGCGCGATCATCGGCACACTGACAATTGCCGACGCTCTGCGCACGCAGACTGTGGCCTTGAGCGGGATAGGGATTTCGCCGCCGGCCCTGCACATCAACCCCTCGAGCCTTACCTTCACGAACCAGCAGCCAGGCGTGCCGAGCGCGCCGCAGACGCTCACCATTGGCAACATAGGTGGCTCGCCTCTGGCCAACGTCGGTTTTTCGGTCACTGGCGCCGCGGCATCCAGCTATTCCATCGCCGGGACAAACTGCGGAGTGGTGCTCAACAACGGAAGCAGTTGCACCGCCCAGATCGTCTTCACGCCAGGCGCGACGGGCCTCATGGCGGCCACGCTTGCCGTTTCTTCTTCTACTCTGGGGGTCGCCCCAGCTTCGGTGTCGCTGAATGGATCAGGCCAGCTCGCCACCGGCCTGGCTACTAACCCCTCCCAGATCGCATTTTCTGTGGTGGCGGCGGGTCAGTCCAGTGCGGCTCAGCCAGTGACCGTCACAAATTCCTCCAGCTACCCCATCGCATCCGTTTCACTTGCCGCGCCCGCGCCTTTTAGCATTTCGCAGAATACGTGTACCGGCGCCCTTGCGGCAGGTGCCGACTGTACCGCCTCGGTTGTCTTTCAACCCATTGGCGGCGGCTCCGCTTCGGGGTCGCTCACCGTCACTTCTTCTGCCGTTTCCACGCCGTCCACTGTCGCCCTTTCGGGAACCGGGTTCGATTTCACCGTTGCAATCACCGGCTCGGCCAGCCAGACGGTCGCCAGCGGGCAGCAAGCCACTTACACCTTCGTGATTTCGCCGGTTGGTTCCGGCGCCACTTTTGCCTTTTCCTGCGGCACGCTGCCCACGAATGCGCTTTGCCTCTTCAGTCCCGCCAGTGAGACGCTCAATGCCGGCGTGCAGGGCAACGTCGCAGTCGAGATCTCGACTGGCAATGGATCGACGACCCGCCTCGAACGACCCGACCTTGCCAGGCCGAATGTAGCGAAGGCCGGACCCGATCGATTCGGAGTCGTCCTGCCGCTGGCCTGCGGATTGCTCCTGCTTCCATGGGCGCTTCGCAGGCGACGAAAGCTGTTCGTGCTCGTGCTGCTGGCGGTGTTTCTGGTTTGCGGTGTCTCCAGTTGCGTCAGTTCCGGCGGAGGTACCGGAGGTACAGGCGGCAACGGGGGAAGCTCCAACACCGGGCCAGGGACGTATACGATTCCGGTCAGCGTCACGTCCATCGGCGTCTCGCGAACGGTGAACCTGACCCTGACGGTCGACTGACAACCGTGCATTTCGCGATCATCAAACCGCTATACTTGAGTTTCGAGACGAAGACCAAAAATGCCTGAAAAAGTTACCGTCGAAGACCTGCGTAGAGTGGCCGAACTGGCGCATCTGGAGCTCGCGCCTGAAGAGACGGGGCCCATGGTGCGCGACTTGAATGCGATCCTCGACTACGTTGCGGAGTTGAATGAGCTGGACACGTCGAACGTTGTGCCCCTTGCCCAGATCAGCGAGCTTTCCGGCGGCGCTAAAGGCACTCTCCGAGCTGACGAAGAAAGGCCTTCGCTGGATCGCGCTGTCGTGATGCAGCAGGCGCCGGAGACGGACGGATCTTTCTTCAAGGTGCCGAAAGTGATCGAGCGATAGAGGAGGAGCACCCGCAAGTGCGGGCCGAAAGCCGAAGAGGGAATCCGAATTGCCAAACGAGACAATGACCGCTGAGAGCTTTGTCGAACGGCCCAAGACGCTTGCGGTGCTGCGTGAGGAGATCGCCACAGGCCGCACGAAAGCCGCGGACCTCGCCGCCAGATACTACGCGCGCATCGAGAAGCTGAACCCACGTCTGAACGCCTTTCTGAGCCTCACCAAAGAGCGCGCATGCGAGCAGGCCGAGCGCATCGATGACCTGGCGGCCAAGGGCGATCCGCTGCCGCCGCTGGCCGGCATTCCGGTAGGCGTGAAGGATGTCCTGGTGACGCGGGGCGCGCCGTCGACGGCCGGTTCCAAAATCCTCCACGGCTACAGTCCGCCCTACGACTGCACGGCTGTCGCCAGGCTCGAGGCGGCCGGCGCGGTGCTGCTGGGCAAGACCAATTGCGACGAGTTCGCCATGGGCTCTTCCAACGAGAACTCGGCTTACGGGCCCGTACGCAATCCCGTCGATCCAGAGCATGTTCCTGGCGGCTCCAGCGGCGGCTCGGCAGCGGCTGTAGCGGCCAACCTCGCGGTGGCCACGCTGGGAACCGACACAGGCGGATCCATTCGTCAGCCGGCCAGCTTTTGCGGCGTCGTTGGCGTGCTGCCCACCTATGGGCGCGTCTCGCGCTTTGGCCTCATCGCCTTTGCTTCTTCGCTGGATCGCATCGGCCCCCTCGCCGCCAATGTTCACGACGCCGCCGCGGTTTTGAGTGTGATCGCGGGCCACGACCCAAACGACGCAACCAGTTCGCCAGCTCCAGTGCCGGACTTTGCCGCGGAGAGCAACCAGTCTCCCGCGGGCCTGCGCATCGGCGTGCCAGCAGAGTATTTTGGCGATGGACTCGATCCCGAGGTCCGCGCTGCCGTTGAAAAGGGAATTGCCGCACTTGGGGATGCTGGCTGCACGATCAAGCCGATCTCTCTGCCGCACACCAAATACGCGGTACCCACCTACTATCTGGTCGCCACGGCCGAAGCCAGCGCTAATCTCGCCCGATTTGACGGCGTGCGTTACGGCTACCGCTCGCCCAATTCGGCTACGCTCTCCGATATGTATTCGCACTCCCGTGACGAGGGCTTCGGCGCCGAAGTCAAGCGTCGAATCTTCCTCGGCACCTACGCCCTATCAGCGGGCTATTACGACGCTTACTACCTCAAGGCACAGCAGGTCCGCCGCCTTCTGGCCGAGGAATTCCTGCGTGCCTTTGCTGAGGTTGACGCGATCGTCACACCCACCTCGCCCTTCCCCGCGTTCAAGCTCGGCGAGAAAACCGGCGATCCGCTCGCCATGTATCTCGCCGACATCTATACCGTCACCGCAAGCCTGGCCGGCATTTGCGGTATTTCGGTCCCGTGCGGCGCGACTCGAACCGGCCTGCCCGTTGGGATGCAGATGCTTGCTCGGCCTATGGGCGAGAGCACCGCATTTCGCGTGGCGCGCGCCGTGGAGGATGCGGGAATTTGAGGAGCAAGGGCCGTGAGCAAGACTGCCGTTTTTTCGGCGTTCGCACTGTTGGCAACATTGAGCTCAGGATCTCTTACACACGCTGCGGAACGCAAAAAACACATCGTCGCTCTGGGCGCACTCAAAAGCGTCCCGTACTCTAAAGCCGGCGACCCAGCAAGTGCCGCAACCGGCGAAGATGTCCTCAAGATCCGCGCACTCTTCGTGGACGGAGTCCTGAAAGAATGGACCACCGGCGATGCGCACGATGTGACCGATCGCAGTTTCGTGGTTCGACGCGTCATTCGGCTCAACGACGCGTTGCCCAGTGACAAGCCAATCCCCGGCGACAAAGCTAGCCACTGGGTATGGCAGCGTGGGCCTTGGCTGCTGGTCGACCGCGTTTCCGGCCGGGAGACAGCACTCCGGCTGCCAGACTACGACACCGGCGTCAGCCAGGTGAGTTGGTTCCGAGATTATGCGGCCTATTGCGGTGTCACTCCAAGCCGCAAGAGCTTGTATGCCGTGGTCGCGCAAATTGCCGGGCGGAAACCGGTCCTGGCCAAAAAGCTTGCGGCTTTCGACCCTGAAAATCACCCTGACCCCGTTTGCGCGGCGCCCGACTGGCAGCGTGAACCACTTCGCATCACATTTCATCCCGCGGGTACAGATGCGGTAAGCTACGACATCGTCCCCGGCTCAGCGGTGCTGGTGGAGGATACCGGTGATGAGGATGAAACGCCTCCTGCGACGTCCACGAAGTAGTCCGTCTCTGCGTCGCGTTTGAAAAGCCGGGAGGTCGGCACAACAGCATGGAATCGCTCGACGAGCTTCTGCGACAGGCTGAAGCCGCTCACGGTCACCTGTGTGCGGGGCAGGTTCTCGGTGTCCGCATGTCTCTGCTGGGCCTAGCGCGGCTTGGCATTGCCGAGCCGCATGGTGCAGACCGCAAGCGTCTGGTCACTTATGTCGAAATCGATCGCTGCGCAACGGATGCCATCGCATTGGTGACAGGATGCCGGCTGGGCAAGCGCTCACTCAAGTTCAGAGACTGGGGCAAGATGGCTGCCACCTTTGTCGATCTCGCATCAGGCCGCGGCCTTCGCGTCGTGGCTCTCGAAGACACGCGCGAACTCGCGGCGCAAATTTATCCGCACCTGGAGACGAAAGGCCGCCAGCAGTTGCAGGCTTATCGTGAATTGCCGGAAGCGCGGCTCTTCTGTGAGCAGTGGGTACGCGTCAACATCGATCCAACGGATCTACCTGGCACCTCGAGAGATCGCGTCGTGTGTCAGCGCTGCGGCGAGGGCGTGAACTTCGGCCGGTTCTCTGTGATTAATGGCGAGTCGCTTTGTTTCACCTGCGCACGGCCGGAACTTCGATACTGGAACGCTTCCGCGCCGGAAGGATCGATCTGACCCACGTGGTTCGGATGCTGCTCTTCACGCCACCAGTTCAACAGCACCCAGACCATGAAACTGACGGCAAGACCTACGGGAATCAGCCACAGCGATTGCTCATGAATTTCCAGCGTCATGGGAAGATACCTCTTTCCGTCCTCCGGCGCACCGTGTGGAATTCATCACACGCACCCCCGGAAAACCCCATGAACCCAGATGACGCCCTTTTCCGTAAAGAACGAGTAGCCAATTCATAAGAGGACCGTAAAGCCGGGCCAGTGTGCTTTCCGTCACCGGTCAGGTCCCTTCGCCTTGACACCGAACCCGCTGCGCATTTCTTATCTTTACTAGGTATTCTTTCTGGCTATTCGGACCGGCACTCATGTGGAGGAACCGACCTTCTTGTGCCCGGATGCCGGCGGGAATACTGTGTCGAACAGGAAGTATGCGGCGGTAGGGTTACGTTGTACGTGCGGGCAGGATCGGAACTCGCTTCCCGCCCCGTGATTGAACCCTCCTTCCAAAGCTTGGGCCGGAGAAGACCGAGGCCTCAAGAACCTTTCCCGGAGACAAATTTCTTATCAGGCGCCGGCAGCAATGGCCGGGTGAGCCTGTGCCTGAAGCTGGCAATAGACGGCCGCAAGGGCGAGCGAAGGACGCGAGCGACGATGAACGTACCGACAAGCTTTGCATTTTGGGCGGCTGCGCCGGCCGCTGGGGCGGGGAGTGGGCTCTTAACAATGCTTCCCATCCTGCTGGTGATCCCGCTGCTCTACATGATGATGATTCGCCCGCAGCAGAAGCGGCAAAAGCAGTGGCAGGAGATGCTCGCCGGCATCAAGTCCGGAGACCGGATTACAACAACAGGAGGGATTCGCGGCACCATCATCTCCCTCAAAGACGATACGATTGTGATTCGCGTCGCACCCGACAACCTTAAGCTGGAAATAGCCAAGAACGCGATTGCTTCGGTCACGCAAGAGGACGCTTCGAAGTCGTAGCCGCTCCGGCCCTCCGGGCCTTTACTTTTTGGAATAGAGAACTGGGAGTATGAAGAAGAATCTCAGAAATAAGATCGTCCTGATCATTGCCGTACTTTTGATCTGCCTGTATGGCATCTTCGGAATCCCATCCGGGGTCAGCGGCAAGGCGCTGCTGAGCGCCATTTCCAGCCGAATTCATATGGGACTTGACTTGCAGGGCGGGGCGCACCTCATTCTGCAGGTGCAGGTCTCGGATGCGGTGAACCAGGAAACGGATAACAGCATCCAGGAAATCCAGCAGGATCTGAAGAAGGCCAACCTGACCTTCTCCCAGGTCTACAAGCCTGATCCCAATAAGCCTGACGTCATTCGCATTGAAGGAACAAATCAGGTGCAGTCCGATGCCATAAACTCGTTGCTTTCGGCCAATAAATATGCCAACGAGTATGACATCTCCGGCGGATCCGACAACAATTGGACGCTCTCCATGAAGGGGCCTTTCGAGAACGATCTCGATAAGCGCACCGTGGACGAGGCCATTGAAACGATACGGGACCGCGTGGACGCGTTGGGCGTCAGCGAACCGCTGATCCAGGAATACGGCTTAGGCAAATGGCAGATTCTGGTGGAGTTGCCTGGCATCAGCGATATGGACCAGGTGAAGAGCGTGATCAAGTCCACGGCCCGCCTTGAAATTCATGCCGTTGACGGCGGCCCGTTTCAAACCGAAGATGCGGCGCTGCAAAGCGTGAACGGCGCTCTCCCGCCTGACCAGGAGATTCTGCAAAGCTCGGGCGATCTGGCGGGTTCAAATGGCGCAACCTATTACATTCTTGAGCGGTCCGCGATCGTGGCCGGCAGCGATTTCCGTTCCGCAGAGCCCGGCGTGAATTCAAATACCGGGCAACAACAGGTTAACTTTACTCTCACCGATGAAGCAGGCGACAAGTTCTGGGACTATACCAGCGCCAACATCGGCAAGGACATGGCCGTGGTGATGGGCGGCTCGGTGCGCAGTGTCGCAGTTATCAAGGGCGCGATTCGCGATCAGGGCCTGATCGAAGGGTCGTTCAGCCAGGCTGAAGTAATGGAGCTCTCCAAGCTCCTGCGTACGGGCGCATTGCCGGCATCTCTGACCTACATTAACGAAAGCGTGGTGGGCGCCACGCTGGGGGCTGACTCCATCCGCGAAGGCGTAACGGCAGCGATTGTCGGCATCGTCGTCGTGATGGCCTTCATGCTCGTTTATTACAAGGGCTCGGGCATCAACGCCGATCTTGCGCTGATCTTTAACCTGGTCATTTTGTTGGGGATCATGGGGCTCTCCTCCGCCATTTCAAGCGCTTCGGGGGGCGGGGGCCTTGTGCTCACTCTCACTTTGCCCGGCATCGCGGGGGTCATCCTGACTATTGGTATGGGCGTGGATTCGAATGTGCTGATTTTCGAGCGCATCCGCGAGGAAATCCGCGGCGGCAAAGCGGCATCGGCAGCCGTGGATCAGGGCTTTGCGCGGGCGTGGCTGACCATCGTCGATACCCACGTTACGACCATCGTATCGGCGGCGATTCTATTCATCTTTGGCACTGGCCCAGTGAAGGGCTTCGCTACAACACTGACCGTCGGTCTGGCAGCCAACCTTTTTACTGCCGTCTTTGTCTCGCGAGTCATCTTTGAGGCGCACTTGAACAAATTGAAAGCCGGCGAGATGGTTTCGATTTAGAGCCAGCGGTTCGCTAGCAGGAGAAGATACGAAGTGGAATTCTTTCGCAATCCGAGTGTGAATTGGCTGGGGTGGAAGTGGTACTTCCTCGCCTTTTCCATGATCTTCAGCGTGGCAGGCATCGCAAAAATGAGCTGGAACTGGTCGCACACCGGCAGTCCGGTTCCACTTGGAGTGGATTTTCAAGGCGGTACGCAGGTGGATGTGAAGTTTACCAACCCACCCGACATTGAAGCGATTCGACTTGCAATAAGCCAGGCAGGCCTGAAGGACGCCACTATTGTGCCTTTTGGAGATCCGGCAAATCATGAGGTGCTGATCAGCCTGCCCGAGGAAACCAACGAAGCGGCGCTCGATGCGGGCCGTCAGGCGGTCGAATCGGCCCTCCAGGACCATTACAACAACTACTTCAATCCCAATACCGGGGTGAATGTGGCAGTAGTAGGGCCCACGGTTGGCCATCAGTTGGAGAAGCAGGCCACACTGGCAACGCTCTATTCCATGCTCGGCATGCTCATCTATCTCTGGTTCCGTTTCCAGTTGATTTACGGCGTGGCTGCGGTTGTGGCCTGCTTCCACGACACGCTCATTACCGTCGGCGCCTTCGCTCTCACCGGCCGGGAGATCAGCCTGACCGTGATTGCCGCCATCCTGACGCTGGTCGGCTATTCCATGAACGACACAATCGTCGTCTTTGACCGCATCCGCGAGAACCTGCGCATCAGCCGTCGCGAGAGCTTGACGGACCTCGTCAATCGCAGCATCAATCAGACCCTGAGCCGGACCGTGCTCACTTCGGGCCTCACCTTTCTCACCGTCCTTGCCCTTTTCATCTTCGGCGGCCCCGTGCTGAACGATTTCTCTTTTGCGTTGGTGGTGGGCATCCTCATCGGGACGTATTCATCCATCGCCGTAGCGGCACCGATGCTCGTTGCCTGGCAGGAAAGGCGGGCGGGGAAGGGCAAGTCCGCCTCGTTGCCCGCAGCGAGAAAGCTGAAAGGTTAGAAAAAATGGCCGCCCCGCTCGATTTGTGCATCCATTCTCAACGGGGAACCACTCCTGAGAGAGGCTTCCGGTGGTGGTCTATAGACGCGTCTCAGATGGACAACGGCCAACTTAGATTTGCACCAGTTTTGCAGCACTATTGGCAGCGGGAACAAAGTTCTGATAAGGTTTACTCGCTCCTTTGTGCGGATTTTCCAGTCGGGAACAATTCCCCCTCCCGTGGTGTCTAAGATAGGAGTAACGATACCCGATCGAAGAGGCTGGCCATGTTTGAAGATTCTACGTTCGAATCCAGCAAAAGAATCAAGACCAAGAGCGGCCGGTGGATGTTAGTGACCGGCGGTATCAATCTTGGGATTCTTATCATGCTGATTCTGATCCCGCTGATTTATCCCGAGGCTCTGCCGAGCGCGCTGATGGCAACGATTCTGACCGTGCCACCACCGCCTCCTCCACCGCCCCCGCCGCCTCCGCCACCAGAAGTGCATGTAGTCCATGTGCAGTCGGAGATGATGAACAACCAGCTCACTGCGCCCACCAAGATCCCAAAGAACATTGAAATGGTTTCGCAAAAAGAAGCGCCGCCATCCAACTTCGGCGTTGCCGGTATGGAAGGCATGGGCAACAGCAACGGCGTCATGGGCAGTCTGTTCGGCAGCGGCAATGGTCCCCAAGTAAAGGCTGCGCCGCCCAAGAAGATCAACATATCAGCCGGTGTGGCCGTGGGCTTCCTGTTGAACAAGACCACCCCGACCTATCCGCCGATCGCCAAAGCCGCTCGCGTTCAGGGAACCGTGGTACTCCAGGCGACGATCTCCAAGCAGGGAACCATTGAGGATCTCCGCGTTATCAGCGGGCCGGCAATGCTGCAGCAGGCCGCAATGGATGCGGTAAGACAATGGCGCTACCGCCCGTACCTTCTCAACAATGAGCCGGTCGAGGTAGAAACCACAGTCAATGTAATCTTCACCCTGGGTGGGTGATGAGAATTTCCGGTGCCCTGCCGCTCTTTGGCAGGGCGCATTGCTTTTGACCGGAATGCGCATTCCAAGGGGCCGCATTCCATTGAACTCAGTCGCCCGTTTCGTCGGGTCTAATTCAGTACAAAGAATCTCCTTAGGAGGAACGATTCAGTGATTCTCGCTCAGCTCGCACACTTCGCTTCGCATACGGTCAACAGTCTTGCCTTCCTTCAGGATGAAGGGCAGACCGTTGGCTTCAGCCCCATGCAACTGTGGGAACACATGGCATGGATGGCCCGCACGGTAGCTATCGTCCTGTTTATCGAGTCGGTCTGGTCCCTGGCCGTGATGATCGACCGCTACTTGTATTTCTCCGCTGCCCGCAAGCAGTCGCGGGAGTTCGCGCCTAAAGTTGCCGGCGCGCTCAAGGAGAGCAAGCTCGAAGAAGCCATCAAGATCGCGGATCGGAACAAGAAGTCGCATCTGGCCGAAGTCGTTACGGCTGGTCTGCAGGAGTTCCGCGCGTCTTCCGGTCAGGCGACCGAGGACACCATCGCCAGCGCTGGCCGCGCCCTCGATAGGGCGGAAGCCATCGTGCACGCGAAGCTGAAGAGGGGCCTGTCGGTCCTGGCCACCATCGGCTCTACGGCGCCGTTCGTCGGACTGTTCGGTACGGTCGTCGGCATTCTGCACGCATTCGACGCCATCGCCACCCAGAAAATCGCAGGCATTGGCGCTGTCGCAGGCGGTATTTCAGAAGCTCTGGTCACCACGGCGTTCGGTCTTCTTGTGGCCATTCCTGCCGTTATGGCCTTCAACTATTTCACCGGACGCGTCGAAGCTTTTGACGTGGAGATGGACAACTCTTCAAGCGAGTTGATTGACTATTTCATCAAGCAGAGCCACAAGCGCTAGGCGCTGAAGTCGCTCCTTTTGGGCGAGAATTTCGCCGGGCGGAGGTTGGCAAGCTCCTCTGCCCGGCGGTTTGATCCTCGCTTGAGGTGGCGTAGGTCCGGGCAACGCTGGACCGGATCCGGGAAGAAAAATTCAGACGGACGGAGTTCCGATTATGGCAGTAGCAGTTCGCGATGAAGGCAAGAAGGTAAATTCCAACATCAATGTCACGCCCATGGTGGACGTGATGCTGGTGCTCCTCATCATCTTCATGGTCATCACCCCCATGCTGCAGAACAAGGTGGCGATCACCCTGGCCCAGGTGGAAAATCCCACCAATATGCCCGATGCCGACAAGGAAGATGCGATTGTCGTCGCGGTCACGCGGGATGGAGCGGTATACCTCGGTCAGAATAAGGTCGATCCCTCGCAACTTGGCAGCTTGGTGCGGGATAAGCTGGAAGACAAAACCGATAAGACGATTTATGTCCGCGCGGATGCGCGCGCCCAGTACAAGGCAGTGGAAGACGCCATCGACGATGTGCGCACGGCCGGTGTTGAAGAAGTTGGCCTGTTAACGCAGCGGCGGGAAGGCAATCAAATCGGCGGCGAGTAACTCGCGCAGGATTGCGTTGTTCAACGATATTCAGATACGAGGAGTTTGAGCCATGGCATTTTCCACTGGCGGCGGCGGCGGAGCGATGGGCGAGATCAACGTCACGCCCATGATCGATATTCTTCTGGTTTTGTTGATCATCTTCATGGTCATCGTGCCGGTAACCCCCAAGGGGCTGGATGCGCTGGTACCCCAGCCGCCCAAGAATCCGCAACAGCAGCCACCGCAGAATGACCGCACCATCGTTGTGCAGGTTCTTTATCGCCCTGGCCAGTCCCCGGCGTACAAAATCAACGACACCGACGTGAATCACGGCGATCTGTTGGGCAGGCTGACCGATATATATGCCAACCGCGCCGAACGCGTCATGTTTGTCAGGGGCGACGACGACGTCGATTTTGCCTACATCGCCGATGTCATCGATATCGGCAAGGCCGCTAACGTGGATCACATCGGCCTGATGACGCCTAAGATCCAGCAGGGACAGTAGGCTGGCTGTGTCCGGAGACACTTGATCCGGGTGCGGGGAAGAGTACAATTTTTTCGCTTGGCCGCGGTACGTTTTGGCCGCTGCCGGCTGCTGAGATTTACAGGCGAGGCCTGCAGGCCCAAGTCTGAAGGAGAAGGAAAGAAAATGATTCGAACCGCACGTTTTTGGGCGCTCGCGGCGACCTTAACCGGCATGGTGGTTGGCATGAGCGGCTGCAACCAGCTCATGGCACGCGATCAGTTGAACAAGGGAGTCGATGCCTACAAGAACGGTCATTACGATGAGGCCATCGAGCACTTCCAAAAAGCCACCGAACTTGATCCCAAGCTGCCCATGGCGAAGACCTACCTGGCCACCGCGCTTGAACAGGACGTAGCCCCGGGAGTGACGACACCCGACAACCTGAAGATCGCCAACCAGGCCATCGATATGTTCAAGGATGTGCTGAGTGAAAAACCCAACGATGTCGACAGCATGAAGAAAATCGCGGGCATTTATTTCAGCATCAACCAGATGGACGAGGCCGAGTCTTGGCAGAAGAAAGTTTTGGATGTCGATCCCAACGATCCTGAGGCAGCTTACACGATCGGCGTCATTGACTGGAAAAAGGCTCACCAGAACAAGCTGGAAGCGCTTCAGGCGGTCGGCCTCAATGATGACGGCAAAGGAAATGTGAAGGCTCCTAAGCCAGTCATGGAGAAGCTGGCCCAGGAAAACGCGCCTCTGGTCGACGAGGGTCTGAAGTACTTGACCATGGCTGTTAACGATCGTCCCAATTATGACGACGCCATGCAATACCTGAATCTGATTTATCGCAACAAGGCGGACGTGGACTATGGCAACGCCGCCGCTGTTACCGAAGATCTGGCGCAGGCAGACCAATGGACCTCGAAGGCGATGGACACGCGCAAGGCCAATGAGGCGAAGAAGAATCAGGGCCCGGGCGGCATTACCATCGACAACAGTGGACAGATGCACTAGCCGTTGCGGAATCTTCCGGCGTTGGAACCAAGCGGCCTCTGCCTTGCGCGGAGGCCGTTTTTGTTGAAAGATCGAATGTCATCTGCTCAGAGGTGTGTCTTGAACGAAGCTTCTCGCATTGCGCGAATTGTTGTTCTCCTTCCTGCTTGTATCGCCTTGGCAACGGCTCACTCGTCAGCCCAACAGGCTCCTCAGCCTGCGCCCGGGACAACGCCGCACCCCTCAGCAATGCATGCAGTCCAGTCGGCGGCGGGCTTCGCCGCGGCCAATGAGCGGGAAGCGCTTGAGGTAACGGTTTGCGGAGATTCCCTGATTCACGTCACCGCACAGCCGCCTGCTTCTGCTGGCGCGCCCTCCAAGCCTGAAGTGCAACCGTGGATGCTTGCCCCTGCTGAAGTCTGTCCCGGTGCACCGTTTCAGTTCGGCGAGTCCGGCGGAACTGCGCACCTGACCACATCGAAACTGGAGATTTCGTTTTCAGAGGAGAACGGCAACCTGGACGTAAGAACGGCCCAAGGCGAAGATCTGGTCCGGGAGCGGCCGAATCTTCCGCGCACCTATCTCCACTCCGATGCGGCGGGGCTGTTCCACATCGAAGACCGGTTCAGCCTCGACTCGACGGAGGCGATCTATGGTTTGGGACAGCATCAGAGCGGAATGTTCAATTATCGCGGCAGCACGGTGGAACTGGGGCAGAACAACACCGATGTCGCGATTCCATTCCTGGTGTCGAGCAAGGGATACGCGATTTTGTGGAACACAGCTTCGTTCAGCTACTTCGACAACCGTTTCCCACTCGATCTGAATTTAGAATCCATGGCGGCACCGCAGATCGATTACTACATTATTTATGGCCCACAGATGGACGCGATCATCCACCAGTACCGTTCGATGACCGGCCACGTTCCGCTTTTTCCCGAGTGGGCGTATGGATTCTTCCAGTCCAAGGACCGTTATAAGTCGCAGGATGAGATTCTTTCGATCGCGGCCGAATACCGATCGCGGCACATTCCGATCGACGCGATCGTGCAGGACTGGTTCTGGTGGCAACCCGGCCGGAAGGGCGATCCGGTTTATAACTCCGGGTACACCGATGTTCCCGCCGAACTCAAGACGCTGCACGACCAGCATATTCACGCCATGATCTCGGCGTGGGCGCTGATGGACGACACCAGCGACAACTTCAAAGAGATGGTCAAGAACGGGTACGAGATCGACGATACACAGGCGTACGATCCGACCAACCCGGCGGCAAGCAATTTCTTCTGGAACCAGTTTGTGGGCAAGCTGTTCGCCCAGGGATGGGACGCTTTCTGGCTGGACAGCTCGGAGCCGGAAGAGGCCTGGCCGCACAGCGGCGACGCCGCTCTCCGCGATAAGCAGCTCAGCATTGGCAGTGGCCTGGAATTCACGAACATTTTCCCGATGGTTCATACTTCCGGTGTGGCGGCGCACTGGAAGCAGACGGATCCGGACAAACGCGTGTTTTTGCTCACGCGATCCGCATTCATGGGCCAGCAACGCGTGGGCGCAACGGTGTGGTCGGGCGATGTGTACAGCAGCTGGTGGGCGCTCAAGCGGCAGGTTCCGGCTGGATTGAACTTCGCGCTCTCCGGCTATCCCTACTGGACAACCGACATTGGCGGCTACCATCCGCTCAATTACGCACAAACCATGCCGCCGGGCTACCAGGAACTCTATGCGCGCTGGTTTGAGTACGGTGCATTCTGTCCGGTCTTTCGCACTCACGGCCATCGTGACCGCAACGAGCTATGGGTGTACGACCAGGTCTTTCCGGCACTCCTGGCAATCGATCAGTTCCGCTACCGCCTCATGCCCTACGTGTATTCACTGGCGTGGAAAGTAACCAGCGACGACTACACCATTCAGCGGCCGCTGGTGATGGATTTCCGTGAGGATTCTGCAGTGCGCGAGATCGGCGACCAGTTTATGTTCGGCCCCGATTTTCTGGTAAGTCCAGTCCTCACGGAACACGCTACTTCTCGCTCGCTCTATCTGCCCGCCGGCGCCGAATGGTTTGACTTCTGGACCGGAGAGCGCACCTCGGGCGGTTCAACGATCACGGTGCCGGCTCCGCTCGACCGCATTCCGCTCGATTTACGCGCAGGGTCGATCCTTCCCCTTGGCCCGGTGATCGAATACGCAAGCCAGGCAACCGACCCAATCGAGTTGCGTGTCTATCCCGGGGCCGATGGCAACTTCACCCTCTACGAAGACGAAGGCGATAGCTATCGTTACGAAAAGGGGGTTCACGCCACAATACCCATCCACTGGGACGACGCGGCCCGCACGGTCACGTTGGGCGATCGTGAGGGCAGCTACCCTGGCATGGCCGCCGAACACACTTTCAATGTCGTGATTGTTTCTTCAGGTCACGGTGTCGGCCCTGATGTGACGGCAACGCCGGACAAGGTAATCCGCTATGCCGGATCGAAGATCGAGGCCAAGTTCCAGTGATGAGAGCGACGGCTGCGCTCTATTTACCGCTCCGCGTCAGGATCTGCTCAGCGAGATAGTTGCGAACCTTCGCGCCATCCGTCAGCGTCTCGAGATAGGCGGTTTGGAGAAGCTGCTTCTGGCCGTCGTGGAGATACCCGTGAATCGCCTGCTGCACGCGCGGATCGTTTAACTCCTGTTGGCCCGCAGGCTCGTGCGCGATCAGCTTATAGATCGCGTAGCCGGCAATCTTGTGGCCTGGCGCCGAGTTGTCATAGACGGGAATAACGTCAGTGAACTGATCCGGCTTGAGCTTGCTGATCGCGCCATAAAGCTCGGGATCCGATTTGAGTTGGGATTCACGCACAAAGCCCATGTCGCCGCCGTTCGTTGCGGTGTTCGGATCCTCTGAGACGTTCATCGCCACAGTTGCGAAATCCACCCCGCTCTCGAGCTGGCTGTATGCAGCGTCGATTTTCGGCTTTGCGTCAGCGTCGCTGGGCGGCTTTTCGCCCTGCAAGTTCGGTGATTGCTGCGGGGGCGTATTCGTGACCACGATGCGCGCCAGATGATATCGCGGCTCGATCTGGTTGAAGTCCGCTTTGTGCGCTGCGTAGAAAGCCGCGATTTGCGCGTCGGTGATGTTGATCTTGGACTCGATCTCCTTGTTCATCAGCTTGGTTTCAGTCAAACCGCGCCGAATGTCGCGCTTGAAATCATCCAGCGACAGGTTCCGCTGCTTCAGCATGGCGTTGAATTGCTCGTCCGTGTAAGGAGCCTTGATCTCGGCAAGCTTCGCGTTCACATCTTCGTCGCTGGCGGTCAGATTCAGCTTGGCAGCTTGCTGTTGCAGAATCTCTTCCCGGATCATCGTGTCCAGCACGCTCAGCCGTCGGATATCGGCTTCCTCAGATGTCGGCGTTTGCGAGTTATCTCCGATACTGGCCTGGTAGTCCCTTTCGAGCTCGGCGCGCAGAATTTCCTTGCCATTGACCGTGGCCACCACGTCGGCCGAAGGCGATCGGTGGCAACCCGCCAAGGCAGAGAACACGGCAACACTGACCAGAGCGGCCGCGGCAAAGGTCATGCGCCTTCCAGAATTTGATACGGCTTGCAAGTTGATCTCTCCCACCGGGTTTACTGATCCCCGGCCTTCTAGGATAAATCCCGCCTGCGGCGCGCGGATAGCCCCCAATCGTGTCATCATTTGGACCCTGCCGGGGCTGGAGCCGCCGAGGCTTGCGCCATCGGCGGCTGCTCACCTGCGGCGCGTACTGCGCGGTCAATCGCCATCCAAAGCTCATTCTGGGGAACCGCGCCCCCATTCAGTCGCTCTCCATTCACGTAGACTGCCGGCGTACCATCGAGTCCTAGGTCGTCTGCAAGCTTGGCCGAGGCACGAATCTGTGTTTCATCCTGTTTGGCCATGCAGGCTTTCAGAATGGTTTCATCGAGCTTGCCCAAAATGGCTTCTTGAAGGGCGATGCGATCCAGCGCGGCAAAACTTATTTTCAAGTCCCGATCGTCGCCAGTGACCTCTTCTCCATGGGCGTGCAGATAATCCACGTAGGTCCAGTAGACATCGGCGCTCTGCGCCGCCAGGCAATTGGCATCCACCGCCGCGTGCATCGCCCATGGGTGTATCTCGCTCAGCGGATCGTCCTTGTAGACGAACCGTACCAGGTCCTTGTAATGCTCCATCGTGGCCGGAAACAGCTCCTGGTGCAGGCGCGCGCAATACGGACACTCCAGGTCATCGAAGTTGATCACTGTCACCTTCGCGTTCGGATTGCCCCGAATCGGTCGTCCTGCGGTCGGGATGGCGTCGGCAGGGTCCTTGGTCAGATCGAACGTATCGAGATGCACGAGTTTGGTGCTGTCGGCAGAGATAAGAAAGTTGACAACCTGGGACTTGGAACCGCGCGTGATGGTGACTGGCAGCGTTTCATAGCCCGTGAACTGGCTGGGAGTTCGGGCGCCCAGGTTGATTATCACGTCCGCCGGCATGTCGTATTGAGAGCGGACCAGAATCTCAATGCGCCGGTTGAGGGCTGGATCGGGTCCGGAAGGCGTCGTGCTCTGGGCTCTGCAGCCCGCGGTCAGGCCCAAAACAAGCAGTCCTGCCAGAAAACGAAAACGGAACAATAGATTTTCCTCTCAGGAAAGGATACTCCAGCGGGGCTCTCGGCAGCCCTTTGCGCACTGGGTTACTGAGCGCTATTTGAGAGACGAATCGTTTTGCAAAAAGCAACCCCAGCTGTGCTGGCGCCGATCAATTCTCGCTCCGGCCTCCGCAATCTGACCACTGACTACTCATCATTGACAACTGCACTTAATACGCAGGTGGCAACGTCGGATCGCGGAAGACTGAGTTGGCGCGCCGGATATCTCCCACCGAGCCGAAGTTGGCCAACGTGAAGCTGTAGAGCCACTGGGTTTCGTCGCGGCTTGTTGATCCTACCGTGCCCAACTCATAGCGCCTGTAACCGGCGGTTAAGCCGCAGCAATTCCAGTTGTAGACGGCCTGTACTCCGGCATACTGTATCTCGTGCTGGACAAAATCATAGCCGCCGTTGACCGCCAGGTTGAATCCTTTGCCGCTCTGCTTGCCGAACTCCAGGAAAGGTTGCAACTGCTGGCTCTTGATCAGTGAGGCAACGTTGCTGACGTTGCTGGTTTGTTCGTCGGGCGCATTGAGCAGGGCGTGGCCAATCCCGAGCGTTGCCCGGCCAAAACTGTACCCCGCAAAAAGATTGTTTGCGGCGATGCGCCCCGCGATCGTGTCGTAATCCAGATCCCATTCAACGCGCAGGTTATCAATCGCTTCAAAGCGCATGCGCGAAACCACAGGCGCAATGTTACGCGGTGAAGTGAGAAAAGTCGGCGCCATCAGTTCCAGCGTCGCATCGAAGACATTGCGGCTTCCTGGAATGACCGCGCCGCCGAAATTGGGGTCGATGAAGAACTCCTGCGCAATTTGCCATGTTGCCCATTCGCGTGGCGTGTCTGGGCATCCCGGTTCCGTCGAGTCCCTCGTGGCATCATCGTCATCGCTGGTCCTGCAGGGTCGCGATTCCGTCGGCCGCAGGTAGAACCGCTGGGTCAACAAAAAGCCTGCTTCGTTCACGTTGGTGGCAATGTCGGTTGTGTCAAAGAGAAGCACGTTGCGAGCTTGCGCCCCGATTCCGCCAACATAGCGGTATGTCAGCTCCGGCTCAATCACGTGGCGCAGCTCGCGGTGACCCATGGGCAGCTCAAAGTCGCGCTCCAGAGCGGGGGGACGGATGTCAACCGATGCTTCGAGGTCGGCGCGGTTGAGCGCACTGTGATCAATTTGCGGAACCGGAAAAGGACCCGTTAAACCCGGCGTTTGGCTGATGGTATACACGGTGTCGCGCAGGGCGACCTCGGGCTCGAAGTTCCATCCTCCGACTGTGAACGGCATGGAAAGATGAGGGTAGACGTCCGCTCGAACGACATTTCGCGAATGGAAGGAAGGCTCGGAGCGATTCAGATATCCAAGTGACGATCCCAATCCCCAATAAAGAGGCGAGTCTCCAAGTGGTCGATCCAGCACATCATAGCGGAGCAACGGCAAGCGCAGGATTTTCACCTCGTCTCCGTTTGCGGTGCCCGCGAACGATTGGAATCGGTCCAGCCATGCTGTCGGTATTACGCCCTCGTGATTATGAGTCAGCACAACGTCGCTCGCGACCTCGGAACTGGTTGCCTGCGAGTAGTTGTCATTGAAGACCAGCCGGTAGACGTAACTCGACAGATATTCGATGGCGCCCGCAACCCGAGTGGAAGACGAAAGATCCTTGCGTCCCATCAGGGTGACATCCACGCCGCCCTGGTTGACAAGCTGATTGCTGACCAGGCCCGTGAGCGGATCGGTGGTTGGTTCTTCGACGCCCCTGTCGACAAGCGAAGTCCAGCGCGCGATCAGGTGATCAAGTCCCAGTCCCCTGTAACGGAAGTCGCCATTGGGCGCCCATCCGCGCTTGCTGTAGTACTCGAGGCCCACTGACGCGTCCATGTTGCGGTTGATTGCCCAGTAGATCTGTTCGCCCAGCACGTAGCCCTTGATGGAAGAATTACCGACGAACGGGATCATAAACCCGCTCACGCGCCCCGTCTCGTTCGCCGGGTGCTGCAGGTACGGTATGTAGAAGATGGGGATTCCCAGAAACTCAAAAAACGCATTCGTAGTTGAAGCATTGTCGTTATCCAAGGCAATGGCGTGCGCAATAATCCGCCAATCGGGGTGCGGAAGTTGGCAATTGGTGATCGAGCCATCGATCACCCTGAATCTGCCCTCGCCTGTCTCGAGCAGCACTCGGCCAGAGAACAGGAGCGGCGTCGCCGTCGAGTAGACGGCAGTGTGTCCCATTGTGCGCACACCCTGCGAGCCGTTCACGTCGTAGAAGCGCGCAGTGTGCATGTTGAGCCGCATGTCGCCGTGCGTGGCGTTGATGAGCACATCGTTGGGTCCGCCGGTCAACTGCAGATGGCCATCGGCCTCGAGTTCCGTCGTCTTTCTGTTGTAGACCACGCTGTCCGCACGAAGGACATAATCTTCGTAGTGGACGACCACGTCTCCGGTCAGCGTCAGTGTGTCCTCGGCCCACTCCTGGTGTTTAGCTTCCCACACGACCGGAATTCCGCTCGCGGGAGCAGGCTCCGGCTTCGCCAACGGTACCAATTCCTGGCCCGGATCGTCTGGCAAAACGTCTGAAGAAAGGGCCGCGGTGCTCTCTGGGACTGTGCTTGTCTCACTTTGAGAGGGAGGTACCGCATTGGTCAACACCGGTGCGGCCTGTGCGCCCAGTCGCAGGTGACAGACGGCAAGCAGCGTGATACATACTAAGTTACGAGGGCACATCCAAGTCGTTGACCGGTGCAAGGCTCAGCATAGCAAAGCCGGCTCAGTGAATTGAGACGTCATTCAGCAGTTCTGGTAACTTAGAAACACTCGGGTCAATCCCACGAAGACAGGGCCAAATATCGCAGTGATGCCTGTATTTATCCGCAATTTTCTTCCTTGGTTCAAAAGCAATTCCCCTTGCTGTTTCATTCTTCCCTCGTGCCCATCTTCGGGGCGGAACTGGCATCGTGAGCCGGCAATTGAAATTCGCCACCGCGGAAGGAAGATTGAGCTTTGAGTAAATCGGCCAATACGGTAAATTTGTGTCCTGCTTGGAAGCAGGAGGTTAACCGGCGCGTCGCCGCCCACATGAGCCGTAAATCGCCATTCACGAGCGAAACCACCGCAGTCCAGGACGGTCGCCCGATTCACGGCAGCCGAGCCGCGCAAGCCGCCGCGCGCGTTTTGGAGCGGTACGCACAGGCTCCCAGTTACAGTGAACTCCTGGCCGATGAGGCGCGCAACGCAATGCGGGCTGCTGAAGCCGCCTCGAAAGCTGCCCAGGAGGCGCAAGCCGCCGTGGAGTTCGTGCTTGACGGCCTTGAGGCCGCGGCTGCACCTGAATGGGTTGAGCAATCAGGAATTGAAGAATCGAACGCACCCGTGTCCGAACAAGTGCCCAATTCCCAGATTCGCGATGAACGTTCATCGTTCTCTATAGCGAAACGGAATGATCAGGCGGGCGGGTGGGGAGATCGAACCGACAACGGTCAAGCTCCGAAGTCGCCTGGGGCCTCTGACGTGGCGTCACAGGACTTTCGCGCAGACGATACCGGCGTGCCGATTTATGCCAATCTCATTCAGTTCCCACGCCCGATGGTCGCTACGCGAAGAATGCGTCCACGCCGCGCCGAAGGCCCGTTGGCAGACGCGCCTGCTCAACCTCAGTTGAGCATCTTCGAAGTCGATCCCGGAAGCATCTCGACCGAGCCCGCGCCTGTAATCGACGAGCCGGCCGCTCCAGTGTGGATGCGGGCCGAGAAGTCGAGCAGTGAATTCGAGCCTCAACCCGACACACAGCGTCTTGAAGATTCCATGCCCAGGCCGACGCAAGGCTCCATAAAACTTGCACGTTTGAATCGTCGTTTGATGGCTCTTGTGGTCGACACCAGCTTGAGTCTCGCGGCCTTTCTATCGCTCGGGCTGCTGTTTGTCTCCCGCTCCGGCCACTTGCCCGGTCTTCGCACAGTTGAGCTTGCAAGTGCGCTCGCCATGCTGGCCGTTGGAGCGGCATACCAGGCGCTCTTTGTCGCGCTTGCAGGCGGCACGCCCGGCATGAGATACGCAGGCATCGCGCTCAGCACCTTTGAAGGACAACTCCCCAGCCGCACGCAACGATGCATGCGTCTCGCCGCGCTCCTTCTCTCGGTTTTGCCTCTGGGACTAGGCCTGGTCTGGGCCCTATTCGACGAGGACGGGCTGATGGGCCATGACCGGCTGTCGAAGACTTATATGCGGATGCGCTGACAGCATCACCCCGACAGCGCCATTAGCGCGCTCACGCCGGCACCGATCAGGGCCGTTTCGTCGTCGGGAGGCAGAATCTCAAGCGAAAAGCTCTGCAACGGACTCATCCGCACCATGGTTTCAAGATGGCCACGCAATCTGTCCAAGTCGAGAAATCCGACATTGCTTCCGGTGAAGTAAAAGCGCCCCGGTCCCGCAAGGTGGATGAAGGAAGCAGTCGCTGCTGCCAAAGCGCGATGCCATAGATCGACAAACTCACGGCAGCGCGCGTCACCTTGCTTCGCGTTGGCAAAGACCTCTTCCGGTTCCAGATCGAGGAAGCGCAGGCGCATGGCGCGGTGGCCCATGATGCCCTCGAGGTGTCCGGCGCCCCCGCAACCGCAATAGCGTTCCTTGGGGTCGAGCGTCACGGTGATATGCCCGCCCTCCCAAACGCCCTCGATATACGGCCAGCGGCCATAGCCGATGCCTTTGCCGATCGTCCAGACGCGGGTAAGTTTGTCCAGCTTCCCGCGAGTAGCGGCCACGCCGGCGGCGATGGCGTCTGCATCGTTTCCGACGTGTACTGGTGCCGCAATTCCGCGCGCCGCCAGCGCATTGGCCAGCTCTTCAGCCAGGCGCATGCCTTTCAGTTGCTTCAGATTTGGCGACTCTTCAATGATCCCGGAGCGCACGATTCCCGGCACTGCCACTCCGATCGCGTCAACTTCGCCGCCTGCGCCGCTCCTCGCAGGTCCTTCCAGTGCGCCAATCTGATCCGCGAGGATCTCGACGAGCTCGCCTCCGGGAACGCCGTCGAGCTCATTCTTCAACTCGGGGTCTTCGGGATAATGGAGCAACTCGCCGGTCAGGCGCTGATCTTCCAGCCTGCCGGTTACGATGCGGCCGGTCATCACGACGCCGATTGCCGTGGTCATTGCGCCCTCCTTGGGAAGGGTAGAGACGTTTCGTTTCCAGCCAATCTGCACTCAGCGTCTAGCCCTTGTTCGAGAATTCCAATCTTCTCCATACCGCAAAAAAAGCTGAGGGCTGATGTCTAAGAGCTAAAAGCTTGTATTTATTCCGACTGATACTTGTGCAACCTTCCCAGGCCGTTAAATGCCGCAACTTTGTAACACTCCGCCAGTGTCGGGTAATTAAAAACAGTATCGATGAAGTATTCCACGGTACCGTTCAGTGTCATGACCGCCTGCCCGATGTGAACTAATTCGCTGGCTCCCTCGCCAATAATGTGCACGCCCAGCACTTTCAGCGTGTCGCGATGAAAGATGAGCTTGAGCCTGCCCGTTGTGTCTCCGCGAATCTGCCCGCGGGCAACCTCGCGATAATAGGCCATACCCACCTCGTACGGCACGTCTTCGCCGGTCAACTGCTCTTCCGTTTTGCCGATGAAGCTGATCTCAGGAATGGTGTAAATGCCGTAGGGATAAAAGCTGGGGTTGGAACTAGCCGTCTTGTCTCCGAATGCGCGAACCGCGGCGATGCGTCCTTGCTCCATTGACACGGATGCCAGCGAGGGAAAGCCAACCACGTCGCCGACAGCATAAATGTGCTCGACTTTGGTCTGGTAATGCTCATCTACTGCGATGCGGCCGCGCTTGTCCGCTTCCAGTCCGGCTGCAGCCAGGTTTAGATCGTCGACATTGCCCTGCCGGCCAACCGCATAAAGAAGTGCGTCGCCCGAGACTTTCTTCTTGCTTTGAAGGTTTGCCACGACCGTACCCGGCGTTGGTTCCTCTACGCTGTCTACTTCCTCGCCAAGCCGCATGGTCACACGTGCGTCGCGCAAGTGGTAGCTGAGTGCCTCAATGATCTCCTGGTCGGCGAACTCAAGCAGCCGGTTGCGTTTTTCGATCAGGGTGACGCGCACCCCCAGCACCGCGAACATGCAGGTGTATTCCACGCCGATGACGCCGCCGCCCACTACGACGAGCGTTTTGGGCAGCACTTCCAGGCCTAGAATCTGGTCGCTGTTCACGATGGTCTTGCCGTTGACCGGCACTTTGTCCGACGCGGCGGGTTTGGTGCCCACGGCGATGATGATCTGGCCGGCTGCGAGCGTCGTGTCTCCCTGCGGCCCCTCCACGCGAACCTGGTGAGGATCGAGAAAGCGGGCGATGCCGTGCACCACGTCGATGCCGTTGCGCGAAAGCTGCGCTTCGGTCACGTCCACCTCGGTCTTGATCACCGCCTGGACGCGAAACGCCAAATCCGCCATGGTGATCTTTTCCTTCACCCGGTAGTTCACGCCATAGATCGACCGGTAGTTATAGCCGGAAAGGTGCAGCACCGCCTCGCGCATGGTCTTGGAGGGGATGGTGCCGGTGTTGATGCACACGCCCCCAACCACGGAGCGAGCCTCAACCACCATCACCCGCTTGCCCATCTTGGCAGCAGCCACGGCGGCGCGTTGCCCCGCAGGCCCGGAACCGATCACCACCAGGTCATACTCTTGCGCGCTCATGCCAATCTCTCTCCGCTTGGGAACTGTCTCAGGGCTTACCGCAACGATGGGCCGAGGCTCCGCGGCCTGGCGGCTGTCATTCCAGAATAACTGTACACGGAGGGCGCATAAGGGAGATGAAAACTTCGGCAAGCCATCGCGACCGGGGCCGAAGCTGGGGTTGCACCGGTTTCGGGGTAGGCGGGAAGCTCCGGCGAGCAACTTACGTTCACTCGCCGGAGCCGCAGATTGGGGTTCCCGCCGGCTCAATCCGGGTTGGGACCGGCATCGCGGTGCCCGGCTGGAAAGACGCAAACTTACTCGCATACGAGCCGCGCGATTCCAGCTGTGGGCACGTTCATCTTTTTCGAATGATGTTATTCACCCTATCGGCGGAATTCGGCTCGGCTTGAGTATCAAGCTGGCGTGAAAGAACCAAAGGAATGACCCGATTGCGGCGAAAAAGCGGTCGCTCTCTTGCGCACCTCCATTGGTTATTCCGGCTGTCACTCCCCGGCGCGCTCAAAATGCTTTACGCTCATACCATGGAATTCAAACTCCTCGAACTCGAGCGCGAGCCGGTCGAATTCGACCTGGAGCTCAAGCCAGGCGCAATTGATTTCGGCGACGAGGCCGAGCAAATGGGCAATCTGGCGACCTCCGGGAGCGCCGAAGTGATTCACGAGCACCGCGGACCCAGAGAAATCGTCCCCGACATCCGCCTCCGGGGCCGTTTCGCGGGCCAATTTCAGGTGCCCTGCGCCCGCTGCATTGAGCCGGTCGAGATTCCCCTGGCTGCCGAGTTCGACCTCATCTTTCGCCCCATCGGCGCCGACTCCGAACCCCCCGAGCGCTCCATAACTGCGTCGGAGACCGAAATCGGTTATTATCAAAAGGACAGTCTGTTGCTTGAAGATGTGCTGCGCGAGCAGGTGCTTTTATCCCTGCCGGTCAGGACGCTGTGCAAGCCCGACTGCAAGGGACTTTGCCCGCACTGCGGAGCCAATCGCAACACCCAGCCTTGTTCCTGCGACGAGGGTCCAAATGATCCCCGCTGGGAAGGGCTGAGCGGATTGCGCAGTCGGATCAAGTCCTGATAATTCAAGTATTTGGGATAGGGAGCGTTGCTTGTTGCCGTAAGGCGGCCCAAAGAAATCAGACGCTCGCCCATTCCGGCGCCCGCAAGAGCTGGTCAGCGGGTTAAATTCGAAAGGAATTGCAACATGCCGAATCCGAAAAGGCGCCACTCAACGCGCCGCACCGCCCTTCGCCGTTCTCACGACTTTCTTACTTCCACGGGCTTGTCTGAGTGCCCAAACTGCCACGAAAAGAAGCTGCCCCATCGCGCCTGTGCCAAGTGCGGCGCGTACAAAGGCCGCTCCGTTCTCGAAGTCAAGGAAGAGAAGTAAATCCCAACCCCGATGCTTACCGACATCGCGCTTGACGCCGTGGGTACTGATAAGGCTCCCGAGCCGGAGATCAAGGGAGCTATTCTGGCTTGCCGCACTCTTCCCGTGCGCGTTCACCTGATCGGTCCGGAGCCGGAGCTTCGCGACCTTCTCGATGAGCATCTTGAAGACGAAGGCGAAGACTTGCCCATCGTCATCCACCACGCTTCCGAGCGTATCGGGATGGACGAGAAGGCGGCGCATGCCTATCGTAGCAAGCGTGACAGCTCGATGCGTGTAGGCCTCAAGTTGGTCCGCGAGGGCAAATGCGCCGGTTTCGTCACCGCCGGCAACACCGGTGCGGCTATGGCGACCGCAAAGGGCGTTCTGGGTGCGCTGCCTGGCGTTGATCGCCCTGCGCTGGCCACTCCCATGCCGACTTCGAAGGGCAATCCGTGTGTTCTGCTGGATGTGGGCGCGAACGTCGATTGCAAAGCTCAGAACCTTGAGCAGTTTGCCGTGATGGGCGAAATGTATGCCCGCAGCGTGCTCAAGATTGTGCGGCCGCGTGTAGGTCTTCTTTCCATCGGCGAGGAAGAAACCAAAGGCAACGAACTCACCCGCGAAGCCTTCCCGCTCCTCAAGGCCCTTCCCATCAACTTCATCGGCAATGTTGAGGGACGCGACATCTTCAACGGTCAGGCCGATGTGATCGTCTGCGACGGCTTCGTAGGCAACGTGGCGCTCAAAACGAGCGAAGGCATCGGACGATTTGTGCGCGACGCCCTGCGCAGCTCACTGAATAAAACCGTGACCGCCCAGGTGGGCGCGCTGCTGTCGCGCAAGGCCTTCAACGACTTTCGCCGCCGCCTCGACTATACAGAATATGGTGGCGCGCCCCTGCTGGGCATTCGCGGCGTATGCATCATCGGCCACGGATCGTCGAACGAGGTAGCAATTTATAACGGCATTCGCGTTGCCCACGAGTTCTCGCGTTCCGGCGCCAACGAACGGATCGAGCAGGCCTTCGCCGGCCGGCCTAAGCCGCGTCCCGACGGCGCTGTCACCGATGCGACAATTCACTAATCTGTGATCAGTGGCTTCCGATTTGGACAGGCCGGTGTATCCTTCCACGATAGATCCTGCGACCATCGCCCAATTGGCCTGTCCCGCCTGTCATGGCCGGCTTCGCCTTGATCGTTCCCGCATGGTGTGCACCAGTTGCGGCCGCGCCTATCCGATTGTGAATGGGATTCCCGTCTTGATCATCGAACGCGCAGAGCCGACTAGCGAATTGCGCTGAGAGTCGGCTCCGGCGTGCTTCCTAGTGCTGGCTATGGCGCCAGTCCCAATAAGCCTTCTGGTCGTCCTTATTCCGCTTGTTGAAATCCATATGGTCGCGATGGTTGTCGTGTTCCCACTGAGTGTAGTAAGGTTCCTCTGCCACCCATCCGTGATAGTCGTGGTAATAGGGATCGTAAACCCGCACGCTCCCTGCGCAGCCGTTGCAAACGAGGGGCAGAACAAATGCCGCCGCGAAAAGCATCGGAACGAATCGTCTCAAAAAGGAACGCCCTGTGTTTGTTTCTCGTCTTATCATCTTCTTCTCCTAGCGTTGCGACAAGATAGGAAATATCCAATAGATTCAGATGCTTACCTGATCAAGCGGGATGTGCAGAAATCGCTAAGTTCTTTCTATCTGCTGAGATAAAAAGGCCTAACAATCAATGCCGCCAATCCGATGGCTACTGCCAAAGCCAGCGCAATCAGGCCATACAGAAGCGTCAGGTTGGGCCCTTTCGGGGGTTCAGTCGAGTCGTCTTGCCGCTCAATCTCGCGAGGCCAATCGTCATTCATACTTGAGCGACTCCACCGGATCCAGCTGCGCGGCGCGGGTTGCCGGCACGGTTCCGAAAATCACTCCGACCAAAGTTGCCGCGGTCAGGGCGATCAGTACCGACAGCCACGAGATGGGAAAGTCGTAGCCGCTGAAGATGCGGATGGAAAACGGAATTGCAAGGCCCACCAGGCTGCCCACGATGCCCCCGGTCAGCGAGATGAGCACCGCCTCGGTAAGAAATTGCAATTTGATCTCGCGGTAGGTGGCCCCAAGCGCCTTGCGGATGCCTATCTCGCGAATGCGGGAGCGCACGTTGGCCAGCATAATGTTCATGATGCCCACGCCTCCCACCGCTAGTGTCACCGCCGCCACCATCACCAGCACCGCGGTTAGAGCGTCTGCAATCTTTGCCGCCGTCACCAGCAGCTCGCTAAGCGTCTGTGCTTTATAAATCGAATTCGGACGATGACGTGGACTGGACTTGATTACTTGCACAATCTCTCTCGCTGCCTCAGGCACTTCGTTCATGCTTTGCATCGAAAAGTAGATCTGGTTCACGCTTTCGGTTCCCGTAAAATAGCGCGCCACCGAATACGGAATCAGCACCGTGTCGTCTTGAATCTCAGATTGCCCGAAGTCCGTCACGCTCTCTTTGAAGACGCCGATGATGGTGAACGGAATTCCAAGAATCTGAAAAGTCTGGCCCATGGCCAAATCGTCGTTCCCATATTGCTCCAGGGCAAACTGCTCCGTCACCACCGCGCATTGCTGGTGGGTCTCGTCGTCGGTCTGATCGAAAAAGCGTCCCTGGGTCACAATCAGGTTGCGGATTTGCTGGTAATCGGGAGAAACACCCAATACAAGTGTGTCCCTCTGGATTCCGCCGGAAAAACTCAGGCGGTTATGCATCGTCAGCACCGGCGAGGAATACAGGACCCCGGGCACCTGCTGGTCCACTGCTTTCTCATCGTCCAGAGTCAGATAGTCGTTGTAGCGCACGCGCTCTCCCGGCGTGGCGCCACCCCCGGCATACTCCACTTCCACAGTGTTGGTGCCGATCTTCTGAATTAACTCCTGAATATATTGCTTGCCGGTCATCCCGATCGTCACAACGAGTATCACTGACGCGGTGCCGATCACCATTCCCAGCGCAGTCAGCGCGAAGCGTGTTTTGCTGGCGCGAAAGCTGTCTCCTGCGAGCTTCAGCACTTCGCTCATGAGCATGGTTCGCCGTGCGCTTACCAGCGTCTCTTGGAATGTGTCCTCGCGCTGCTGTTGCCGGGGTTCTTCTTGGATGGTCGGATTCATCGCTTCCCTGGTTAGACTCCCCCTGGCCCTTTGCGGGTTCCGGAATATCGTGGCGATTCGAGGTCGAAGCTCACTTGCACCGCCCCGTCTCATAGCTTACGCGCACGCCCCATCGGGAGAAACCACATCCCGCGATCTCATGGTGACAGATCTTCCAGCCTGCGCCAAAGCCCGGCAAGAGCTTCAACCGGCACCGCCTCAGCACGGGCTAGCAAATCGATTCCAGCGTGGGCCAACGCGTCCGTCACGGCTTCCGGAGCTACTCCGGCGGCGCGCAGATTATTGGCCAGTGTTTTGCGTTTCTGCGCGAAAATCCGTCGCAAGAACCGAAGAAAGCCGGATTCCGCGACGCCTAATTCTGCGAAGCGCGGAGCGAATCGCCAGCGAAAAACCGTGGAGTAGACCTTCGGCGGCGGCGAAAAGGCCGAGGGCGGAAGGGTAAATAGACTCTCGACGGGCCCATACATCTGCATCGTCACCGAGAGCAGGCCATAATCGCGCGTGCCCGGTGCGGCCGTGATTCGTTCGGCCACCTCGCGCTGCACCATGAGCACGGCTAGGTCGAGCGAGGCATGGCTGGCGGCCAGTTTCAGCAGGATCGGCGAAGTGATGGCATAAGGCAAATTACCGGCCAGACGCAGCCGCTCGCTTGCCTCGGCCGCTGCCGCCGCAAAATCGAATCGCAAAACGTCGCCTTCGATCACTGCGACCTTGGCTGGATCAAAATGCTCGCGCAGGGCCACGGCCAACTCAAGATCCAGCTCAACAGCTACGACGTGTCCCGCTCGTGCCACCAGCGCTTCGGTAATTGCGCCGCGCCCAGGGCCGATCTCAACCACGGTACGGCCGGTGATCTCTCCCAATGCCGCCACAATTCGCTGCGCGGCCTGCTCGTCCACCAGAAAGTTTTGCCCGAGCTTGGGTTTTGTGCGCATCTGCTGCTCCGATGGTAGACGAGTCGCCCACCGGAATCGCGCGAGTCCCGCCTTTCCGCCTACGGCTTCTACTGCACTAAACTGATCCTTGCCGCTGTCGAGTTTTCATGCAATCAATGAGGCGCCCTTTGCTGATCGACTCTCACGCGCACCTGGATAGTCCACGCTACGCCGGGGACCGGGAGGCGATGCTTCTCCGCGCGCGGGAGGCGGGCATCGGCGCTGTCCTCTCCATCGGCATTGGAGAAGGGCCGGCGGAAATGCATCAGGCGCTCGACATATGCCGCGAATTCAACGGCCGACCGGGGCTTCCCCGACTCTATGCGAGCGCCGGAATCTATCCCCACAACACCCCCGAAGCCGATGCTGCTGCTCTGACAAAACTCGATGCCCTTCTGGCCGAGCCTGAAGTCATAGCCTGCGGCGAAATCGGCCTCGACTACTACCACGAGGGCGCCCCACGCGAAGTCCAGCGTGCAGGCCTCATCCGCCAACTCGAGATTGCCGCGGCGCGCAAGCGGCCCATCCTGATTCATTGCCGCGGCACCAACGAGTCCACCGACGCCTGGGACGATGTTTTCCTGATCTTGGACGAGTTTTGGGGGAGAACAGGATTGGGCGGCATCATGCACTGTTTCGGCGGCGGCTGGGACCAGGCGCGGCGCTCGCTCGACCTTGGTTTCCTCGTCTCCTTTGCCGGCAATCTCACTTATCCGAAAGCTCAGCCGTTGCGAGACGTCGCAGCCCGCATGCCGCTGGATGGAATCCTGGTGGAAACAGACGCGCCGTGGCTTGCACCCGCCCCCCATCGCGGAGAGCGCAATGAGCCTGCTCTCGTAGCACAGACAGCCGAGGTCCTGGCCGGACTCCTTAAGGCCACACCCGATGAAATTGCCGTCGCGACCACGGCAAACTTTCTCCGCATGTTTCACCTCAAGCCGGACGTGGGAAACTGATAGAGGCAGAACCGGCGGCAGCCGGCCACGCGTTTGAGGTTCAGAAAATCATGGCACAGGAAAACTCATTCGACGTCGTGAGCAAGGTTGACATGCAGGAGGCTCGCAACGCCATCGACCAGGCGATGAAGGAAATTCGCCAGCGCTTCGACCTTAAGGACACGCACTCTGAGATCAACCTCGAGGGCCAGGACACCATCCAGCTAGCATCCAGCAACGAGTACAAGCTGGAGGCGGTCAAGGATATTCTCTGCCAGAAGCTGGTGAAGCGCGGCGTCTCGCTCAAGAATCTGACCTATGGGAAAGTTGAGCCCGCGACGGGCCAAAGCGTGCGCCAGAAAATCAGCCTTCAGCAAGGCATCCCTGTCGAGAAGGCGAAAGAGATCGTCCGCCTCGTTAAGGACTCAAAAAAGAAAGCTCAAGCCAGCATCCAGGGCGATACTGTAAGAATTTCAAGTAAGGACCGCGACGAATTGCAGGCCATCATCGCCCTGCTGCGCGCCCGGGACCTCGGTCTGGAATTGCAATTCACGAATTACCGCACCAACTAACCGCGGTAGGGCACTGGCATTGGTGTTGAACGGAGAGCACTATGGCAAGGGAGATCATTCTGACGCCAAACGCTCCGTCTCCACCGCCGGCCTACAGCCAGGCGGTACGGGCCGCGGGTCTGGTATTTGTCTCAGGAACCGGGCCTCTCGACCCCGCAACCGGAAAGGTTGTTGGAGAAACGATCCAGGAGCAGACCAGGCAGTGCCTCGAGAATGTGTCGGCCATCTTAAAGGCAGCGGGCACCTCGCTCGATCGTGTCGTGAGCGCAACCGTTATCCTTCTTGAGGAGACAGATTTCGCCGGGATGAATGAAGAGTGGATCAGGTGGTTTCCAGCAAATCCGCCCGCGCGCCAAGGAGCAAAGTTACCCGTTCGAATCCCCGGCATGAAGGTGTCAATTGCGGCCATTGCCGAGGCTTAGGTCTTCCATGCGTGTTCAAATCTTCAGAAGAAATCGCCATTTCCCCTGCCGATCGAGTAGAATCGGAGCACTTTGAGCACATCCTCCATAGTCTCGGCGCGGGAGGTCTTTGAGCTGCTAAGGGAAGACCTCGTCGCAGTAGAGCAGGAACTCGGCCGCGACGCCGCCTCCAGCGTCAGCACCATAACAGAGATTGCCGAATATCTGCGTGAAGGCGGCGGCAAGCGCATTCGGCCTTCGCTGCTGCTGCTCGCCGCCCATCAACTGGATTACTTCGGCCAGAGTGCCATTCGACTCGGCGCGGTTGTCGAGATGGTGCATACCGCTACGCTCGTCCACGACGACATCATCGATGGCGCCGACACGCGCCGCGGCCGGCCTTCCGCCAACACGACATGGGGCAATGAAAAGTGCGTTCTTGCCGGTGACTGGCTCTACATGCAGGCGTTCAAAGTGGCGCTCGAGGAGCGCAACCTGCGCGTGCTCGACCTGCTCATCAACCTCACGCAGCAGATGGTCGAGGGCGAGCTCCTGCAAATTCAAAAACTCGGCAAGATGGTCTCTGAAGCCGAGTACTACGACCTCATCTTCCGGAAAACCGCTTGCTTGTTCTCGACCTCCATGCGGCTCGGAGCTGTCCTGGCAGGTGCCACTGAGGCGGAAGAGTCCGGCTTGGCCGCATTCGGACGCGCCGTAGGCCTGGCCTTCCAAATCGTCGATGACGTCCTGGACCTGACTGCTACAGAAGAGGTCCTAGGCAAGCCCGTTGCCAGCGACCTGCGCGAAGGCAAGGCAACCCTGGCTGTCGTCCATGCCGCCGATCACGGTACCGC
This sequence comes from uncultured Occallatibacter sp., assembly GCA_964533905.1. Taxonomy (GTDB): domain Bacteria; phylum Acidobacteriota; class Terriglobia; order Terriglobales; family Acidobacteriaceae; genus Telmatobacter. The sequence continues at coordinate 59,272 of CAZHOO010000006.1, read as the reverse complement.
CTCTGACCGCAAAGCTATCCGGCGCGTCCTCGACGACCGCAGTTTCGAGAACGTCAGCCGCCAGCAAATCCGCGAAATCCTGGTGCGCAACGGTTCAGTCGAGTACGCCATGGCCGCCGCCGACCGCTACGCAGAGCAGTCGCGCCAGGCTCTCGCGCCGCTCGCTGACAGCGACTTCAAGCGCGCCCTTCTCTGGGTGCCCGATTTCGTGGTGGCGCGGGAGAAGTAGATGGCGCGCCGACCGATCACAAGACCCCTGTGGACCTCCGTCGACCGCTATCTGGGAGATCTGCTCGCCCCTTCGGACGACAAACTGGACGCCGCCGTTAAAGCCAATCGCAAGGCTCACCTGCCGGCCATCGACGTCTCGCCGCTTCAGGGCAAGTTCCTCCAGGTGCTCGTTCATATAACGCGAGCCAAGCGCGTCCTCGAAATCGGCACGCTCGGCGGCTACTCCACCATCTGGATGGCACGTGCATTGCCTAAAAGCGGACGTATTATTTCGCTCGAATTCAGCGCCCGCCACGCTGAAGTGGCCCGCGCCAATCTACATTGCGCCGGCCTGCTCAATCGAGTTGAGATTCGCGTCGGACCCGCCCTCAAGAGTCTTCCAAAGCTCAAAGCGTCGGGCGCCGGACCTTTCGACCTGATCTTTATTGACGCCGACAAGGTGAACAATCCGAATTATCTGAAGTGGGCGCTTAAGCTCTCGCGCCGCGGGACGGTCATCGTCGTCGACAACGTCGCTCGCCATGGCAGTGTGATCGAGGCCAAAAGCTCCGAGCCCGACATCGTGGGCTCGCGTCGTTGCCTGGAGATGATGGCCCGCGAGCCGCGCCTGAGCGCCGTCGCCCTGCAGACGGTGGGCGTCAAGGGCCTCGATGGCTTCGCGATGGCCGTTGTGCTGCGGTGAACGCGAGCTGTCAGCCCTCAGCTTTCAGCCTTCAGCTGGTACCTGCGACAGGGGCGGTTGTCTTCGGCCAAGCCTCAGTTCAGGCCTCCTGCACGATGGTTCCCTGGTGGTAGACGATCTTCCAGCCCTCGGCGGTGCGCTGCCAAATCGTCGCGCGACGGGTGAGGCGCTGATGATCCTGCAAGAGCGTGTAGGTGAGGAGATAAGTCTCCGGTCCCAGCCTGCGGCATTGAAAGTCTCTCGTCTCCCACACATCGTCATGCGGCACGGAGAAGCGTTCCTCCAGCCCGTCCAAAACAGCCCTCCTCGAATAGCGGCGGCCCGAAGCGCCCGTCTCCCAATAGTCTTCTGCGGTCATTCGCTCAAAATCCCCCCGCGAGGCTCCAAGCTCGGGCCGGTGAAAGATCGGCTCGCGCGCCGAGAGCTCCGCAAGGACGCCACGCAACTCCGGCGCAGTGGAAAAAGAGGGCTCCGTCTCCGTAATCCACGAATCCGGTTGGCTTTCATGTAGCAGCTCGCCGGATTCAGCGCTTATCAACTCATCCCTTACCATGTGCAGGCGAATGCGGTCCGGGCGCGCGGGCGCATTCTCAAAATGCTTGTCTGCCATTTCCCGCGCATGTTGGCGCAGCTCGGTCCAACTGGCGGCTTGGGCAACGATCGAGTGACCGGGCGCGCGCGCTACGTACCCGCGATCGTCTGACTCACGTACCACGAAGATAAGTTCCATGGCGAATAGCATAGCGCCTCTTCAGGCCGGATATTATCCCGCCGGCGGAAATCCTAAACAACCCGGCTGCGGCTGCATTTTGAGCGTAAAATTCTGTCCAACGCGAATCGGCGGCCAATATGAATCAGCGAATCGACAAGATACGCCAGCTCCTGAACGAGCTTGAGTCCGAGCCCGGCGCGCAATCCTCCGGCGATCGCGATTTCCCCGCTTCGGAACTGCCCCTCATCATCCAACAAATCGTCGACGATCTGCAGCCGCAGCTCTCTCCATATGACGCTGCGTTCTACTGGTTTCTCTTCCGCCACTCCATCGCCCAAGACGGCGATCCTCATCTACGCGTGAGCACGCGCCAATTGCAGACGGCTGTCGTCAAATCATCCTATTCGCAACTCGATGACAATCCGGTCTCGCTTGGAAAGGTCCAGGACACCTTGCGCGCTCTCGAATCGATCGGCGCTATCCGAAAGGAGGGCGAACCCAATCGCGATGGAACTCTCTATCGAGTCTTGATCCCAGACGAGATTGAAGCTTGCCGGAAATATCGCGTGGAGCGCCTGGCGGATGACCAGCAACTGAGATTTCCGTCTTCGGGAATCGAGATCGGATGATCTTCAACAGGATTTTGCAAGCCGAATTTCGCAACACAATCTAAACTGCGCTCTCTCGCATCAGCGTCTTTAAAGCCGCCTCATATTTCTCGGGCAGAGGTTTCCGCTGTAATTGGTCGTCGCAGACCACGTGAACCGTTTCGCCCTCGGCCAGGAGTTCGCGCTCTTTTCTTTCCTGGTAGGCCTTGCGGTAAACAGAATAGGCAAACTTGATAACAGTGCCACGCAGCATCGCTGGCCGCGTTTCGATCTGAATCTCGTCGTCGTAGCGCGCCGGCGATTTATAGCGGCAGGAAACGTCGATCACTGGCAGAATGCATCCGTGATCGGTCTCCAGGCGGCTGTATACAAGCCCGATTGACCGCAGCAGCTCCACGCGTCCCAGCTCAAACCAGACCAAGTAGTTGGCATAATAGACGATGCCCATCTGGTCGGTTTCAGCGTAGCGGACTCGAACTTCCGTGGTGACGGGCATGGTAGCTTCCGTGTTCGGTGGTTTCGGTTTATTGTCAGATCCGCGCAAGCCGCCGCGCTGGCCGGGTTTGCTGATCACTGACAAGTGTCTTTACGGCTTGACGTGCATGAACAACTGCAGCTTGCTCACGTCGTTAAAGATGGTGAAGGCGATGAAAGCCATGAGCACCACAAAGGCTGCCGTATAGATCCGCTCTTTGATGGCCAGGCTGATGTCGTGACGCAACACGCTCTCAATCAGAAGCAGCAGGATCATGCCTCCATCGAGGATGGGGAAGGGAAACAGATTCAGCATTCCCAACTGCAGGCTGATCTCCGCCGCCAAACCAAACTTTGGGTACCAGCCATCCATCTGAGCCGCTTCGCCAGCCGCCTTGGCAATTCCCACCGGTCCCATCATCTGCGTGACCGAGAGACGATGCGTAAACAGGCGATCCAGCACTTCGCCCACAAGGAGTGCGTTATCCCTGAAGAATCCGAGTGATTTTCCCGCAGCCGATACCAGCGACAAGGGCTCATCGCGGATGGGTGTCGGAGTGGTTGAGAAGCCCAGCATGTATCTCGTATCGAGCTTCTCCGGCGTGGCCACCAACTGGAGCGTGGCGCCGCTGCGCAGCACGGTCAGGGTCATTGGTTTGCCCTTCCCCGCCTGCATGTACGCCAGCAGCGTATTCACGGAGTGGAACGCCTGTCCGTCGACAGCTTCGATGGCATCGCCGTTATGAAGCCCAGCCTGCGCGGCAGGCATCCCCGGCTGCACCTCCGCCACCGCGATGGGACCCGGCAGGAACTGAGGCGAGATGCCCATATCGCTCAGTTCGAAGCTGTCGCTCTTGGCACTGGCCGGCACAAACAGGCTCATCGGGATCGTCTTTCCACTGCGATCCACCGCCATTTGCACCATCTGGCTGGCATTCAACCGGGCGTGGTCGTACACTCCCTCCCAATCGGGATTCTTGATGTTGTCGAAGCTCACAATCACGTCACCGGGTTCCAGACCCGCCGAAGCAGCGTCCGAGCCCGGAGTAACCCACTCCACTGTGGTTGTTTTTACCGTGACCGACGGAACTTCGTTGATGAAGGCGAAGTAAAACCACATCAGGCCCAGCGTAAGCAGAAAGTTGAAGAATGGGCCGGCAAGCCCGATCAGCATGCGCTGCCAGCGCGGGCGCGCTGTGAATGCTCTGGGGTCGTTAGCCGCAGCATCGCCGTCCATTTCCGATGGGCTGCCCGTAAGCCCTGACTCGGTTTCTCCAGTCATCTTCACAAAGCCGCCAAGCGGCAGCAGGCAGACTTTGTAGTCCGTTTCACCGATCTTGAAGCCGAAAAGGCGCGGTCCAAAGCCAAAGGAAAATGCCTCGACGCGCACATTGCAGAGCTTGGCCACCGTGAAGTGCCCCAACTCGTGCACGATCACCATCACGCCGATCAAGACGATAAATGCTACGGCAGAAACCAGAAAATCATGCATGGGTGTGGATTAGTTCCCTCAGCAAAACGTGGCCGACCGGCTGCGGCTCATCATGCTTTACATAAGTGACGTACGAGCCCGTTCCCGAGCCTCCTGGTCGGCTTCCAGCACCTCCGCAATCGTGGCGGGGTGGGCCTCCGGGGTTGCTGCGAGCACTTTCTCAATTGTACCCGGGATGCCGGTAAAGGGAATGCGCCGTTCGAGGAAGGCTCCCACAGCCACCTCGTCGGCGGCATTCAGGGCAATGCAATGGGCTCCACCTTTTTCAGCCGCTTCAAAAGCCAGCCTCAGGCAAGGAAACCGCTCGAAATCCGGCTCCTCAAACTCGAGGTGCCTCAGCGCCGCCAGGTCAAAGGTCAGTGTGGACTTGGGCCGTTCCGGCCACGCCAAAGCATACAGAATGGGCAACCGCATATCAGTCACCGAAATTTGCGCCAGGATCGACCCGTCCACATACTCCACCATCGAGTGCACAGTCGATTGGGGATGGATGGTCACCCTTACCTGGGCAGGCGTCACGTCGAACAGGCGGCAGGCCTCAATCACCTCGAGCCCTTTGTTCAGCATCGTCGCCGAGTCGATGGTGATCCGCCGGCCCATTACCCACGTCGGATGCTTCAGCGCCTGCTCGGGCGTGATGTTCGGGAACTGGTCCAGAGGGAGTTGCCGGAACGGACCTCCCGAAGCAGTGAGCCAGATCGACTTCACCTCGTCGTGCGTGCCAACCCGCAGGCATTGGTGCACTGCGTTGTGCTCGCTGTCGATGGGCAGGATGGGCACCTTGCGCTTGCGCGCCGCCGCTGTCAGGATCTCGCCGGCCGCCACCATGCACTCTTTGTTGGCCAAGCCAACCGGCTTTCCCGCGAGGATCGCTGCGTGCGTCGCCTCAAGCCCGGCCACGCCCACAATCGCCGACACCACAAAATCGGCTTCTTGCAATGTCGAGCAGGCAATCGTGCCCGCAGTTCCATGAACCACATCGATCCCGCTTACGCCGGCGATGCGCAGCCTCGCCGTCAATTGGGTCGCCAGCGCCTCCGTCGCTAGAGACACCATGCGCGGCTTCCAGCGCACAGCCTGCGCAAAAGCCTCATCCACATTGCGTCCCGCAGCCAGCGCCGCAACCGAATAGCGCTCGGGAAACTGCTCAACAATGGAGAGGGTGCTCTGCCCGATGGAGCCGGTCGATCCGAGGATGGCGAGTCGTTTCAATGCAGCCTACAGCCCTCAGCTCTCAGCCTGCGTTTGCAATGCGCTGGATGTTGGCCGATTCGTTCATTTCATTTTAGCGGTTTCAGGGTGGCGCTTCGGCCCCAAAGCTGACGGCGGAGAGCTGAAAGCTGTTTCAGAACCTCTGATGAATTACCTGCGCGTACCACAGCACAGGGCCGGCAAGAAGGAGTGCGTCTATTCGGTCCAGTATCCCCCCGTGCCCCGGCAACAGGTTTCCGGAATCCTTGACCCCAGCCGATCGTTTCAGAGCCGATTCGGCCAGGTCGCCAACCTGTCCGGCCACGTTGATGACGGCAGCTAGTCCCAGCCAATACCACATCTCATCGGGGTAGGCCAGGACTGCCGAAGGAAACGCGCGCTCCAACCATGAAGCGATCGGTGAATTTGACGATTCCTGCATCACCGATGCCACGCTCACAAGAACCGCGGCAATCACCACGCTCCCGGCCACCGACGCGATGGCTCCTTCCCAGGTCTTGCCCGGGCTGAGAGAGGGCGCCATCTTGTGCCGGCCCCACGCGCGCCCGGCGTAGTAGGCTGCGGTGTCTCCCACCCACACCACGCAAAGCAGGAACACCAGGAGGGAGGGACCGTTGGCCTGTTCACGCAGCGAAGGGAGGGCGATCAGCGTGAGACCGGTGTAAAGCAGGCAAAAGATCGAGGCCGACGCATCCGCAATCGTTTCTGCGACCGGTTTGAAGAATGTGCAATAGACCAGCAGTCCAAGGCCGAGGATTCCAAACAGCGCCGGAGTCAGGTCGGGCCACTCGAAGTTCACCGCGAAGAGCGCTAGAAGCGCGACCATCGTCGCAATACGCGGTGGGTTCGCGCCACATCGCCGGCTCAAGGCCATGTACTCCCACCCAGCCAGCGCCGCAACCACCGCCACGGCCAGAGTGAACAGCCATTGCCACCGCGGCCCCAGAAACACCAGAACAAGAACGATCGGAATCAGAACTAGAGCGGTGATGACGCGTTTCATTCAGCGTTGAGAATACACCGCCGGGGCCGGTAAGCCTTGGTTACGGAAGATTTCTGCCGAAGCTTATGCCGGACGACGCAGTCTTAGATTTTCTTGAGAAATGCTGGGCCTCGCAGCGAATTGCCTAACTCACCGCGATCCTGATCTGGTCGGGATTCTCTTCCACCTCGCCGCCATCCTCGCCAATCCCGCCATAGCGGCGTTCACGGCGTTGGAAGTCTGCCATGGCCTCCAGCAGATGGATTCCCCTGAAGTCCGGCCAGTAACGCTCCGTGACGAAGATCTCTGTATATGCGATCTGCCATAGCAGGAAGTTCGAAATGCGCTGCTCGCCTGAGGTGCGAACCAGAAGATCCGGGTCCGGCATGTGCGCCGTGTATAGATGGCGGTGAATGTCGTCTTCCTTCACGTTTTCCGGGCTGAGATTCTTGCTTTTCAATTCCGCCATCAGTCTGCGAAAAGCATCTAGTAGCTCCGATCGGCCACCGTAATTAAGCGCCAGCGTCAGCGTGGTTCCGGTGTTGTTGGCTGTCGCTTCTTCTACCCAGCGAATCTTGTCCTGGACGTCGGGCGCCAATTCATCCGTCCGCCCAATCGTTCGGAAACGAACGTTATTGAGATTCATCCGCTCGACGTTGGTTTCGAGGTAGGTCTTCAGCAGGCGCATCAGGAAGCTCACCTCGGCGCGGGGCCGGCGAAGGTTGTTTTCAAGAGAGAAGGCGTAGAGTGTGAGCCACGGAAGGCCGATGCGGGAAGCGGTCTCCGTCACCAGTTGTACCGACTTCGCCCCTTGCTGGTGCCCCACAAAACGCTTCAGCGAACGTCGGCCAGCCCACCTGCCATTGCCATCCATGATGATGGCCACATGCTGCGGCAGGCATCCCGGCTTCAACGTAGCGTAGACAGCGCGCTCTTCCGGGCTCAGCTCATGAATGCGTAATGGGGGAGATGAAGACGAGGAATCTACTGTTGCTCGCATTTGTGCTTTCCACGCGGAGGCCGGTGCAGCATCCCGAACGGCGCTTGCGGTGTTCACGCTTGGGAGGTTAGATGCCGCTGAATGCGTGAACGAAATCCCTGGCAGCATGCGCACGCTCGCGGCCAGGTTCGGGAGTCACACCATCGACCGTAAAGCATTTTAGAGAATTCTGCAACGAGCCGCTCCTGGGTCTTCAGCGCCGACGCACCGAAATGGCCCGGAGTTCCGCCTGAACGGGACTCCGGGCCATTTCCGAAGGTGAGGTAAGCCGATCGCCCTCCAGGCGACAGACCGCACGCGAGCTGTCGAGCGCGATCGGGAGGCCTGGCTGGAGTATGCTCTACGCGGTTCGGCGGCGGCCCGTTGACGCATCCCTGACTGCGCCGAAAAAGAGCGTCCGGTGCAGCGAATCAAGATGCGGCAACAGCTCGGCAACTTCGGCCAGGAACGAGTCACTCAGAATCGCAGTGACCTCTTCGTCACGGCGGCTTCGCTCATCGCGAACCAGCTGACGGATCTCCACGCCAAGTGCCGTGGCCAGCCGTTCCAGCGATCCCAGAGTAGGAATCGCCTTGCCGTTCTCGATTTTCGAGATGTAGGTGCGCGGTACCTGCATCCTCCCTGCCAATTGCCGCTGGCTCAGATGGCGCGCCCTGCGCAATTCGCGCACTTGCGAGGCCACCTGCATGCCTGCCCCGCCACTTACTGGGGCTGGCTGGCTTGTCACCAGCCTTGGCGCCAAATACACAGGCTCCTCGATATCGAGCGGCCTGTGGCATTTTCGGCAGAGGGAGTTGCTGGTCCTATACTGCATCAGTCTGCAGTATTCACACCGCACCACTTCGCGTGATTCCACGCTAACGATTGAAGTTGCCATTTAGGGATGCGCGGAGTGCCAGAGCGTGGGACTCCAGATGCATCGCTGCACCTTGATTGGTGCTACTTTCTACGAATTGAACCATAATTGTCAAGTAGAAAATCAGGGTCAAACCGAAAAAAGAAGCAGGAGACCCCAGAAAACCCTACAAAACGCGAACCACACTCATCAACAGGAGTTTCTAAATGTCAGGCAACACACCGTTTGGCCGCGAAAAAGCTTGGCAACTTCTGACTGAATGGACCCAGAGCGAAAGTCTGCGCAAACACGCACTGGCCGTGGAAGCCTGCGTGGTCGCGTACGGTGAGCGGGAGGCGGACCGACTCGGGCGCGACGGTGACGCACGCTCAGCCCTCATCGAGCTCTATTCAACCACCGCGCTCCTTCACGACTTCGATTACGAGCGGCACCCCACGCCCGAGGAGCACCCCTTCATCGGCGTCCGCGAGCTCGAGCGGCTGGGCTGGCCCGAGGAGCTTCGCATCGCCATCCTTGGCCACGCGCTTTATTCCGGAGTGCCGCGCACCACACACCTAGCCAGAGTCCTTTTCGCTTGCGATGAGCTGGCCGGCTTCCTGACAGCTTGCGCGCTGGTGAAGCCAACCAGGGCCATCGCCGACGTCGAAGTATCGAGCGTGAAAAAGAAAATGAAAGACAAGGCTTTCGCCCGCGGCGTCCACCGCGAAGACATCGTCCAGGGCGCAACCGAGCTCGGCGTCGACCTCGACAGTCACGTCGCGTTCTGCATTGAAGCGATGAGGAAGCGGGCGAGTGGGTTGGGACTGTGAGAGTCGGCCTTTAGCCGCAAGCCGAGGATGCGCGGGGGTCGCAATGTTGCTCTATTTTGTTAGAGCCACATTCCGCTTGCAATGATTTGCGAGGCTCTCACCGGCAGGTTGTAGCGATAGAACCAGCATTCGAGGGTGCGGCCATCGGCCAACTCGACCGTTTGCCGCTGGCGAACGTATTCGCTGGTTTCTGCAGAATCCGGATCAAACCCTTCATAGGCATCGAGCTGGCGAAGAATATCCCGATCTTCAGGCAATTCGACAACGGTCCCCGAGATCTGGTCCGGCGAGCCGGCATCGGGAATGGCGCCCGGATAGCGGCCAAGGTCGTAGAGAGCACCGCGCACGAAGCCTTTGCCAACTGGGGTGAGCTTTTGCGCGACCTCAGTCATCGGCGCCGGTACAAGTCCGGGCTGGAGCGTCCCGTAGGCAAAAAGATAATCGGTCATTGTGATGCCGACCCAGCGGAGAGCTGTTAGTCGCCAGGTTTTGTCGCCCTCAGCTCCGCCACAATCTCCTTCGCTGCCGCACGCGCCTCCGCTTCCTTGTCCGGCGGAAAGCTGATCGCTCCCACGCGCGCATGGCCGCCTCCGCCGTAGCGCTCGCAGATAAGCGCCAGGTTGACCAACCTTGCCGGGTCGATCTTTGTCCAGGGATTCGATCCCACGGCCACCTTGGTCCGGAAACTCGACTTCGAGAGACCGATCGAATACGTTGCCTGCGGATACAGGTAGTACGGGATGAACTTGTTGAACCCTTCCGTCGGGTGATCGGTAATGTCGAAGAAGATCGTTCCGTCGCGATAATCCGCGCGACTGCGGATGAGTTCCAGCGCTTCTTCATGGCGGTTCATCAAAGGCGGCAATAGCGGTGCGACAAACGGCTGTTTCAGAATCTCTGCCAGCGGCATTTCCGAAAGCATCGGAATCAGCCACGGAATGAACTTCGGATCCTCGGTGGCCTCGATGATCAGTGTCAGCTTCATTGCCGGAGCCGCCATCTCCACGGCTGCTTCGGGGCTCTCATACTTTGCGCCATCCACAATGTCGGCCCAGTGAATGAGCTCCGCCACAGGTGCCGTGTCAAATCCATACTTCGTCTTGGCGATGTGCGCCAGAAAGCTGGTGCAGGAAGTGTAGTTGGGATCGAAGAACTTCCGCGCCGCGCAGCTGGGATCGCGCTGGCAGGCCTGAAAGTTCTTCTGATCCTGCGGCGTCAGGAACGCAGACTGGTGGTGATCGAACCACCACGTAATTCCGGGCGACGCCGAGTATTTGAAGTCGACAATCGCATTCTCGTCGCCTGTGAACTCGCTCTCGTCGAACAGTGCTCCTGCGCGATGCACCAGCCCGTGATATTCGTAACTTGCGCCGCGGGTGATGCACTCCTGATGGAAGCGCGTGAACAGCGAGGCTGAGCAAGCTCCGTCAAAACACTTGTCGTGATAAAAGACGCGAACCTGCATCACCGGGGAGTCCTCCTCGAGCCGTCGCCAGAAAAAGCGGAACTGTTCAGCATCAAGCGCGCAGCCGATTGTGTCAAGCTGAGCCAGATCACACCGCCCGCTTTTCGAACCTATATTGAGCGACTCCCGGCTCGCCGTGGGCCGTGTCACAAGCAGCAAACGCCGGCATCGTTTACCCTCAGGGGAGTCTCCCGCATGACCACGGCCGCGGCTCAAGCTCGTTACCCGCTTACCCAGGGCGTAAACCCGTGGCTGGTTACGGTTTCGGTCATGCTGCCCACCTTCATGGAGGTGCTCGACACTGCCATCGCATCGGTGGCACTGCCCTATATCGCCGGCTCGCTCTCGGCCTCCAACTCCGAGGCCACGTGGGTGCTCACCAGCTATCTGGTGGCCAACGCTGTGATTCTTCCCGCCTCCAACTGGTTTGCGCGGCGCTTCGGCCGCAAACGCTTCCTGCTCACCTGCGTCATCCTCTTCACCATTGCCTCGTTTTTCTGCGGCGCGGCACCATCGCTGGCAGTCATCCTCCTTGCGCGCGTCCTGCAGGGAGCGGGCGGCGGCGCATTGCAGCCGCTCTCGCAGTCCATCTTGCTCGAGAGCTTCTCCCTTAGGGACCGTTCCAAAGCCATGGCCGCCTACGGGCTGGGAATCGTTTGTGCTCCAGTCCTCGGCCCCACACTGGGCGGATGGCTCACCGACACGTTCAGCTGGCGCTACGCGTTCTACATCAACATTCCCGTCGGCATTCTCGCCGTCATCATGATCAGCCGTTTCGTTCATGACCCGCCTTACATCAAGAACGCCAAGGTGGGCGCGTTCGACAACATCGGCTTCGGCCTGTTGATTGTCTGGACTGGCTGCCTGCAGATCGTGCTCGACAAGGGCCAGGAAGACGACTGGTTCGGCGCCATCTGGGTACGCTGGGCCGTGGCGGCGCTCGTTATTGCGCTGCTCTTGTGGATCTGGCATTCCTGGACACATCCAAAAGGCCTTGTCGATCTGCACATCCTCAGGGATCCCAACTTCCGAACCGGTTGCCTGATGATTGCCATGCTCGGCATGTGCATCTATATCACCATCGCGATTCTGCCGCTTTATTATCAGGAAATTCTCGGCTACACCGCATTCACCGCGGGTCTCGTCGTCTTTCCCCGCGGCGTGGGCTCCTTCATCGGCTCGCCCATTATTGGCATCCTCGGTTCGCGCATCGACAACCGCAAGCTCCTCTGCGCCGGCTTTCTCGGTTTCGCCGTCTGCGCCTTCATCTTTGGCGAGGTCAACCTCGACATCGGTCCATATACACTGCTATTCCCCATCCTGCTCACCGGTTTCGCCCTCAGCTTTGTTTTCGTGCCGCTCGCTACCTTATCCACTCGCACCATCTCCAGGAACGAGATGGGCAATGCTACCGGCCTCTTCAACATGCTGCGCAACATCGGCGGATCCATCGGAATCGCGATGGCCACGACTGCGATTATTCGGCGCGCCGCCCTGCACCAAACCGATCTGGGCGCGAATCTCTCTCCCAGTTCCGCCGTGCTGCAGCAGAAATCAGCCATGATCGCGATGTACCTTGCCCATCGCATCGGCCCTGCGAATGCGCGACCCGGCTCCTATGGCCTCATTTATGAACTCATGGAGCAGCAAGCCGCACAGCTCGCCTACGTCGACGTTTTCCGCTGGACGGCAATTCTCGCCCTCATCTGCGCCGCCTGCTCCTGGCTCTTTACTAAGCCGCCTGCACACACTGAAGCCCCGCCTGGCGCGCACTAAGGACCTACTCCGTCAGCCCCGCAAACCTCTTCTGCTTCTCGTCGTACTCCTCAATCCGCCCCGTCAGGATGTCGTAATACCAACCATGCACCGTGAGCCTTCCTTCGCCCAACGCCTGCTCGACCGCGGGCTGCGCGCGCAGGTTTCCGATCTGCGCCACCACGTTGCCGCGGATCAGCGCCGCAAGCTCCGCGCTCTCGCCGTCGGCGTGATTCAGAGGCTGTTTATAGGCGAATGCCGCCTCCACGTGATCCAGCCACCGCCGTGATTTGGGCAGATTCTCCAGACTCCTTTGGTCGATTGCTGCCTTCAGCGCGCCGCAGTCGGAGTGGCCGCACACGATGATGTGCCGCACCTTCAATACCTGAACGGCATACTCAATCGTGGCCGTCACGCCGTCCACGTCGCTTGTTTTGGGCACCACATTCCCAATGCTGCGCGATATAAAAAGGTCTCCCGGCTCGGTTCCCAGGATCAGGTCCGGCAGTACGCGCGAATCCGCACACGTGATGAACAGCCACTCCGGCGACTGACCCTCCGCCAGAAGATGAAAATGGCCCCTCTTTGCCGGAAAAACCTCGGCCAAGAACTTTTTGTGTCCTTCAATCAACTTTTGCATGCGCCGCAAAACCACCTTTTTCAGTCTCGGAATGAACCGCCGGCGGGCGGCCCACCCTGCCCAGCCTATCGTATTCAGTTGGCGCCCAGTCTCACGCCCCCTGAACAGCTATTCTTCATCGAGAGGGAATTGCTCGCATGCTCCGTTTCAGGCATCTGTCGATCTCGTCGTTTTTGCTCCTCATTTTTCTTGCGGCCGCGGTTGTTGTTGGTTCTGCGCAAACCCTCGACACCATCTCGCCCGATCTTCGCAGCCAGGTCGACCGCATCGCTACGCAGGTTCTCGAAGCCACCGGTGTCCCCTCGGCTTCAATTGCTGTCATCCAGCACGGCAAGCTCGTTTACACACACGCCTACGGATTTGCGCGCCTCGCCACTGATTCTGCTCCGGCCGTCCCCGCCGCGCCCGACATGCGCTACTCCGTTGGCTCGGTCTCCAAGCAATTCACGGCTGCCGCCATCCTCATTCTTCAGGAAGAAGGCAAGCTCAATCTCGACGACCCGGTCGGCAAGTACATTCCCAGCCTCACGCGCGGTAACGAAGTCACCATTCACGAAGTGCTCTCGCATACTTCCGGCTACCAGGATTACTGGCCAGAAGACTACGTGATGTCTCCGATGCTGCAGCCGACCACCGCGCAGCAGATTCTCGACACCTGGGCCAAAAAACCGCTCGACTTCGATCCCGGCACACAGTGGCAATACTCCAACACGAATTACGTCATTGCCGGCCGCATCGTCGAGATCGTCTCCGGTGAAGGGCTGTTTCACTTCCTCACCGAGCATATTTTTCGTCCACTGGGTATGACCTCGGTTTGCGATTCCGACCAAAGCCCCATCGCGCCGCCGGCGGCAGATGCTTATTATCGCCACGCGCTGGGCCCGCTGCGCCCTGCGCCGAAAGAAGGCGCAGGCTGGATGTTTGGGGCGGGCGAGCTCGCCATGACCGCTCATGACCTGGCGATCTGGGACGAGAGCTTACTTGCCCAGTCGGTTCTCTCAACCGAGAGCTATGAGAAAATGTTCACCGAGATCAAGCTGAAAAACGGAAAGGGAACCGGATACGGTCTGGGCGTTGAGGTCGTTAACCGCGCCGGTCATCGCTCCATTGAGCACACCGGCGAAGTCTCCGGTTTCGTCTCCGACAATGAGGTCCTTATCGATGACGACGTGGCGGTGGCTGTCCTCACCAATCAGGACGCCGTGAGCGCGGCCTCCACGATTGCCAAGCTCGCCGCGCCGCTCCTCGCCGGCTTTCCGCTCAGCGCTCCCGAACAGCAAGCCCTCGAGATTTACCGCGGTCTGCAGCAAGGCCGCATTGACCGTTCGCTGCTCGCACCCAACCTAAACGACTACTTCACGCCCGAGGCCGTTGCAGACTTCCAATCCAGCCTCGCCCCGCTCGGCGAGCCGCTCAGCTTACGACAGAACAACGAAGAACTCCGCGGCGGCATGACCTTTCGCGCCTTCGACATCACTTATCCCGGTCACCGTCTTCGGCTCACTACGTACACCTACCCCGGCGGCAAGCTCGAGCAGTACCTCATCGCGCCGGAACAGTAATTCTGCACATGGCGTACTCGGTCCATGCGCGAAGAACATCTTTCAGGAGCCAACTCCTCTCAGGAGCCATTTCGGGATGTGGTCTCATCGTCCATCCTTCACGTTGACGTTGCGATGCGCCAGTCGCATGGTTCGTCTCTACGACCGGTTTATTCGCAGAACCCCGGCGTGGCCACTGATGGCGCCAAACTTGTCAGCATCGCGCCATAAGATTCCCAGCGGAAAGAGCCTGCTCGATGCAGTGTTTGTCGAACCAATCGCTCAACCCGCTCGAGCATCCGTCCTCATCTGTCACGGAATCGGCGAAATCGTGACGCAGTGGTTTCCCATCCAGCGCCTCTTTGCCGATGGAGGCATCTCGTCCCTCGTCTTCGATTATTCCGGTTACGGCCGCAGCACCGGCCGCCCCAGTTGGACCCAATGCGAGCAGGACGGAATATCCGCCCTCAAGCTTCTTAAACACTTGGCGCCGTCGGGCCCCATCTCGCTCCTCGGGTTCTCACTGGGGACTGGGGTTGTCCCCGCAATCGTCAATCGAGTTGAAGCCGACCGGCTCGTCCTCTGTGCGGGCTTCTCATCGTTTCGCGCCGCCGCTCGCGCCGTTGGCATCCCCGCAATTCTTTCCTCCCTGGTCCCACCTATTTGGGACGCGGCAGCATCTTTGCCCAGTTGCACGCTGCCAGTCCTGGTCGTCCATTCAACAGCAGACGGACTCTTCCCCGCCGAAATGGCTCGAGACATCGTATCTTCGTGTGGCGGAAACGCTGAGTTGCTTCTCGTGCACGGGATCGGCCACAATGAGCCCTTCTACAAGCCCGACCTCTCGTACTGGGGACCAATCATCGCGTGGATCAAAAGCGACCTCTAGCCCATACGGGTCGTCGATCCTCCGTGTTCTAGCTCCTTCGATCAGTGCTTGACGAGTTCCGTCAACGCCGCTATCGCGGATCGACAGATCGCGGTCCGTTCTCAGTCAGCAAGTCCGCGATCGGTCCCGCCACGCGGTCGCCGTTGATCGTCTTGCCAAAGAAATCGCTGTCGATTCCCTTAAACGGCGGAAGCGGTTTCACGTCGCCGTTCACGGTCATCGTCAGCTGCAGCGTGTCGGGATCCAGGGAAGCCGTGATGGTGGCCATCGTTCCGTGCAGGTCCCAGCCGCGCTGTTCCTGCCAAGATTGCAAGTCGTCCCACTCCGCCGGTTCGGGATACTTCACGCGCAGAATTGGCTGCCCGAAGCCTCTTATCCCTCCAAATCCCTGGGGGGTAGGGTAGACGTTCCCGTCCGCTTCGTTCTTGCCGTTGTTGAACTCGATCGCGGAGCGCCCGATGCCGTAGAACACGTTGCCGTGCACTTGAAGGTTGTGCACGTCATTGGTATGGCCGCCGATGGGACGCGGACCGTTGATGCCCGAGACTGTATCGACGCATACCTGGTGGCAGTTCAGAAACAAGTTGTAGGCGATGATCACGTTATTGGTGTCGCGGATCAGGACGCCGCCCGTAAGGTCAGAGAAAATGTTGTTGTCGATTTCGTTCAGCACATCGCTGCCCTCGATATGAATCGCGTGCGGGTTCACATCGCCGGGAATGTCGGCAAATACATTGCCCGTGATGCGGTCATTGGCGTTGCCGATATCGAGCCAAATGCCGTTCGCGTGCCGGATATGGCGCACGACATTGTTGCGAAAAAGAAGGTTGTGGGCGGTGTGCATCTTGGTTCCGCCTGACTCCGACATCATCGCGGCGTTCTGCCAGCCGATCCACTCGAACAGGTTCTTCTCCACCAGTGTGGACTGCGGGCCGCCCGTTCCGCCCAGCCCCTCGATGCCGCAATAGCGAAAGGTGTTTCCACGCACCACGTCGAAGCCAACCGGCTGCGGCGGCCGCGAAGCGCCCCAGTCCTCGTTTCCAATATCGAGCCCCACGCTGTTCGCCCACTCGAAGGTGTCGTCCTCAAAAATGAAATGATTGCCTCGATTGGTTGAGACCATTCCGCGCTGCGGCACCGGGAAGCCGTTGCCCGCCTCCTCAAACGTGATGCCTTTCACGCGAATGTACGACTGGTAACGCTCGGCCGGAGAGAAAATCTGCTCCTGGGTCGTAATCTCGATCGTGTGCTTCGAAGGATCGTCGTCGTTGACCAGCCGGATATGCAGCGTCAGACCGTTCATCTCGACCCACACCTTTCCCGCAACGGGCTGGAATTCATCGAATAGCGGGGTCCAGCGGATATCGGTGAAGTAGTTCATCGAACGCTGCAGTGGTCCGGCAAGCTGGGCGGATGTTTCCACCGGTTCCAGAGGATGGCCATCGACGAAGACCAGCCCACGCCGCCGAAAATAGGTGCCGATGTTGTCTTCGGCATAACGAAGCCAGGTCTTATTCCCCAGCACGTTATCCACCTCGAACGGGTTGTAGCCGTCGGGAAACCACTTTGGATCGAGATGTAGCTCCCACGCTTTCACGGGTTCATGCGTTTTCGGATCGAATCCGAAATTCCAACCTTCGCTGGGTTTCCAATCTGTCACCACGCGAGAACCCTTCACAATCACTTTGGCTCCTGGCGCAGCCTCGTAGCTGATCATCGCGTCGGGCCCGGTTCCACCGCGTGCCGGCCTCACAAATTCGCGATACACGCCCTCGGCAATCACCACCCGCTCGCCCGGCTGCAGCACTTGCGCTGCCCGATTAATCGTGCGAAACGGATGTTCTTGCGTGCCCGGCCCAGCGTCGTCCGCATTCTTCGCCTGGCAATCCACGTAATAGGTCTTTGTAAAATGCAGCGGAACTTCCCACATCGGAAACTCGGTACCATCCGGCATCGTCGAATTCGAAGCCCAGGCTGCTGCTGCAACCCACAACAAACTCGCGCAAATCAAGATTCGTTTCAAAACTGATCCTCCTGGCCCACCGCCGGATTCTCTATCCGCTGATGGCAATTTATATCGCGCCGCGATCGTAATGCGCATCTCTTCCATTGTCGAGCATCCCGGCTGAGACCGCGCGTATCCGTGAGGCGTAACCTTTCGGTGATGCCATCTCGTGAACCACTGATCCGGTAGACTGGAACTGCACCCATGTTTGAAAACCTAACCGACAAACTGCAGCGCGTCTTCAAAAACCTTCGCGGCCAGGGCACGCTCACGGAAGAGAACATCGCCGAAGCGCTGCGCGAGATTCGCGTGGCGCTCCTTGAAGCCGACGTCAACCTCAAGGTTGTGACCGACCTCCTTGAGCACATTCGCCAGAGAGCCGTTGGCACCGAAGTCCTCACCGCGCTCTCGCCCTCCGAGCAGGTCGTCAAGATCGTCCGTGACGAGCTGGTCGCCCTCCTCGGCCGCGACACCGCTCGCTTTAACTTCGCTTCCAAACCGCCCACGGTGATTCTCATGGCCGGATTGCAAGGCTCCGGCAAAACCACAACTTCCGGCAAGCTTGCCGCCTGGCTTAAAAAGGGCGGTCACCGCCCCATGCTGGTTTCGGTCGACGTCTACCGCCCCGCCGCGCGCGAGCAGCTCAAAATCGTCGCCAAACAGGTCGAAACGCGCCTCTATGAAGGCGATCAGAAGGGCGAGCCCGCCGGCACCGCACTGGTTGAGCGCCTCGCCAAAGAAGCCCGCCGCGAAGCCGTCATCATGGGTTGCGACACGCTCATTGTCGACACCGCCGGCCGGCTGCACGTAGACGAAGAGTTGATGGGCGAGATGGAAAGCCTCAAAAAGCTTCTCTCGCCGCAGGAGATCCTATTTGTCGCGGACGCGATGACTGGCCAGGACGCCGTCAACTCCGCTCAGGACTTTCATTCTCGTCTTGGACTGACAGGCGTAGTCTTGACGAAGATGGACGGCGATGCGCGCGGAGGCGCGGCGCTCTCCATTCGTCACGTCACCGGCCAGCCCATTAAATTCATCGGCGTCGGCGAAAAGCCCGACGCGTTCGAGCCATTTCATCCCGACCGCATCGTGGGCCGCATCCTCGGCATGGGCGACATGCTCTCGCTCATCGAGAAAGCCGAATCCACACTCGACCGCAAAAAGAGCGAGGAGTTCGCCAAGAAGGCCCTGCTCGGCGATGGCTTTTCGCTCGAGGACTTCCGCGATCAGTTGCGCCAGATCAAGAAGCTCGGGTCGATGGAGAGCATTTTGAAGATGCTGCCCTCGGTCGGCCCCTTCGCCGGCATGCAGCAGGCCGCCGGCCAAATCGACGAGAAACAATTCGTGCGCCTCGAAGCCATCATCAACTCCATGACTCCCAAGGAGCGCCGCAATCACGACATTATCTCGGGCACGCGGCGCAAGCGCATTGCAGCCGGCAGCGGCACCAGCGTGCAGGAGGTCAATCAACTCCTCCGCCAATATGCCCAGATGGCCAAGATGTTCAAGCAGGTGGGCCGCGGTGGCCTGGCCAAGAGCATGATGCGCGGCGGCCTCGGCGGCATGGGCGCCAAGCAGCGCTTCGGGCGATAGGGCCGCGCGACTTAAATCAAGCGCAGAAGTTTGAGCCTGCGCTAACGTGAGAATTCAATGAGCGCCCTCCAGGACCAGCTCGACGAGATCACCCAGAACACGCGGAACCTCGTTCAGCCGGAGCGCATGGCCGTCAGCGAGCGCGCCGTCGCAGAGCTCTTCGCCTCCGGGATCGAAGAGAAAATCCTGCCCGTCGGCGCCATCGCCCCCGAATTCACCCTCCCTGACGCCTCCGGCCGCGCCGTCCGCTCGGCCGACCTGCTCGCCCTCGGGCCTCTCGTCCTCAAGTTCTTTCGCGGCCGCTGGTGCGCTTACTGCGTCACCGAGCTCGAGGCCTGGCGCGACCTCTACCCCACCCTCCGCGAGTCCGGCGCGCTTCTGGCCGCCATCGGTCCGCAAACCGCCCGTCAGAGCGACTTCATGGCCGGTCAGCACGGTCTGCCCTTTCCCGTCCTTACCGACGCCGGTTGCGTCTTGGCAGAGCAGTTCGGTCTGGCCTACACCATCCCTGCCTACCACCGCGACTACTACCGCTCCATCCTGGTCAACATCCCCTTCGTCAACGGAACCGAGAAAAAAGCAGGTAGCGAAAAAAAGGAGGGCGACCAAGGCTGGCGCCTGATTATCCCCGCAACCTACGTCCTTAGCCGCGACCGCCGCGTCCTCTACGCCCGGGCCTACGCCGACTTCCGTGTCCGTCCCGAGCCGGAGGAAGCCCTCGCGGCTGCCAAGGCGGCGGTTAAGCTGTAGCTTCAAGCAGCCGGCAAGGCGAATTCCGGCCAAAGGCCCCCACGATATGCCCTGGCTGTTCCGCATGGAAACCTGCCCGAATTTGCATCTCGAATGAGGAAAACCGCATCATATTAGTTGACAACATTACACTCAATCAGGCATCCTGACTGAGCTAGATTCACTGAAAAGGCAGGAAAATCATGGCTAAAATGATCGGAATCGACCTCGGCACCACCAACTCGTGCGTAGCTGTCATGGAAGGCGGAGAACCAAAAGTCATTCCAAATGAGGAAGGTGCGCGCACCACACCCTCGATTGTCGCCTTCACGAAGAGCGGCGAGCGTCTGGTTGGCCAGGTGGCTAAGCGTCAGGCCATTACCAACCCCGAAAACACCATTTTCTCAATCAAGCGCTTCATGGGCCGCCGCTATAACGAAGTGACCGACGAGATGAAGATGGTTCCCTTCAAAGTGGTCCAGCAGGGCGACCATGTCGGCGTCATTGCTCAGGGCAAGGAGTACACCCCGCCCGAAATCTCTGCCATGATCCTGCAGAAGCTCAAAAAGAGCGCCGAAGCTTACCTGGGCGAAACCGTCAACGAAGCTGTGATCACCGTTCCAGCCTATTTCAACGACGCACAGCGCCAGGCCACCAAGGATGCCGGCAGGATCGCAGGCCTTGACGTCAAGCGCATCGTGAACGAGCCAACCGCGGCTGCACTGGCCTACGGCCTTGACAAAAAGAAGGACGAGACCATCGCCGTCTACGATTTTGGCGGCGGCACATTCGATATCTCCATCCTCGAAGTCGGCGAAGGCGTGATTGAAGTCAAATCGACCAACGGTGATACCCACCTTGGCGGCGACAACCTCGATCAGCGCATCGTCGAATGGCTCATCTCCGAGTTCAAGGCTGAGCATGGTCTCGACCTGACTTCAAAAGGCAACGAGATGGCGCTTCAGCGCCTGAAAGATGCCGCGGAGAAGGCCAAGATCGAGCTTTCGACCACCGTCGAAACCGAGATCAACCTGCCTTTCATCACCGCCGACGCCTCCGGCCCCAAGCATCTGGTCCGCAAGCTGACCCGCGCCAAGCTGGAGCAGCTGGTCGAAGACCTTATTGAGCGCTCCGTCGACCCCTGCAAGAAAGCGATGTCCGATGCCGGCGTTACCACCAGCCAGATCCACGAAGTGGTTCTCGTGGGCGGGCAGACGCGAATGCCGCGCATTCAGGAACTGGTCAAGAAGCTCTTCGGCAGAGAGCCGCACCGCGGCGTCAACCCCGATGAGGTGGTTGCAATCGGCGCTGCTGTGCAGGCAGGCGTGCTCACGGGCGATGTCAAGGATCTTCTCCTCCTTGACGTCACACCGCTAACCCTGTCGATCGAAACTCTGGGTGGCGTGGCTACGCCGATGATCCCGCGCAACACGACCATTCCGACCAAGAAGACTGAGACCTTCTCGACAGCGGCCGACAACCAGACCGAAGTTGAGGTCCACGTGCTCCAGGGTGAGCGGCCCATGGCTGCGCAGAATCGCACCCTGGGCAAATTCAAGCTCGGCGGCATCATGCCCGCGCCGCGTGGCATTCCGCAAATCGAGGTCACATTCGACATCGATGCCAACGGAATCCTGAACGTGACCGCAAAAGACAACGCCACCGGCAAGGATACGCGCATCACCATCACTTCGAGCTCGGGCCTTTCCAAAGAAGAGATCGAAAAGATGGCCAAGGAAGCCGAAGCGCACGCGTCTGAAGACAAAGAGCAGCGCGAATCGATCGAAGCCCGCAACTCCCTCGACGGCATGGTCTACAACATCGAGAAAATGCTGAAGGACGCCGGCGAGAAAGTGCAGGCCTCCGACAAGGTCGACGTTGAAGCAGCCCTTGCTGACGCCAAAAAGACGCTTGAAGGCTCGCCGTCTACCGCAGAGATGAAGTCTGCGCTCGACAAGTTGACCCAGGCCAGCCATAAGCTCGCCGAGGCCATGTACAAGGCCACATCGTCGCAGGCATCCTCATCGAGCGGACCTTCCGATGGGACCTCTGCCGGCGCGACCGGCGGCGATGCCAAGAAGGAAGGCGAAGTCATCGACGCCGAGTACGTCGACGTCGACGACAAAAAGTAAGGACTGGCCGTCCAGGCAATGCCGCCCTTCGGGCGGAAAAACTGCGGAGGGGTGGGCGATCGCACGTCGTCCACCCCTCCTTCCTACGAAGGAGAATGGAAATATCTGTCGCGGGTGGGCCCAATTGGACTTCGCCGATGCACAGCTGGAATCCCCCGGCAAATCGCATGCAACGTCACGCGGCACGCCGACTCGAAGCGCACCTGAGATAAGAAAGCACTCATGGCCACAACCACCAACAAGGACTATTACGCAACGCTCGGCGTCAAGAAAACGGCCACGCCCGAAGAGATCCGCAAGGCCTTTCGCAAAGCCGCGCGCAAGTACCACCCCGACGTCAATCCAAACGACAAGCGTGCCGAAGAAAAGTTCAAGGAGATCTCCGAGGCCAACGATGTCCTGAGCGACGAGAAAAAGCGCAAAATCTACGACCAGGTCGGCTTCTACTCCGATCAGATCGATCCCGCGCAGGCCGAGGCTTATGCGCGCCAGCAGCGCTCGGGCGGTCAGACTTCCGGCCAGCCGCCCATCGATTTTGGCGGCTTCGACTTTTCCGATTTCGCGGGCGGCACCGGAGCCCAGCAAGGCTTCGGCGGCGGCGGCGCGGGCAGCTTCAAAGACATCTTTTCCGGCATCTTCGGCGGCGCGCAGCGTCAGCAGCAGCGCGCGCGCGGGCCGCAGCCGGGCACCGATCTCGAATACCAGGCCACGGTCGACTTTTGGACTGCGATCCGCGGCGGGCAGGCGCGCATTCAGATCAACCGCCAGGAGACCTGCCCCAGCTGCCACGGCAACGCGAGCGTCGGCGGCGGCGCGGAGTGTCCCGAGTGTCACGGCACCGGCCAAGTGACGCAGATGGGCGGCCGCATGAAGTTCAACATCACTTGCCCGCGCTGCAACGGCACGGGCCACATTTCAAACGACTGCTCTACCTGCCAGGGCGAGGGCACCGTCTCCCGCACTGAGACAGTCGAATTCCGCATCAAGGCCGGCACGCGCGACGGTCAGCGCATTCGTCTGCAGGGCAAAGGCAATGCCGGCGTCAACGGTGGCCCTGCTGGCGATTTGTTTCTCATCGTGCGCACAGGCGCCAACCCCGTTTTCACGCGCGTGGGCGATGACATACAGATAACCGTCCCCATCACTGTTGCCGAAGCGTCTCTCGGCGCCAAGGTCGAAGTGCCCACCATCGACGGCCGCGCGCAATTGAAGATTCCGCCCGGCACGCAAAGCGGGCAGAAGCTGCGCATGAGGGAGCGCGGCGTTGAGAGCGCCTCCCATCCCGGTCAGCGCGGCGATGAAATCGTCACCGTCGAGGTCGCTGTGCCGCATCTGAACGACGAGCGCAGCCGCGAGATCATGCGCGAGCTCGCCAAACTGAACCCCGACGACCCGCGCAAGGCGCTGTTCGACAAGTTGTAAGATTCGCGCGGAGACAGCCATGGGCCATAGAACAATCGAATAGGCTGATGGAGTAAATACGATGGCCACAAAACGCAAATCCAGAGGCGCCTACATGATCTCGTCCGTCGCCGAGATGTACGAGATTCACCCCCAGACTCTGCGCCTTTACGAGCGCGAAGGCCTGCTCAAGCCCTCGCGCACCGAAGGAAACACGCGCCTTTACACCGACGAAGATCTTGAGCGCCTCGAATTCATCCTCAACCTCGCGCGCGACCTCGGCGTCAACATCGCGGGAATCGCCATCATCTTGCAGATGCGCGAACGCATGGAAGAGATGAACCGCCAGATGCAGGGTTTTGTCGAGTACGTGCGCGGCGAGATGCTGGCTCGTTTCCAGCAGGCAGCGCCGGGCTCAGCCGCCGCCATCGTTCCCATCCGCAAGCCCGTAGCTGCGCCCTCACGCCCGTCAGCAACACGCAAGCCGTAGCTTGACCGTTCTCTATTCAGTTAATTTACGCAGGCGCCCCTCAGGCAGCAACTCATAGGGGTCGCCTCGATAGCGCAGCCGTCTCGTGGCCAGATAGCTCCTCACCCAGAAAATGAATCCCATCAGATCTCGCAGCGGATAGAGCCACGACCTGCGCGCAGCCTCATGGTCGTCCACCACTAAGCTGCACACCGCAAGACACAAGAGCACACGGCCCATGACGGTGAATGCCATTAACCCGACTCCCCATGCCCAGTGCCCGCCAAGCGTCAGCCCAATCCACGCCAGCAGGCCGAAAGGAACCGCGTAGGTCAGCACCTCACCGAGATGACCCCATGGCCGAGAAAAGCGTGTACTTGTCGCCCACCCCTGCTGATGCGCAATGCTGCTCTTGAAAGCTGCATTCAGCACATGATGCTCGACAACGTAGTGCGAGAGCACGACAACCTCTCCGGCCGCCGCTGTCCAATTGCCCAGCACGAAATCGTCCGCATAGTATTGAGCGACCTTCTCATATCCGCCGATCTTTTCCACCGTGCTCTGGCGCATCACCATCGATGGGCCCAGCGCGAACTTCATCCCCTCCAGCATGTTCGCCACCAGCACGCCCGAAGTCATTTCCACGCTCATGCCCATCGCTTCAAGCCGTGCCCATAACCCGTGCCGGGTGCACCCGCGATAGAGGCTGGTAACCATGCCCACACGCGGATCGCGCATCGGCTGCACAACCGCTCGCAGATAATCCGGCGTTACGCGCACATCGCTGTCCGCAGTTACCAGAATTGGATAGAGCGCTTCACGGCGCATCACTTCCAGCGAAAACGTCCGTGCATTTGGCCAAGGCGGTTCGCCGCTCGTCAGGACACGCGCTTTCACTTCCGGATACCGCGCCATCACGCGCCGCGCGGCAGCCAGGCCATGATCATTCTCCTGCCGCGCACAGAACAGAATTTCGTATTTCGGATAGTCCTGTTCGAAAAAGCTGGCCAAGTTCAGTTCAAGGTCGGGCTCGTTGCCGTGCACAGCCTTCAGCACGCTTACTGGCGGAAGGAACGTCGCCTCCTGATCCACGCTCGCGCCGCCCCGAAAACGCATCGCTCCCGCAACCACCATCAGGCTGTAAATTGTCGAGGTAACGATGCCGAAAATGCCGAGCCCTATCAGGCAGTCAACAGCGATCTGACTGAAGTTCATGGTCGAAAGGTTCTCACTTCAGCGGCCGGTCCGTCCACAGTGTCTTGTCGGCCAGAGTTTGCACCTCAACTAGCCGCCCGGCCAGCACGCTCTCCACTTTTTCCCGGTCAGGATCTTCGGCAAAAATCCATTTGCGCTCGCCGGTACCCCAGATCGACGCCAGTTTCGCGGGGCTCAGATAAATGTCGGGTGCATCGGGGTAGCACGAGCCCCACAACAGAGTGGTTCCCTCGCTATTCTGCCCGCAACGGGGCAGCACCAAGTCGGCAGGCCGTCCTTTGAAAAAGTCATTCGTATAGAAAACTACCGATGATCCCGAAGATTGCTCGCCGTAGATAATCAGCAAATCGATTGGCGTACCATCTTTGATGATCGTGTCGGCCATTGGCTTTGAGCTCAGCATCGGCTCAAAACGCGCAAATGCAATGTGCGCGGCCACAAAGAACGCCGTCATGGTCAGCGCCACGCTCACGGTAGCCGCCACGTGTTTCTTTTTGAGCCGCAGGAGCCACCCGGGCATCGGCCCAATCAAAAGGGTGATTGCCGCCAACCCCGCCGGCAACCGCAGCGCCGCAAAGGACTCGCCCGTCAAGTCGAACAGGTGAGACATCGACAGCGTGTAATCGCCTACACCGCGATGCGCCAGCACGGTTCCAATGTCCCCGACGTAAGGCAAATTCCGCGAGGTCCACAATCCCCAGGCCAGAGTCGCCGCGGCCGCCACGCCGATGGCCGCAAACGCCGCCTGCGCTCCCGTCACCCACGCTGTCGAGAGCGTCGGTCGTCCGCTTTCCGCGCCATCGTTCTCCTCGATTTCCGCGATCACGCCCGCGATCAGCATCGCCAGCGGCGGCCACACCATGAACGTGTAATATTCCTGGTTGGTTGAGATCGAAAAAAAGATCAATGTCCACGCCGAGTACAGGCTCAGTAGCCAAATGGTCCTGGTCCGGAACTTGATTCGCCGCACGTATGTGCCCACGTCCTCGCGCATCGCGTGGTCGAGATAAAAATCCACCGTGTCGCCTGCATCGTGCCGCAGGTGCTTCAGCCAGGTGCGACGCGTCTTCCAGGCCATTGCCACCAACGCGCCCAGAAAGAGACTCCACGGAAAAATCCAGATCAGCTCGCCCAGCCAGTACCACAGCGTGGGCATTTTGTTGTAGTCGTGCGGATACCGAAGGTTAAAGAAGCGCAGCACATGTTCGTTGATGAAGTACTGATAAAAGAACCCGTGGACATTCCCGATTGTTGGATGATTGCCCACCGGGCGCCCCTGGTCGTGATTGATGACTCCGCACGCAATGTGCCACGGCGCGGCAATGGCCAGAAACAAAAGAAACCCCGACACCGGCTTTAGCGCCTTCCACCGCCGCCACTGGCCGGTTAGGAGCAGATATGCGAAGGCTGCTCCGCCGAAAAATACCGGCGCAATCAAGCCCTTCGTCAGGAGCGCAAGCGCCACCCCCGCCCATGCCCAATACACCATCGCCGGCCGGTTATCTTCCAGGCTCACGATCAGCGCGTACAAGGCCGTCAGGAGAAACAGCGCGAGGATCGCCTCAGGAATGATGAAGCGCGTAAAGAGGAAGCAGCCGACTGAGGTCAAAACGCCCAGCCCGGCATAAAACCCCGCGCGCTCGCCCCACGCCCGCCGTCCCCACAGCCACGCCAGCCATGTGAGTCCAAGCATCGCCAGCGCATTGGGCAAATGCGTGGCAAAGGTGTTCTCGCCGAATACCTTGTACATCGCTGCCACCGCCCAATAGGGCAGCGGCGGTTTTTCAATGTACCGGATGCCGTTCGTCTGGGCGGTGATCAGATCACCGCTTTCGGCCATATGCTGCGCCGCCTGCGCGTGCGAAGCATCCACGTCGTCCAGCAACGGTGGCGAGAACAACGAGGCAAAGTAAATGGCGGACCAGATCAAAACGAAGACGAGCCACACTGTCCGCGAGGAGACAGCTGCTCGAGGGCGGTTGATGGTCCCCGTCCTTGCATTTATTGCGATGTTGGCCATCGGATCCAGAATAACAGCCGCGTTTCTCCGGCGTTTCACAGTCAAGGTGCGCAAGTGCTCGGGTTGTGCGGCTTAAATGTCCGCAGGCGGCAACCAACTGGATGTCTTATTGCTGGGATGTGAATGGAATCGCCCCGGGAGGCTGCGGTGCTTCAAGCTGCTGGGAATGTGTATTCGGCTGCTCTCTTTGTATTGGCGAACGGAATCTTTTGTTTTTCCAGAACTGTCAGCCGTCCAGCCCGAAGCAGTACGCGACAGTCTTCTTCGGGCAGTGCCGGACTGTACAGGAACCCTTGCACTTCTTCGCACTTCTGCTTCTTGAAGTAGTTGAGCTGCTCCGACGTTTCCACACCTTCGGCTACGCACGCCAGGCCAAGATCGCGGCCGAGATTCATGATGCTTCTCACCACAGCTTCCGCGCTCGGCTCCGATGCGATGTCACGCAGAAACGAACGATCGATCTTGATGCGGTCGATGGGGAACCGCCTCAAATACGAAAGTGAGGACCAGCCCGTGCCGAAGTCGTCCAGCGACAGGCTTACTCCCAGCCGCTTCAGCGTCCGCATGATCTTAATCGTTGCTTCTGAGTCATCGAGCATCAGGGATTCCGTAAGCTCAAGTTCCAGCCACTTCGGGTCCAGGCCCGATTCCGTGAGCGCCCTCTTTACGCTGCTCGCGATATGGCTCCGGTAGAACTGCGTCGATGATATGTTCACCATCATCCGGACGGGAGGTAGGCCTGCCTTTTGCCATGCGGCGTTCTGCATGCACGCGGTGCGCAGTACCCAAGTCCCCACGTCGGTCATCAGCCCCAGTTCCTCTAACTGCGGAACGAACTGGTTGGGGAAGATCATCCCCTGCTCCGGGTGACGCCAGCGCAGCAGTGCCTCAACGCCAGTTATGCCGCCTGTTTCAGTCGCCACCAGCGGTTGGTAGTACAGCAAGAATTCTTCGCGTGCCAGCGCGTGCTGTAAGTCGAACTCCAGTTTTTGCCGCCGGCGCGTCGCATCCGTAAGTTCCGCCGTGAAAAACGAATAATTACCGCGCCCACTGTTTTTCGCCTCGTACATCGCGGTGTCAGCGGCCTGCAGCAAGTCTCTGGGGTTCTCTCCGTCCGATGGATATTCGCAAATGCCGATGCTCGCTCCGATGCGAACCCCGTGTCCTTCGATCTCGAACGATGCGCTCAATGTGCTCAGCACCTTGCTCGCCACCTGCTCGATATCTTGATCTTTATCTACCAAAGGCAGCCCGATCACAAACTCATCTCCGCCGAGCCGCGCCACAATGTCGCTTTCGCGCAGGCAATTCCTCAATCGCACCGCAACGGCCTCAAGCAGACGATCGCCGATATGGTGACCGAATGAATCGTTCACGCTCTTGAAGCGGTCCAGATCCAACATCAGCACAGCGACTCGCTTCCCATTCCGGGCCGCCAGCGCAATCGCGTGGGCCAGCAGATCCTCGAGCAGCGACCGATTCGGCAATCCGGTCAACGCATCGTGCAGCGCCATGTACCGGATGCGCAACTCCGCCTGCTTTCTGTCGGTGATGTCTCTGGAAATCCCCATTGTGCCCAGGATCCAGCCGCGCCGATCCTTCAGCGGCACTTTCGTCGTCAACACCCACGATTCATGCCCGTCCGGCCACGTCTCCTTCTCTTCCATCCCTGTAATTCCATGGCCCGTTTCAATAATTCGCTGTTCGTCCTCGAAAGCGCGGCCGGCATGCTCTGGCGTGAACATGTCTGAATCCGTCTTCGCTGTGGCTTCCTCGGGATCGCTGAGTCCAAAACTGTTGGCCAGCGCTCGATTCACGCGCAGAAAGCGGCTATTCCGGTCCTTGAAATACACGTGGTCAGGGATGTGCTCGAGAAATGCGTTCAGAAAGTCGCGGTCCGTGCTGTTTTCCCGGTCTGCCAGTTCGCGGAGGATCAAAAGTCCGACGACCAGAGCAAGGAGGAGCAAGGTGAGGCCCATCGCCGCGAGTCCCGGACGAGACATCAGGGAGACGTGCGTCGCCGATGGGTGCGCCGGCCTCAAAGCGATCAGATCAACTGCGATCATGCACCCCAGCAACACCGCTGCCAGTGCGATCACAACTCCCGGAATCGCAGGAAATCGCCTGAAAAATCTCATCGAGGCCCGCTTCACAAAGCTTTGGTTCTAGTGCCAAACTAAGCCAGGTGCAACGGCAAACTCTATACCTAAATCGATTTGCCAGATACAACTATCTGGTAGGGTGGGTGTTACCTTTGTCACGGTTGAGGCTTTCCCGCAGCCAACTTGTTGCGCACATAGCCTCGTCCACAAGCCTCATTCCTGGCCCGCTCCCGCGTGGTCGTACGCAATGTTCACATCCTCAATTTTTCATCCAAGGCATTAACATGCACCAAGGGAGAATCCCTTGCCGGTCTGGAAAGTCTTTCTCGTTGCGTTCAGCGTGCTGCTGCCGCTGATCAACCCTCTCGGCTCCGCGCTGGTCTTTCTCGGGCTCGTCGGCGATGCGCCGCCCAAGGTTCTTCGTTCGCTCGCCCGCCGCATCGCTATCAACAACATCGTCTTTCTTGGTGTTTTCGAAGTAGCGGGAGGAATCATCCTCAGCTTCTTCGGCATCTCCCTGCCTATCGTCCAGCTTTCCGGCGGCATTGTCGTCGCTGCTATGGGATGGGCTGTCTTGAACGAGCGCAGCGCCGGCGCAGGCTCCCGCAAAAAAGAAGAGGAAACGGGACAAAGCGACGAGCCCGGCGATAGCCATGTTCCCGACACCAGCCATCTTGAAGAGGGAGTCTTCTACCCATTCACCTTTCCCATCACCTCCGGCCCCGGCACGCTCGTTGCATTGCTCACCGTCACCGCGCACATCTCAGACAAGAATCTTACCCACAACGTCCTGGCCCACCTCGGCGTGTTTTTGGCTATCGTTGTCCTCAGCGTTCTCTGTTATTTCTGTTACGCCTATGCGCCCTATCTCAGCAAGAGAATCCCGCCCTCCACAGCCCACGGAATCCTGCGCGTCATCGCCTTCATTCTGCTCTGCATCGGCGTCCAGATCGCCTGGAACGGCCTCTCCGCCCTCCTCGCCACCATCATTAAACCGTAGCGCAGGATTATGCGCGTCCATCCCACCGGATCCGGCGGTGGCAACCTGTGGAACTCGCGTCCCTAACCTCGCACCACCATTCGTGTATCTTGGCGATGGGTCGATTCATTTCCGGGAGCGCGTCGCATAAAAATGCCCACCTTCGCCGCCATCGATATCGGTTCCAACTCCTGCAGACTCAAGATCGCGCGTGTCCACGCGCACCGGCTCAAAACGCTCGCCGAAGATCGCGAAGTAACGCGCCTCGGCGGCAGCGTTTTTGACACCGGCCTCATCTCCCCTGAGGCCATGGCGGCCACTTTGCGCGCGCTCAAGCGCTTTCAGCGCTCGGTGCAGTCTCACGGTGTCGACCGCATTCGCGTGGTAGCCACTGCGGCCATGCGCGACGCACGCAACTCCGCCGCGTTTCAAGCCTGGGTGAAAGCCGAGACCGGCTGGAATATGGAAATCATCTCCGGCCTCGAAGAAGGCCGCCTGATCCATCTCGGCGTCATGGGCGCCGAGCCGGGAGCAGGTGGCCGCGTGGTGCTGCTTGACCTCGGCGGGGGCAGCTGCGAAGTCACGCTCTCTGAGCACAAGCGCATCAAGGAGACGGTCAGCCTTCCGCTCGGCGCAGTGCGCCTGACCGAGCAATTTCTCCCCGACGATCCCGCGCCCCGCGATGGCCTGGTTCGTATGCGACAGTTGATCGCACGCGAATTGCGCCGCGCTCATCGCAGAATTCAGCCCGGCCGCGCACCGTTGGTGATCGCCACATCGGGCACGGCCGCTGCGCTATCCGCCGCCTACGCCCAGGGAACAAAGAACGGTAAACCAGGAGCGAAAAAAGCGGGTAAATCCGTCGTCAAATCCGGTTCCGACCGTGCAGAAGACCGCTCCGCAATCCTGGCTGGAATGGTGCCTGCACGTGCGGTGCGCAAGCTGGCCAGCAAGCTTGCCAAAATGTCGCTCCCTCAGCGTGAAGCCGTGCCCGGAATCGGTCCTCGCCGGGCTGAGATCATCGTCGCCGGGGCCGAAGTCTATTCCGAAATCCTCGAGAGCTTCGGGCTTAAAGGTTTTCGGTACTCTCCGCTCGGTTTACGCGACGGCATTTTGGCGCAGATGCTCGCCGAGCAGGATGCCCGTGCCAAAGCCCATCGCGAGTTCGAGCACGAACGCTGGGAGAGCGTCCTTTCCACGGCGCGTCGCTACGGTGTTGATCCCCGCCAGGCTGATCCCGTGCGCGCCCACACCGTCCAGCTTTTTCGCGAGCTCAAATCCATGCACGAGCTTCCGGCTGAATACGAAAGCTGGCTGGCTGCGGCCGCGATGCTCCGCGACACGGGAAAGTTCATTAACCACCAGGGCCATCACAGGCACACGCAATACATCATCTCCAGTTCTGAGATTTACGGATACACACAACTGCAGCGCACCCTCGTCTCAGCCATCGCGCGCTACCTGGGCAAAAGCCGCCCCCAGCCGGGCGATCGCGCCTTGCGCAACATTCCCACCGATGAACACAAGAACGTCAATCGCGCCGTGGTCCTGCTCCGTCTGGCGATTGCTTTGAATCAGGATCGCGCCTCGGACGTTTTGCGCGTCACGACGCGGGTCTACCCTAAGCGAGTTTTGCTGGAATTGCGCCCTGGGCGCACAGGCGCCGAACTGGAATTGTGGTCTTTGCGCAAGGAATCCGGCTACTTCCGCGAGGTCTTCGGACGCGAGCTTTTTGTCATGCTCGCGTAGATGATCCGCGCCGTCCGTGGATCCAGAAGCCATTGCAGGCGCGGCGGATGACGTTCCATGTCGACCCGCGCAATGGAGCCTTTGCGCATTCGGATCGAAGCGCCTCCATTGCCCGTAATCAGGCGGCCCAAGAACTGAAACATGTTCGGATTATGTCCCACCGCCAGAACCCCTTCGCGGTCGGCATACTTCGCCAGCATGTCCTGGAAATCTGAAAAACTCGCATTCAAACCCAACCCAGGACTGATCTCGACTTTCCCCTCGAAGCCCAATTCAGTGCCGACAAACGATGCGGTCTGCAGGGCGCGCTTCAGCGAACTTGAGACGATCGTGTCGACCGGCGCTTTCAGAGTTCCAAGCACCCGCGCCATCAGCATGCACTGCTCTTTGCCCTCCTTCACGAGACCCCGTTTCAAGTCGAGAATCGGGTTCCCGCGAGGCGTTCCGGCATTCGCGTGGCGCATCAAATAGAGGATCATGGGGATCGATTCGGTGGGGGTCTAATGGGCCGTGCCGAACTCCTGCATCCTCATTTTAACAGGTTTGTAACATTCGGTTTTGCGCTGGAAAGCCGCACCTTCCAATGCACAGCTCTTTTGGCCCGCCTTTGTTTTCATCCGCGAAGTGCGATCGCAATAGCCCCACCACCGATGCATTGTCATCCTAAGCGAGCGCATCGAGCCGAAGGACGTGCATTTGCTTTTCGCGCTCCCAACCTTCCACGAAGGTCGGGTGCCCCGGGTCTGGATTCTCAGACCTGGGATCGCACAGGCCTAAGACCATCTCGCCCAAACATTTGTTTTCTCGAAGCCCTACTGCACCCGCACCGTCGTGCTCGCCTCAACGTCAGTCGACGAGTTCCCGACCATCACGCGAACCGGCTCCGCTTCCACGCGGAATCCCGGCAGCTTCTGGTCCCACCATGCCAGTTGGGACGCCTTCAGCGGGATTGCGACCGTCTTTGTCTCGCCGGGCTGGAGGCTCACGCGCTTGAATCCCTCCAGCTCTTCCTGCGGGTGTTCCACTTTCGAGCCCAGGTGCTTTACATACATTTGCACCACCGCGTCGCCCCCAAGGCTGCCAGCGTTGGTCACGTCCACGCTCACCGTTACTTCACCATCCTTCGCCAAAGTCGGAGAGCTGGTGCGAATATTTGAATATTTGAACGTCGTATAGCTCAAGCCGTATCCGAACGGAAACAGCGGTTCGCCTTTGAAGTACATATACGTATACCCATCGCGAATGTTGTAGTCCATCCTTGCCGGAAGTTGATCGGCAGACTTGGGCCACGTCTCCGAAAGGTGGCCGCCCGGGTTGTACTCGCCGAACAGCACTTTGGCCAGCGCGGTTCCTTCATCCTGCGAAGCGTGCGCCATGGTCAGGATGGCGGGAACATTGTCCTTGCTCCAATTAATGGTGAAAGGAAAACTCGAAATCAGCATCAGGATTGTTTTGGGGTTCTTGATCAGAACCTGTTTCGCAATCTGCTCCTGCGCCAGGTCCATAATCTCCCGGTCGCGGCCCTCGCGCCCGTCGCTTGCAACCGTGCAGGGTAGGGTAATGCCGCCACCGTTACCCGGCGAGTTGTACCACGAATGCGCCTCGTCACCGCAGGTCGGATCGTTGCCAATCACCACCACTGCCACGTCCGACTGGCTGGCCGCCTTCATCGCATCGTCCTCGCCGGCCTGCGTGTCGTAGGCGGCGTAGTTCACTTTCACATCCGGCCCAACCAGGTCCTTGATTCCCTGCAACGGCGTCACCGCATACGGAGGTGTACCTCCGTACCAGTCCCAATGAACGCTATCTGCAAGCGGCCCGATCACGGCAATCGACTTGATCTTGCTTTTATCGAGCGGCAGAATGTTGTTCTCGTTCTTCAGCAGCACCACGGACTCAAGCGCCAACCGCTTCGAAACATCGCGGTTTTTGTCGGTGTTCCAGGGCTCCAGCGAATCCCCTCCCGCATCCTTGATCTTCGAATAAGGCACCATCTCCGGCGCGTCGAGCAATCCAAGCTTGAACGTAATGTCGAACTTCGGCCTCAGCAGCGCATCGATCTCCGCCTCGGTGATCTCGCCGTCCTTCACCGCGGCCTTCGTTTCGTCCTTGTATCGGTCGAGAAACTGGTTGATTCCCGCCTTCAGGCACGCCACCACCGCTGCCTTCTGGTCCGGAAACAAATGGCGCGGATTCACCAGCAGCGTCACCGCTCCGCCGTCGCTTGAAATCACGTCCACGCCCCACTTGTCGCGGACAATGCTTTGAAGGATCGGATTCACGGTCATCGCCGTGCCATTCCATGCGTTGTACGACGCCATCACTGCTTTCGCGCCGCCTTCCAAAAAACCCATCCGGAACGGTACCGAGTAGTACTCCCAGAAAAGCCGGTCGTCGAAGTTCGACGACGAGCCATTGCGGTTGTTCTCATTCTCATTGGCCAGGAAATGTTTGAGCAGCGCGGCCGATTGCCAGTATTTTGGATCGTCGCCCTGCAGGCCCTTGATGAACGCCACCGCCATTGTTCCGTTCAAGAATGGATCCTCGCCGTAGACCTCCTCGCTGCGGCCCCATCGCGGATCGCGATCCAAGTCCGATTGCGGCCCCCACAGCATCAGGATCTGGCGGTTATACTTGGCCGTCTGCGTAATGAACCGCGCCTCGTAACCCTCCACACCAGCGGCCTCGCGCACCAGATCCGGATCCCACGAAGCGCCCATCCCCGGCGGCTGTGGGAATTGCGTTGTGGTGATGGGCAACCGCCCGCCCCGGGCTTCGCGCTGCACCACTCCATGGATCCCCTCGGAGAGGCCGAAATTCATTACCCCCAGCCTCGGCACACCTGTGTTCGTGCCCAAGCAGTCAATTTTCTCGTCGATCGTCATCAGCGAAAGCAGATTGTCGATCCGCTTCTCTTCCGGCTGCGTCGGATCGTTGAATGGATACGCTGGTTTTGGCGCCTGTGCCCGAGCAATGGAACACGCGAAAATGCATGCGAGAGCTGCAAGGTGTTTCGTTTTCATCAAGGGGTCCCTTTAGATTCATTCGTCGACGAGATTCGAATTTTCGACCAGCGCAATTCTACGCCTCCGGTCTGGGAGTCCACATCTCGCTCACCAGCAATCCGCACAACCGTGTGCGGCGCCGCTCGAGCGCGAATCCGGCCTCGCGCAATGCGGCATGATGATCCGGCAGGCTGCGGATTCTAAGCCCCGTTAGCACTCCGAATGCTCGATAAAGCAGACCAATGAGCGGGTGAGCAACGAGCCTCCCAAACCGTCCATCCGGAACCGCAAACTCCGAGACCACCCACACGGCAGAAGGCGAAACAGCGCTCCACAACCTTGCCGCCAGCCTTCGACACTCGTCCGTTGTCAGGCAATCGAGAAAGAAATGCGTGACAACCAGATCGTAAGTAGCCCTTTCCGGCTGCCACTCGCGGGCATCAGCACAATGAACCGAGACCCGGCGCCTGTTCGCTTCCGTCCGGCGCAATAAAGCATCGAGCATCGCGGAACTCGCGTCCAAGGCATCGATTTGAACCTGGGAATTCTCGCGGAGGAGCTCATTGGTAAACCGCCCATCGCCGTCGCCTAGAACGAGCGCGCGCCGCGCCGTCACAAGCTCTGGCAGAAATGCTTTGCGGCAAAGCGCGAGAAACGGACCGAAGGTGAAAATCTCCATCCACCGGTAAACCTTCGCCAGATGATCGAAGTTCGGTGCCGGCGGTGCGACCGTGAATTCCGCGGATTCAGGCTCAATCAACTCCGAATTGGCCGTCGTGTTCATCGCAGAAAAAGCAGCAGTGGTGTGAGCAGAACCAAATCGGCGGCGGCGCGCAGAGCAAGCGGCGTCAAGCGCGTTCGCATGCGGTCAAGCAGCGCGAGCAGTAGCGCGCTCGCGGCGCCCGTCGCCAGCAGAGCGGCCGGTCGCGAATACGCTGCGCCCGCGATCGCTGCCAGCAACAATCCGGCAAAAGCTACCATGAGAGCCGCCGGCCGGTTTGTGAGCCTCTGCGCGTGCGCCGCGCGGGCCCGGCCCTCCAGGTCAAATCCGTCATCGCTGGATTCCCACCTCGCGATCGAGCTGCAATTGAGCCATGCGAGCCCCGCGAAATAAATCGCCGGAATCCAGAACCACAAGGATGAGAACTCCTGCGCTCCCGAGGCATGCATCCGTGTCCACGCCGGCAAAATGCAGCCGGCGGTGAACAACACTGCCACCAACAGTTCCTTGCTGACCGGCCACGACGTGCGCATTTCTCGTTGCAATCGCGGCGCCGCGTGAACGCCCGAAAAGTAAACCAGCGCGGCGGCGCCCAAAACCAACCCTCGTTCGCGCGCGAAGGGAGGCAGAAAAGTCACCGCCGTCAACCCGGCAACGCATGCCGCGGCGCCGGCCAGCGGCGCGAGGAATCGCCGATGGCGCCAATGAAAGAAATGGCGCTCGCGCAGTCCGGTTCGCTCCAACCCCTTTTTCGAATGGATTTCGCCATGCTCGTCGAGCCCCCGCGCGTCAAGGAGCCGATCGCATACATAGGCGCACCAGACCGAAAACGCTAAAACCAGCAAGACTCGCTCGGTCAGTTGAACTCCGCCCTCCCATGCAAACGCCAGCGACCAAACCACGGCGACCGTCGGAGCATCCATGCTGGCGAGGTGCCAGAGGGCAACC
This sequence comes from uncultured Occallatibacter sp., assembly GCA_964533905.1. Classification (GTDB taxonomy): domain Bacteria; phylum Acidobacteriota; class Terriglobia; order Terriglobales; family Acidobacteriaceae; genus Telmatobacter. The sequence continues at coordinate 22,856 of CAZHOO010000006.1, read as the reverse complement.
GGACGTGGAGCATCAATGCGTCTGGCCGCATGCACAGAGCGACAATCGGCCCCAACAGGATCTTTGGCCCGAACCGGCAACTGAGCGAGGGGAAACGGCACTGCCACAATTTTAGGACGCTCGGCACCGTGACCCTCGACACTGAGCGGCGCGACGCTCGTTGAATGCCGTCCCGGCCTCGGCCATCCCAAGGCCCGAACCGTCCCCGCTGGCTCGCCGCCATTCCGCCCGCCGCTCAGCACACGGAAACAAACGGCAAAGGACCGCTCCGCCCTCCCAACCCTTCCCCTTACTAAAGTGTGGGTTAACTCGTCTTGATCCTTTGCTTTCAAGGCTAAGATGATCGTTGAGGACGGGTCTATGATCGAAACCATGAGTCCAGCGGCAATCAGCCGCGACTGGGTGGGGAGTTTTACAGCCGGAAGGTTTCCTCTCCTTCAGTGGCTAGGCGGCTCTCAAGCGACCGGTGTGTTCCTCACGGAATGGGGCGAGCCATCGCAAAAAGCTGTCATCAAGCTGATCGCCGAAGATGATCAGGATGCCGCCGCTCGCGCCGCCGCCTGGGAAACTGCATCCACGCTTTCCCATCCGAATCTGATGAAGATCTATGAGCACGGCCGCTGTGAAATCGACGGCGTTTCCTGCCTCTACGTCGTCACAGAGTATGCCGACGAAGTTCTCGCCGAGATTCTCAAGGAGCGACCGCTCTCGGCCGCCGAAACGCGCGACATGCTCGGCCCGGCAATGGCCGCCCTGGCTTATTTGCACGCCAAGGGTCTCGTCCACGGACGTCTCAACCCCTCGAACATCATGGCCGCGGGGGACACCCTCAAGCTCACCACGTACGGCGTTTGCCCCGTGGGCGCAGCCGTCATATCCAGGCCGTCGCGAACTGTTTGCGATGCGCCGGAGACGGAAAACGGGGTCATTGTTCCGGCGTCGGATATTTGGTCCCTAGGCGCCACGCTTGTCGAAGTCCTTACCAAGTACCCGCCGGATTGGAATCGCGCCAAAGCGGCCGACCCAACCGTGCCCCAGTCGATGCCCGAGCCTTTTGCTTTTCTGGCGCGAAGGTGCCTGCGCACCGATCCCGCTCGCCGCATCACGATTAGTGAAATCACCGCGCGTCTTGAGCCGGCTAAAGCTCCTGCCGAGCCGAAAGCGAATCCGTCCTCAGTCCCTCTCGCGAAGCGCCGTGTTCCTATTGTGCTTGTTGTCGCAGCGGTGCTGCTGGCCGGAATAGGATTCTGGAGAATCTTCTCGCAACGCGAGCAGCCGCCTGCGCCCATTGAACAGACACAAACCGCGCCCGCCACTCCTTCGGCTCAGGCTCCCGCGCCGCCTCCGGCCGCGCAACAGAATCCCGCACAGCCCTCGGCCAAAACTCCGCCCCAGCCAAGCGTTTCAATTCCGCCGACGGCATCGGACACAACCTCAACTCCTGAGGCCCAGGCCCCTGCAGCAGTCTCCGCACCGAGCTCGGCCGCAGCGCTGCCGCCGGAGTCTCAACCTGAGCAGGTGCCCGCAGCCAGCGGCACAGCCATCAATCCCGCAGTCGTCAACCAGATTCTCCCCGACATTGTTCCCAGCGCCATGAAGACCATCAATGGGACGCTCCGAGTTTCGGTCGCGCTCACCGTCGGCGCAGGCGGCCTCGTCGCCGATGCGACGCTTACATCGCCCGGCCCGAGCAAGTATTTCGCGAGCAAGTCGCTCGAAGCCGCACGGCATTGGAAATTCAAACCTGCCGCGGCCGGCAGTTGGACGTTGGAATTTCAATACACGCAGCGTGGAATCCACGTTGTTGCTGAGCAAACCGCGCCTTAGCAGGCTTTCAACCTAGTCTGCCGCTGTCTCAGCTTCCTCCGCCGCTTTCGTGCGAAGCTTCGCGTCGGGCCCGGGCAACGCGTCTAAATCCGTCTTCCCCTCCGCCAGTTGCATCAGGAACTCCTGCGCCGAGAAGGGCTCAGCATCCTTGATCAGCTTGCTGGCCCGCACGTAGATGCCGTCCGGCTGCTGAATCCGGGCTTTCACGGTGTCGGCCAGGTACGCTGGCAGAATTTCGCCGTGTATGCGCGCCAGAACCGCGGGATCACGAACCGGAAAGACCACTTCGCAGCGCTCAAACAGATTTCGCGGCATCCAATCGGCAGAGCCCAAATAAATTTCATCGCTGCCGCCGTTGGCAAAGTGATAAATGCGCGAGTGTTCCAGGAACCGGCCGACAATCGACCGCACGCGGATCCGTTCCGACAGGCCTTTCACGCCAGGCCGGAGAATGCAGAGTCCCCGGATGATTAAATCAATCTCCACCCCGGCTTGGGACGCCTGGTAGAGAGCCTGAATAATCGAGGGCTCCAGGAGCGCGTTCATCTTGGCCACGATGTGCGCCGGCCTCCCCGCCTGCGCGTGCTCCTGCTCGCGGCGAATCAGGCGCAAGAAACTCTCCGCCATCGTCAACGGCGCCACAAGCAACGGGCTATAGTCGTCGACCTCGGCGTGAGCGGTCAGGTAGTTGAAAACCATATGAACGCGCTCAGCAATCTGCGGGTCGCTGGTCAGCAGGCTGAGGTCGGTGTAAAACCGCGCGGTGTCGGGGTTGTAATTGCCCGTGCCGAGGTGGCAATAGCGCCGGGTGACCCCGTCTTCGTCCCGCCGCACCAGCATGGCCAGCTTGCAGTGCGTCTTCAGGCCCACAACGCCGTGAAAAACCTGCACGCCGGCGTCTTCCATACTGCGCGCCCAGCGAATGTTTGAGGCCTCGTCAAACCGCGCCATCAACTCCACCACCACCGTGGCTTCCTTGCTGCCGCCCGCTTCTGTAAGCGCCTGGAACATCGGTGAATCCTGGCTGGTGCGGTAAAGCGTTTGCTTCATCGTCACCACCGCCGGATCTTGCGCTCCCTGCTGAATGAATTCCACCACGGGATCGTAAGCGTCGTAAGGATGGTGAAGCAGAATGTCGTGATGGCGCAGCTCGTCGAAAATCCCGGTTGATTTGCGGCTCAGCAACAGCGCCTTTGGCGTGAAGGACTGAAACTTCAGGTCCGGCCGCTGCACGTCGCCGTAAAAGAACATCAGGCGCGAAAGATTTACCGGGCCCTCGCAGCGAAACACCTGGTCCTCTTCAAGCTCAAAGTTCACGCGCAGCCGCTCCACGATCTCTGAATCGGCGTCGCTCTCAATCTCCAGCCGCACCGCGTCGCCTTTACGGCGGTTGTGCAGCTCCACGCGGATCGTTTCCAAAAGCGACCGCGCCTCTTCTTCCTCGAAGTAGAGGTTCGAGTTGCGCGTCACACGGAATGCTGCCGATGCCAGCACCTCGTAACCGCGGTACATACCCCCAAGATGATGCTCGATCAGGTCTTGTAAAAGCAGATAGTCGTGGTGGTTGTGGTCTGAGGGCAGGCGGATAAAGCGGGGCAGTGCGCGCGGCACTGTCACTACACCCAGCACCTGAGGGCCGGAACTGCGCCGTTTGGCGCGCAGCAGCAGCGCCAGGCACAGGGCCTTGTTCAGGACGCGTGGAAATGGATGCGCGGGGTCGATCGATATCGGCGTCAGCAGCGGATCGACTTCTCGCTGAAAGTAGCCGCGTGCGAATTCAAGTGCATGTTCGCTTAGCTCGTCCCACTCGAGCAGCCGGATTCCATGCTTGCGTAAGTCCGGCAGCAGTTGCTTATTCCAGCAGTGGTATTGCGCGGCCACAAAGCCGTGAATGTCGGCGGTCAACACTTCAAGAGACTCGTCGGGCCGCAGACCGTCGAAGCCTGGCTCGCGATAGCCGTCTTCGATGCGCTGCATCAACCCGGCCTGCCGGACTTCGACATATTCGTCCAGGTTCGACCCCGTAATGGCCAGAAACTTCACGCGCTCCAGCAACGGGTTGGCCGCGTCTTCGGCCTCCTCCAGGACACGCCGATTGAACTGCATCCAGGAGTGGTCCCGCCCGTTGAAAAGCTTGATTTTTTTTGTATTTCTGGCCATTTCCAGTCCAATTCGCTGTGTTCTGAAGTCTACCGCGTTCCGCCGTCCTTCGGCACCGAGAGCCGGTTCCGATCGAAACCTTCTCGTACGGAACTGATACAGGACGAAGCCCACAAGAATTGTTAAGGCCCGACGAAAAAGGGAACTCTCAGAGGCATAATGATTCGCCAGTGCTTTCCGCACAGGACGCAGCTAGAATGGCTTGACCGCGTTGGTCGCGCTCAACTCCTTTGCGGAGCCCAGCTCATGAATCCCATCAATCGTCGCACCGTCCTGCGCTCCGCCGCGGCCGCGGTCGCCACGACGGCAGCCGGCCGCCACTTGTTTCCGCTGGCCGGCCAGCTCACTCCTCAGGAAGTCGCGGCGAACTTGGCCCCGACCGCCAAAACGCGCTACGGCCAGATCAGCGGCACTCTCGAAGACGGCATCAAGGTCTTCCGCGGTGTCCCTTACGGTGGAAACACTGCGCGCGTTCGTTTCCAGGCGCCGTTACCTCCTGCTCCCTGGGCCGGCGTGAAAGCCTGCGACGCCTTTACCACGCGCGCTCCGCAGCTCACAACGCTGCGAGGCCTTGAAGCCATTGGCTCCGCGCCCAGCCTGGGTTCGGCGGGATCCGCGATCGCCGGCGCGCCGCCGCGTATCGCTCCCGAAAGCGGTGTTCAAAGCGAAGATTGCCTTCATCTCAACGTCTTTACTCCGGCCCTACGCGACCACCGCAAGCGCCCAGTTCTCGTCTACTTTCACGGCGGCGCCTACAACAACGGCTCCGTCAACAGCGCGCTCTACGACGGCAAGCGTCTGTGCCGTAGTGGCGAGGTTGTTGTCGTCACCGTCAATCACCGGCTCAACGCATTCGGTTTTCTCTACCTTGGCGACCTCGATCCCAAACAGTTTCCCGACTCCGGCAACGCCGGCATGCTTGACCTCGTGCTCGCCCTCACCTGGGTACGCGAGAATATCGCCGAGTTCGGCGGCGATCCTTCCCGGGTTTTGATCTTTGGTCAATCAGGAGGCGGGGCCAAGTGCGCAACGCTCATGGCCATGCCTGCTGCCCACGGCCTCTTCCACCGCGTGATGACCATGAGCGGCCAGCAGGTGAAAGGCGCATCCATCGCGATCGCCTCCAGACGAACCGAGATCATGGTCGGCAAGCTTGGCATCACGGCGGCGAATCTCGCCGATCTCAAAACCATGCCGTGGGAGAAGATTCAGGCCGCCGCTGCCGCAACCAGTTCGGACTGGCTTCCCGTCGTCGACGGCGTCGTTCTTTCGCGCGACCCGTTCACTCCCGACGCGCCTCCGCTCTCCGCCTCAGTGCCCATGATCCTCGGCAACACGCATGACGAAACAGCTGTAGCCGCGCCTGCCACACTCACTTGGGACGAAGCGCCGGCTGCTCTGCGAAATGCCGTCGGCCTCTATCTCGGCCCCTACTCCGCGGAAGAAGTCATCGCCAAATACCGCCAGATCTATCCTGGCAAATCACCCATTGACATCGTGATCGCCGCTGCAACGGCTTTCCGCGCATGGCCCGGCCAGGTGCTTGAGGCCGAACGTCGCGCCGCTGACCCCGTCAGCCAGCCGCACACCTGGGTCTATCAAATGAACTGGCATCGCGACGCCCCCGGCGCGCGCGCCGTGCACACCATCGACATTCCTTTCATGTTCGACAATCTTTCGGCCGCTCCGGGACAAATCGGGTCATCTCCAGAAGAGATCGCCGCGGCGCAGACCCTCGCCGACGCCATGTCTGGAATGTTGATTCACTACGCGACCACTGGCAATCCCAATTATCGCGGCCTTCCCGATTGGCCGGCCTACGATCTCACCGCCCGCAACACGATGATCTGGGATCAATCGCCGCACATTGAAAGCGACCCGCGCGGCGATGAGCGCCGTTACGCCGCCGGCTCACCCTATCGCCAGCCCGGAACGTACTAAACCGGCTGCCACCGCGCCACCCGCGATTAAGCCGTCCTCCGAAACAGTCGGCGAATGAAGGCAGGCAGACCCCGCATTCGATACACTAGATTTAAGAACCGCGCTGTCCTTCAGCCGCATCCATTTGTAGTAGGATGGCCATTTTCGGGCGCATCCGGTCGCCCTTCAACTGCAAGGTCCAAATTGCCAGAGAATTCCATCAAAACCCTAACCCGTTTCTGTGCCACGGCCCTCGTATTCGGCGCTTGCCTTTCGGGCGCGCTTGCGATCGCGCAATCGTCGGCAATTCCCACGCCGTCTGTGCCATCGCCGCCAGCGGCGACGGATTTTCAGGGCAGTGTTCCCAAGGGTGAGGCATCCGCTCAGCCGATCGACCTCTCGCTCGACGACGCCATTCAGCGCGGCCTTGAGACAAATCTGGGAATGATTCTGAGCGCCACGCAAACTGCCGGAGCACGCGCCGCCCGTTTGAGCCAGCTGCAATCACTGCTTCCGGGCATCGACTTCAGCGCCAAGGAGACCGCCGCGCAAACCGATCTGCCCGCCGAAGGGCTGCGCATTCCGGGATTTCCCAAGATCATTGGCCCGTTCGGATACACCGACGTTCGCGCCTCGCTCTCTTGGTCCGTGATTGACCTTCAGTCGCTGCAGAACTATCTCGCCGCGCGGCATAACTTTGCCGCCGCGCAATTATCGGCTCAGGATGCGCGCGACATGGTCGTGTTGACCGTCGGCAATGCTTACCTTCTTGTCATCGCCGATCAAACCAACGTCACAAGCGTTCAGGCGCAGGTGAAAACGTCGAAAGTCTCGCTCGATCAGGCCGTTGACAGTCACGAGGCCGGCACGGCTCCGCTCCTCGATGAGCTGCGCGCACGCGTCGATTATCAATCTCTCGAGCAGCAATTGATTGCCGCGCAAAACTCGCTCGAAAAGGACAAGCTCGCCCTGGCGCGCGCAATCGGTCTTCCCCTTGCGCAAAGTTTCAACTTGACTGACACGGCGCCCTACGCGCCTTTCGACCAGCTCGATGCCAACGCGCTCATCGCGCAAGCCAAGGCCAACCGCAAAGATCTGGCCGCGCTGGTTGAAGAAGCCGCCGCCGCCACTGACCAGCGCAGAGCCGCAACCGCCGCGCGTTTCCCCGTTGTGGCCGCCGACGCCGATTACGGCGACATCGGCCCCACGCTGGCCCACTCGCATGGCACCGTGGATGCGACCGGCTCATTGACCGTGCCCATCTTTGACGAATTTGCCTTGCGCGGGCAGGCCCAGCAGGCGCAGGCTCAACTCGATACCGCGAAGGCCCAGTTGAGCGACAAGAATGCGCAGATCGAAGCCGACGTTCGCGATGCGCTTCTTGACATCGCTTCGGCGCAGCAGCAGGTTGAAGTCGCGCGATCCAGCGTGGACCTCGCCTCTGAAGCTCTCAAGGAGGCGCAGGAGCGCTACGCGAACGGCGTCAGCGATAACCTTGCCGTAAGCCAGGCGCAGCAATCCGTCGCCCAGGCCGATAGCCAATATGTCGTCAGCCTCTACCGCGATAACGTGGCCAAACTCAGCCTGGCGCGCGCCCTCGGTGACGGCCAGAACTATCAGAAGTATTTAGGAGGGAAGTGAACGTGGCGGATCAAACCCCAGCACCTGAACCGAACCCATCGCCTGCGGAAACAGAGATTGAAGCGCCGCGGTCCCGCCGCAGGGGCTTCATCGTCGTTGGCGTCGTGGTGGTGGCAATCATCGCCCTCGGCATTTGGTGGCACTCCACCTTCAGCGAAGATACTGACGATGCGCAAGTCAACGGGCACCTCATCCAGGTCAGCGCGCGCGTAGGCGGCCAGGTCCTCAAAGTCGATGTGGAAGAAAACCAGACTGTGAAGGCTGGCGACCCGATCGTCGAGCTCGACCCCAGCGACTATCAGGTCGCCGTCGAGAATGCTGAGGCCGCGCTGGCCAGCGCCAAAGCCAACGCCGCCGTGGCCAGTGTCAATGTGCCGATCACCACCGTGAATACGGGGACCAATCTGAACTCGGCGAGCTACGACGTCAGCGGCACGCAGGCGGGAGTGGCGCAGGCGGAAAAGCAGCTTGAGGCGGCGCACGCCATGGTAACCCAGGCTGCGGCCAACAACACCAAGGCCCAATCGGATCTGGAGCGCTATAAGCCGTTGGTCGAGAAAGATGTCATCAGCAAGCAGCAGTTTGACGCCGCTGTGGCCGCCGCCGATGCAGCCAAAGCCGCGCTGGCCGACGCGCTTGCCAACGAGCAGGCCGCAGCGGACGGTGTCCGCCTGGCCCACGATAAGGAATTGCAGGCCCAGGCCATGTTGAAGTACGCCGAGACCGGACCGCAGCAGGTTGCCGCGCAGGATGCGAAAGCCAAGCAAGCTGAAGCCCAGGTCCAGCAGGCGCAGGCCCAGCTCGATCAGGCCAAGCTCAATCTGAGCTACTGCAAGATCGTCGCTCCCGCCGACGGCATCATCACACGCAAGAGCGTCGAGATCGACCAGAACGTCTCTCCCGGGCAGAACCTTCTCACGCTGGTATCGCTTCAGGACATCTGGGTCACTGCCAACTTCAAGGAGACCCAGCTCAAGCACATGCAAGCCGGCCAGGACGTAACAATCCACGCCGATGCCACCGGCAAGGACTACAGCGGCCGCGTCACGCAGATCGGCGGAGCCACCGGCTCAGTCCTCTCGCTCTTCCCGCCGGAGAACGCCACCGGCAACTACGTGAAGGTCGTCCAGCGCCTGCCGGTGCGCATCGACTTCACCGACCTGGCCCACGAGGACCCCAACCATCAGCTCCGCCCCGGCCTCTCCGTCGAGCCCAAAGTCCGCGTGAAGTGATGGCGGTCGTGAGTGAAGCGTGGACGGTGAGCGGTGGACCGTTCACTGTGGTCGTGCACGGCGGAGTGAGGTGTCATAAAACAAAGACAATAGAATGAGGCGGTTAGGGCGTGGATCAGCGCGGGCGACATTGAGATCTTAGCGCATTGATTCTAAAGGAGTTGTTTTGCGCAACTGCGCGTAATTGGACGTGGTTTTTGTGAGGATTCAAAGGGCGGTTTACTGATTCTAAACGAGTTAAATGGCGAATATTTAGCGAATCGCGCACATTTTTTTTATTTCGTGATTTTCTTTCTTTTCCGCGGCAGTTTTTTGGGCGTTCCGGATGGGCACCTTCGGTGGGTTTTGGTCGGTGATCAATGGCCGCCAAAGTGATCCACCCATCGGCCCGGCGGCGTTCCTAGCGATCGCGGTTTTGTCTGCCATGAATCATTTCCTTTCTTCTTTAAGCCTACCGAATTCGGCGAAATAATCGGCAAACTTGAGGAACAGAATTTTGCGAATGGATTCAGGGGGTTAGGGAGATTTTGGGGTGATGGGGGCTTGACAAAGCCCGTTGCCGCGCAAATCCGAACCCCCAGCCGCCGGGGAACGTCACCCGGCGAGCTGTTGGTCTAGTAGTTATTTCCGGGTTGCCGGTCATTCGGGAGTAACGGCGTCGAGGGATCGAAATCGCACCTGGTGACGGGCTCGCCTCAGCGGCCGCATCGGCGATGTAAACGGGCGGCTAAGCAGGAGCGGAAGCTCCCGCTATTCGACCAGCGCCTGGTAGGCAAGCACCTGGAAATCGCGCTGCGCGGGTTCGATGCTCAACATGTGCTGGGTCATGAAGATTCCAACCAGTTCCAGTTTCGGGTCAACCCAGAAGTATGTGTTCGCCGCACCTGCCCAGCCGAATTCGCCTGCCGAGCCGGGCAGGCCGGATGCAGCCGGATCAAGCAGCACCCGCGAGCCGAGACCGAAGCCGTAGCCGGGCATGGCTACGATAGCGATGCTGAAGGGCATGAGATTCGACGGCAGGTGGTTGCTGTGCATTAAAGCGGCGATCGCGGGGCTGATGATCCGTTCGCCGTCAAGTTCACCCCTGTTCAGCAGCATCTGGGCAAAACGCAGATAGTCTGCCGCGGTTGAGAAGAGGCCATGGCCGCCGCGCGCAAAGGTGGTCGTATTGTCGGCCGGGTAGGTCTTGGAGACATCGACTGGCCCGGCAGCCGAAGTTACGATCTCGGTAAACTGGTGCGTTGCGATGTCAGGATGCCCATACATGGCGGCGACACGCGAGCGGTTTTCTGCGGGCACCGAGAAGCCGGTGTCACTCATCCCGAGAGGCGAGAAAATGCGTTCCTTGAGAAAGTCCTGAAGGGGGCGACCGGAGAGAACTTCGACAAGGTGGGCGAGGACATCGATTGACATGCTGTAATGCCACCGCGAACCAGGCTGGAAAGCGAGGGGCAGACGTGCAAGCTCGGTAATGGTCGACTCCAGCGAGGCCTCGCTGTTGCTGAGAAATCCGGCATCGAGGTACATCTTGCTGACAGGTGTGTCTTCGAGGAAGCCGTAGGTCAATCCGGCGGTGTGAGTAAAGAGATCGCGGATGAGTATGGGACGAACAGGGGCCGCGAGCGGCTGGCCGTCACCATTCCACACTTTTACCTTGGCGAAAGCGGGAAGGTACTTGATGACGGGGTCGAACAGGTGAAACCGCGCTTCTTCATAGAGCGTCATGAGCGCCGTGCAGACGATGGGCTTGGTCATCGAGTAGATACGAAAAATGGTCGAGGCGTCGAGAGGTTCCTGGCTGGCCTTGTCGCGGACGCCGCTGTGGTCAAAATGGATGATTTTGCCACGGCGGGCGACGAGCGTGGTGATGCCAGAGAAATTGCCCGAGTCGACATATCCCTGCATCTTAGGCTTGATGCGGGCGAGGCGCCGCGAGTCGAAGCCCTGAGATTCGGGAGCGGCGATTGGTGCTTTTGGCGCGTTCGGCGTTGCCACCCGCGCATCATATCACCGCCGGGAGAACGCGTGGAGAAGAGGCGCCCCCGGGTTTAAGAAGAGAGATCATTCGACCCTCAATCTCTCGTCTTGCGCGGTACATCGAGAGGGCGCTGCGAAGCCTGGGATGGAGGCAGCACGTCCCATGCGCAGATACTCGACCATCTGCCCGTAGCGGTCATATCCGTGAGCAGAGATGAAGGATGCGATGACCGACCGCGTGTGCAGACCATCGACATCGTCAGTCGCAGTGTAGGCATTCCTGGGAGTAATGGTCGCGAGGGCTTTGTGCGAGATCGCCACACACCGGCCGCCCTCCACTGTTGTTCACGGTCCACAGTGCACCGCTCACCGTCCACCGGTTTAAACTGAACTCCAGTTAAGCCATGAAAGATTCGATCCACGTTTCGAAGGAGAACTACCTCAAGGCCATTCTTGAGGCCGAGGCCGAGGGCCGCCAGGTGATCCCGGCCATGCTCGCGCATTGGCTTGAAGTCTCCGCGCCCGCTGTGACCATGGCAATCAAGCGCCTGAAGCGCGATGGTTGCGTGAAGGTGGGCGACGACGGCATTGTGCGGCTGACGGCGGCGGGGCGCGAGACGGCCTATCGCACCGCGCTGCGCCACCACCTGATCGAGCGCATGCTAAGCGAGGTTTTCGGCATGGAGTGGCACGAGATCCACGAAGAAGCCGAGCGGCTGGAGCACGCGGTTTCGCCGGCCTTTGAAGCCAAGCTCAAGGAGAAGCTGGGCGAGAGCGGCGCCTGCCCCCACGGGAACTCGGTTCTTCCCCTGAACCCTGCTGAGAGGAAAAAGAGGGGCGAGATGCAGCTCTCCCAGGCTGCGGCAGGCAAGCGCTACACAGTTATCAGCCTCCAGGAGCGCGATCCCAAGCTGCTCGAATTCCTTCATGCCTCCGGCGTCGGGCCGGGCAAGAGCCTGCGCGTGCTCAGCCAGAATTATGACCAAACCGTTTTGATTGATCTACCTACAGGCAACACCATCCTGGGCCGGCCGGCTGCTGAGGCCGTCTGGCTGAAGCAGGCAACAGGGAATAGGGACTAGGGACTAGGAAGCAGGGAATAGGAAATAGGGAATAGGGACCAAGGGACCAAGGGACCAGAGGCCAGAGGCCAGAGACCAGAGACCAGGGGCACCAGACGCCCTGATAGAAGACCGGAGTTCATCGTAATTTAATCTAAAAGAAAAGATTAACCTAGCTTAACAACCTGTGGCATACTGAGGTTGAGAGTGTTCGCGGGCTCCGCGGCGGATTCTGCATTGTGCGCGGTCGCACCTAGACCGAACCTTCTGCCGGGGAGCGAAGTGAGCGTGCATCGCCCGTCGCGTTTGCCGGTTCTGCAAGTGTTCAGAAAAATCTAAAATTCCGCACCTCCTGTCGATCTCGAGTAATGCCAGGCCGAGTTATGCCAGGCCAAGGAATGCCACGCCGATGAATGCCAGCCCTAAGACCGGTCCAGATCATGCAATCGCAGTCGACGATGTGGTCGTCACGCATGAGGACATCGATCGCGCTTACGACCGCTCGCGCGTGAGCGCGGCACGGCGGTCGCTGGGGCTGCGCGGGCACGCGTCGCTCCTTTGGCTGCTGGTGGGCCCGGGCATCCTTGTGATGCTGGGCGAGAACGACGGCCCGAGCATGCTGTCCTACGCCGCAACGGGCGCGAAGTTCGGCATCGGCTTCTTCCTTCCATTCGTGGTGCTCACCTTTGTGATGGCGCTGGTGGTTCAAGAGATGACGGTGCGGCTGGGCGCGGCCACTCATCGCGGCCACGCCGAGCTAATCTTCGAGCGCTTCGGACCGTTCTGGGGCTGGTTCTCGGTGATCGATCTCAGCTTCGGGAACTTTCTCACGCTGGTGACCGAGTTCATTGCCATCCGCGCCGGGTTCGGCTATTTCGGCGTGCCGCCGTGGGCCGCGGTTCTGGTGGCGCTTGTGGTGCTTTTTTCCGCGCTGCTGAGCCACCGCTACTGGACATGGGAGCGTGTGACCCTGGCTGCCGCCGCATGCAACCTGGTGTTCGTGCCCGTGGCCCTGATGGCTCACCCGCAATGGGGCGCAATCGGCCATGCGATGGTGACGTGGACGCCGCTGCCGCGCGTGGGCCAGGAGACTTTGCTGATCCTGCTCTCTGACATCGGCGCTACCGTCACGCCGTGGATGCTTTTCTTCCAGCAGAGCGCGACCGTGGACAAGGGCATGACGACGAAAGACATTCGATTCGGGCGCATCGACACTGTGCTGGGCGCGGGGCTGGCTGCGCTGGCTGCTCTGGGCGCAATCATCGCCACCGCGCCGCTCTTTGGCCATATGGGCGCGGCCAATTTTGAGGCGGCGCAGTTTGCACAGGCGCTGGAGCCGGTCGTGGGTCACATCGGCGCATCGCTGTTTGCGCTGGGCATGATCGAGGCCGGTATCGTTGCCTCCATCACCATCTCCACGTCGTCGGCCTACGCATTCGGCGAAGTTGCGCGCCGGCCCCACAGCCTGAATCTCCCGGTGAATCAGGGCAAGTCGTTTTACGCCGTGCTCTGCCTTTGTGCCGCGGTCGCGGCGGCCATCGTGCTGATTCCCAGCCTGCCGCTTACCTTCGTCGTGCTGGTGGTGAATGTTGTCGCCGTTCTCGCCATGCCGCCCGCGCTGGTGTTCCTTTATCTGCTCGTCAACGACCCGCAAATCATGGGCGGCGTACGCAGCCCGCGGTGGGCCAATGTGCTGGCGGCTGGAGTTGTCGTGCTGCTCACGGCGGCGGGCGTCCTCTATGGAATCAGCGTCGTCTTCCCGCGGGCCTTCGCGTGGCTGGGGAGTTAAGGGGAACCGATGGAAGAGCCGAAACACATCTCGGAAGAAGAAGTTGGCTGGGTTCTCGAGAATCTGGAACGGGATCAACTCGTCCAGGAGAAATCCGCGCCCGTTCCGCGCCGGCAACTGCGCGGCGGCGAGTTGGTGCTCGTTTGGGGTCTGCGCATCTACCTGATCTTTATGATGGTCGTCGTCTTATGGCAGGCGTGGGCGGCTGTGCGCTAGGACGCGGTAGGTGAAAAACGGCGCGGCTGCCGCGCGACAGCGCTTTCCATGCGGATTGATTCGACAAAGGCGCGGGGCCGCTGATTTTCCGGAGTCTTCCCCGATCTTCCCGGAGGTTACAACGAAGTGCAAAGGAACAATCCGCGGCATCCTGGGCCTTTGGCTCCTGTTAACTGCGCTTAATTATGGGCGGCTCTCAGCGCAGAGCGGGACGTCGAGTGCGATCTCGGGGACGGTGCGCGACTCTTCAGGCGCGACCATCGCCAACGCAGAGGTGACGGCGACGGAAGTGGAAACGAAAGCCGTCCGCGCGGAACATTCGAACGAGAACGGGCTCTTTCTGTTTTCCCAACTCAACCCGGGGATCTACACCGTGACGATTGAGGCGAGCGGCTTCGCAACCGAGACTTCGCAGCGGGTTGCGGTCGAGGTCGGGCACACCGTCACGCTGAACTTCAATCTCACATTGCCGGTTGCTGCGCAGACGGTGGAAGTAACGGCGCAACAGGCGCTTGTGACCCTCGAGAATCCGAATACGTCGACCACGCTTGAGGCGAAGACGATTGCCAAGCTGCCGAATCCTGGCCAGGATCTGACCTTCATCGCACAGTTTTCACCGGGCGCGTTAATGAACACAGCCGGCTCATCGAACGACGCCAAGGCCGCGGGAGGATACGGCAACGTCGAGTTCAACGGGCTGCCGGCGACTTCGAACGGATATATTCTCGACGGTTACGACAGCAACGACCCCTGGCTCGGCCTGAACATCGGGCTCTCGACGAATCTTGTCATCGGCCTCGACGCGGTCGATCAGGCGACCGTGAATACCAACTCCTACGCTGTCGATCAGGGGCGCTACGGAGCCTCGCAGGTGAACTACTTCACCAAAGCGGGGACCAATGCATTTCACGGCGATGCGTATGAGCTGTGGAACGGCTCTCTGCTCAACGCGGAGGATTATTTTCTGCACGCCAATGACACGCCGGGTGATGTAGCAAAAAAACCGCGGTCGAATGTGAACGAGTTTGGCGTGAGCGTGGGCGGCCCGATTCGCAAAGACAAGCTGTTCTTCTTCGCGCATTACGAAGGCGTGCGCATTGCGCTTCCGTTGGTGACGCAGATTGTTGTGCCGTCTCCGGCTTATCAGCAATACGTTCTTAGCCAATTGCCGCTTGGGGGAACCGACCCGACGACAGGAACCGCGCTTCCTGCGGAACCCGCAGAAGTTCCGTTCTACGCAGCGATGTTCAAGCTTTATCGCAGCACGGCGGGCACTCCGGTTCCGGTGAGCTCTTGCCCGCTCGACGCAAGCGGCGCCCTGCTGACCGGTGTGCAGACAAGCGGCAATCTCTTCGACGGAAGCGGCTGCGCCAATCAGCGCCAGGAGTCGATGACCAACGATGACAGCGAGAATCTGATCGTCGCCAAGATCGACCAGACGATCGATGGAAACAACACTGTCTGGTACCGATTCCAGCAGGATACGGGGCTGCAGGCCGCGTTTACCGATCCCATCAACCCGATCTTCAACTCCTATTCGCCGCAGCCGCAACGCACCTTGGTGGTGGGCTATACGCACGTATTCCGCTCCGACCTGGTCAACCAGTTCAATCCCGGAGCGAGTTGGTACTCGAGCATCTTTGAGCCGGTTCATTATGCGCAAGTCGAGCAGACGTTTCCGATTGTTCTGATGGCCGGCAGCAACGATGCGCCCTTCACAACAATTGGCGGCAACGACAATACCTATCCGCAGGGGCGCAAGGTGACGCAATGGCAGATCAACGACAACCTCGACTGGACAAGGGGTAAACACAGCCTCCGGTTCGGCGCGAACACGCGCCGCATCGATGTGAGCGACTATGACCTGGGTGAGGGAACAGTTCCCACAGCGATCTACAACGACTTGTCGGAGTTCACCTACGGAACGGCTTACACGGAGAGTACGACCTTCCCAATCGCACTCAAGGAGCGCATCGCGGCCGGGAACCTTGATGCCTACGCCATGGATACCTGGAGGCCAACGACGCGGGCCACATTGACGGCGGGATTGCGCGCCACGTGGAACACCGATCCGGTGAATCAGCAGGGGCTGTTTGCACGGCCCGCCAGTTCGTTTCTGGATGTTCCCCACGACGCGAACCAGCCGCTCGACCAGGCAATCGAGACCAAAGTGCGGAGCCTCTTCCCGGCGACGCCGCTCATTGTGTGGCAGCCGCGGCTTTCAGTTGCTTACCAGATTGCGCGGCGGACGGTCGTGCATGCCGGCTTCGGCGTTTTCAACGACATCATCCCCGCGCAGATTGCCGATCTCGCGGCGACGAATGCTCCAAACTCGCCAACCTTTGTGGGTGGTCTTGCCGGACAGGTCGGCGGCGTGGCGCTGGCGCCGGGCGTCCCCAACAGTGCAGCCGATGCCGCAGCCAACGCCGACCGGCAATTTCAGACCGTGTTCGCGAGCGGCGCGGCGCCCTGCGCGGGGATTGCAGTCGGCGCACCCACATGCCCGCTGGCCGTGAGTCTGAATACCTTCCCGACGGGCACGCTGAAGACGCCGTACTACTACCAATACAACTTCGGGATCGAAGAGCAATTGGCCGCCCACGGTTCGGTGCGCATGGATTATGTGGGCACTCGCGGACTCCATGAGCCGTTTCTGGAGGGTCTGAATGGTTACCAAACGGTCTGTGCGGGATGCTTTGCGCCGTACGCTTACCAGCAGCCGCTCGACCAGAGATTCGGCAGCGTAAATGAGTTTCGCACGGATGCAAATAGCAGCTATTCCGGCCTGCAGGCCAGCGTGAGCGAGCAACTGAGCGCCGTGACGCTGCGTGCCAGCTACACGCTGAGCCATTGCCTGGACGAGGTTTCAAACGGCGGCCTGCTGTCGTTTTCGGCACAGGGAATCCTTTCGCCGCTGCCTGGCGAGCTGCAGCAGCAATATGGGAACTGCGACTACGACGTGCGGCAGAACATATCGGCATTTGGGGTGGTGCAGTTTCCGTCGCCGCAAAAAGGTGCACTTCTGCGCGCTGTGTTTGGGGGCTGGTCGCTTTCTGAGACGGCCTTTTTCCATACCGGTCTGCCGTTCAGCGTCCTCAGCCAGCCGTATACGGCGAATGGGAAAGGAGTCTTCCAGGCGAGTGGACCGCAGTTTGCGCGGCGCGTTGCGGGTCAACCCCTTTACCGCAAAACAGCGTTCCCAGGAGTGACAGTGGCTGGAACTCGCCAGTGGCTGAACCCCAACGCTTTTCTTTCGGTCGTCGATCCCGGCACGGGGGCCTGCACGGGAGGCGATTCGGAAGCGGACTGCCAATTCGGTGGTGCGGGTCGCAACACCTTGCGCGGGCCACACTTTGCAGACTCGGACGTCTACCTCTCGCGCAAGTTTCCGCTCCGCGAGGGGGCTTCATTCCGCTTCGATGTGCAATTGTTCAACGCCTTCAACCACCCCGACTTCGCACTGCCCGGCAGTGTGGAGGCCGGCGTTCCGGGCGAATCCGTCCCCCCCAAGTTCGGCACCTTGGAAAGCACCATCTCGCCGCCGACGGGGCTGCTCGGCGTAGGCCTGGGAGGCGACAGCTCGCCACGCATGATCGCCTTTGAGGGCCGGATCGATTTCTGAAGACAACGGCCAGTGAGCCATCTGGCGAACCACTTGGGATTCGTGCCGGTTGAGAACGTGCTCTGCTGGCTTGGCCCGCTTTAGGCCCCCTTGTGACCCATCACACAGAGTGGTTATTGTCGGCCCTTTCAGGTCATGGTCCAATATCAGTACTTCTTTTGGCTCGGTCTCTCAAACCAAAGGAATGGGACCTGCTTGATGGGCGATGTAGTTCAACTCGAGGCAAGCGCGACGGCCACCTCAGCCGGGTCTCAATCAACTGTGGCGGATAGGGTCTATAAAGTGGTGCCCCCAGCTGGAGGTGGCAGCCAAGAGGACCTCTATGGGTTCCGCACGACCATGACGCAGCCCGCGCCGTTTGAAGATCCTGAAGCGGCGGCTCAAGATGCCAAGAGCAAGCGGGCAGTAGCATTGCTGCCGATCCTCTTCATTCTGGTACTCGGAGTTCTGGCCGTCCTCCTTATCCCCAAGCTGACCAAATCGAAGGCTCCCGCGCTTTACGTCGACCTGGGAACCCGCCGCTTCGATTCAGCGGGACTGGGAGCCCGGCTTATCGCGCGCTTTGAGGGAAGCACAGCCTACCAGCTTTACATCGATCCGCTTGATCCGCAGCAGACCGCCGGTTTTCAGGCTGTGACGGTGAATCCACCCCATCCAGTCTCGGTTGTCATCCGGCTCCTTGATGCCAAAGGCGCAGTCGCCTGCCAGAAGGAAGTAGTGCTTCCAACTCCCGCGCCGCCTGCCGCCGGCTCTTCAGACTCATCGTCTTCAGGCGCCTTAGTCCCGATGCAGACGACCACCGGAGACACCATCCAGAATATTGCCGGTCCAGACGGGCAAATCGCGGAGATCACACTGAGCGGCGGTCTGCCCTGTTCCGTGGAGCAATACCAGAGCATTGCAGCGTGGGAGTTCTTCACAAACTTCCCCTCGCTCGATGAGCAAAACGACTGGCTGAAACACCAGCGGCCAGGCAGCCTCGCAAATGGCCGAAAGGGCAGCGGCTCCTCCGGCGGCTTGGGATTCTCCGCACGAGCGCTCCGCTTGCCGGCCGCGATCGACGATGACGACGTGATTGTGGGCGACAACCCCTCGCAGGGAACCCTCGATACGGAGGGCGGCCACATTTTTCTGGTGGGAGTGGTTGGAATGCGGAATCGCACTGCCGAATGGCAGGTGTTTCCGGCCCAGGTTCATTTTCACTGCGACAAAAACGGCGCATGCATGCTGACGCGGGTAAACTCGCGCACAACTCTCCAGGCGCGCTTGGTCAAGTAGCGCGGCGCATCTAACCCCGGCGATCGTTTTCATTCACATTCTTCTAGTACCATGGTTGCGATGCTCGTCCTATCCGCAGCCGAGATGCAGGCCTGCGATCGCGCCACCACGGAGCGGTTTGGAATTCCGTCGATTCAATTGATGCGGGCGGCTTCTGCGGCCGTGGCGGCGTTTGCGCGTCAGCAGTTTCCGAATGCGCAGCGCGTGACGGTGCTGTGCGGGCGCGGCAATAACGGCGGCGATGGCATGATGACGGCCCGCCTCCTGGCCGACGCCGGACTCGCAGTTACCACGCTGTTGTTGGGAGCGCCCGAGCAACTATTGGGCGACGCTGCCGTGGCGTGGAGCGAGCTAAACAATCCGAAACGCGGAAAAGTCCATGTTGTAACAAACGCGCGGGATTTGGACAGCCACAGCGCTGCGCTGAACGCCGATCTGATTGTGGACGCGGTGCTGGGCACAGGATTCAAGCCCCCGATGAAAGGCTTGGCGCTTGCCGCGCTGAAGTGGCTGCACGCATCCAAAGTGGCGACGCCGATTCTTGCGGTGGATTTGCCTAGCGGTTGGCCAGCGGATGAAACGAGTGCGGCGTCGGCAGGGCCAGTTTTTCCGGCGGACGCCGTCATTACCTTCACCGCGCCCAAGTGCGCGCACGTGTTTGGGCAATTGACACGGCGCTGGGACCAACCGGTTGCGGTTGCGCCCATCGGCTCGCTGGATGCGGCGATCGTTTCGGAACTCAAGCTGGATTGGGCCGGCTCATCGCTCGGGCTGGCACAGGCCCCGCGTGCTGCGGCAGCTAACAAAGGCAACTTCGGTCACGTGCTTGTTGTTGGCGGCACGTTCGGGACTGCGGGCGGCAAGGCCGGAGCTCCTGCAATGTCGGCCCTTGCGGCGCTGCGGGCGGGAGCAGGGTTGGTGACGGCGGCGGTTCCGGCACCGGCGTTGACCGTGATCTCATCGTTTGCGCCTGAACTGATGACGATGCCGTTGGCGGCGACACGAGCCGGCCAGGTCTCAACAAAGAATCTCGAGAAGAAGCAGATTGCCGATTTAATTGCAGGAAAGTCCGTGCTCGCCATCGGGCCGGGGCTCGGGCAGGGAGCGGAGACGGCGAAGTTTGTGGCGGAACTGCTGAGCTCGACAAAGATGCCTGCGGTCATTGATGCCGACGCGCTGAATATTCTGGCTGCGAAGCCGGCGTTGCTCAAGAAGCTGGCGAAAGGGCGTTTCGTTGTGTTGACGCCGCATCCCGGCGAGATGGCGCGACTCGCGGGATCGACAGTGGCCAAGATTCAGGCGAATCGGCTGGAGATTGCTCGCGAATATGCTCAGCGCATGGGACTTACTTTGGTGCTCAAGGGCGCGCGAACGCTCATTGCTCATCCCGATGGACGCGTGGCTGTGAACACATCAGGAAATCCGGGCATGGCTAAGGGCGGCAGCGGCGACCTGCTGACGGGGCTCATTGCGGGCCTGCTGGCGCAATATCCTGACAGTGCAGAGCAAGCCGTGGAGGCCGCGGTTTATTTGCATGGGCTGGCGGCGGATCTGGCCGTGCATGAAAGCGAAGAGCACACTTTGTTGGCCACCGATGGCCTGTCGCAGTTGGCGCAGGCGTTTCAATCGCACGCGCACGATTTTGATAGGAACGGCAAGACGGGGTATGTTTGGTTGCAGGGGCATTGCATGCAGCGGACTCAATGCGCATGCAGCAGCCCGAGAAGCGCAGTTGAATAGTATGGTTGAGGTTGAGCGATGACAGAAGCCGCGACTCTGGCTGAAGGCAAGACGTACGAGTTCACCACGCAAAGCGGCGCGGACACGGTGGAGGTGGGCCGCAAGCTCGCCGGCCTGCTCAAGCCTCCTCAGTTCCTTTTGTTGCGCGGCGAACTGGGCACCGGCAAGACGACGCTGGTGAAGGGCATTGCGCAGGCGCTGGATGCGGCCGAGCCCGACGAGGTCACCAGCCCCACCTTTACGTTGATCCACGAATTTGACGGCTCGCGCGAAGGCAAACCGGTGAAGCTCTACCACCTAGACGTCTATCGCCTGGAGAGCGAGCGGCAACTGGAGACGCTGGGGCTTGACGATCTGCTTACGCCGGATGCGCTAGTCCTGGTGGAGTGGGGCGACAAGTTCAAGAGCATTCGCAAGCGCGCAACGGGTGAGATCGTGATCGCTCCCGAGGGCGGCGATGCACGGAAAATTACGGTGACGCTGAAAGAATAGCGGTGCTAGCGGCGCCAGCGGAGTCAGCGGAGCTAGCGAGTTAGCAAGGTAGCGAGTCAGCGAGTCAGCAAACCCATTCGAATCTGCTCCTGGTGGTCCTCATCCATCCGCACGATCTGATCGAAGTCCTTCTAGTGAACACATGAATCGCATTCCATTCCCTCAAGTCCAGGCGACGCTGGCAGGCGTCCTGCAAAAGCTCGGGTTCGCTCCTGGTCGTGCCGATACGTGCGCGCGGCTGTTTGCTGAGACAACACGCGACGGCGTCTACACGCACGGCGTGAACCGGTTTATGCGATTCGTGGAGACGATCCGCAACGGACGGGTGATTCCGACCGCGGAGCCGGAGGCGGTTCACAGGCTCGGCGCCCTGGAGCGATGGGATGGGCATCGAGGCCCCGGCAACCTGGCTGCCCTGGCGGCAATGGAGCGCGCGATCGCTCTCGGCCGCGAACACGGCGTGGGTTGCGTGGCGCTGGGCAATACCAACCACTGGATGCGTGGAGGCACGTATGGCTGGCAGGCCGCGGAAGCAGGATTCATCGGCATCTGCTGGACGAACACAATGCCCAACCTGCCGCCATGGGGCGGAGCGGAGCGCGTCATCGGAAACAATCCACTGATCATTGGTGTTCCGCGCGCGAGCGGGCCGGTGGTGCTGGACATGGCTATGTCGCAGTTCTCCTATGGGGCGCTGGAGAGCTACCGCAAGCGCGGCGAGCTGTTGCCCGTGGATGGTGGTTTCGACGCGGAAGGCAACCTGACACGCGATCCCGGAGCCATTGAGAAATCATGGCGGCCGCTGCCGGCGGGATATTGGAAGGGATCGGGACTTGCCGTTGTGCTGGACATGATGGCCGCGATGATGACGCTCGGCCAGGCTACCTATCAAATCTCTTCGGTCGCCGTTCAGGAGACTGCAATCTCCCAGATGTTTCTTGCGCTCAATCCTGCGGCATTCGGGAGGGTCGAGGAAGCCGAGAAGATTGCCGATGCGGTGGTGGCTTCGTTGCACAATTGCGCACCCGCGAAACCAGGCGGCAAGGTTCGCTATCCCGGCGAAGAGACCGTGCGCCTGCGCGAGGAAAACACGCGGCTGGGACTGCCGGTTGAGCCTGCGGTGTGGGACGTGATCCAGGCGATGTAGTTTTCTGGCTGATGAGAAGGGCGACCCGCTCAGAACCCCATGATGTTGTAGCCGCAATCGACGTAAATCACTTCACCGGTCACGGCGCTGGCGAGATCGCTGGCGAGATAGAGCGCGGTGCCGCCGACTTCGAGCTGATCGACATTGCGGTGCAGTGGAGCGCGCTCGCTGTGGGCTTTGAGCATGTCACCTAAAGCGCCCACGCCGCGCGCGGCCAGCGTCTTGATGGGGCCGGCGGAAATAGCGTTGACTCGAATGTTTTTGGGGCCGAGCTCAAATGCGAGGTAGCGCACCGCCGATTCGAGCGAGGCCTTGGCCAGCGCCATCACGTTGTAGTGAGGCACGACTTTCTCGGCAGCGTAATAAGTGAGAGTGATGATGCTGCCGCCCTCGGTCATCAGCGGGACAGCGCCGCGGCTCACGGCGATCAGCGAGTAGACGCTCACGTCGTGCGCGATGCGAAAACCCTCGCGGCTGGTGTTGATGAATTCGCCTTTGAGGTCCTCGGGAGGCGCATAAGCGACGGCGTGGACGAGGATATCGAGCTTGCCGTACTTTTCCTTGAGGGCGGCAAACAGCGACCCAATCTCCTGGTCGTTCGAGACATCGCATTGGAAGCCGCTGGCGCCGGAAAGTTCGCTGATCAGGTCCCCGGCCTCGGACTTCATGCGCTCGTTCTGGTAACAGATGGCCAGAGTTGCGCCGGCCTCGTGGAGCTTCTGGGCGATGCCCCATGCGATGGAGCGCTTGTTGG
>CAZHOO010000005.1:0-109294 GCA_964533905.1 uncultured Occallatibacter sp. | reverse complement strand
TTTGAATGGTCGGGGAGAGAGGATTCGAACCTCCGACCCCCTGGTCCCGAACCAGGTGCTCTACCAGGCTGAGCCACTCCCCGACGTGTACGTTTTGCAGTCTCTCCATTTTACAGCGCAGCCGAGGGCGGCGCAAACCAGTCCTCGCTGAGGTCGTACAGTCGTCCAGTGACGAAATGCTCCGCCCACGCACAAGGATCTCCGCGCCGTTCGCCTCGAAACGGCGATTTCGGTTGAGATTAGAGGGCGCTGGCAAGTTTAGAGAATGTAGCGGGACAAATCCTGATCTTTCACGATCGACGCGACCATTTGCTTCACATAAGCGTCGTCGATAAGGAAGACCTTCTCCGGGCCGGAAGCCGTCATCCGCTCATGGAACGGCAATGGCACTGTTGATTCATTTTTGATGGCTGCGGAAAGGACCGAAGAGGCCTGCTCGTTGGGCGCGCGTCGAGCCACGTCGGGCGCCAGGAAACTTACATCTTCGAGAACGCGCTCCATGATCGTGTGCAGGCGACGCGCCCCAATGTTCTCGGTCGTCTCGTTGACCTTGAATGCGAATTCGGCCATTTCGCGCAAGGCTTCAGGAGCGAATTCAAGGCGCACCCCCTCGGTTTCAAGAAGCGCCGAATATTGCTTGGTCAGCGATGCCTTTGGCTCGGTGAGAATGCGCAGAAAATCATCGACGGTGAGCGATTGCAGCTCGACGCGAATTGGAAATCGGCCTTGTAACTCCGGGATGAGATCGCTGGGTTTGGAAACGTGGAAGGCGCCGGCGGCAATAAAGAGAATGTGATCCGTGCGCACCATCCCATAGCGAGTGTTGACGGTTGTGCCTTCAACGATGGGTAGGATGTCCCGCTGCACACCTTCGCGTGAAACATCCGGCCCGTGACCGCTCTCGCGCCCGGCGATTTTGTCGATCTCATCAAGGAAGATGATCCCGTTCGATTCAACCCGCTCGACGGCAGCTCGATTCACTGAATCCATATCGATGAGCCGGCCCTCTTCTTCCTGCACCAGATAATCGAAGGCGTCCGTTACCTTCATCTTTCGTTTCTTGGTGCCGCCTCCAAAAATATTGGGCAGCATATCCTTGAGGTTCATCTCCATGTCTTCCATGTTCTGGTTAGAGATGATGCCGAACTGCGGCGAACTACGCTCGCGCACATCAAGCTCGACCATGCGTTCATCGAGCTTGCCCTCTCGAAATTGCTGGCGAAGCTTTTCGCGCGACCGCTGGTGACTCTCCGCACCGGGAAGCGAGAGCTGTCCCTCCTGCGTTTGTGGCGCGGCCGGCGGCGGAGGCAGTAGAACATCGAGCAGCCGTTCCTCGGCGTTCATTTCTGCTCTGTCTTCCACTTCTTCGAGCCGCTCTTCGCGCACCATGTCGATTGCGATCTCGACCAAGTCGCGGATCATTGACTCCACATCCCGGCCCACATAGCCCACCTCGGTAAACTTTGAGGCTTCGACCTTGAGGAACGGCGAGTTCGTCAACTTCGCCAAACGCCGCGCGATCTCGGTCTTGCCCACGCCAGTGGGGCCGATCATGATGATGTTCTTCGGCATGATGTCGTCGGCCAGATCTGGGGGAAGCTTTTGACGTCGCTGTCGATTTCTGAGCGCAATGGCCACGGCGCGCTTCGCTGCGCGCTGCCCAACGACATGCTTGTCGAGTTCGGCGACGATCTCGCGCGGCGTCAACTCGTCGAGCGCGAGTTCCTGTTCTTCGGCGGATGCGGGAAGATAGATGGCCATGGACAAATGTCAGCGGGACAGTCCGCTAACCCTGTAGCTCCTCGACGGTGATGCGATCGTTTGTGTAGATACAGATTTCGCCCGCGATCTTCATGGCCTTTTCGGCGATTTCGCGAGCGCTCAATTCTGTGTTCTCCATTAATGCGCGCGCTGCAGCAGTAGCGTAGCTGCCCCCTGACCCGATGGCCGCTAACGGCTCGTCGGGGTCGATCACGTCGCCCGAGCCAGAAATCAGAAACGTCTGCGCCTTATCCGCAACCAGCAGCAACGCTTCCAGGTTGCGCAGCATTTTGTCGGTGCGCCAATCTTTTGCCAACTCCACGGCAGATCGGTTCAGATTCCCAGCGTGCTGTTCGAGCTTGGTTTCAAAACGCGCGAAAAGGTTGAACGCATCGGCCGTGGAGCCGGCAAACCCGGCGAGAATTTTATCTTGAAAAAGGCGGCGAATCTTCTTGGCCGAGTGTTTCAGCACGTGGTCGCCAAACGTGACCTGACCGTCTGCGGCCATAACCACCTGGCCATTGCGCCGCACGCAAATCACTGTCGTAGAGCGAATGTGAGAACGTTCTTTCATGCCGTCGCCCGTTCCAGGGCAGCCATCAAACTCGAAAACCGCGCACCCGACAGAGGAAAATCCTGCCGTTCGTGCAACCTAGAGTATAGGTCATTCGCGCGACCTTGGAAGGGGCGCGGGCCTCACCTTGGAAAGGCGACACTGCGAGGGGTGATCGCCGCGGCACTGCACTACTGGCGCGCTGCGCCCTGGCGATTTCATCTGCGGTATCCTCGAAGTGGGCTTTGGGCTTGGGTTCCATCTCGGGATGATCCTGCGCAACACAGACAATTGGGAAATTGCCGCCGGGTTATCCGCTGCGATCCTGGCGGCGACGGCTGCTGCGTGGCTGGTGCTGCGCAAGCGCCCAAGCGCGGACGAAATTGAGCAAGCACGGCGCACCTTTCTCGTGCAATCCGGGCGGCTCGTTGACGGCATGCTTCTCGACATTTATGAAGTCGAAGCCAGAGACGGCCGGACGCTCACCATGCTCCTGTTCAGTTACCGAATCGCCGGCGTGGATTACGAATGTTCGCAGGACATAACGGCCCTGCGCGACGTTGTCAACGCCAGCGAAGTGAGGGCCGGATTTCCTTGCACCGTCCGCTATCAGCCCGGTAATCCGTATAACAGCATCGTCGTCGGCGAAGGCTGGACGGGACTCCGGGAACGCATTCCACAACTGCCTTCGTTCGACGACCCCGACCCCTTGGATCTGAGCCATTTGCGCCCCGGCAAAGGCTAGAGCTACGCGTTGGCGCTCGATCCCAAACCCCGGTTAGACTATCAATATGCATGTTCACGCGGCAGAGGCCGGTAAGCCTGCTGGTCGGACAACATTCGTCCTGCGCATCTCGATGGCGGCCACCCTGGCGTATGTTGTGGTCACTTTCGTCGCCGGGTTGCGTGCACATTCGCTGGCATTGCTGTCTGAATCTGGCCACAACGTCTCAGACTTCCTGGCTCTCCTCCTGAGTTTCGCCGCGGTCTATTTCCAGTCGCGGCCGGCAGATCACTCCAGAACCTTCGGCTACCAGCGTGCCGGCGTGATCGCGGCGTTCATCAACGCGGCAACGCTCATCGCCATTTCGCTCCTTATCGCCGTTGAAGCCGTCCATCGGCTCAGCTCTCCAGTAGCCGTCCAGCCCCGGATCATGATGATCGTGGCCGCAGCTGGTGTGGCGATGAACGGTGCAATCGCGGCTCTGCTCTGGGGCGTGGCCCGCGACGTGAATCTGCGCAGTGCTTTTCTGCACATGGCGGGCGATACTCTCTCGACGGCAGCTGTGATCGCAGGCGGTGTGGGCATCCTGCTGACGGGTCAAAACTGGATTGATCCCGTTCTCTCCATCCTGATTGCCGCGTTCATCTTTTGGTCGAGTATTGGAATCGTGCGTGAAACGCTCAATATTTTGCTTGAGGGTACCCCGCGGGGTGTCTCGCTGCAGCAGATTCGTTCTGTCATGGAAGCGGTTGAGGGCGTGGTCAATGTTCACGACCTCCATGTCTGGTGCCTGGGCTCCTACTCGCGCGCCCTGTCGTGCCACGTGACGATTGCCGATATTCCCCCTTCGGAGAGCGTGTGCATTCTGGCTAACCTGAAAGATGTTCTCCACGGTCAATATGAGATAGACCATACGACAATTCAGTTTGAGCACATCGGCTGCGAATCGCCGGAGGATTGCATTTGCGTCGCTCCTCCCGAGGAGATGAGCGTGAGGCATGAGCATCACCACGGCCACGCACATTGAGCGAGGCAGCGCGGCAGCGGTCTCGCGATGTGTTCTCAAAACAATGAATAGAGGGATCGGAATTGACTTGCCGTCGTTTGCTTTCTAAAGCCGTTTGCATTGCAATCCTTTCCATTCAGGCGGTCGCGGCCTATGCGGCTCCGCAATCCGCCAAGCAGGCGGCCACGCAGCAGATTGGCGTGTTTACTGGCGAGTACGTCGATCCGGCAAATCCCAGCGATGCCTACAGCGTATACGTGGAGGCAGGCGCGCTGACGGTTGAATCGGATCGCCAAGTGCCCACCGAACTGAGACCAATCTCCGCGTCTCTCTTCGCTCTCGCGAATTCAGATGTGACAGCCGCGTTTCAAATGGATGGGGATGTCCGCGCGGCGAAAATCTCTTTTTCTGACCATCCCGGTACGATCTACGTCCGCTCTGGCGAGCCCGTCCGCCACGTTTTCCATGATTATGTTCGCAGCGAAGCGATGATTCCCATGCGCGACGGAGTCAAGCTGCACGCAGTCATCCTTCAACCTCAGGATCTCAAAATGCCGCTGCCCATCCTGATGCAGCGCACGCCGTATGGCGTTGACGAAACCGAGCGTGCCTCGTTTTTTGCCCAAAGGCCCCAGCTCGCGCGTGACGGATATATTTACGTGGCCGAAGACATTCGCGGACGCTACAGGAGTGAAGGCAAGTTCGTGATGATGCGGCCGCTTGCAGACCACCGCAATCCGAGTGCAATTGACGAGAGCACCGACACCTATGACACCGTGGCGTGGCTTATCAAGAATGTGGCCGGCAACAATGGCCGTGTGGGTGTCGTGGGAACCAGCTATCCCGGATTCCTCGCGATGATGGCAGGCATCGACCCGCACCCCGCGGTGAAGGCGATCTCGCCTCAGGCGCCCATGATTGACGTCTGGATCGGGGACGATTTCTTTCATAACGGGGCCTTCCGCCAAAGCTACGGCTACGACTACGTGCTGGGGCTCGAGTCGACAAAAACAGATACCGCGGTCTGCTACGGCGAAGACAAAAGCGGGAAGCCGGTCGACGGCTTCGATTACTTTCTACGCCGCGGCAGCTTCGCGGAGGATGTCAAACAGTCCGGATCCAGGCTTCTTCCCACCTGGAAGCTCTTCCTCGATCACCCGGCATACGATCCGGTTTGGTCTTCGCGCGGAGTGGAATACGAGTTGAATTCCGTCACCGTGCCAACGCTCACGGTTGGCGGCTACTACGACCAGGAAGATATGTACGGGCCGCAGGAGGAATACACGAAGCTCGAGCCGCACGACACAAATCACGAGAACTTTCTCGTTCTCGGACCTTGGCGGCATGGCTACTGGTCTTCGTCTTCCGAGCGTCTGGGCAATCTGAACTTTGGAGAGCCGATCGGCACCGAGTTTCGCTCGCAATTCGAAGCGAAGTTCTTCGCGCATTTCCTCAAAGACCAGCCCGGATTCAATCTTGAGGATACGGCCAGTTTTCAAACCGGCTCGAATACCTGGAAATACTATGCGCACTTCCCGCCGAAAGAATCGCAGCCGACAGCTCTTTATCTCGAAGGTGCGGGAAAGCTGAGCTGGAGTGCGCCGGAGTCGGAGGCAGGAAGCGAAACTGCGGGCTCCTACATCAGCGATCCCGCCAATCCTGTTCCCTATAGGCACAGGCCCATCCAGCCGACGTACAGCGACGGCTCCGAGTGGTACAACTGGCTCACCGAGGACCAGCGATTTGTAACCGGCCGCAACGATGTGGCCGTGTGGAAGCTGCCCGTGCTCACGAAGGATCTGACGATCACCGGCGAAGTGGTGGCCGACATCTTTGCTTCGACGACGGGCACTGACAACGACCTTGTAGTGAAACTGATCGACGAATACCCAGACGACGATCCGGACCCGACGATGCGCGGCTACGAGTTGTTGACCAACGCCGAGATCTTTCGCGGACGTTACCTCGCGGGATACGACCAGCCAACAGCGCTCGCGCCCGCATCGATTCATGAATACAAGTTCAGCCTGCACGACA
This sequence comes from uncultured Occallatibacter sp., assembly GCA_964533905.1. GTDB lineage: Bacteria > Acidobacteriota > Terriglobia > Terriglobales > Acidobacteriaceae > Telmatobacter. Next base: position 103,213 of record CAZHOO010000005.1, on the reverse strand, counting down.
TCGATCATGTCTTCAAGGCCGGGCACACGGTGATGGTCGAAGTCCAGAGCACATGGTTTCCGCTCTACGATCGCAACCCGCAAACCTTTGTGCCCAACATCATGAAAGCCAGGCCCAGCGACTACAAGGCCGAGACGATTGAGATCTATTCCGGACCGGGTCACGATTCGGCAATCGAGATTCCGGTGATGGGCGCGCAGTAATGGCGTGGTGCGCCGCAGCGCAACTCGCGCTTGGAGCAGCATGGCAACACCGGACCCCGGCGACCTATAATCCCAGCAGGAACAGCCCCGGCTCCCAGTCTCCCTAAAAGGCGAGGAAAAAATTGGCACGCGAGCTCTACACAGCGCGACTCCTGCGCAAAGAATGCATTTCTGAAGTTGCCCAGTGCTATCACTTCCTGTTTGAAGTTGAGGGACGTGAGAGCTTCAACTACCAGCCCGGCCAGTTCGTGTCAGCCGTTGCGCAGGACGAAAATGGCAAGCAGCAGACGCGCGCCTACTCCATCGCTTCTGCGGCTCGAGGAAACAGATTCGAGCTGTGCGTGAATCGCGTGGAGAATGGCTTCTTCTCGAATCACCTCGCCGACTTGCCCGATTTGCCCGTGGGAGGCACGATTCAGGTTCACGGCCCTCATGGGCACTTCGTTTTGCAGCAGCCAATTACCGATTCGATCTTCGTGGCCACCGGTACCGGCGTGGCCCCCATGCGCGCTTATCTCGAATGGCTGTTTCCGGTTGGCGAGGCCGATCGCAGCCAGGGCAAAGATATCTGGCTGGTTTACGGAACGCGCTACGAGAGCGACATCTATTACCGATCCGAATTTGAGGCGCTGGCCAATCGCGTGCCCAACTTCCACTACCTGCCCACGCTGAGCCGCGCCGATGACATCTGGAAGGGCCTTCGCGGCCACGTCCAGGTCCACGTTGCGCAGATCATCGAGGATCGTGCGAAACGCCTCGGCCAATCCCTGCCGCTGGCGCAAGTCGATCCAGCGATTCCCGCGGCGAATCTTAAATTCGACATCTACACCTATATCTGCGGGCTGAACTTCATGGTCTCCGGCGTCCGCGAGCTGCTCGACGGATTCGGCTGGCACAAGAAGCAGGTTGTCTTCGAGCGGTACGACTGAAGGGCAGTGGAGCTAGCGGGGTCGGCGGAGCGAGCGAAGTTAGCTGCCGGAACGTGAATCGCGCATCGAAAGTGAAACAAGAGCAATAGAATCAGATAGTTAATGAGTCGATTCGTATCGCTTGCGAATCGGCTCGTTGCGTGTTGATTCCAAAGGGTTTGTTTGACATAGATTCGACAAAATTTGATGCATTTTGGCGATGGTCCGGTGGGCGGTTTGTTGATTCTAAACGAGTTAAATGGCGAAAATTCGGCGAAATATCAAGTTTTTTTATTTCATTTTTTCTCCCCTTCGCGGTCCCCACGTCGCATGTCTTTTCAGCCCAAATCGACCACGTTTTTGGACGCCGCGTTGCCATTATGGCACCGGGAAATTGGCGATGAATCTCCATATAGTTCAAGTGTAGCGAGTTTGCAGAAATAATCGGCAAACTTCGAGAGTAGTATTTCGCGGGCGTTTTCAATGGTTTAGGCAGGTTTGGCCAGCGATCGGCTCTTGACATGAAATACTGGCCGACATGAATCGCGCATCCGAGCGAACCTCCGGTCCCGGAGTTGGCTTGCTCCTGGGAGCGATTCTTGCGGCCTATGCGTGCGCACGAATCCTCGAGGTCTTCCACGGCGGCGCCCCTCGTCTTTGGATTGTTTCTCTGGATGTGCTCTCCGCGATGGCGTTTGCTCTGGTGGATGGAGCGCGACACTACAGGCTGCGCGGCATTCTTGTTTTTGCGGCGATCTGCACGGTCATCGGCAACATCACGGAGAATCTGAGCGTCCTCACCGGTTTTCCATTTGGCCGCTACTACTTTGCCGGGCTCATGGGGCCGAAGCTGTTCCACGTGCCGGTGCTGCTTGGCCTGGCTTACATCGGAATGGCTTATGTCTCGTGGACGCTGGCTCGCGCGATTCTCGGCGAGCCCTATGGCGAGGTGAGTGGGATGAGGGTTCTGACGATTCCGCTGGTTGCGAGCTTCATCATGGTCGCCTGGGATTTGGCGCAGGACCCCGTCTGGGCCACGGTGCTGCACGGCTGGATCTGGCTGGACGGCGGACCGTGGTTCGGAGTTCCCATCTCAAACTATCTGGGCTGGTACGGAAACATCTTCGCAATCTATCTACTGTTCGCGTTCTTCTTGCGCGGCCGCGCGGCGGCGCCGATGGCCAAACCGGGATCGAGCTTGCGCCCGGCGCTGCTTTTCTATCTGCTTTGCGCGGCAGGCAATGTGCTGCAAGTTTTATCCAGAGTTTCTCCCGCGTGGGTCCAGGATCCAACCGGCAGAGCGTGGCGATTCTCTGAGATCGCCGGCGCATCGGCGCTGGTTTCCATTTTTGTGATGGGCGCGTTTGCCGCGATCGCGTGGGCCAGGATTTCAGGGCAGGAAAAAGAGGCTACAGGTTGAAGAGCTCGCGCAAGCGCTTGGTCTGGGCGCGGCTGACGGGGATCTCGGTCTGCTGCTTGTCATTCATGCGCAGCTGGTAACTGGATTTGAACCAGGGCATGACCTCGCGAATCTGGTCGATATTTACGACGAATCCGCGGTGGGCGCGCCAGAATCGTGCAGGGTCGAGCAACTCGAGAAGCTCCTCAAGAGTGCGGCATTTGGATTGGCCCTCGAAGGCGCGCGTGACGATGCGAATGACACCTTCATCGATGGCTGCAAAGCAAATGTCGGCCTGATCGACAAGCAGCAAGCGGCTCTGCGCCTGCACGATGAGCTTGGCGGGCGGGCGGCTTGCTTCGCCGTTTTGGGGCCGGTTAAGGAGCCGCAACAGGCGATCGATCTGGATTTGCTCGGGCGCGCCGGCTGAGGGAGTGCCCGCGGCGATGCGCGCCTTGGCGCGCTCCACAGCCTCAGTCACGCGCGCCAGATCGAAAGGCTTGAGCAGGTAGTCGACCGCGTTCACGTTGAAGGCGCGCACAGCGTACTGGTCGTATGCGGTGGCAAAGACGAATTGCGGCAGGGGAGCAATGTCTTTCTCCGCGCCCGCCTTCGCGGATTGAGCGCGGTTGCGATCGACGAGCCGCTGAATGACGGCGAATCCGTCCTGACCCGGCATCTGCACATCGAGAAAGACGAGATCGGGATGATGCTCGTCGATGAGGTCGACGGCCTCAATGCCGTTTGAGCCCTGCGCAACCACATCCACGTCGCCAACCGAATCGAGCAGGTACTTGAGCTCGTCGCGAGCCAGTTGTTCATCGTCGATAATGAGGGCGGAGATGGGCATGGCGGGCCGAACAATTGATTGTAGAACAGGGAAGACAGCGGGGTCAGCGGAGTTAACGGGGCTGGCGGAGATCGGGAGCTTCCAGCCGTCAGCCCTCAGCTTTCAGCGGGCGATTCCATCCAGGCTCGCAAAAAGCAGAAGCAGATCCTTCGCTCCGCTTACCCCGCTAACGTGGGGCCCCAAGCGTGCTCCGCTCAGGATGACACCTCGAAGGGCCCGGGTGAGGCTGAGTTCGTGGTATCCCAGGTCTCAAAATCGAGACCTGGGCCACCCGCGAAGGACAGCGGAGTTAGCGGCGCTAGCGGAGCTAGCCGAGTTAGTGCGGTAAGCGAAGCTCGGCGGTCAGGTTGCGGGGCTCGCAGAGGACGAAAAAACAACTGCAGATCCTTCGGCCGCCGCGGCGACCTCAGGATGACAATGCATAGGGCGGCTGAGCTTCACGTGCGCCGCAAAGGGGGCTGTATTCTTCGCTACTCGCTCAGCACGCGGAGACGCGCGGGAGTCTGGTCCTGGGCCAGCTCATGGCCACAGTTGGTGCAATAGATATCGGTGGCTCGGACGGTGCGGAAGCAGGTGCCGCAGTTTGCCGTGAGCTGATAGTTGCACTGCGGGCAGAAATGAAAGTCGCCCTGAACATGCGTCCCGCACGAGGGGCAGCGAGAGACCTGGGGTTGGCGCAGCAGGAAGTAGAGCACCGCTCCAATGCCCGCGGGCATCACAAAGCAGATCACCATCCAGAATCGCGCGCTCATGGCGCGGCGCGGAGCATCCTTGCTGATGTAACCGACCATGAGGAAATAGAGAGACGCGACCACTCCCCATGAGATGTTGAAGTAGATGCGCAGGCCGAGCGGAGGCGGCGGATGATGGCGCTGCCCGGGGGCAACCAGCCAGAAGTAGTATTCGATCAGGACGAAAGCCAGGCTGGCGAGGACGATCGACCAGACCGGAATCAGGCGCTCTTCTTCGCTGAAACTGACGGGCTTTTGATCAGCCATGGGCCGTTACTCCCGGAGATAGTGACTCGGAGACAGGTTCGCCTCTTTTTCAATGGACGGAGCAGGGTCCCCGGAAGTTTCGGCCCCAGGCGCATCCGGCACAATAAATCGACGAACTTGAGTGGGAGTTATTCCTTGCTGCGAGACCAGCCGCCCACCAGAACAGCGGCCAGCACCGCCGGAATAAGGATGCAAGCCCAGACGCTGGTTTGGGTGGCGATGTCGGAGATGTGCTCGCCGCCGATCAGGTCGTCGGCCACCCGCCAGGCCAGTGGACCGAAGGCCAAAAGAGCCAGCACCAGCGATGCCAGAACAAGGGAACGAGTGCGGCGCCGGCCGGCCTTCTGATCTTGAATAACTCCGTGCGAAGCCAGAACGACGCGGCGGGTTTTTTCAGCAACAGCGCGGTCGCGGCCGGCTTGCTTGCCGGTGATCGCGTCAAGCAGATCGGCCTTGGCGCCCGCGCTCGAGGAACCGCCTGGCGCGCTAGGGGCGCCAGCTCTGCCTGCCAGCTCTGCCGTCCTCAAGCAACCTCCTGAAAGCGAGCCGCCGCAAAGTCGAGCCGGGGTTTGATCATCGCCAGGCCGCGATAGAGCCGCGACTTGACGGTGGAAAGTGGAGCGCGGGTGACCTTGGCGATCTCTTCAAGCGAGAGCTCTTCGTAAAAGCGAAGGGCCAGCACTTCGCGGTGAAGCGCATCGAGTTCGAGCAGCGCAGCCGCTATCCTTTCGCGGTCTTCAAGGTTTGAAACGCGGTCGAAGGGAGTGGGCTCGTCGGCAACGACCTCGAAAGTCATCGAGCGATCGTCTTCCGTTGCGCCGTCAATAAGCTCGTCGAGCGAGTTCATGGTGCGCTTGCGGCGTTGATCGATTACCAGATTGCGCGCGATGGTAAAGAGCCACGTCTCAAACCGCGCCCGGCCATCAAACTGATCGCCGCGAACAAGAACGCGCATCCACACTTCCTGAAAAATGTCTTCGGCGGTGTCGCGGTTGCCGGTGAGGAAGAGCAAATAACGCATGAGGCGGTGCTGATACCGGACGATGAGCTCCTCGAGGATTCCGGCCTTCTGGAGTTTGAGGCCAGCGGAGACGGCCAGGTTTTCCTGCCGCGTCTGATCGTCTGCTACCATGGCTGTTGCTCTGGGGAGAAGCGTGCGAGCGGAAGCAAGTGTCATCTCAATTTATTAGACGATAAAACCGTGGGTGAAGACCAGCTGAAATTCGCCCCCCGGCCAACCGTCCTCCCTCCTGTTGCCTCGTTCAAACACCCCCCACTGGAAAAGTTGTGAGGGTTTGGCCGCGCGCGCGTGCTGCGCGATCGCTGCAGACTGGTTCGTCGAGCTAACTGCTGTTCAGTGAACGGGATGGGCTCATTCATCCGAAAGGTGGATTACCGATTCGCGCTTAAGGAGATTCTCGTCGCGCGGACCTCTCCGCGGCGCGCAACGCGTCCTCAAGAGCCTTGGTGGCGCGGCGTTCTCGAGCGTCGCCGGATTCATAATAGAAGATTCCCATCAGGTGATTTCGGCGCTGGGCCGGCGTGAGGGCGAACCATGCTTCGCGCGAGCCGGGATGGCGCTGAAAGAGGGCGCGCAGAACAGGAGGGGGATCGTGTTGGCCTTCGAGGGCCTGCGCTAGCATCCCGGCGATCTTGTCGGCGCGCTTTTGGCGGGCTGCGGTGGATTTGGGCTGGTCTGCGAACTTGCCAAACTCGCGGCGCCGGGAAGAACTCATCGAGTCGAACAATTTGCGCAGCGCGCGGTCGGATTTGAGGATGCGAGCCAGTTCCGGTGGCAGAGTGATCGGGCGCTCAGCCAGATCGGGCTCAAGCCAGATTTTTACGTGTGAGCCAACCTGCGAGTGGGAGCCGGATTGCATCTTCTTGTTGACCAGCAGAAAGTGGCCACCGCGGCGCGAATCGGGAAAGAGCGAAGTGCGGAAAGCGAAGCCGCCGATTTCGCCGCGCACCCGCCGGCCGTTGCGCACTGGCCACGCCTCGGCAATGTCGAAAGGGACGCGAGCAATCACCCATTTAAGCGCGCTTCCGTCGGGCTCGAGGAGCGCGGTGAAAGATTTACGCGGTGATGCGGAGCGAGGCGGCATGGGCGGAGTTCCGGCGGAAGAGGCGACGCGCCTGAGCATTCATCTGCCGGATCAACTTATATATATCTGAAAAATCTTCCGATCGGAATGGACTTTCTCTCGCCATGAGACTCACCGGGACGGCGACTTCCTGCGTCAGGCAGCGGGGACGAGCCGCGTCCCGGCCTGTTGTCTCCATCGCCCGGAATTAACACCCATGGCAAGGAGCCAGATCGTGAGTATAGCTTCTCCGATTCCTCCCGCGACGACCTGATAGGGCGCGAGACGGTTCGCGAGCGGCGGCCAGATAAAAGTCATCCAGCTCAGGGCCGGCACAAGCATTACAGCGCCGATGAAATGAGGCATGAACGTTGAGCGGAAGATGAGATAGCTGATGAGAAGGCAATAGAAACCGTAGAAGACCAGAAAGTTTACATGAATGGGTCGGTAGGCCGGATCGATATAGCCATAGACGCTCCCGGCCCAACTGAAACAGGCTGCGAGGACCGAGAGCCAGCGGTTCACTGGCCAGAAGAGATAGCAGAGCAGAGCCGTCACGGTCACATAGGTGACTGTGGCCGCCGGGGCACAGATGGCGAGCATCCAGGGGCTTCCTTTTCCCGTCATCGTGATGCCCGACACGACAAAATTCAGCAAGTAGACGGCTCCTGTAAGTCGAGCCCAAAACGCAGGCGAGAGTGTTTCCAAAACACTGTTGTGGCGCACCGGTTCCATAGCGTCATTCCTTTCTGCGCGAGGGAAATCGAGTTTCATGCCGGCTGTGAACAGGGTTGATAAGCGACACTACGAGATTGGCGCAGAGGAAGTTCCCCGGCTAGCTGTCCTGACTCTTTTTCGAACCCGGAGGTTTCGATTCTGGCTGCGCAGGCTCAGGCCATCACGGCCTGCTTGCGGCGACGGCGCAGCGATTTCAGCGCGCGGAAGACGAAGCGAATGAGGATGAGAGTGACGAGAATGCAGATGAACGCGATGGCCGCCGCGATATAGGGCTCCCAAGTGGAAAGCCACGTGAGAAAGATGGCGAGCGCATCTTCGCCGAGACTGAGCGCGATGTTCGAAAAGGGCTCTGGCGAAGGAGTGACGGCGGCGCGAACGGCGGTTTTGCCTCCGTGCGCAATAAAAGCGATGGCCCCGCCGGCAACAGTGGCGGCAAGCTGCTCAGCGGGCGTGAGGCCGGCTGTGGCCTGAAATGCGAGCAGCGCGGCGACGGGAACGCGGATGAAAGTGTGCAGCGCGTTCCAAAACAGATCGAACGCCGGAATCTTGTCGGCGAAAAAATTGATGCCAAACAAAACCAGAGCGGCCGCGATCACGCCCCAGTTCGACAGCAGGTGCAGCGAAGGCGGCAAGTCGAGATAGCGTGTATGAGACAACAGGCCGAGAGTGGCCACCGTGGCGTAAACGTTGAGCCCCGCGGAGAAACTGACAGCGACCATCAAAGCAACGAGTTGATTGGGCGGCAGGGGCACGGGGAAAGTATAGAGGAAGCGAGCCGGGTCGCGGAATTGGTTGATTCCTGGCTGGCGCGCGAGGGACGGGCAGCCGGAATCGGGGTTGCGGCTTATGATGGGCTGCGTGGAGGTCACGATGATGACGAACGGCGCCGCAATAAAAGTCAACGGCGAGATTTGGCCGGCGCTCCCGCAGAGCGCGTGGAGCGAAACCTGCGCCACCCTTCAACTGTGGCTGCAGATGGTGGGCAAGGTGCGGATGGCGCTGACGCCGCCCATCAACCACTGCTGGAACGTGACGCTCTATCCGACGATTCGGGGGCTGACGACGATGCCCATGGCGCATGGGTCGAGAATGCTCCAGATCGATTTCGATTTTCTCGCGCACGAGCTGGTCATCGAGACCAGCGACGGCCGGCGCGAGGCGATCAAACTGGAGCCGATGAAGGTGGCCGAGTTTTACGCGCGATTTATGGCGGCTCTTGAGAGCCTTGACGCGCTGTGCCACGTCTGGCCGGTGCCGTGCGAAGTGGCGGAGCCGATTCCGTTCAAGAAGGACGACGTGCACAAGGCCTACGACCCCGAGTATGCGCAGCGCTTCTGGAGAATTTTGTTGCAGGCAACGCGCGTGATCACCGAGTTTCGCGCGCGGTTCATTGGCAAGGTGAGCCCGGTTCATTTGTTCTGGGGCGCCATGGATTTGGCCTGCACAAGATTTTCAGGGCGCACCGCGCCGGAACATCCCAGCATGCCAGGACTGCCCGATCGCGTGACCCGCGATGCGTATTCGCACGAGGTATCGAGTTGCGGGTTCTGGCCCGGAGCCGCCGGAGCACCAGGCGCTGGCTTCATCGAGCCGTTCTTCTACAGCTACGCCTATCCCGAGCCGCCCGGGTATCGTGATTCTGCGATTCGGCCCGCTGAGGCCAGGTTCGATGCCACCTTCGGCGAGTTCATCCTGCCGTACGAGGCGATGCGGCAGTCGGCGGACCCTGAAGCTGCATTGATCGAGTTCCTACAAAGCACCTATGAGGCGGCGGCAGAATGCGCCAAGTGGGATCGGAAGGCGCTGGAGCGACCGTGAAGGGTGAAGAGTGAGCGGTGATTCGTGGTCTGACTGAGTCCCGCTCCGCGCCGCTCGGCCAGATTCGGCGAGCCCGGGCCCCCCACCCCACGAACGAGGACCTGTCCGTGGGGACCCCGGGCCACCTCGATCCCGGCCGCTGGCGCGGCCTTGCCCAATGAGCTCGCGGCGCGAGAGCTGGACGATTTGGCGCGACATAGAGGCGAAGGCTCCGCCTATGTTGCCTGCAGAGCGTTGAAAGAACGTGGCTTATGGGATAGTCCATTTTGGAGCTTGCATTAAGATATATCTTACGATATAGTTTGAGACATATTTTAGTCAGGAGGACTAAGAACATGTTTGGAAGACAAGTTTTTGAACGGGAAGGCCATGGCGGTTGCGGTGGCCGGAGATTTGCGGGACGTGAGGAACAATGTGGACAGCAGGGATGGGCAGAGCGCCGTTTCGCAGATGTTCGCGGAGGCGGATTCGAAATGCCGGGCGGGTTTGGACCGGGTCGGCATGGAGGGTTCGGGCGCGGCTTCGGACGAGGATTCGGCGAAGGACGCGAGCGGATGTTCGACGCCGGAGAGATCAGGCTCGTGATTCTGCGGCTGCTCTCGACTGAGCCGAGCTACGGCTATCAGCTCATCAAGACCATGGAAGCGCGCCTCGGCGGCGGCTACACGCCGAGCGCCGGCGTTGTGTATCCCACGCTGACGATGCTCGAAGAAGAGGGCCTGATTGCGGCCACCGAGACGAGCGGCAAGAAGGTCTACAGCGTGACGGAGGAAGGCCTGAAGTACCTCGAAGCCAACAAGGAGCGCGTGGGCCAGCTTTTCGAGCGGCTCGAGGAGACGGGGCGCGGCTTCAAGCGCGGGCGAGCACCCGAGCTCATGAAAGCCTTCATGGACCTGCGCGGCGCGGTCATGTCGAAGATGTGGCGGAGGAACGCGACGCCGGAGCAGATCAAGAAGATCGCCGAGGCGATTCATAAGGCGGCGGAAGAGATCGACAAGTTGTGAGCGAACAGCGGAGCTAGCGGAGTTAGCGGCGTTTGCGGAGCTAGAACGACGGCGAGCTAGCAAGTTAGCGAGGCGGCGGGCGTGCTGAGTTGGCGGTTGTGGCATCCCAGGTCTCAAAATAGAGACCTGGGGCACCCATTTTCTGTGGTGAGTCCGCGTCATGGGACCTGGGGCACCCATCATTTTGGTGAGTCGGCGGTTGAGGATTCCCAGGTCTCAAAATCGAGATCGGGGGCACCCTCTACTTCACGCCCTTGGCGGGATCCCACACACCCTCGAGTTTGCGGATCAGCTTAGAACGGGGACGAGGGAGCGCTGGGCGGCTGCCGCGGCGATGGCGGAAGCGCAGACCGAGCGGTGCATGTCGAGTTCGCTGCGGGCGCGCTCCAACTCAACGAAGTCATAGGCCGCGAGCTCTGAGCGGACACGACGGAGCACCTCGGAGCGAGCTGCGAGGTATTCCCTGTGCCTGCTGGCAAGGGCGCGTTCGAGATAGGAGCATTTTGAGCAGGCCACGAGTTCCCCTTCCAGCCATTCGGCCGGATCTGCAACGGTTGAAGTGCGGCTATGTTACCGCGCCAGAATCTGACGCTCGGCGCGGAACCAGTCCTGAAGGTCGTGGCCGGGCGTTCTGCCGCGCTTTTCAAAGTTCTCATAGGCGCGCTCTCTGATCCTGTCCGGTGAGACATGGACTCGCGGCGCCGAAGTGGCGGCGAGCTTGGAGGGCGGGTTTTGCGGGGCTATGACGACAACTTTGTTCACTTTGGGCTGTTTTTGAACTTTTGAAACGATCATATGGGACCCTCGATAGGAATCGTGGGCTAAGAAGGAGGGTAATTCAGATGAACTGCCTTAGTTCAGAAGACCTGAGAGCGGAGGACGATGCTCACTCCATCTTTGAGGCTACGCTCATTCGGACTGCGCCGCACAACTGATTCGTGAATTTCGAGGGGCGATAGAGATAGGGACTAGAGACTAGGTTCTTTCGCCCCTACGGGGCTGGAGATTCTTTGCGGCGGGGTTCCCAGGACAGCGTCCGCCGCAGCGGACTTGTCCTGGGCTATTTTCTTGCGCTCCCTACGGGAGCTTTTTCCAATTGATGGAAGTTCGCGGCCCGAGGCACTCATCTCTCAAGCTTTTGGGTTGGTGGTATCCAAGGTCTCAAAATCGAGATCCTTCGGCTTCGCTCAGGACAGGCTCTGGGGCACCCATTGTTTTGGTGAGTTGGCGGTTGAGGATTCCCAGGTCTCAAAATCGAGATCGGGGGCACCCTCTACTTCACGCCCTTGGCGGGATCCCACACACCTTCGAGTTTGCGAACGTAGAGGATCTGACCGATGTGGTAAGCGTTGTGCGCTCCCACATGAGCAATCAGCGACGCGTTTTCAGCCAGCTTCTGATCGTCGGCGGTTTCAACGGCCTTTTCCCAGTCGGTGAGCACCTGGTCGAGTTTCTTCACCAGGTCGTCCCATTGCGCGGGGGTGAAATTGTCAAAGGTCTCGTTGTTGTTTCCATCAAAGGGCGCGGGCTTCTCGCCCTTGAACTGCGTGAGCGCGCGGTCGTCCCAATACCAGATGTGGTAGGCAAGCTGGCCGATGGAGTGGTTGCCCTTGCCGGGGCTCCATTTGGCCTGCTCGGCGGTCAGGCCTGCGACGGCAACGTTCGCCGGAACAAACCAATCTTCCTGGTCGTGCGTTGTGTGCAGCTGCTCAAGCAGGACGCCGCGCAGGGTCGTGGGCGGGGTCTTGGTTTGGGCGGCGGCGGCGAAGGGGATGGCGAGAACGGCGATAGCGAGAACAGCAAGGAAAGCCAGTTTTCTCATGGACGCTACCTCAGGGAAACAGGATACGGGAAGGCTTCAGGTTGGATGGTTGCGGATGTAAATCGTCAACGGGCTCGCTCGGTGAGTTGACGTCGCGGACCTGGGCCGCCCGCTAAGTTTGATTCGGGCGCAGCGAAGTTCGCGGTTTGCGGGTTCCGGGAGAGGTGCAACTTTGGGCGCGGTCGTGCATCTAACCCATATGTTGTGACTGTTCGGCTCTTGGCCCCAATCCTTGGGTGCTATTGACCGAAACGACGCTGGCGTCTATAGTCACAATTGCGTTGAGAGCGCGCTTTGGCGCGCGTTAGGAGACTCCTTAACCGGGATCTCCTGCTCGACGCTCTTTTATTTTAGGGCCATTTCTTGAACCCGTGCCGGACACCCGTTAAGCTGTTGCCGGTCACTTTACCCCTAATAATGTTGTAAAACTTGTGATCTGGCTGCTCGGAGCCATGGGCAGCATAGGTGGCTCCCGCGACGAAGTCGGCGAGCTGGATGCCGGGACTGAAGTGCGACGGGGTAAGGAACACCCCTTCAATAATGCTAGGAAACACGGTCCAGCGTGTTCCGCCTACCAACAGACTTCGATAAAAGGCACGCAGGCGGAGGTCTTGTTTCTCTTGCCGTTGGTCCTGAACAACCACGCCGAAGTCGTTTGTGGCATTCAAGTAGTATTGGAAGCGCTCCATCATGAAGGTGACCGCGCGTTCGTAAATATCTTCGGGCCCTGTCATCTCGGGCCGCATGTAGGCAGCGGCCTTATCGATCACCACCGCAAGGACTCGGGTCGAGGCTGAGGATCGGACGAGTCCAAGCATATCTTTGCCGTATTGGATCCGGTCTGCGTCAGAAAAGGCATTGAGTGGGTTCTTTCGGCCGCCTGGGTGTCGAACGTGACGCCATTTGATCTCAGTTGCCGGTGATAGTCCGCGGCCTTTCTTTAGTACCTCCAGTCCCTTGTTGAGGTGCGTCCATTGGTCAGCGCTCACAATTACTCCGCCCAATACAAGAGTCTTGAACGGGCCACCCATCAGCGCGTCACCGGATTCGTCCAGGAATAGCAAGCGCATGTCTCTACCACCTTGCTTCGGATCGTTCTAGAGCGATTAATCGTAGGTAGCCGGCCTGTTCGGGGTGTATTATCGCCCCGGAACCTGGACTGCCTTCCTAAGCCTTGAATTCCTTAATTGCTTTCATCAGCTTCATGCCTGCGCTCCAGGTGAATTCGTCGCCTTCGAACTCGCAGCGATACAGACCCTGCAGATTCGATGGGACTGGAAGTCGCTTGTCCCAGACGAGAACAACCCTCCTGTCGTAGAGCACGAACGCAGCGCCGATCTCAATAAGCACGTTTTCGTTGATCGCGTATTTGCCGTTTCCGTTCTTGTTAGCCTCGTCGGCGCTGACGATGATGATCCCTGCTTGGCAGCGACGCATGGCTGAGAACACCTTTTCCGGCACAGGGATTGCTGCGGTCTCCTCGTCTTCTGCCACTTCACTTTCGAAAGTACCCAAGCTCAGCATCGTTTGAACCTGCTCCACAAGGGTCATGTTTTTCCCGTGAGTTATGAAGATCCGGAGAGAAGGCGGCTTGGTTGTCTGGGATTCTTTGCTGCCAAATTCAGGGCTTGCAGACGCGCTCGGCGTTGCACCTTCTGCCGCCTCTTCTTCGGCGATAATTTGGTCGGTTCCCGTAGTCGACGCCGAGGGAAGAGTGCTTGGGCCAGATTCGATGAACGATTCAAGTTCCTTAGAGTTGACCTGCAAGCGCGTGGGTTGGCCTCTTCGGCCGATGACTAGCTTTCCGAGTTCGGCGCCTTCGCAGACGTTGAAGAAACACACAGCGGCGTCTTTAAGAGTGTTCTCATTGTCTGTACCCGCCTGTTCGGCGTGGTGCTCGTTCCAGTGGGCCGCGACGTCGACGTTCGAAACCTCAGCCATTCCCTGATGGAAGGTCCATTCCAGCGCTGAGCGGTATGGAACGACGCTGTCGATCACTTCCCGCAGGATGTCTCGTCGTTCGTTTTGCTTCCTCGCCCATCGCCAGCCTCGTTCCGTGAGGCGGTATCGGTCCCCATTTTTCTCAATCAGCTTCCAGAATGCATAGGCGGTCATTTTACGTCCGTCGAGCGGATTCGATCCGAGCGCCGCCTTCATTTCCGCCGATGTCGCGCCGGTTGGCTTGTTCTTCAAATACGCAAGTACGACTGCGACGTCATCCATGGTTGTAAGGATCGGCAGCATCGCGCCCCCTTTTTGCTTAGCTTTTTAGAGTGTATGGCCATTTTGGCCAATGTGTCAATAGAGTCATAACCGTTTTCTCAAATGACCATGGTGGTGCGGATGCCACGGGGAACCCGGAGACGAACCCGGAAACCGGGGGCGAACCCGGGCACGGGCCGAACGTTCCCTTGGCTTCTTTTGACGCCTGTGCCGCTGGCCCCGCCCCAAATCTCGTCAAGCCCTCCTCCGCCCAAATAACTCACCCGTGTTCCGTAAGCCATTGATTCTCTGTTCTCTGGCCTCTCGTCTCTATCCCTCGAAGTTTGCCGATAACTAGCACCTTTTGGCGCACAATAGTCTCATGATGAGGCAACAGACCAACACCGTTCCCTCGCCGGCCATGCCCGATTGGCTTTTGGCTACCGACTACCGGCTGATGGCTATGGCCGACCGGCTATTCGCTATTGGCTATTCGCTACTGGCTGCCTTCTCACGCTCTCTGCTCCCTATTCCCTAATCCCTGGTCCCTGTTTCTCCCCCCCACCCCCCTGCCCATTTTGCGAGACTGTGAATCTGTGAAACTGTGGAGCCTTTAGAATCAGCAGCTTGTGTCCACAGTTTCACAGGTTCACAGTTTTCGTTTCCGTTTCGTTCCTCTTTTTTGCGTTTTGCGGTTCGCGATGTTGAGCTTTCGCCCAAGCGCTCCACACGCGAGTTTCACTCGCTGATTCGCGCTCCGAAGCGCGATCGGCGCTGCGGCCACAAAGCTCCTTTGTGTGTGATTCAATAGTAAGAATGGCTATTCCCCGAAGATCGACGGTGCGCGGCCGCGCGATTGCAGCTAAACGTAAGGTGCGCGAGTACGCGATGGTGGCGCGGGCGCTGGCGGACACGTCGCACCCGGTGCTGGTGCAGATTATCCCTACACGGTTCTGCAACCTGAGCTGCGCATACTGCAATGAATACGACAAGGTGAGCGAGCCGGTGCCGCTCGAAGAAATGGTTCGTCGAGTCGACGCGCTCGGGCGGCTGGGGACGGCGATGATCGGCATCTCGGGCGGCGAGCCGCTGACACACCCGCAACTGGACGACATTATTCGCCGCATGAGGAAGACGGGCGCGATTGCGGGGATGATTACGAACGGGTTCCTGCTGTCGCCTGAGAGGATCGAGCGGCTGAACGAGGCGGGGCTGGATCATATGCAGATCTCGATCGACAATTTAGAGCCGGACGAGGTGTCGAAAAAATCGCTCAAGACTCTGGACAAGCGGCTCCAGATGCTGGCCGAGCATGCAGAGTTCCACGTGAACATTAATTCGGTGGTGGGCGGAGGGATCAAGAATCCGAACGACGCGCTGGTGATCAGCAAGCGGGCGCTCGAGCTGGGGTTCGAGTCGACGATCGGGATTATCCACGATGGCGACGGGCAACTGAAGGCGCTGAAGCCGGACGAGGCGCGGGTGTACCACGAGATGAAGGCGCGGAAGAAGACGAACTACGCGCAGTTCGACAAGTTCCAGGAGGCGATTGCCGAAGGGCGCGCCAATGACTGGCGGTGCCGTGCGGGGTCGCGGTATTTGTATGTGTGCGAGGACGGGCTGGTGCATTATTGCTCGCAGCAGCGCGGGTATCCGGGGGTTCCGGTGGCCGAGTATACGAAGGCGGATTTGAAGCGGGAGTTTACGACGGCGAAGAGCTGTGCGCCGAATTGCACCATTGGTTGCGTGCACAGGATTAGCCATATTGATTACTGGCGTGCTCCGCAGACGCGGATGGTTGCGCCGGGTGGGCAGGAGCTGGTGAAGATCGCGAACAGCTAAAAAGCAGCTGTTAGCCATTAGCTGTTAGCTTTTAGCTCTTTTCTTGCGGGAGGCGCTGAATCGGGAATTCAGCCGAGATTCAATGAGGGATTTGGAGGGCGTTCGCTGCGGCGGACGCCGTTTTTGTTTGTGGGGGCGGGTTAGGCGCGAATCGCGAGGAGCGATTTGCGCCGAGACTCGTAGTGGCGACCATTCAGGTTGCAGCCTGCGGCGAGATGCGCTTTGGCTGGTAACCCGTTCTGCGATTAGTGGCGCGCGTAGTCGAGCGCCTGGTCGATGTCGCGATAAAGGTCCTGATCGACGTTGAGCACCTGAATGTACGGCGGCCCTTTGGAGCCGGCGATGGCGATGAAGATGGTGGGGGTTTCCTTCAGGCCCATGCGCTCGGCCAGGCTCGTGTCGGCCTGGACCAAGCCTGCCAGCTTGCCCTGTGGATCGACGGCGAAGGGCATGGCAACGCCGTGGGCGGAGGCGAACTGCTGCGTGTATTGACGGAGCTGAGGTTGGGTCTCAATCGAGTTCTGGTTGGCAAAGACGTAATTGCGATAGTCGTCGCCGAGATGAGGGCTTTTCTGGTCGAACCAGCGCGCGTTCACGGCGGCTACGGGGCTCCAGATGTGTCCGGGGATCAGGAAGTCGTGGCGAACCCACGGGATGTGGTAGCTGGCGGCGGCCTGCATCATCACCGGGTTGGCGTGCGCGCAGGCGGGGCACTCAAGGTCGTCGAATTCGATAATGGCTACGCGAGCGCCTGCGGGGGGATGGAGGGCCGAGGCGTCGAGAACCTGGATTGTGTGCGGCGAGCCAAATTGGGCGTGGGCGGAGACGGCCGCAAGGACCGAAAGAAGGCCGGCGAAATGGCACAAGGAGAAGCGAAGGGGTCTGAAACGATGCATTGTGGTTGGACGGCTCCCTAAACCCATTGTAACGGGAGGGATGGAGAGGCAGGGAGCAAGGCGGCGAGGGAGCAAGGGGGCGGGGAGCGAGGGCGAAACGGACCAGAGAGCGACAGGACGCTATTCGTTGCGGTCGCGGCGATGGCGTGCCATCCAGTTGCGCCATTTGTAGTCGGCAAGGACGGAGCCGGCAACGATGAGGATGGCCACGGCAATGAGGAAGATCTTCATAAAGCTCGTTCACAGTTCGTAGTTAGCAGTTCACAGAAACTAGAGTCCGATAGACGGAAGGGCGGTGATCTGCGAGCTAGGGACGCGAATCACCGGCCGACCACGATGACAGTAAAGGTGCCAGGGACGACGGGCGGACGCGGGCGCGGATTCTGCGGTGTTGGGTCGGGGCGCGGGCCGAGGTCGGCGGTGATGAGATAAACCCGGTCGGTGGATGAGTCGTATGTCATCGTGCGCGCGCCGGCCTGCGTGGTCAGGCTCTCGATCGTTGGATACCCGGGAGCGGCGGCGTCAATCACGGAGAGAATTCCGTCGCGGCTTGGGATGAAGACGAGCGAATGTGCATCGCTGTAGCCGGCGGCGTCAGGGCCATCGCCGATGGTGGGGTTGGCAAGGAGTTTGCCGGTGTTGGAGTCGATGACGGATGCTTTCTTGCCATCGCATGCGGGGAAGAGGTGGTGGCGCGCGGCGTCAAAGGCGAGACCGGAGGGAGAATCGCAGCCGGAGGGCCACGTTGCGGTGATGGTCTTCGAATGCGCGTCGATGCGGACGATTTCGCTTTTGTCTTCGATGTTGTCGAAGACTGTGCCCTGGCCATCGGTGACGGGAAACTCGGGCTTGCCGGGGAGGGGGATGGTGGCGATCACGGTGTTGGATTTGGGGTCGATGACGGATACGTCGTGGGAGCGGCCGTTGAATGCCCAGACGGTCTGCGTCACCGGCTCGAACAGGGTGTCGTCCGGACCGGTTCCAGCGGGAATGGTCGCGGTGATGGCGAGGTTGGAGCGGTCGAATGCAACTACTGCGTTGGCGCCGCCGTCAGTGATGTAGCCGAACTTGCCAGATGTATCGAGCGCGATGGAGTGAACGCCGTGCAGATTCGGGATCGTGCCGATTGATTTACCGGTGTTGGTGTCGACGACGTCAACCTCAGTGCCGTGGGCGATGTAGAGGCGATGCGCGCCCGGATCTGCGACAGGGTAATCCCAGCCGCCATCGCCGCCGATTTTCCAGTGATCGACGATGCGGTACGGTCCTAGGGGCGCCGCGGCGGATTCGGTCCCCGGTGTGGGCGGTTGCTGCGCGGCGAGGAGGATTGGCGCGGCGGCGATAGCAAAAACGGCGGCGATGAGGGAAAGGTGCAGACGGGACATGATGAGCTCCGAATGGAAATCGAACGGGGCAAGGATAGCACGCGGGGGTCGATGGGGCGATCAAAACGCAATGAACGCGGGGACGAAGTAAATGGCCGTCAATCAAAGATCACGGTGCTATCTTTGACAGACACAAGGTGAATTGATGAGGGGAAAGATGAGCAATCGGGCGTTGGTGCGGAGCGCGCTGGTGGTGACGGTTTGGATTGCATTTGCCGCGGGCCTCGCCGCCCAGGAACCCGCGGAGAATCCGGCGCAGGCATGCGCAGCGAAGAATCAGACAGATGCTGCGACGGTGGCGGCGTACCAGTTCACGGCGTACAAAAGCAGCGATGGCGCGTGCGTGCAGGTGGCGAGCGGAGGCAAGACCGTCTACAGCCAAAGCGTGGACAGTTTTGAGACCTTCACGCTCGGGCAGCAGGAAGACGCGCAGGACAACATTACCGCGATCGCAAACGGAACGGACGTGACGGGGCGAGGGCAGCCCGACATGATTGTGTCGTTGTTTACCGGAGGCGCGCACTGCTGCACGATGCACTCTGTGTTTGAGCTTGCACCTCAATTCAAGCTGCTGGCCACGCTGAACGATTCCAACGACGACCTGGCGCATTTTGAGCGCGAAGCTGACGGGCACTACGACTACGTGACCGCCGATTGGACCTTTGGCTATTGGCCAACGTGCTTTGCGTGCTCGCCGTCGGAAGTAGTGATGCTGCGCTGGATGAACGACAACAACGGCGGGGGATTCCACCTTGACGTGAACAAGATGAAGAAGCCCGCGCCGACAACTGCGGAGTGGAGCAAGGACCTGAGTCCTGCGCAAAAAGTGGTGACGGCGGGAGATGCCGATTCGATCGGAACGACGATGTGGCAGACGGTTCTCGATTTGATCTATTCGGGCAATTCGCCGTCGGCATGGAAGTTTGTGGATGCGCTGGGGCCGAAGGCACAGCAGGCTCCGCTGCCGGCCCTCGGGGATTTCTGCGGACTGCTGAAGCAGAGCCCCTACTGGCCGGATTTGCAACCGACACTGGTGGATGTGCCGCCGGCGTGCGCGAATGCGGCGGCGAAACCGACGCAGTAGAGCGGAGCACTTGGTCGAGCTGGCATTCCTCAGGGCCTAAAGGCCAATTACATTTGTTGCGCAATCGGCACGACTAAAGTCGTGCCCTGACACTTCGAGCTCCCCCGAAGCGGTTGTTCTGCGGCCTATAGAGGGTCCTGATCCCTACGTCATCGCATGGGATCGAACCATTCAAAGCAACTCCTGCCAACACAGAACGGCCCTCGATCGAGGCGTTGATGCATTAGTCTCAAAGTTGCGAAACCATCATGCGTTGGGGAGCCAGCGATTGCGCATTGTTCTGTCGAACATTGGAACTTTTGGGGATATTAATCCGCTGATTGCGATCGCTCTCGAACTGAAGCGGCGCGGCCACACGCCGGTGATGGCGCTGCCCAACGTTTATCGCCCGAAAATCGAGCCGCTCGGCCTCGAGTTTAACGCGCTGCGACCCGACATTGACCCCACAAACTCAAAGCTCGTGGAGATGGTCTATGACGTGAAGAAGGGCACCGAGACAGGGCTAAGAGAGTTTCTGTATCCCGTGCTGCGCGAGACGTACGCCGATTTGCTCGATGCGGCGACCAAGCCGGCACGCGCCGATCTGCTGCTGCTGGGCGAGCTGAATTATGCGGGGCCCATTGTTGCCGAGGTGACGGGAATCCCTTGGGCGAGTTACGTGCTGGCGCCGTTTTCGTTTTTTTCGGCCTACGATCCGCCGGTGCTGCCACCATTTCCAAAGTTGGCACGCGCAGACAAGGCGCCGGGGATGGGGCGCGCGATGCGCCGGCTGGCGCGTTTCGTGACGCGCAAGTGGCCCGAGCCGGTGTATGAATTACGTCGTGAGCTGGGATTAGAGAAAGGCAAGAATCCGATCTTTGATGCGAAACATTCGCCGAACCTGGTGCTCGCGCTTTTTTCGCGGGTGCTGGGCACAGAACAAAAAGATTGGCCGGCGAACACCCTGATCGCGGGATTCTGTTTTTATGATGCGGATGCGGGAAACGCGGAGCTGCCGCAGGATCTGAAGAGGTTTTTGGCTGCGGGGGAGGCGCCAGTGGTCTTCACGCTGGGTTCGGCGGCGGTGCTGGCGGCGGGAGATTTCTATGAGCAGTCGGCGAAAGCGGCGAACAAACTAGGCGTGCGCGCGGTGCTGTTGATTGGGGACGACGAGAGGAACCGGCCGCAGGGGGCTCTGCCCGATTCGATTTGCGTGGCGAAGTATGCGCCGTATTCGGCGCTGTTTCCCCGGACGCGGATGGTGGTACACCAGGGCGGGGTTGGGACCACGGCTCAATGCTTGCGCGCGGGACGCCCGATGCTAATCATGCCTTATTCGCATGACCAGCCCGACAACGCTCGGCGCATGCGCAGGCTGGGAGTGGCGCGCGTGATTCAGCGATCGGGGTATAAGCCGTGGCGCGTGGCGCGGAGGGTGAGGGCGATGCTGGCGGATCCGGAGTATGAAGCGCGGGCGCGCGCAGCGGCCGACGAAGTGGCGCGGGAGAACGGCGTAAAGACGGCGTGCAATGCGCTGGAGAAACTGGCAACCGATCATTAGCCCAAGCCGCTACTGTGGCGCGGGCAGGTTCGAGGAGACCTCAGGCGGTTGCACTGCGGCGAGGTTTTCGGTCTCGGCGGGCATCGAAGGCAGCGGGCGCTCAAGCGCGAGCGCGAGCACTTCGTCCATGGTGTCAACGAAGCGCAGCTTCATCGCGTTCTTAATGTTGTCAGGCAGCTCAGAGAGATCCTTTTCGTTTGCGCGCGGCAGGATGGCCTCGAAGATTCCGGCGCGAAGTGCGGCCAGCAATTTTTCCTTCAAGCCCCCGATGGGGAGCACCTTTCCACGCAGCGTGATTTCGCCGGTCATGGCGATATCGCGGCGCACGGGAATCTTGGCAAGCGCGCTGGCCAGCGCCGTGGCCATCGTGATGCCGGCGGACGGCCCATCCTTGGGAATGGCGCCTTCCGGCACGTGCAAGTGAATGTCGATGTTGCGGTAGAACTCACGCGAGAGGCCGATTGCCTGCGCCTTCGAGCGAATGTAGGCGAGAGCGGCCTGCGCGGATTCCTGCATGACGTCGCCAAGCTGGCCGGTGATGGTGAGCTTGCCCTTGCCGTCGAGAACCTGGACTTCAGTGGTGAGGATGCTGCCGCCAACTTCAGTCCACGCGAGGCCGGTAACGAGGCCGACTTCGCTCTTTTCGTGGACCTCGGAGTCGCGGAACCTGGGCACGCCAAGGAATTCGACGATGTTCTGGCCGGTGATTTCCTCTTTGTGCTTGTTGCCGGCCTTGACCACCTTGCGGGCGACCTTGCGGCAGACGTTGCCGATTTCGCGCTCGAGGTTGCGGACGCCGGCTTCGCGCGTGTAGTAGCGGATGATTTCGAGGATGGCGTCGTCGCTAAAGACGATGTTCTTTTCGCTCAGGCCGGTCTGCTCGCGCTGCTTTTTGACGAGATACTGGCGCGCGATTTCAAGCTTTTCCTGCTCCGTGTAGCCTTGCAGGCGGAGGACCTCCATGCGGTCCTGCAGCGCGGCCGGAATGGTGTGCATTACGTTCGCAGTGGCCACGAACAGGACCTGCGAAAGGTCGTAGTCGACGTCGAGGTAGTGGTCCTGGAAGGTGACATTCTGCTCGGGGTCGAGAACTTCAAGCAGCGCGGAGGCCGGATCACCGCGGAAATCGGATGAGATCTTGTCGACTTCGTCGAGGAGGAAGACGGGATTCTTGGTGCCGGCGCGCTTCATGTGCTGGATGATCTGGCCGGGCATGGCGCCGATGTAGGTGCGGCGATGGCCGCGAATCTCGGCTTCGTCGCGCACGCCGCCGAGCGAGAGGCGGACAAATTTGCGGCCGGTGGCCTTGGCGATGGACATGCCGAGCGAGGTTTTGCCGACACCCGGAGGCCCGACGAAACAAAGGATGGAGCCCTTGGGATTTTTGACCAACTGGCGGACGGCGAGGAATTCGAGGATGCGCTCCTTGATTTTTTCCAGGCCGTAGTGATCGGTGTTGAGAACTTTTTCGGCGTAGTCGATCGAGCGCGTTTCCTTCGACCGCTTTTTCCACGGCACCGCGAGGAGCCAGTCGATGTAATTGCGGCTGACGGTTGACTCGGCCGACATGGGCGGCATGGCCTCAAGCTTCTTGAGCTCCTGCACGCATTTTTCCAACACGTCCTTGGGCATGCCGGCGGAATCAATCTTCTTGCGCAACTCGTCGAATTCGCTTTTTTCGCCGCGGCCCAGTTCTTTCTGGATGGCCTTGATCTTTTCGTTGAGGTAGTACTCTTTCTGCGCGCGCTCCATCTGGCGCTTGACGCGGGACTGGATGTTGCGATCGATGTCGAGCTTTTCGATTTCTACGTCGAGCACGTCGGCGATTCGGGCCAGGCGCGCAGCAGGGTCAAAGATGGCGAGCAGTTCCTGCTTTTCCTCGATGCCGACCTGCAGGTTGGCGGCGATGGTGTCAGAGAGCTTGGAGGCCTCGTCCATCTTGACGCTGGCGATGATGGTTTCGTAATTGAGCGACTGCTGGAGCTTGACGTAGTTTTCGAAAAGAGTGGTTACGCGCTGCATAAGCTGCTCGGCGGCGGGCGTCATTTCGAAGTCGCGCTTGCCGGTGCGCACGGTGGCCACGAAGAAGCCGTCGCGATCGGTGACTTCGATAGACTTGGCGCGTTCGACGCCTTCGACCAGGACCTTGATGTTGCCGTCGGGCATTTTCACGCTTTGCACGATGCTGCAGATGGAGCCGACCTGGTAGATGTCCTTGGCCTTGGGCTCGTCGATGGAGGCGTCGTGCTGGGTGGCGAGAAAGATCTTGCGGTCGCCGCTGAGAGCCTCTTCAAGGGCGCGGACACTGGACTCACGGCCCACGACGAAGGGCGTCATCATATAGGGGAAGATGACCATATCGCGAATGGGCATCATTGGCAGCTTGCGCGGCTCGTTTTTGTCGCGGGTCACAGTCATCAGCACACCTGAGTAGTATTAGACGTCCGTGACAAGCTCAAAGTAACGGGCAGGCCGCGGTGTCATGTAGGGATTGTACAGCCAAAGCGCGTGGGAGCGAAGTATGGGAATGGTTCGTTGGAGGTATGACGGAAGTCATGTGGAAGCTGTGCCGATGCAGCCGGCTATTGAGTTTCTCCACTTTTTTGTTCGAAGTCGGCCAATCGGGTGAGGTCGATCAACTCCAGGGTTCCCGAGTTGAAATTCGTCAGCAGGAGTGTTCGTCCATCCTGTGTCACATGCAACTCGCGGGGGAATGCTCCTGCAGGGATCTGTCCAACGACGGCACCGTCCGGGTTTGCGGTAAGCTGATCGGCGATGATGTTTACCGATTGATGATCGCTATCCCCGCCTGCAAAGCGATTGGAGTTGGTGACGAGAATCGACTTTCCGGAATTCACAACAGCCACGCCGACCGGGGACGTGCCAACGGGGACGCGCGCGATTCGGGCATGTGCCGGATCGGATGCGAGCTTGCCGGTTTCAAAGACTGCCAAAGCATTCTCATCGCGAAGGCTCACATATGCGCGCTCACCATCCGGAGATAGAACCAATCGTACGGGCACACAGCCGGCAGGAACTTTCGCGACGATTGAGCTTTCAGGTGTGGTTGCCGCCTTGGCCACATCGATGACGAGAATGGCGCCCTCGGGTTGCCGCAGATCCGGTTTTGACGGCTGCGGCTCTTCCAGTGGGCAGGTACTCGGCCACCCCCAGTTGTCCATGGCAATCTCACTGGTGGAGTAGAGCAACTTGCCGTCCGGGGAGAACGTCAGAGCGATGGGAGCGATCCCGGTGGGTATTCTGCCCACAATCGATGCGATGGAATAACCATTGGTCCTTGCCTTGGCGAGATCGACAACGGTGATCGTATTTTGCGATTCATCGCTGACAAACGCGAAGTGGTCGTCGGCTGTGACATTGACATAGATGGAAGCTGCGTTCGGGCCATCGCTGAATTCGCCGAGCAGCGCAGACCCTTTGCCGGATATGAGCGCATCGACATTCAAAAAGGCGATTCCCGTGTCTGTTGTCGCAATCAGGAGCTTGCCGTCGTGCGTAAGCACCATGCCAAGGACAGCAACCTTCGCCAAAAGCTCCTTTGCTGCCAGAGTTCTTTTCAGCGATATTTTGCCGTCGGCGCGATGGAGGACGGCGAGCCCAGCGTCTGGGTGATTCGATGAGGCGTTTGCCAAGGATGCAAAGAGCCAGCAACCGTCCGGTGTCGAGATTGCCTGAAATGGATTTCCGGGGAGGTTCACGTATGTGACGGGCTCTGGCGCCGCGGCATTGCAGTCAGCCGCAAGGGATCGCGCCGGTGAGAAACAAATGAGCATGAGCGCCGGCAGAACCAGGCCGAGGCGGGTCGGTTGTCCGATCACGTTCACCATAAAGAAGCTGCTCCTTGCATTGCTCTCAATGTCCATCCGTCCATTCATCGTTGTTCGTCCATCCAGCATAGCGCTTGACCGGTGGTCGGTGCCTTATCACGATCTTTCAGTGTGCGATCAGCTCCAAGCGCAAGCACAAAGGCCGTCCGCAAGTGCGGACGGCCTTTGTGTTGAGAGAACCAAGGGTGGAAGCTTTTTATCTTCCGTATTCAGTTTCTCGCGCCGAAGGCGCGGCTGCTGCATGCAATGCTAGTCGCCGGAGACGAGTTCGCCTTCCTGCTTCTTCTCGACTTCGCGGTGGCGGTTGATCGGTGAAGCGGCGTTGTTCGACGCAGGCCGGATGTCGCCGAGCGAAACCAGACCCTCGACCGGCTTTTCACCAAGAACATGCTCGCGGTAGAGCTTGGCCATCTTAGCGTTCTCGGCATCCACTTTCATCTTTTCGTCGCGCGCGCGAATTTTTTCTTCGCGGGAGTTCTTGGCGATGCCAAGGTTGTCGAGCGTGTGGTTGGCCTCGGCGTTGGCGTGCTCCATGTTCACGTTCAGGTCATGGCCGACCTGGTTCATGGCGACCTTTTTGCCACCGGCGAAGATTTCGTGACGGCCATGCTCCTCATACCACTTGGTGAGGGTGGCGGTCATGTGCATCTTCTCGATGATGTTGCGCCATCCCACGCCGGTGTTGTACGCGCAGAAGCTGATCTCGCCTTCCTGCGTGGCGTAGGGGATGATGCACTGCTCGGTGCGGCGGAAGTCGTAGTTGAAGAGATCCTGGAACCACATGCCGGCGATGAAGAGGAAGTTCCAGCGATCCTGGCGGCGAACCTTGATGTCCTCGATGGTGCGATCGCCCTTGACGCTGCCGTAGTTTTTGCCGGTGGCGTTGAAGGTCTTGTCCATCTTCTTCATCATGTCAGTGATCTTGAAGTGGGTGGGCGCCTGGAAGGGATCGTAGTTGCGCATGAGCGAGAGGCCGAGGCCGATGACCGAGAGCCACTTGCCGCGAGCGGCATCGTTGACCTTGGCCAGATCCTTGGCCACCTGACCCATGTCGAGGAAGGCGGTGACGGGAGCGGACTCCTTGGTTTCCTTGTCGATCATGACCGCCATGCCGATGCCGCAGTTGGGATGGCATCCGCAGGAGAGCTGGCCCCACTCGGCGGTGGGCCCGTGCACGAGATCGGCCCAATCGGAGAAGGTGGACATGAAGGAAATCGGGAACCAGTCGCGCGCCGGCTCGCCCATGCCGACCTGCGACTTGACGTCGTGCGCCATGTGCGAAAGAGTGTAGCGCTGGGCTACGCGGCGCTCGTCGGTGATCTCTTCGTCGCGTCCGGTAAAGCTGACCGGCTGGAACGAAAGGAAGCTGATCTTCTTTGGATTTTCGAGCGCGAACTCGATGATGCGGCCAACTTGCTCGTTGTTGATGCCGTTGACGATGGTGGTGACGGGCACGATTTCAACGCCGGCTTCATGCAGATTGTTGATGGCCTGCAGCTTGACGTCGAAGAGGTTGCCGACTTTGCGGTGCGAGTTGGCGGCGTTGCCGATGCCGTCGAACTGGAGGTAGACGTAACGAAGGCCGGCTTCGGCAGCGGCGCGGCAGAGCTCCTTCGACTTGGCGAATTCAATGCCATTCGATGCGGCCTGGACCGAGTTGTAACCAACTTTGCGCGAGTAGGCGACAGCGTCAAGGAAGTAGGGTGACAGGGTGGGCTCGCCGCCGGAGAACTGAACGCTCATCTGACGTTTCGGTTTCATGGTGATGGCGTTGTCGAGCATGGTTTTGATTTCGTCCCACGTTAGCTCGTGGACGAAGCCAACCTGGTTGGCGTCCATGAAGCACGGATCGCACATCATGTTGCAGCGGTTGGTCAGGTCGATAGTGAGCACCGAGCCGCGGCCATGCGTGACGGTTGACGTGCCGTGGTTGTGCAGCTTTTCGTCGCCAGTGCCGTGGGCGCGGATGTCGCGGCCCGGGAAGCTCTCTTCAAGGTGCTTGAAGAAGACTGGATCGATCGACATCACGTCTTCAAAGTGGCCGTGCTTGGGGCAATCCTTGACCATGAGGATTTTGCCGTCGCGCTCGATGATCTGGGCCTTGATTTCGCCGACTTTTTCGTTGAGGAGGACTTCGTGAGGCAGCTTGCCGTCGAGGATCTGCTTGCGAATTTCGGGAACGCACTTGGGACAGAGCGAGTCCGTGGTGCGCGGCCAGCCGAGGGGCGGCTTCTCCTTTTGATAGCTCTTGAGGAGAGGCTTGTCGCTCCACTTGGGCGTGAAGGAGGCGTTGGGGCTGATGCGGTTCAAGCGCTCAAAAACAACCCACGCTCCCTTGGCTGCGTAGACGGCGGCCTTTTCGACGTACTTGACGGCTTTGGGCATTGTTCAAATCTCCTCTATTGATTGAAGGCGCCGGAAATGAAGGTGTTGCCCGGCTGAGAGCCAGCGGTTTCCATGCTGTAACCGAAGGCTAAGAAGTCATTACGAGAGTATGTCTTAAGGACGGTCAACCCAAGCTGGGTGCAGCGAATGGCGGAAATGGGGGTTGGACGGGGAATTGCGCTTGGCGAATGGGGCAGAAAAACCCGAGGAACCAAGCTTGGGCAAGTGATAGATGCGGCGAGTCTTATCAAGAGGCAGCATTCCCAAGTTCGCGGAGAATGTTCCCGGTCTCGTGGATCAGAATGGCAAACGTTCGGTCGCTCGAGGCTGCGTGGGCTGGGCCGGGCTGACTTCGTGAACTCGCTGACGGACCTCGGCGAAGAGCGCCGCATAGCCGGGATCTTTTGAAAGTTGCTGGAACCACGCGTAATCTTCGAAAGCCAATAGCTGGACGAGTTGGTCGGCATGGCGGTCGAACGAGGCTCTGAAGTAGATGAGAGCTTCCTGACGGCGCCCGAGCAAGACCAGGTCTTGGCCAAGTAAAAAGCCTGACTCTGTGCCCTTGTCGAAGGAGGTCTTGAGCGCCTGGGCCCTGGCCTCAAGCAGGCCGGTTCGACCCGCACGGGCCCAACCCTGCGCAACCGAATTGGCCAAATCGATCGCGGCCGGGGCGTGAGTGATGGAAGCAAAACGACGGGTGTCGTCAATATAAGCGGGAAAGTCGCCCGCCGCAAAATCCAGGTCTGCGAGAAACTCGGCGGGAGATGAAAGCGTCGGTTGCGTGCGCTCGATCTCCTTCAGAGCCTTGATGCCGCCTTTGAAGTCGTCGAAATCCGCATGCAGAAGTGCTGCGTCGGTGGCGATCGCCGGCGAGGTGGGATCAAGTCGAACCGCCTCGTCGATCTGCTGAATGGCCTTGGCGCCCTCCGATCTGGATTCGAGCGTTCCGGCATACCATTGGTGCGTTTGCGCCGAGCTCGGATCCAACGCCAGTGCGCGCTTGAATTCCGCATCCGACTCGGCAATGTCCCAGTCCCAGTAGTAGAGGGCGAAGGCCTTGGCAGTATGAGCTGAAGCGAGATTCGGATTCAGCTCGATGGCGCGGTCAGCGGCAAGCTCAGCTTTTCTGAGAGAGTCGCCCAATTGGGCTTGGCCAAACTGGGGAAGCAAATCGTAGGATTCGGCAAGTCCGGCGTAGGCTTCAGCATAGGAAGGGTCGGTCACAATCGCTTGCGTATAGGAGTCAATTGCCTTAGCGAGTCCATCGGCTGTGCGAAGGTTCCAGTAATACCGGCCGCGAAGGAACAGCTCCTCGGCCCCGGGAGGGGGGATATGCGGCTTTCCACTCAAGGTATCCAAACGCGAGAAAGTAGTCGCCGCGGCCGTCTGACGAATCCCCACTTTCCAAAACAGCGTTCCCGCGAAAACGAAAAGCACAGCGGCCGCGAGAACCCACGGTTGCCATCGGAGTAACGAAGCTTGCTTTGCGTGATGTTCGCTGGAAGAGATTGGGTGAGGAAGCGGAGAAGCATTCGATCCTGAACTTTTCTGCGCGACCTCGCCCTGGATATGCACCGTGCCGTTTGCCAGCAGCGCGGAATCCAGAATTTGATCGTCTTCCCACGATTTCAACCAGGCGTCGAGCTCAGAGGCATAGGCAAAGACTGTGCTGCCCTTTTTTCCAGGAGCGCGGCGCACCGGCAACCCGCGCCGTTGCTCCCAGCGTTTCGCCGTGCGCACATTGCACCCGAAATAGGCCGCTATTCCTTTCCATGACGCCAGCACACCCTGGTTCTCCAGGGAGGGCTCCGTGTTTGGCGCGACGGTGGGCATGTCAATGACAGCTCTCTAATTTCGTATAGAACGGGCCCAGGGACACAGTGAGGAGTAAGCCATTATACGATCAGCAGAATCCTTCAAAAAGGAGGAGGGAACGTGAGGTGCCCCGACATGCCCTCCGTCAAGCCCTTATATGTCCCCTCTGCAGTCGGCCGGGACCGGCTATGCTTCGAATCCGAGTTCTAACTGGACAAATGTCCTGCGCCAAAATTTAACTCTTTGTAAATCTATAGGTTAGCCTGGCATGGCTAGTCAACGTCGCGGCGCTGGCGAGGATCGGCCCAAGAAGCAATCAGGGCGTGAAGAGGAATGGGCAGACTGACAGACCGGATTTCTCAATCATGCAGCTCGTGCACTTCAGTCTTAAGGGGGAAGACCATGTCCGATAGCATCGGCAAATCCCATCTCCGGCTCAAACTCGTGGCTGGACTCGTTGTGGCATCTGCGATTGGTCTGGCCCCGGCGGCCGCATTGGCGCAGGTCGGCTTTGCCACCATCAATGCGACGGGAGCGGGAACGGGAGCGGAACAAGGAACCGCCGTCACCGCTATCGACGCCGCGGGCGATATAACAGGTGTCTACATCGACACGAATAGCGTTCTGCATTGCTTCGTCCAGCCTGCCGGCGGCTCGCTTTCAAACTGTGATGTTCCGGGTGCGGGCTCCAGCCTGGGGCAAGGAACCTTTCCAACGACCATCAACACTTCCGGCGTGGTCGCGGGAACCTATATTGATGGGAGCCAGATTTCTCACGGCTTTGTCCGCGCCGTGAATGGCACGATCACGAAGTTCGACGCTCCGCTCGCAAGCCAATCCAAGAACCGCGGAACAACGGTTCTGAGCATCAACGACTCTGGTGTGATCATCGGAACCTATACCACGGGGACCTATTCGACGACTTCCACTTACGGCGGATTTATGCGTTCGGCCGATGGGTCGACGTACACCACTATTAATGACCCAAATGCGGGAACCAGCGAGGACGCGAATGGCAAGAAAGAGGGTACGACACCCGTTGCCATGGATGCCTCGGGAGTGGTTGCCGGCTACTACATCGATTCCACTTCCGTGCAACATGGATTCGTGCGCTCTGCCGGCGGCACGTATACCGCGATTGATCCCGCAGGTGTGGGAACATGCGTCAACAAGAACAACGGCTCGAAGTTCGGGGGCACCACCGCATCCGGCGTCGATGCGGCGGGCGATGTGGCGGGGACTTACCTCGACACAAGCTGCGCACAGCATGGCTTCATCCGCAATGCGAATGGAACCTTAACTTCATTTGATGTGCCTGGATCGAGCACCACCCCGTGTACCACGGGCGGGGGGAGCGGCGAAAAAATCTGCGGCACGTTTCTGGTGTTGTCGGACGCGGCGGGCGATCTGACCGGCAGTTACGTCGACGCGAACGGAACCATCCATGGCTTCCTGCGCCCAGCTGCAACCGGGAACTTCACCACATTCGACGATCCCAACGCGAACACCAGCGGCACTTTGAACGGAACGATTGGCATCGCCATCAACTCGCTGACCAGCGGGATCGAAACTTCCGGAACCTACATCGACGCCAATTCCGTGTTGCATGGCTTTAACTACTCGCCCGCCCTGACGGCGACCGCGACGACGTTGGCGCCTGTGCCCACGCCGAATCCTTCTGTCTATGGCGAGCCAGTGACTCTGACGGCATCCGTCTCTTCCAGCGGCGGCACACCTGCGAACGGCGAGAACATTATATTCATGAGCGGCACGACCACGCTCGGGACAGCGCAGCTAACAAGCGGCGAGGCGACTCTGACAACAACTGAGCTGCCGGCGGGTACGGACTCCATCACTGCTGTCTATGGCGGCGATGCTGATTTCGCCGGGAGTACTTCGACGGCGGTTAGCCAGACGGTGAACAAGGCCAGCTCTTCTACGACGTTGAAGTCGTCTCTCAATCCTTCAACATCGGGGCAGTCTGTGACGCTTACGGCGACTGTCTCGGGGCAGTTTAGCGGAGTGGCCACGGGCACGGTGACTTTCAACAATGGCAGTACAAGCCTGGGCAGCGCGTCGGTGAGCAGCAACACGGCCACATTGGCGACCACGGCTCTGCCGGTTGGCACGGACTCGATTACGGCTGTGTATAGCGGCGACGGGAACTTTACTGGAGGCTCTTCGAGCGCGCTGAGTCAAGTGGTAAATGCTGCAACTCAGGCGGCCACCCCAACCTTCTCGCCCGTCGCTGGGACCTACACCGCCGCTCAATCAGTGACGATCTCCGATACGGCGCCGGGCGCAACGATCTACTACACCACCAACGGAACCACGCCGACAACCAGTTCGGCGGTGTATAGCGGCGCGATCACAGTGTCCTCGTCGGACACGATCGAAGCGATTGCGACGGCCAACGGTTATTCGACGAGCGCGGTGGCAACCGGTGCCTACACGATCAACATTCCGGCCCAGGCAGCGACGCCAACGTTCTCACCCGCAGCCGGGACATACACCTCCGCGCAGACGGTGACGATCTCTGATACAACTCCTGGCGCGACGATCTACTACACCACCAATGGAACGACGCCGACGACAACGTCGACTGTTTACTCCGGACCGATCACGGTGTCCGCCTTGGAGACACTTGAAGCGATTGCGACGGCCAGCGGATATTCGACGAGCGCGGTGGCAACCGCGACGTACACCATCACTTCGTCTACAGGGGCGACTCTGGTGGGGGCGCCGAATACCACCGATTTCTACTACGGAATGTTCGGAACGGACTTCGCCGCAGAATTCACGCTCTCAACCAGTGCGAACGTCACGACGATCAACGTCGTAGTCCTCGGAAATGGCGTCTACGATTTTTCACTTCAGAATTCATTGACAGGATCCATAACGACTTTCGCCCAGGCGGTCATCACCGCGCCTAACTCCGGATTGAATACAGAAGCGATAACTGTGAATAAAACGCTTTCGGCCGGCACGTACTACCTGGTCGCAAGTAAGGACGCCACATCGACCCAGACAGTCCCCGGGTGGTTTGTTTCGGATGGCACGTATCTCACCAATGTGGGCAGCGTCGCGAACGGCGATTGGTATAGCAGTTCTCTCGCCGGACCCTGGACCTTCGAGAGCGGCGCGAATGGCTCCAGCACGTATGTCGCCCCCACATTTATCGTAAACGGGACGGCAGTGGCACAACCCCCAGCAGCCACCCCAATTATTAGTTTGGCGTCAGGCACTTACACCTCCGCGCAATCGGTTACGATCAGCGATGCGACACCCGGCGCGACGATCTACTACACCACCAACGGGACGACTCCGACAGGCCTTTCGACCGTTTACTCCGGGCCGATCACGGTGTCTGCGTCAGAGACGCTCGAAGCGATTGCGACAGCGAGCGGGTATTCGACTAGCGCAGTGGCAACCGCTGCCTACACGATCAACCTTCCGGCTCAGGCAGCGACGCCGACGTTCTCACCCGCCCCCGGTACGTACACGTCGGCGCAGTCAGTGACGATCTCTGACACAACACCCGGTGTGACGATCTATTACACCACCAATGGAACGACCCCGACCACGAGTTCAACTGTGTACAGCGGTCCCATCACCGTCTCGTCCTCGGAAACTCTCGAGGCCATCGCCACGGCAAGCGGATACCTTACGAGCATCGTTGCAGCCGGCGCTTACTCCATCAATTCAACCGGGTTCCAGGGGTTTGTTCTTTATTCGACGGTAGGTAACGTCGGCAGCCTTTCCCAGTACCCCAATTCACTCGTCACTGTTAATCCTGCAACCGGCTCGCAACAGCTGGTCGGACAATCCGGGCAGGCCGAAACCGTGATTTGGCTGACTGCCGATCCGGTCAACAACGTCCTTTATGGCACAGGTCTTCTAGCTCAAGAGTCCGAAAACACCCTGTACACCATTGATCCAAGTTCAGCAAGCCTCTTGGGCCAAGTGACCTTGTCTCAAAGCGTTTCGGCGATTGCCGCATCGCCTCAAGGTGTGCTTTACGGCCTGTCTGGAACCACTCTCGGAACGATCAACACTGCGACCGGTCAGTTTTCGGCCGTTGGAACGGTGTCGCTGGCCTCAGGGTATACCTTGGATTCGATGACCTTCTCGCCGAGCGGGGTGCTCTACGGTGTGGAGGAAAATAATCAAAACGGCTCTGCGTTTAACCAGCAGCTGCTCACACTCAATCCCGCAAACGGCGCAATTGCAAGCGACATTGGAAGTCTCGGCTCTTACAACGTAGGAGACATCACTTACGCCCCGGATGGAAATATTTACGCGACGAACTTCAGCTACGGCTTGCTGAAGATTAATCCTCAAACTGCATCGAATATTTCGGTCGGAGCCGGGACCATCGGCGAACTCGACGGCATTGCCGCCGTCGCGACGTCGGTGGCGGCGACACCGGCATTCTCACCCCTCGCCGGAACATACACCTCAGCGCAGTTCATCACCTTCACCGATGCGACGGCCGGGGCGACGTTCTACTACACCACCGACGGAAGCACACCAACCACGAGTTCGAAGGAGTACGTTGGGCCAGTTTACATTTCTTCGTCAGAAACGCTCGAGGCTATTGCGGTTGCCACCGGCTATAGCAACAGCGCGGTGGCCTCGGCGGCTTACGTCATCAACATTCCAGGCTTTGCGCCACCTAGTGGTTTCCAGCCTGGTTCGATCTCGATCCAACCCGGAGCCACGACGGGGAACACAGTTTCGATCAGTGTTGTCGGCACCAATGGTTTCACCGGGACGGTGAACCTGAGCTGCTCCATCACTCCCGTAGCCGCCAATGACCCGCCAACGTGCACGCTATCACCATCGTCGGTAACTCTGAGTGGAACGACTGCGCAGACCTCGACGCTTACCGTGACAACGACCGCTGCGACGAGCGCAATGATCCATCCAACATGGCGACAGGTTGGCGGCATCGCATTTGCCGTCGTCCTGATGTTTTTTATTCCGCGCAGAAAACGCAGCTGGTTGGCGATGTTGATCCTGCTGGCGATCGTTGCCTCAGTAGGCTCTTCAGGATGCGGGGGCGGGGGCGGCGGTGGTGGTGGCGGCGGAGGAGGAGGTGGTGGTGGTGGGAATACTGGCACCACAGCGGGAACCTACACCATCACGGTGACTGGTACTTCGGGAAGCACCAGCGCCACGATCACGACCGTCACACTCACGGTGCAGTGAGATCAATCAATCCGCACGCGGCCGGGCTCTGAGAAACGCGATTCGCCGGAGCCCGATGGCGCTGCGTTTTTGGAGTCAGAGAGCCAATTTTCAAGGCCGAAGTTCTCGATCTATATCCGATCTGGGAGCCGGACGCCGTGTAATCGCACTTCAACAAGGCAGGGCGAACTTTCGCCGCGCTTTTCCGGATTACTGCGCGTTGTTGATGGAAATCTGGTTGATGATGCGCTGGAAGATGACGACCTGAATGTGAATGTGGCGGGCGATGTCGGGCAGGAATTCGTCGACGAAGTTACCCGCCGGAGCTGTAGCCAGACTAATGGTGTAGCGAGCGACGGACGAAGCCAGATTTGTGCGTTGGCCGGGAACATAGAGATTCGAGATTGCACCGTCGATGGCGAAGCCGCCCAGGTCCGCATAGTTGACCATGCCTCTGCCGTTGTCGCCCTGAGTCCACACGATCTGATCAATGCAATGGAGCGCGCGGCGCGAAATGGAGGCGTCTGGCATGCGGTGGTAGTGGGGATCCTGATGAGCGATCGATGGGATGAGGAAGGTGCCGAAAAATTCTCCGGTCATATCCTGCGTGAAGCTGACGCCGACATAGCGGCCATAGCCTCTCATGCCAGGGCCGTACGCGGAGTGTGAGTTGGCGGCGACGGAGATCGCGGAAATGCCGGCGATGGTGATGAGGTTGAAGGGGTCGATGAGATTATGTGCGGCAAGATGCGCTTTTTCCAGTGGCGTGAGTGGCTTGACCTGAGGGCCGGTTAGAAAGCGCGCGTACCAATTAATGATGGGGAGATGCGGCACACACACGCGGATCAAGACCGGTATGGCGGCTGCGGCCGGAGAACGCTCTGTAAGCCCAAGCGCGTCCAGGGCCCGTATGACTCCCGTGGCCTCCATGGTGGCGCCGGTGTTTTTCAACGTGCAGGGATCGAGGGTTGACGGCGGTGTTTGCGTCTGTGTTGCTGCCGGAGACGGGCTTTGCGGAAGGGGCGCGGCCGGCAAAGTTGAGACTGCCGCGAGGGCGTTTTTCTCGGCGCGAAGAACTTGCGCAGTGAGCGACGCGGGGAAGGGTAGAACGAGGACAAAGAGTAAAACGAGCAGCGCGGCTACGCGCACCGATTGCGGGGGTGATTTCAAAACGGGTTGTGCATGCCAACGGTGGAGCATCTTCCTCTGCGGTAGGACGCAGATTTCAAGAAAAAGGTCACTTGAGGCCGGAGAATTGCGGTGCATAAAGAGACAGCGGATGCGGCAGAACCTGAGAAGCGGCGGTTTCGGGCGGCCTGAATGCGCGAAGTCACGCTGCAAAGATTACGGCGGGTTGACAGCGACCTGGTTGATGATGCGCTGCACGAAGACGACGTGCGTGTGAATGTGGCTCGCGATCGACGGCACGAATTCTGTGATGAAATTGTCGATGGGCGCAGTGGCCAGGCCGATGCTGTAGCGTTCGGTGTCGGCGGAAAAGCGCGTTTGGAGGTCGGGCACATAGAGATTTGAAATGCCGATGTCGAACATCGGTGCGATGATCTGCGAATAATTGAAGGAATGTCCGCCGCTATCGTCTCGTTGCCAGAAGGTTTGATCGACACAGTGGAGAATCCGGCGAGGAATGCTCATATCAGGGCGTCGATGGTAGTGCGGATCGGTATGCGTGATAGTGGGAATCAGGAAAGTGCCGAAGAACTGATCGGTCATGTCCTGCGTGAAGCTGACGCCCGATAATCTGCCCCAGCCAGCAATGCCGGGTCCATAGACGGTGTGCGAGTTGGCGACGATTTCGATGCCTGCCTCGCCGAAGATGGTGCCGAGGTTGAAGGGGTTGATCAGGTTGTCGAGCGCGAGGCGGAGTTTCTGCTGGGGTGAAAAGCGAACCACTTCTGGTCCGGTGACAAAGCGGGCGTACCAATCAAAAAATGGGGCGCGCGCGAGGCATACGGTCGACTCCACCGCGATTGCGCCGGCATTGCGCGACGTCTCGCCAATGCCAAGAACAGAAATTGCGCGCAAACCCCCGGTAGCCGCCATGGATGCGCCCGTATTCTTCACTGTGCAGGGCGCAAGGAGACGCGGTGATCTTGAAGGATTTTGTGTTTGAACATTTTCGAGAGACGGATTTGTTGAATGGGCGTCTGAGGTCGCGCCGGGCTGGTTTGGGTTCTGTGGTTGAGGAGCAGACGGAAGAGCGGCAGCCGTATTTGTTACCGGAGGCGGGCCGGCTTGGGTTTGCGCGCAGGCGAATTTGCAGGTGAAAAAGCCCAGTGCCAACGGGAATAGGGGCACAGCGAAGGCTGTCAAAACTCGCAATCGCATGAGCGATCGGCTGCCCTCCGTTCGATTGTCATCTAACGGTTTCATGGGAAACTGGTGCACTTGCGTCCATAGTAATCTCGGGGGTCCGCTCCAAGTGCCGAGGCATTGACGCGGCTCGTCGTGACGCGCAGACTTTGGATAGGGGAAGCGTTTATTTAGTGGTGAAGAGGAAGGCCTTCAAACATGAACACACCAGGGTGGGGCGGTCCGCCGACGTTGGGCCAGAGGATTGACGAAGCGATCGAGCTGATTGAGATGGAGCTTCGCCACGCGATTACTTACGTAAATGACGCGGTGATTCCGGAAGTACGCAGAGAGTCGATTACCGCCATGCGGACGGCTTCTGACACTCTGCGGAACCTTGCGGATCGCTTTGAACGCCAGAGCAATCGTGCGAATCAGCCGAGTAGACAGTCTCCCAGTGATGCGAATAACCAAAACAGGGAGCCGCGCTCTTGAGCGCAGGAAAAACACAGAGCAGAAAGGTTCAGGTCGATGCAGGTCCGCGCAGCGCGGTATGGCGCGGCCTGAGTGGCGCGGCGTTGGCAGCGGCTTTTTCGCTCGCCGCGAGCGGTTGCCATCATCAGCAGGCGCGTGCGGTTCCTCCGCGAGCATTGCCGCCGGCAGTCGAGCCCATTCCTCCTGCGCCATCCGCATCAGCGCCGGCGCCGGCAATCATTCCTGTGACGCCGTTGCCGCCGGGAGGAGTCAGCGAGGATGATCTCGCGTTTGTTGCGTCGCACCGGCCGATTTTGAGCGAAGTTGGCTATGCGACTTGGTACACCGCACCCTACAAAGGACGGCGTGCGGCGAATGGGCAGGTTTTCGAAGACGATGCGATGACGGCCGCACATCGCACCTTGCCAATGGGATCGCTGGTGGTGGTGACCAACCTGAAGACCGGCGAATCGAGTGCCATGCGGATCTCGGATCGAGGTCCGTTTGTGGAAGATCGGATGCTCGATCTGACCATCGCTTCCGCCAAGGCAGTCGGGGTTTACCGCGCCGGCATGGCGATGGTGCGCATGGATGTATACGAGACGCCCAAGCCAATCAACACGGGCGGGCGCTGGTGCGTGCAGATCGGCGCGTTCCACAACGAAGAGGATGCGCTCGCGCTGAAGGAGCAGTTGCTTGCGGCATATCCGGGTGCAAACGTGATCGAGTTTCGCGGGGAGAATAACTTCTGGGTGCGCATTCGGCCCGAGGGAGACGACCGCGCCTCGGCGGAGGATATGGCGCGCCATTTGCAACCGGTGGAAGGCAATGCATATCTGACGCGGCTGGATTGAAAGAGCAGCGGAGCTGGCGGAGTTAGCGGCGCTGGCGGAGTCAGGTATGCCAGCCGCGGACAGGGGCAAGACTCGGGTCCGTTTCCTAACGAGCGGGTCAGCGGAGCAAAGCAGAAGCAGCCCAGAGCACGGGTTCCTGCCCGTGAAAATCGCCGGTCCGGCGCTTGCGCTCTAAATAATAGTCGAGGCTGTTGAGCTTGTTCGTGCCTTCACAGATTTGCGTTACATCGCTGTTCTGATCGATGAAGCCGGTGAGGGCGATCCATGCCTTGCGCGCGATGGGGCCATATGTAGCGGCGTCGAGCCAGCCGTTCTTGACGCCGGTGATCAACGCGAAGGTGAACATTCCGGAGCTCGAAGACTCCTCCCATGCTTCGTCGTGATCGATGAGCTGACGCCACGTGCCATCCGGGGCCTGGTATTTGAGGAGAGCAGCCATCATGAGCTTATAGGCGGTCATGATGCGCACGCGCTGCGGATGACCGGCGGGCAAGTCGCGCAGCATTTCGGTCATTCCAGCGGCCACCCATCCATCGCCGCGTCCCCAGAAAAATGGAACGTCGGGTGCGTGATAGAAGAGGCCGCTGGGTTGTTGCAGCTTGTCGAGGTAGGCGACCATCTCCTTGGCGGCGCGGTCGATATATTTCTTGTCGCCAGTGGCGCGCCAAGCCTCCAGTTGCAGAATGGTCAGCATGTACATGTCGTCAATCCAGTAGCGCGTCTCCTGCGAGAGGCCGTCGGGCTGGGGATTTTCCCATTGACGGTCGGCGAAGGTAAGCCCGTATTCGAGATGCTTTTTATTCTTGGTTTGTATGTAAATTTCGAGCGGCACGACGCCGAAGATGGAGTCGTCGACGTGGTCGCGCATGGGGACAAGAGCAGCTTCGGAGCCGCCGGGCAGCAGAGGATCGAAGCGCTTGATCAGGCGGTCGCGGAGATCGGTGTCGTGGGTCAACTGCGCAAAGGTGAGTGCGCCGTACCAGGTGCCGACTTCGCCATAAAAGATTGTTCCCGGACTGTGTTGGTGCGGGCTCGTGACGAAGTGCTCGGCGAGGGCCTTGCCGATCTCCTGCGGCGATCGCCCGGGCGGCAAGTCGCTGAAGTAGTCTTGCTGAGCGAAAACGTTGGCAGTCGCGGTGAGCAAGAGCAAGCCGAAAGCAGCAAATCTCGAAGCGGGGTTCATGTGCGGTCCTTCTGAGGTTCAAGCAACTGCCGCCGGTAATTTTAGTCGCCCGATCTGGCTTGCGCTCGCGGCAGCGCGGTGACGTAGGCCGGATCAATCGCCTGGCGCATGGCGGCGGAAAGATTGTCCCACGAGCAAGAAAGATCCGCGCCGCTGCAAGCCGAAATGAAGATGGGCGCTTCGGCGGGCGGGTTGGTCAGCTAGAGCGGCTCAGAGTTTCGCATTTGCTCGGGAGTTTGCCCGGTTAACGCGACTCGCCCGAATGAGCCGGCCTAGGGCGAGCGACGCAGCTCGAAGACCAACGCGTCGCCCGGAGGAGAATCGTCGAGGTGCGTCCAAGGGCGGGGCCAACAGGTTGTGCGGGCCGAGCGCCGGAAAACGCATTCTTCTCGGGAATAAGTTCGCAAACAAAACTAAAGGGAGAGGATGAAGTCATCCCGAGCCAGAGTTTTGGAGCCTTTCGGGGTCGGAAAGCCAGAGATTACTGTGAGAATTCATATAGATCGAGATCGGTTTTCCTGTTTATGGATGGCTCGCCTGACATGATAAATCGCTTTATTGAGCGCGCATTCAGTCGTCATTTTTTATCTTGACAATGGCTCATTGACGCCAATATAGTTCGGATCGCCAATTAAGGCAGGGCTCGGTGTGTTTCAAATCGCCGTGCGCTCCGATCAGGGTTCGGCTGTGAGGGGCGGAGGGGTTTTGCGAAATCCGTGCGATTTCGCAAAGCTGTTGGCAACATCAACAAACCTTTGGAGGGAACCATGTCAGGCAGGCCAGAACGTGACTTAAGGATTCATGCAAATGCGATCAGAATTACGACGATGGCGATCGCGTTCTTCGTGCTGCTGCTGATGAGCAGCGTCGCTCAGGCACAAGTTCTCTACGGTTCGATCTCAGGAACCGTCTCCGACAAAACTGGCGCGGTGGTTCCAAATGTGCCGGTGACTATTACCAACCAGGCCACAGGCGAGGTCCGCACCGAGAAGGCGAATGGGGATGGTTCATACAACCTTCTTGACGTGCTGCCGGGCACTTATTCCCTTTCCATCGCCCAGGCAGGGAATTTCGCCGGCTACACGCAGAAGAACATTTCCGTGTCGGTCAACCAGCAAGTGCGTATTGACGTTTCGCTCTCGCCGGCGTCAGTCTCCACGCAGATCACGGTCACCGAAGCGGCACCAGAACTGCAGACGGAAACCGCCGAAGTGGACAGCGAAATCAACAGTACGGAGATCTCGGAACTGCCCATCACCTCTTCGAAGGGCCGCAATTACGAAGAACTCTACACGCTGATTCCCGGAGCCGCTCAGGTACAGGAAAAGAATTCCATTGGCGGCAACCCCTCGCGCGCCCTGTCTGTGAACGTGAACGGCAACTCTTACAACGGCAACACCACGCGCATTGACGGCGCCATCGATTACTACGGGTGGCTGCCTTACCTGATCGCCTACGTCACGCCGGCCGACGCGGTGGAAACCGTCACCGTCACCACGGACGATTTCAACGCCGAGCAAGGCCAGGCTGGCGGCGCTTCCGTCCGTGTAACCACCAAGAGCGGCGGCCACGATTTCCATGGCGGCGGGTGGTGGTACTACCAGGACGCGGCGCTGAATGCGCGCTCTTACCTCAACACCGCGACGGTGCAGCCGACGATCCCCAAAAACATTAATCAGGAATATGGCGGCAATATTGGCGGGCCGGTCTATATTCCCGGAATCCTGACCGGCAAGAAGAAGCTGTTCTTCTTTACCAACTTCGACCGTATTACCCAGCGGACGTTGGCGTCCGTTCCCGAAACCGTTCCCGACACGTTGATGAACGGTGGTGATTTCTACGAAGCGGCAGCCTCGGAATCAGCTCTTCCCGCTAACACGGCTAACCCTCATCAATTTGATCTCTACGATCCGCAACCGCAAGTCGCGGGATGGCAGGGCATGGTGAACCCGACGCTTTGTCCAAATCCAAATATCCCCCTGGTGAACGGGTATGTGGCATGGCAGTGCCGCCCAACCTTCACCGCCGAGTACGGAGAAACAGGTACCGGAATCAATACCATTCCAGCCTCGAGAATCTCGCTCGCGGGCGGCATCATGATGCAGGATCTGGCCGCGATCTCGAAGACCATCGCTACGCCGACTGCGTCGCTGGCGTCGAGCGTGATGCTCAACGATTATCAGGCAACGTCGACCGTCGCTTACAGCCGCAACGCGTCGGACTCGAAGATTACCTACATTCCGAGCGAGAACACTCAAGTCTACGGCAAATACGGCATCACACCGTACACCGACGTCGATCCGCAGGTCCTGGGTAACACGCCTTGCACGGGCAGCAACGCTTGTGCCGGCGGTCCAGCGGCTGACGGCGGACAAGTGGGCGATATCGGCGGCCGCGGCCAGAATGCGGGTCTCGGCATTAGCCATGTGATCACCCCAAACCTGGTGATCGACGCCGATGGCGGCTGGACTCGCTTGTTGACGTTCGCGCAATCGACGCTCGACCTCGCGGTGGGCGACTACGGGCTCAACGTGCTCAAGATTCCGGGAACCAACGGCATCGGCTCGAATTATGATGGCATTCCGGGGTTCTATCTCAGTACGTTCACCGGCTTGGGCAACGCCCAGGGCGCCAATCCGTTTGAGTTCCGCGACAACCAGTTTACGGGTGATATCAACATAAGCTGGGTCAAGTCAAAGCACGCCTTCAAGTTCGGGTACACCTACTACCATTTCGATTTGAATCACTTCCAACCCACCAGCGGCGGCCAGCCCAACACGCCGCGTGGCGGATTCACGTTCCAGGGTGGCATGACCTGCGCGCCTTATGTTCCAACGAGCGGCGTCGCAACATGCAGCATCACCGGATACCAGTCGCTTGCCGATTTCCAATTAGGCCTGCCCAACAACGGCGGCAGCCAGGCAATCGGCGATCCTTCGCAGGTTTATAACCCCAATGCCCTGCGCTGGACCGAGCATGGCACCTACGCGCAGGACACATGGACCGTTACTCCCAAGCTGACGCTTACTTATGGCATCCGCTATGAGGTTTACCCGGCCCCGTACCGCGATCACACCGGCGCATCGGTTCTGCTTCCGCAGTTGCCGCAATCGGCAAACGTTGAAGTGGGCGGCATCAACGGTAACCCACGGAGTGCAGGCATCGGCGCTGGATGGGGGCAGATTGTTCCCCGTTTGGGAGTCGCCTACCGCCTGAACGATAAGACGGTCATCCGCACCGGCTTCGGTTTGACGACCGATCCGGATTCGATGCGGTATCTGCGTGACTCATTTCCTGAGGACCTGGCGCCATCCTACGGAGGCACCGGGAACTTCACCATCGCGGTCGACCCGGCAAACAGCAACGCGCCGATGAACCTAACCTATGGAATCCCGAACTCGGCCAAACTCCCGCCCAACTACAAAACGGGGTTTGCGTCGCTGCCCATCGCAGGGTCAACCAATACGGTTCCACAGAACTTCCGGCGAGGCTACATCGAGAGCTGGAACCTGGTTGTGCAGCGGACGCTTGGGGCAGGATTTGTGGGCACCGTCGGCTACGTGGGCGATCACTTCGTCCGCCAGCAGGTTGGCACGGGCTATCTCAACGCAGCCAACTTCCCGAGCTCAACCTCACCTTGCATGGCCAACGGTCAGTACAATCCTTCGACGGGATTAACCGGCGGCTGCAGCTTCCAGGCCAACACCATCATCAATGAGCAATGGTGCGCCGGCGCTAGCTCTGGGACCTGTTACAACACAGGCGGCATCACCATGAACATGCCGCTCTTCAGCTCAAATTACAACGGGCTGCAGACGCAGTTGACGCGCAATGCGGGCAAAAATGCCTCCGTGGGAGTGGTCTACACCTACTCGCATGCCATCGACTACGAGGACAACGGCGCCGGATCGGGATCAGGCGGATTGACGTTCAACTATCCCGCCATGTACCGCTTCAACCGCGGCTCGGCTGGATTCGATGAACATCACAACCTGCAGGTGTGGGGCGTCTACAGCCTGCCCTTCGGGCCCGGCCAGATGTGGCTGAATCACGGTGTGGCTGGCGACATCATCGGCGGATGGCAATTAAGCGGGCAGTTCAGCCACTTCAGCGGTTTCCCGTTCTCGGTCAACGCGAACAGTAACACGATTGGAGGCTTTGCTCCCGGCTTTGGCGCCACGTACGCCCTACTCAATGGTTCCTATAAGCAGATCGGCGGCCACGCCCAAAAAGCTGGTTTGCCGGTCAGCGGCGGCAAGCCGTGGTTTGACCCAACCATCTTCTCGAGCCCGAGTGAATCCGCGGCAGCACCGGTGATACCGAATACCGGCCGCAACGAGTTCCGCGGACCGGGAAATAGCCAAACCAACGCCAGCCTGGTCAAGAATTTCCATATTTACCGCGAATCCGAATTCCAATTCCGGTTCGAGGCCTTCAATGTGTTTAACCATCCGTGGCTGAATGCCCCCAATACAACGGTAGGTCCTGCCAACTTTGGCTACATCACCAACTTCAACGCCTTCAATGTCGCGGCCTTCGGCACAAACGCGGGCTCACGCCAGATGCAGTTCAGCGGACGTATCAACTTCTAACCGCATTTTGGGATCGATCGGCGCGGCAGCTCTCTCATGGGCTGCCGCGTTGTTTTCCGGGCACTGATGACTGCGTTCCCCGCGAGGCTCGAGTAACCCTCGCCCGCTGCCGGAGCTCAATGCGGAGGCTGGATTATGATGGATGGCAGCCATCTCCGCTGGAAACGCTGAGAGGATTCGTCAATCCGCGTGTTCCCCATGCAGGAAGGCCCCTGGAAATGAATGTGACCGAGAAGCCAGCTCGAACGCGCCGTGGTGTGGCATCGAGCGAAACCGCGCGCGAGATCAACCGCGACATCGTCCTGCACGCGATTCACCTTCACCAGCCGGTAAGCCGGGCTGACCTGGCGCGGTTGACCGGCCTGCAGCCTAGTACGGTTTCGGTCATCATCGCCCAGCTCATCGACGAGGGATGGGTCGTGCCCGGCAGCCTTGGGCGATTGCCGCGAGGCCGGAGGCCCACTTATGTGACGCTGAACGACCGGCACGTTACGTTGGCCATCGATCTGCGCCCTGGAAAAGCGAATTTGGCGGTGGTTGACATCAACGGGAAGATCCTGGGCCGGGAGGCGGTCGCCTTCGAGATCAAAGCGAGTTCGACGCCTGAAGAGGCGCGAATTGTGATTGCCCACATCGCCAGGGCCGCGCGATCTTTGCGCGCAACGTACGGGGATCGAATGTTTCAGGGCCTCGGCGTCAGCGTTTCAGGGCGGGTCGACCAGCGGACGCACCGCCTGCTGTTCTCGCCGAACGCTCCGTGGGGGCAGATCGATCTCTACGCCGAGCTTCAGAGAGTTCTGGACACTCCGATTGAAATGGAAAACGCCGCCAACGCTTGCATTGTCGCGGAGCGATGGTTCGGCAACTTCAGCGATGTGTCGAACATGATTGCGGTTTCGGTGTCAGAGGGCATTGGCGTGGGCATGCTTTTGGATGGGCGGCTGGTGCGGGGCAGGGAGGACATGGCGGGCGAGTTTGGCCACATGCCACTCGAAGAAACTGGCCCGATCTGCGGCTGCGGCAGCGTGGGGTGTTGGGAAACCTTCGCATCAAACCGTGCCGGGCTGCGGTATTATCGCGAGCTGGCGCCGGAAAGCCCAGTCAATTCGTTTCAGGAATTGCTCGAGCTAGCTTTGCAGGGCGATATACGCGCTTTGCGCTCCATCGACAAAATGATGACCTATTTGGCGCGAGGGCTGGCGATGCTGGCGGCTGGCCTGGCGCCCGAAATCATTATCATCGTTGGCGATTGCACTGCGCTGTGGCCGCGCATCTGCCCCTTGCTC
The DNA here is from genome assembly GCA_964533905.1 of uncultured Occallatibacter sp. Classification (GTDB taxonomy): domain Bacteria; phylum Acidobacteriota; class Terriglobia; order Terriglobales; family Acidobacteriaceae; genus Telmatobacter. Next base: position 58,503 of record CAZHOO010000005.1, on the reverse strand, counting down.
GAGAGCCAGTTGATCGCAAAGTCGTTTACGCCGCACACTCCGCGCGTGGTAGCGGCCTTGGACGGCGATGCAGCACGATTGCGCGGAGCTGCGGCGTTGGTCCTTCACAAAATGCTTTTTCACCAAATGGACTTTGCATCGCGCCACGAAAGCGAGCAGTCCGGATCCAAACCCGTCCCGGCAGTCGCATAACAGCCCCAATAACCAAAATCGCGACGGGCGAGTGCCCAGCGGGAGACTGACAATCCATGAGAGTTGGATTTATCGGCGCGGGTGGCATCGCGGGCAAGCACGCACAAGCATACAAGAACATCGGCTACCAGATTGCGGCGGTGACCGATCGGACCGAGGAGCGCGGGCGCAGGTTTGCCGATGCCTGGGGCGCCGAGTTTGTGACTTCACCGGAGGCGCTTGCTCGCCGTTCAGACGTGGATTGCCTGGATGTGTGTACGTTTCCGGGTTACCGACTTGCGGCCGTGGAACTGGGCGCGAAGACTGGCAAGCATGTGCTGGTGGAAAAGCCGATGGCCGTGGACTTGGAGACGGCGGCAAAGATGATTGATGCGGCGCGTGGGGCCGGGATTCAACTGGGCGTGGTGAGCCAGCACCGATTCGACGACTCGACGCTGTTTTTGAAGCGCGCACTCGCGGCGGGGCGGTTGGGTAGCATCCTGCAGGCAGATGCGTATGTGAAGTGGCATCGCACGGACGAGTATTATGCGCGCCCGGTGAAGGGAAGCTGGAGTGGCGAGGGAGGCGGCGCGCTGATCAGCCAGGCTATTCACCAGGTCGACGTGCTGCTGTCTCTGTTCGGCGCGGTGGATGAGGTTTTTGGATACTGGCAGCTGGGAGCTACGCACAAGATCGAGTCCGAGGACCTGGTTTCCGCGGTGTTGCATTATTCGTCGGGCGCAACGGGCGTGATCCAGGCGGCGACAGCATTGTGGCCCGGCTATCCAGAGCGGATAGAGATCCACGGAACGAAGGGAAGCGCAATTGTGACCGGAGACCAATTGACAACCTGGGATGTGCGGGAGGATCAAGGCGAGCCGGCGCCGATTTCGCGCGACGCTAAATCGGGCGCGTCAGATCCGATGGCAATTTCGCTCACGCCGTTTGAGCGGCAACTAGCCGACTTTGGCGAGGCATGCCAGAAGAGCCGGCCGCCCGCGTCATCCGGTGTAGATGGTTATCGTGCACTTCAATTGGTGCGGAGCATTTACACTTCTTGCGCCGAAGGTCGAAAAGTACAGATCGCACCACCCGTGTTCTAGCGGACATGTTTTCGGCAGCAGGCGATCTTGAGCCGCCCAGACGAAAAACCTATTGATTTACGCCGCTGGCGAGGAATCCGCCGTCGACGGCGAGTACTTCGCCGGTCACGAACGATGCCGCCTCAGATGCGAGGAAGATGGCCGCGCCAGCCAGCTCATGCGCCTGCCCGAAGCGATGCATCGGTGTGCGCATGAGAAGTTCCTTTCCGCGAGCTGTTCCCTGAACCAATGAGCGATTCAGTTCCGTTGCAAAGACACCCGGTGCAATCGCGTTCACGTTGACGCCATTGGGCGCCAACTCAATGGCGAGAGTCTTCGTCAATGAAACTACGCCGGCCTTGCTGGCCGAGTAGGGCGCAACGCCGCGAAAAGCGACAAAAGAGCCAAGGGATGCGACGTTGATGATGCGCCCATAACCAGCCTTCGCCATGCTCGCCGCAAAGATCTGGCAGACGCGAAGAGTGCCGGTGAGATTGGTTTCGATGATGCGTGACCAGTCCGCTTCCGGAGCCTGCAAGACGGGAGACTTGCTGGTGATGCCCGCGGCATTGACCAGGATGTCCACTTTGCCGAAGGCCGCCAGGACAGCATCGTGCAGGGCTTCGATCGAGGGACGATCGAGAACGTCGCTGACCACGCGGAGAGAGCGGCGGCCCATCGCTTCAATCTCGGCGGCGGCCTTTTCTACCTCGCGCAGGCGGCGGGAACTCGAAACAACATCGGCTCCTGCGGCAGCAAGGCCCAGGGCCATCGCGTGACCCAGACCTGTGGTTCCACCAGCCACCACGGCGACTCTGCCCGACAGATCGAATAAAGATTTGCGCATCGATAAAAGTCTCGAACAACTCCGGCCAGGTAACAGAAGCATGGCATTCACGATCGAATTTTGACGCTCGCGATCCTGTTAACAAGATTACGCTGCCACCGCGGAATTCCTTCGCGGATGAGCGCGGGCCAGCCGGTATCCTGTTCAAGAGATGGGTTGGAGCAAGCTGATCAACGGCTTCAGGTGGCTCTTCGATGGACGCCGTGGTCCGCGGGGTCAGATGGTTCCGCGGTGGCTCTTTCTGCGCGCGCTGGCGCTCATCTACTTTTCAGCGTTCTATTCACTGCTGTTTCAGATCAAGGGCTTGATTGGTCCTGAGGGAATTCTGCCCGCTCAGGACTATCTTGCCGATATCGCGCAGCAGTTGGGGCTGGAGCGGTACTGGTACGCGCCGTCACTCTATTGGATCTCATCTAGCTCCACAATGATGATGGCGGTGACGTGGATCGGATTGATCGCGTCCGTGATAGCGTCGTTGAATGTTTGGCCGCGCCTGAGTTTTTTCGTTTGCTTCGTTTGCTTTCTTTCGTTCGTTGGGGCGAGCGGGACGTTCTCAAGCTATCAGTCGGATGGCATGTTGCTGGAGGCGGGTTTTCTGGCGCTGTTTTTTGCGCCGCCCGGGCTTTGGCCCGGTTGGGGCGCGGATAGTCCTCCGTCGCGGATGAGCTGGTTTCTGCTCCAGTGGGAGTGGTTCCGAATTTACTTCGAATCCGGCATGGTGAAGCTTGCGAGCGGCGATGTGGAATGGCGCAACTTCACGGCGATGGACGAGTACTATCAGAACGGCCCGCTGCCGACGTGGATCGGTTGGTATGTCGAGCACCTGCCGCACTGGTTCCACGCGGCGACGGTAGGCGGAACGCTGGCACTTGAGTTGGGCATCGTGTTCATGATGTTTTTTCCTCGCAGGGTGCGGCTGATTCTTTTCTTCATCGTTACGCCTTGGGAGGTCGGCGTTATTCTCACCGCAAACTATGCGTTTCTGAATTACCTGGTTCTCTCGCTCGGCTTCCTTTTGCTCGATGACAAGTTTCTGTTGCGATTTGTGCCGGCGCGCTTCCGACCGCGCGAAGCGGGACGGATTGCGGACCCTGCAAAGGAATCGCAGGAGCAGCCGCTGTCGATCTTGGGCATGGGCGATGCCAGCGTGGTGACGGCCGACATCGGGGCTAGCGACCAGACTCCGAAGCGTCGACCATTTCTCGATCGACTTGGGTTTTCGTTGCGGGTTGCGCGGTTGGCCGTCACGACTCTCATGCTGACTTGGATTGCCTATGACACGACGGCGGAGATGATTGCGATTCCATTCCGCGAGAGTCCGTTGCCGATCAAGCCGCTCATCGCACTTGAACCGTTTCGGATCGCGAACCAATATGGGCTCTTCGCGGTGATGACGCGTGGCCGATACGAGATCGAATTCCAGGGATCGAACGACGGCACAACTTGGATCGCGTATACCTTCCGAAACAAGCCGCAGGCGTTGAACGAAGCGCCCGGCATTTATGCTCCCTATCAGCCGCGTTTCGACTGGAACCTGTGGTTCGCATCACTCGGCGGCTGGCGCGACAACGAGATTGTTCCGCTAACAGAGGAGCGGCTGCTGGTCGGCGACGCCGATGTGTTGGCGCTTTTCCGAAGCAACCCATTCGCGCAGAGCCCTCCGCGGTACGTGCGCGCGGTCTTTTGGCAATACTGGTTTACGACGGAGGAAGAAAAGCGGCACACCGGCGATTGGTGGCGTCGCGGATATCTCGGCCTTTATGCTCCAGAGTTGACAATGGCCGCCAATGGCCAGTTTGCTGTGGTGGAGTGGCCCGAGGACTTGCCGCCGCACGACTGAGAATCAAGCACTGAGAGGGAGAGGCAGCAATGAGTCGCGCATGCGTGATCGGATCGGGCCCCAATGGGCTTGCCGCGGCCATTGTGCTGGCGCGGGCGGGAATGCACGTCGATGTCTTCGAGGCGGAATCCGTGCCCGGCGGCGGCGTGCGCACGTTCCCGCTCACTTTGCCTGGGTTTCTGCACGATTTCGGCTCGGCCGTGCATCCGTTTGCCGCAGGGTCTCCGTTCTTTAGCTCACTGCCGCTCGCCGATCATGGGCTCGAGTGGATTCACGGTGAGGCGCCGTTGGCGCATCCACTCGACGATGGCTCGACGGTGGTGCTCGAACGCGACCTGAAGCACGCGGAGCGCGCACTTGGTGCGGATGGGAAGCTCTGGCGGGGATTGATGCAGCCCGCGGCCGACGACTGGATGGAATTTGCGGAAGACACACTGGGCCCAGCGCTCCGCATCCCGCGTCATCCGCTCTGTATGGCGCGGTTTGGGCTCTCGGCGATCCAATCCGCACAAGGATTTGCGAAAAGCCACTTTGTCAGTCCCCGTACTCGAGCCGTTTTCGCGGGGCTGGCGGGTCACTCGTTTCTAAGTTTCGACCAACCTCTTAGCGCAACCATCGGATGGATGTTCGGGATCACGATTCACGCGGTCGGTTGGCCGATTCCGCGCGGCGGGGCACAGGCCATAACGCAAGCGCTGATCGGCTATCTGGAATCGCTGGGCGGAACGGTGCACACATCCTGCCGCATCGATGCGGCCGCTTTCCGCGAGTTGGAATCGAAAAGCGATCTCGTGTTCTTCGACACCGCACCAGGGCAACTTGTTGAGATCGTGGGCGAGCGACTTTCGCCCAAATATAAAAACGAGTTGGAACGGTTCCAGCGCGCGCCAGGCGCGTTCAAAATCGATTACGCTCTTTCGCAGCCGGTTCCGTGGCGCACCCCGGATTGCGGACGAGCGATCACAGTTCATTTAGGCGGAGCGTTTGAAGAGATTGCAGAGTCCGAATTTGCGGTGGCTCACGGGCGCGATGCCGAAAGGCCTTTTGTGCTGGTTGCGCAACCCACGCTCTATGATCCATCGCGTGCGCCTGAGGGAAAGCATGTGCTGTGGGCGTATTGTCACGTGCCGAATGGTTCCACATTCGACATGACGGAGCGCATCGAGTCGCAAATCGAGCGGTTTGCTCCGGGATTCCGCGATTGCATTTTGGCGCGACACGTTTCCGCGCCAGCTGCGCTGGAAGCGATGGACGTGAATCTCGCAGGTGGCGACATCAGCGGGGGAGCGATGACACTGCGGCAGACGTTGTTCCGGCCGACTGCGAGCGGCTATGCAACGGGCGCGCCCAAGCTTTATTTGTGTTCGGCGTCAACGCCTCCGGGTGGGGGCGTTCACGGAATGTGCGGTTACCACGCGGCAGGGCTCGCGCTGCGACAACTAAAGAAATGATCGGTAGGGGATGAGGAAGAGAAGAAGGCCACCCGACTAGGCGAACGGCCTTGATAACCCATTGCAGTGTTCCCCGAGAAAATCTGCAACCAAGTAAAAGCAGTGAGCCCTATCCGCGCGCGTAGCTTTCCAAAGCAATGCGGTTGGGGATTGTCAGAGTGCATCCGTGCTGCGCCACCAAGTGGCGATTCTTAAAGATGCTCAGCGTACGTGTGACGGTCTCGCGCGAGGCGCCGATGAATTCGCCGATCTCTTCGTGCGTCATGGACACGCGGCAGTGTGCGGAACGCTCTTGCTTCTGGCCGGGCTCATCGCTCCAAACCAGCAGCAGGCGGGCCAGGCGCTCAGGCACCGAAGTTGACAGACCAACCATGCGCAACTGTTCGCAGGCGAGATTAAAGCTGCGGCTGATTTCGCGCGTGACGATGGGATAGACCTCAGGGTGACGTGCCAGGAATTGCAGGAAGACTTGGCGCGAGATGTGCGCGATCTTGGCCGGGTAAAGGGTATCGGCGGTCATTTCGTACTCCCCACCGGAGAGTGTGGCTGAAAAGCCGAGCACCTCACCGGCCTTGGCGATGTGAAAGCTCAGACGGCGGCCGTCGCTCGAATTAATGGAGAGCTTGACTTCGCCATCGAGAATTACGTAGATGCCCGATGACGGCTGTGTCTCGGTGAAGAGGACCACATTCGAGGGATAGGAAGAAGGCGCAAGCAGCGGTTCCAGATCGGCCAGCGCCTCGGCCGGCAACGCCTTAAAGAATTCGCCCTTCCGGTACGAAGGTACACCCGCGTGGTTCGTCAGATCTTGTCCCGTCTGCATCTCAGCTCTCCGTGTCAGCAGGTTGAGAGTTCTTGCGCGCGACCTCTTCGGCAAGATACTCGGTCCAGGGTGTGCCAGTGAGGATTGAGGCTTCCGATTGAGAGTAGATGACTCTCAAAACCTTGATCCCCCCAGCGTCGGCATACGTGGTTCCCCGCAAATCAAGAGCAAGTTTTTTCTGCGCAAGAGCAGTGGCTCTCTCTTCCCATAGGCGGCCAAGCTCGGTAGCCCAAGGTCCGGCAATGCGCCCTTCCAACTTGATGACGACCGCGTTCGAGTTTTCTTCAAAAGTGATTCGAAGCACTTGCTGGCTCGTCCTGCGCCACGCCTGTGATAGAGCACGGCGCTTGCCAAACTTCGGGTACGAACCGTCCACGGCCACAACCTATTGAATGGAAATGGATTAGCCGTGAGAAGACTGCGGTGTTGGCCGCGAGGAATCGCGCTATGTGACGAAGTGACGACGACGGTATTTCGTCACCGAGACTACATATAGTCGCCGCGCTCGATCCCAAGCTTCTTTATTTTGGAGTTGAGTGTGGTGCGCTTGAGGCCCAGGCGCTCTGCTGCGCCACCGGGACCGCCGATGATCCCCTTGGCCTCGCGTAGTGCGCGCAGAATATGGTCGCGCTCGGCCGCTTGCAACGTCGGATTCGTCGCGGCCTCATAGTCTTCATCTTCCTCTTTCATGGCTTCGAGCTCGGCTAGAGGCACATGAAGCTGCGGCCCGCGCGAAAGGATCACGGCGCGCTCGAGGAAGTTCTCCAACTCGCGAATGTTGCCGGGCCACTTCGAGGCAACAAGCGCAGCCATCACCTCGGCCGGGATGGTTTCGATGTTCTTGCCCATGCGTCGCGCGTGGCGCGAGACAAAGTGGCGGACGAGGATGGGAATGTCGGCCACGCGCTCGCGCAAAGGCGGGGCGGAAACAGGGAACACTTTGAGGCGGTAATAGAGGTCGCTGCGGAACTGCTTTTCCGCGACCATCTGGGCAAGGTCGCGATTGGTGGCGGCAATCAGGCGCAGGTTCACAGGGATGGACCGAGTTCCTCCGAGGCGTTCGATCTCGCGTTCCTGCAAGGCTCGAAGGAGCTTGGGCTGGAGATCGAGCGGCAGCTCACCCACTTCGTCGAGAAACAGAGTTCCCTCGTGAGCCAGCTCCACGCGGCCAATCTTGCGCGCAATGGCGCCGGTGAACGCGCCTTTCTCGTGGCCGAAGAGCTCGCTTTCAAGCAATCCCGCAGGGATTGCGGCGCAATTCAACTTAATGAACGTATGCTCGCTACGCTGGCTCAGGCGATGGATGGCGCGCGCCAGGAGTTCTTTGCCGGTTCCGGTTTCGCCCTGGATCAGGACCGTGGCGTCGGTCGGCGCGACGGTGGCAATCTGCTGCAGCACAGTGCGCAAGCCCGTGCTTTCTCCCACAATGTCATCGAACCGGTGCTCGACGTTGATCTCGTCTTCAAGATATTGCTTTTCCTGTTTGAGCCGATCGCGCATTTCCGCGATACGGCGGAATGCCATGGCATTATCGACTGCCATCGCCACCTGTCCGGCAATCTGGACCAGCATCTGCACTTCGCGCTGCCCGAAAGTGCCTTCCTGCCGGCTTACCACCGACAGCGCGCCAAGGGCATTCCCCTGGTGAATAAGCGGAACCCAGATTCCGGACTGCATTCCCATTCGTTTGAGGTAACTGAGAGTCTCCGGTCCATAGGTCGTTTTAGCAACGCTTTCGAGGAGCACCGGCTCACGTGTGCGGAACGCAACCCCCGACAGCGAGCCATCAATCGGAACGCGCAATTCGCCAGGGAAGACGTCGGTGCCCACGCCTCCCAGAAACTGCACCACCATGTCGTCTGCCGCGGCGTCATGCAGAACCAGGCCCGCGTTATCGTGGGGAATCACCTCGCGAATGGAAGCCGAAATTGCTCCGAGCAACTTCTCAGCATCCGTGTTGGCGAGGAGCGCGCCACTGAGCTGAAAAATCAAAGCCTCTTCTGCGCGTTTGCGGTCGGTCATGTCGCGGGTGACTTTGGCAAACCCAGTCACTTGGCCGTTACTGTCGCGGATGGCCGTGATGACGATGTTGGCCCAGAATCGCGATCCATCCTTGCGCACGCGCCAGCCTTCTTCATCGACGCGATCCCGGGCCGCGGCACGCTGAAGCAACTCGGCGGGACGGCCGCGCTCCTGATCCTCGTGAGTGAAGAAACGCGAGAAGTGAAGGCCGAGGACCTCATCGGCCTTGTAGCCCTTGATACGTTCAGCGCCGGGGTTCCAGGTAAGGACATGGCCGTCGGGGTCAAGCAGATAAATTGCATACTCGCCGATGCTCTCGACAATGGAGCGCAGTCGCTGATCATTGAGCCGCAATGCTTCCTGGGCGGCGCGCTGCTCGGAGGCGTCGCGGATGAAGCTGACCACGACCTGGCCGCTTTCGGTCTGCATGGGCTTGAGCATGATGTCGACGGGGAATTCCGTGCCGTCCTTGCGCAGGCCGAAAAGATTGAGGGCCGCGCCCATCTGACGGGTGCGGGGATGGACAACGTAATTCTCGCGATGGCGAGGATGGCCGCCGCGAAAGCGTGCCGGCACAAGGGTCTCGATTGGCTTGCCAATCAACTCCTGGGCGTTGTAGCCGAACAGCTCTTCGGTGCGCGGATTCGCAGCTCGCATGACGCCGTAAGCGTCTGTGACGAGAATGGCGTCAGGCGAGAATTCGAACAGGCGTTCGATTGTATTTTGGGCAAAACCTGGCACGGCGCTTTTCTCCGGAGCCATGTCCTGCCCGGGGGAATCCGAGGGGCACATGTTGTGCTTTCGACCTTAGCTGAAAGGTATTCCTTCGGGCCAGCTTTGTGCAACGGCATGTGCGCGGATGCGCATCAATATCGGCGCATCGTTTCCGGTTCAGGATGGGCGTGCCTGCTCGGCAAGATAGGTGAGCCAGTCGCTCATGCCGGCGCCGGTTTTTGCAGAGGTTTCGAAGATGCGGATTCCGGGGCGAATCTCGTTGATGTTTTTGAGGGCCAGGTCGCGATCGAAACCGCATGGAGCGGCAAGGTCAATCTTGGTGATAACGGCCGCGTCGGACGAGTTGAAAAGCCCCGGATATTTGAGCGGCTTGTCCTCGCCTTCGGTCACACTGAGCAGCGCTACGCGGATGCGTTCTCCCAGGTCATAGCTGGACGGACATACGAGGTTTCCGACGTTTTCAATGAAAAGATAATTGAGGCCTGCGAGCGAGACATCCTTCCAATCGTCGAGATGTTTCGAGACCATCTCAGCATCGAGGTGGCAGATGCCGTGGGTATTGATCTGGCGCACGGGGGCGCCGCTCGCCGCCAGGCGACGCGCGTCATTGTCGGTTTCAAGATCGCCTACAAGGGCGGCAACTCTTGCGCCGCGAGAGCGCAGGTCGCGAAGCGTTCGCTCAAGAAATGCAGTCTTTCCCGTGCCGGGGCTCGAGACGAGATTCAGGACGAGCACTCCGGCCGAAGTAAAACGCTGGCGAAGCCCGGCCGCAAGCTCATCGTTCTTCTTCAGGATTCCCCGCCGCAGCTCAACAATTCGGGTGGTCATAAGTGCTCCTCGACGGGACTCGGCGCGCCGATCTGCGCTTCTCCTGCGTCCGGTTCTTCCAGCTCAATCGACTCGATCTCCAGCTCGCGCCCCTGGCGGAAGTCGGCCGCCAACTCGCCACAACGCGGGCAGCGGAAGCTCTGCACGCCCTCGAGCTCGGAATCTGCGCCGCACGCTTGGCAATGTACGATCACCTGCAGCATGTTGATCACCAACTTCGCGCCGGCGAGCGGCGAGCCTTCCGTGGCCAGCTCCCAGCAGAACTGAAGTGAATCCTCAACGACCGACGTCAGGGCGCCCACGCGCAGGCGTACTTCTTTCACGCGCGCGCCAGGATAGGCGGAGGCCGACTCAGTGACCGTCTCCACAATGCTGGCCGCGATGGATAGCTCGTGCATCGATTCTTTCTGCACCATACTACGGTCGGCCAGAATCTGGCAGCGCGCCAAATCACAGGAGGCGTCGGGATTGGACCCCCGCTGCGTGGGTGCTCACCCCCGGCGACAGTGACGGGTGGCTGTGAGCGAATTCCACGACCGCGAGTATACTGTTGGTCGATTTCAAGGTGTGATGTATGCGACCGGTTGCCGTGAGTGAGCCTTCGCGCCGCGTGTTCGTGGCACTCGCTGTGTTGCCGTTGCTTGCTTCGGCCTCCTTCGCACAAGCCCCAAGAACAGTCACCCTCAGGGGCTATATCAGCGCCGTTCGGACTGATGGATTCGATTTGGATGGAAAATCTATCGAAATCTTGCCTGACACGCAGTTCTATTCCTTCTACGGATCGAAGAACAGTGAGTGTGAATTGCGCCAGGCTATCGCGGCGGATAAGCCCGCGATTGTGCTCGGAACTCCCGAACAGAACTTGCCCAGCGTGGCAGCCGGCAAGGTGGTGGTGTGGGACGAGGCAGGCAGCGAAGTTTCAGGCTTGGCAGTCATCGATAAAGTGCTCGCGGGAGGGACCAATCCTGTCTTTCGTGCAGGGGGACACGCTCTGCGCGTAAGCCAATGGACCGACTTGAGGTTTTCGGACGACCTGGCAGGCTTAAGTCAGGTGAATACCGACATCGTGATTGCCTACCGAGGGAACCTTTTGGGCGCCGACAAAGTTTTCCTGACTCGTGCGGAGTTCTTTCGGCCGAAAGAGAAGGCCTTCAGGCCCGCCGACGAAGCCGGTATGGCGCAGGCTACGACCTTTTCACTTGGAAGCATGGTCGATCTCGAAGGAAGGTTCTCCGACGACGCTGGAGATCAATGGAAGCACAGGCCGCAGGACGAGGGCGGCTCGTGCGGCTGGCACTTCGTTTCCCCGGATCCAGCGGTCGAGGAGCGCGTGAGGCGAATTGGCGAAAGAGTCGTCCCCAGGTATCAGCGCGAACTGCCAGATGACGATCCGGGAAAAATCCCATTTCGCTTTTACGCAGTCGATGAGAATGACCTGCAGGGCGATCTGGGTTGCGGCAATTCGGGTCTCGTGCTCATTCCAACGGCTGCCGTCGCACGGCTTCGGAATGACGATCAGCTTGCGGCGGTTCTGGCCGATCGAGTGGCTGCGAGCCTGGTTCAGGTGCCGATGGGCCAGAGAATCGAAACAGGATTGACCCGGGCGGCAGTGGCTTCTTCGGGCGTGTTTGGTGCAGGAGTCGGGATGGTTGTAACCGGCAGACTGGCCATGAATGCGGGGGTCAATAAGATCAGGGAGCAGCGTGGGCGCATGGCGCTGGGCTACCTTGCCGATGCTGGATTCAATCCCCGCCAGTCGCCCGAGGCGTGGCGTTTGCTGGCACCGGCAGATATGCCAAAGGACCCATCCAAACTGAAGTACCCGCCGCTGGCCCGGTTCGAGTTGCACCTTCTCGACATGGAACAAAAAGATGCGGCCACGAGCGAAAACCCGTAACGGCGTCCTCGTCGCAGCAGCCTGCAAAGAACGAGTCGGCGGGTCAGGCAACTCCCTATGACTTTGCCGTACCTCACGAACGGTCATCGCTCCAGCCCAAAAGGTAAAATAGCTCGAAAGGATCTTCCCCTTGCCAGGCACTTCCATGCACGGAACCGGAATTGAATCGCGCCTTGCCCTCAGCGCGCTCGCACCGAAGACCCTGCAATCTGAAATCCGCGCCATGACCACCGAATGCGCCCGCATGGGTGGCATCAACCTGGCGCAAGGCGTGTGCGATACGCCGGTGCCGGAAGTGGTGGAGGCGGCGGCGATCCAGGCCATCCGCGACGGGGAGAACATTTACACGCGGTGCGACGGCATTGCGCGGCTTCGTGAGGCCATCGCGGCCAAACAGCAGCGCGACTATGGACTGACCTACGACGCCGAGACCGAGGTGATGGTCGCTTCCGGGGCAACAGCCGGCCTCCACGCTGCGGCCATGGCGCTTCTCAATCCCGGCGACGAAGTGCTCGTCTTCGAGCCGTTCTATGGCTACCATGTGCACACGCTCGATTCGCTGCGCATCGAACCCGTGCTGGTTGCGTTGGCCGAGCCGGATTGGCAGCTTGACGTTGAAGCGATGCGGGCCGCGGTTACGTCGCGCACGCGCGCGATCCTGCTGAACACGCCCGCTAACCCGACGGGGAAGATCTTCACGCGTCCTGAACTTGAAGCTGTGGCGCAGTTGGCCATTGAGCACGATCTCTTTCTGATCACGGATGAGATTTACGAGTACTTTGTATACGATGGCGCGCAGCACATTTGCCCGGCCACTCTGCCGGGGATGCGCGAACGCACGATTGTGATTTCAGGTTTCAGCAAAACTTTTTCGATCACCGGCTGGCGTATCGGCTATGCCGCGGCCGACGCGCGATGGATGCCGACGATGGCGCACTTCCACGACCTGACTTACGTTTGCGCGCCCGCACCGCTTCAGGTTGGCGCCACGGCGGGCCTGGAGCAGTTACCGAAGAGCTTTTACAAACAACTGGCCGACGATCATCAGTCCAAACGCGGCCGGCTTTCGAGCGCGCTGAGAGACGCCGGAATGGAGCCGTCGGTGCCACCGGGGGCTTATTACATCATGGCCAACGTCGAACGATTGCCGGGCCAAACGGCTGCTGAGAAGGCTCGGCACTTGTTGCGCGCGACCGGCGTGGCGGCTGTGGCTGGATCGGCGTTCTTCCGCAAAGGGCGTGGCGAGAATCTGATGCGCTTCTGCTTTGCCAAGCAGGATGCCGAACTGGACGAAGCCTGCGAACGGTTGCGGAAGCTTTAAGTACGCCCGCGCCGACTCCAATATTGGTTACAAACCTGGCTATGATCCCGGTTGCGCGGCCAGCCATGCTTTCAAATTGGGTTCCTGAAGGCGGCGCAGCTCAACGCAGCCGTCGATGTTCTCAATGGCGTGTTTCAGCGCCACATCGGACGCGGCAACCGGGTGAGTGGCAAAGAAATTCTTGACGTTATCGCGCGCCTCGGCTGTGCAGAAGCTGCCGGTGTCACTCACCATGTAGGAGCCGAGGTCGGTGGTCAGGTCGGATTCGACCTGGCTCCAATGAGTCTTGATAAAGCTCCACGTAGCATCGCGGTTTTCGGGAATCCGGAGACCAATTGCCAACTGGATGGCGGCGTCCTGATTACGAACTTTGTTCGAAACCGAATACTCGAGGCCGCGCTCGAGGAGCGCAGGATTGTCAAACTGTACGAGCAGCCGTAATGCGCTGTCCTGAACTGCCGGATCTGTGGAGGTTTCATATAGCTTCTGCAAACGGTCGAAGAGCGCGGCATCGCCGTTCTCTACGGCAGCTCCAAGAGCGGCCTGCGCAAGCGTGGGGTCAACCGAAGTGGGATCGTCAAGGTACCGATCGGCAAGTTTGCGCGCCTGGGTCTGGAGTTCGGTGTTGTTGCCACGAATGACGAGCAGGGTGAGAAGCTGCGCGCGCAGTTCCTGCGTGTTCGGCGAATCGCCGGGCGCGGAAGGACCAAGTTTCGCGTACTCGGGTGCAAAGTTGCGCTGAACCCAGACGGCAAGTTGATCGCGCTCTTCTTTTGTCGAGGTGATTTTGTCGGTGATGGTTCCGATTTTCCGAGCGGCGTTTGAGAAAACCTGTGCGTTGGAATCGGACTTAAGAGCGGCGACCAGGTCGAGATAATCGCCAATGGGCGCGCGATTGGCATGCGTGAGTGCCCATTCGTCGCCAAGGAGACTGATTTGCTCCGGCGGCGTAAGAAGCGATGCGGCTTGCGCGACCAGCGCGGCATGTTGCGCAAGGGCATAGGCGCTGCGGTAATAGCCTTTGCCGCCGGCATTGGCGAAGAAGAGCGCCGCAGTGGGCACAGAGACGCGTGAGGTTTTCGGCGTTAGGATTTCGCAGTCCTGGGCAGCGGCGGTCTTGAAACATATCGGCAGCGTCCACTTCTGCCTCGGATCGGGCGCGATCGCTGGGCTGAGAAAGAAGCGATTCTGTCCGACGGAGACTTTGCCATCCGCGGGTGTGGCGAAGTTGAAAATGGGCTCGCCCGGCTGCATGATCAGCGACTCCATGATCTTGTCGACGGGTTTGTGGCTGGTTGCCGTCTGCGCGTTCCAAAAGTCTTCGGCAGTCGCGTTCGCGTATTCGTGTACCTTCAGGTAGGCTTGCACGCCTTCGCGGAAGGTTTCTTCGCCGAGGTAGTTCTCGACCATAAGCAGGACGTCGCTTGCCTTGCCGTAGGCGATGGAGTCAAACATCTGATCGATTTCGTCGGGTGTGTCGGCTCGGGCGCGAATGGCGCGGGTAGTTGGACCTGCATCGATATCGAGCGTGTCCTGCTCGTCGCCGGCCACCTCTTCGGGCATGTTCCACTCGGGATGCATTGCGGCCACGGGCTTGGCTTCCATCCAGGTGGCAAAGCCCTCGTTGAGCCAGATATTGTCCCACCACTGCATGGTGACAAGATCACCGAACCACTGGTGCGCCATTTCGTGTGTCACATCGATTGCCGCGTTCCGCTGGGCGTCGATGGGAGCTGTCTTCGGATCGATGAGCAGATCGGTTTCGCGGAAGGTGATGGCGCCGAAGTTCTCCATTGCACCGGCTTCGAAATCAGGAATGCCAACGAGGTCAAGCTTCTTGAGCGGATAGTGAATGCCGAAGTAGTCGTCATAGTAGTGCAGGGCGAACTTGGCAATGCCGAGCGCGAAGGGTGTGAGAGCGACCTTGTCGGGCGTGGCGCAGACGCGCAGGTCAACGTTGTCCTGGCGTGCGCCGGTGCATTCAAAATCGCCGACAAGGAAGGCGAGGAGATACGTGGACATTTTGGGAGTCGTGGCAAAGACGAGAGTGTGTTTGTCAGCGCCGGGCCCTGGCGTGTCGGCGACGACTTCAGTGTTTGAGATTGCGGTGTCTGCGGCATCGATGACCAGAGAGATGTCGTATGTGGCCTTGAAGGCCGGCTCGTCGAAGCAGGGAAAGGCGCGGCGCGCATCGGTGGCTTCAAATTGGGTGACAGCGTAGTTGCGGCGGGCGGTTTTGGAGAGATAGAAGCCGCGCAATTCGTTGTTCAGGATTCCGGTGTAGCGGACTTTGATGGTGGCGTTGCCGGCGGGGACGGTATTGGGAAAAGTGAAGGTGGCCTGTTGTTTATCGGCGTCGAGGCTGACCGTGCCGGTCTGTTGGGGACCGTTGGGAAAGATGGTTACCGAAAGAAAGTTGATCTCAATGGCATTCAGCGTAATTGAATTCGTCGGCTGGCTGATATTGACGTCGATCGCGTCTTCGCCGGAGAAGGTTGCGGCCTTGAGGTCGGGGGCGAGCTTGAGGGTGTAGTGCGTGGGGATGACGGTGGTGGGCAAGCGCTGAGCGAAAGTTGGTTGGGAACTCAAAAGAGCCAGAAGGACAAATGCCGCGGCGGCACTGACGGTTGCGCGCGCGGAAAGGAAGTTGGAGGGGGATTTCATTGGAGACCTCGCAGATTATGATGCGAAACGATCGCGCGATTCATGAAGACAATTGCAAATCCTGCGACGATGGCGCGGGGAGAATCTTCGAGCGGCACGTATTTACAATTCTTGCACGGTCCTAGCCAAGCCGCGCGGGCGCCAGTTTGGGTGTGATGGCGTTGATGATCAGCAGCGCGAGCAGGTAAGCCAGGCAGGCGACGACGAATAGCGGCACATAACTATGGGTCAGCCCGACGACGTAGCCGGTGGCCAACTGAAAGAGTACGCCGCCGATCGCTCCGGCCATGCCGCCGATTCCGATGACGCTGGCGACGGCGGCCTTTGGAAACAGATCAGAGGGCAGGGTAAATAGATTTGCGGACCACCCCTGGTGCGCGGCGGTGGCCAGACCGACCACGGCGACGACGAGCCACAGGTGATGAAGGTACGGCGCCATGAAGATGGGTAGCACCGATAGAGCGCAAATCAGCAGTGCGGTTTTACGGGCGAAGTTCGCGCTCTTTCCGCGGCTCAACAGCGCGGAAGAAATCCATCCGCCGCCGATGCTGCCCACCGCTGAGATGCTGTACACGATGACCAGCGGTAGCCGGTTTTCGGACAAGCTAAGGCCGAACGTGGTTTGCAGGTAGCGAGGCAACCAGAATAGATAGAACCACCAAATCGGGTCGGTAAGAAACTTGCCGACGGCGAAGACCCAGGTTTCCTTGAGTGGAAGCACTTTGCTCCACGGAACCGATTCAGTCTTCTCGACTGGGTCGCTGAGAATTAAGTCCAATTCGCCCTTGGAAACGCTGGGATGCTGCTCCGGACGCCGGTAAAGGATGAGCCAGGCGGCCAGCCAGACAAGGCCCATCGCGCCGGTAGCGACGAAAGCTCCGCGCCAAGTGAACGCCGCCACAAGAAACGGCACGATCAACGGGACGGCAATGTTGCCGATATTGGCGCCGGAATTGAAGATCCCGGTGGCCAGCGCCCGCTCGCGCTTGGGAAACCACTCGGCGACGGTCTTGATGCAGGCGGGGAAGTTTGCCGCCTCGCCCAAGCCGAGCAGAAACATGGCCACGGCAAAGGTGATGACCGAGGTTGCGAGCCCGGGAAGCATGGCTGCGACGCTCCAGAGGCAGATGGCGATGGCAAAGGCCTTTCGCGTGCCGAGCTTGTCGGTGAGTCCGCCGGCCACAACCATGCCGATGGCGTATGCGGCTTGAAACGCGGCGAGGATGTATCCGTACTTGATGCTGTTGAGGCCGGGGATCACTCCCTCGAGGAATTTTTCGAGGTAGGCGATGACTCCGCGGTCGATATATGCGATGACAGTGGCGAGAAAGAGGAGGGAACAGATGACCCATCGCAGATGCGACATCCGGCCGGCCGGAGAGAGGCTCGAAGGTGCGTTGGAATCAGAGCTTGAGGAAGTCATTTGGCGCAGCCGCTCCGTTGCCTAAGTGGTCCGACCAATTATAGCTGCCGGATTGCCGCGCTGATTTGCCGAAATTTGACGAAGGTTCAGGCTGAAGGCTTGCGATGCGGGAGAAGCGAATCGAGCATGAGAAGACAGGCGCCAATGACGACGGAGGAGTCGGCCACGTTGAAGTCGGGCCAATGATAGGTGAAGATGTGGACCTCAATGAAGTCGATCACCGAGCCATAGACGATGCGGTCGTGGACATTGCCGATCGCGCCTCCGAGGATGAGCGCGAGCGCGACGGTGGTGAGCGTGAACCGATTGCCGATGCGCAGCAACACGATGAAGATGGCGACCGCGGCGATGAGCGTGAAGGTGATCAGCGCCCAGCGGACGGCGTGCGGGGAGGCGGTGTCGGCGAAGAGCGAGAAGGCCGCGCCTTCGTTGGTCCAGTGGGTGATGCGCAGGACGTGCGGGATAACGGGGATCGCTCCACCGAGCGGGATATGCAGGGAGACCCAGGTTTTTGTCCCGCGGTCAGCAATGATGACCAGTGACGAGATGAGCAGTAGCCAAAAAAGGCGGCGGGGAGGGCGCCAGGTCATTGGGCGGCCTCGGCCTCTGTCGCGACGCTTTGTGGTGGTTCGATGCCCATTTCGCGCAGGGCGGTTTGGCAGCGATCGCAGACGTCCTGCCAGATGCCGTAGGCGGAAACGTGAGGCATGAAATTCCAGCAGCGCGCGCATTTGTGGCCAGAGGCGGGCGACGCGGTAACTGCTGGCTCTCTGCCTTCTACGACGCTCACGCTTGAAACGTTGAGGGTTTCCTTTAATCCGGCTTCGTGGCGCTTGAGTAAGGCCAGCATGTCGCCTGAATGCTCAATTTTGATTTGAGCTTCAAGCCCTTTACCGATGAGCTTGGCCTGGCGATCTTCTTCGAGCACACCCATGACTTGATCGCGGATAGCGAAGAGCTTCTGCCACTCGGCGAGGACAGGCGCCGGATCTTCGGAGAATATTTCTTCCGGCTTTGGAAAAAGCGCGAGGTGGACCGACGCCTCGCGGCCTTCGACGGCAGGCAGATGTTCCCAAATCTCGTCGGCGGTGAAGGTGAGGATGGGGGCGGTCAGCCGGACAAGCGCTTCGGTGATCTGCCACAAGACCGTTTGCGCAGAGCGGCGCGCGTGGCTTGTGGGCGCGAAGGTATACATGCGGTCTTTGAGCACATCGAGATAAAAGGAGCTCAGGTCGACGATGGCGAACTCGTTTACAGCCTGGTAGACGCGATGGAACTCGAAGGCCTCGTACCAGGCGAGGGTTTTTTCCGCGAGGTCGCGCGTGCGGGCCAGCATGTAGCGGTCGAGCGGGATGAGTTCGTTCTCGGCGATGCGATCGCGCGCCGGCTCGAAACCGTTCATGTTGCCAAGCAGGAAGCGGAAGGTGTTGCGCAGCTTCTTGTAGAGCTCGGCGCAGCGCTGCATCAGGTTCTCGCTGGCGGCCATGTCTTCGCGGAAATCGACTGACGCGACCCAGAGGCGCACGATCTCGCCGCCCATGCGGTTGGCAATGTCGACTGGGTCGACGCCGTTGCCGAGCGACTTCGACATGGCGCGACCCTGCTCGTCGAGCGTCCAACCGGCGGTGACGACGTGAGAGTAGGGAGCCCGTCCGCGCAGCGCCACAGAGGTGAGAAGCGAAGAGTGGAACCAGCCGCGATACTGGTCGCCACCCTCCAGATACAGGACCTCCGTGCCCTTGCCCTTTTGGAAGAGAGCATAGGCGGGGCTCAGGTCGGGGTCCGACTCACAAACGGCAAACCAGCTCACGCCGGAGTCAAACCAGACGTCAAGAATGTCGGTCTCCTTGCGGAAGGCCGTGCCACCGCACTGCGCGCATTTTGCGGCTGCCGGCAAAAGGGACTCGACCGGCGCGGTGTGCCAGGCTTCGGCGCCTTCGCGCTCGAACAGATCGACGATCTTCCGGTTGAGGCTTGCGTCGATGATGGGCCGGCCGCAGCTTTCGCACATGAAGACGGCGATGGGCACGCCCCAGATGCGCTGGCGGCTGATGCACCAATCGGGGCGCGTGGCGATCATGTTGGTGATGCGCTCTTTGCCCCAAGCCGGGTCCCAGACGACTTTGTCGATCTCTTCAATGGCCAGTTGCCGATATGTTTTTTCCTCGCCGTGGGCGGACTTTATGGGCGTTTCGAGAGAGATGAACCACTGCTCGGTGGCGCGGAAAATGATGGGGTGGTGGCAGCGCCAGCAGTGAGGATAGGAGTGCTCAAGCTGCGAGCCGCCCAGGAGCGCACCGCGCTCTTCAAGCATGGCGACGATGATGGGGTTCGCCTTCCAGACGGTGAGCCCGTCGTACGCCGGAGGTTGCGGACTATGCCAGGAATCCGGGTCGAAGTGAATGTGGCCGCCGGAATCGACGCGCGTAGTGGGATCGAGTCCGTAGCGTTGGCCCGTATAGAAATCGTCTGCGCCGTGGGCGGGAGCAGTGTGGACCGCGCCAGTGCCGGTATCGGAGGTGACGTACGTGGCCAGGACGCCGAGGATGGAGCGATCGAGAAACGGATGCTGGAAAGTGACGCGATCAAGCACCGATCCCTTGAAGCGGGCGAGTTCCCTGGTGGGTCCGAGCTTGCAGGCGGCGGCCACTTGCTCAGCCAGCGCAGCGGCGACGATGTAGACCTCTCCGGATTCGACTTCGAGCGCCACGTAGTCGAAGTCAGGGTGGAAGGCCACGGCCAGGGACGCGGGCAGCGTCCAGGGAGTGGTCGTCCAGATGATGGTTGAGACCTGCTTGCCGGCGAGTGCGGAGGCGATAGCGGCGGGATCGGAAGTGAGCCGGTAGCGCACGTAGACCGATGGGCTGGTATGGTTTTCGTATTCAACTTCAGCCTCGGCCAGTGCCGTGCGGTCGTGGATGCACCAGTAAACCGGCTTGAGGCCGCGATAGACGAAACCTTTTTCAAGAAAGCCGTAGAACGACTGCAAAGTTCTGGCCTCGTAAGAACGAGCCATGGTCTTATAGGGCTTTTGCCAGCGGCCAAAGCAGCCGATGCGCTCAAATTGTTCAGTTTGCAGGTCGACATATTTCTGCGCGTAGGCGCGGCAGGCCTCCAGCACCTCCGGCACGGGCATGGAGAGCTTTTTGTGCCCCAGCTTCTCGTCGACTTTGATCTCGATGGGGAGGCCGTGGCAGTCGTAGCCGGGGACATAAGGGGCGTCGAAGCCGGCCATGGTCTTGGATTTAACTACGAAGTCCTTGAGCCCCTTGTTGAGGGCGTGGCCCAGGTGGATGGGTCCGTTGGCGTAGGGAGGACCGTCATGGAGCAGGTACAAAGGCCGCCCTCGGCCGGCTTTTCGCATCTCTCCGTAAAGGTCGAGCTTGGCCCAGTGGGCCAGCCGGAGAGGCTCATTCTGCGGCAGATTGGCTTTCATCGGGAAGGCGGTTTGAGGCAGGGTGAGGGTCGCCTTCAACTCCGGCGCAGGGGACATCTGGGCTCCGTTCGAGGATTGAAACTTGCTCAAGAATCAGTGTAAACAAAGGGGGGACGTTTTTCGCGGTAACAAACCGAACCTCCCGACCGTCTATTGCTTATGGGAGTGGAACGCGTTCCAAGTTGCCAGGCTCTCAGCGGTCGCCGGAATCGAGAGGAAGGCCCCCGCGGTCGCGCATATAATGGATCGATGGGCCTGCTGACAGGCGTGCTCGCTTCCGAAGACAGGCAAGGGCAGGTAAGGGCAGCCGGGACGGGACAGACGAGAAGGCGAACGATCGAATCATGACACCGGAAGAAAAGGACGACCAGGGAGCCTCAGTTCCAGGGACCGGCCACGAGCTGGATTCATTCCTGGGAAAGGCGTTCAAGGAGGAGCCCATCTGGGCGAGCCTCTGGGAGCGCGTCCAGGACGTGTTTTTCCCTGTCAAGCTGCCGCCTCTAGAGCTAACATCAACACCCATTCCTGTGCCCGATCGGATGGCCGTAAAGGCAAATCCGTGGGCCATAGGGATCTCATCGACGTTGAATATTGCCATCCTGCTGCTGGCCATCTGGCTGGGCATCCGCGTGGTCCATAACATTGTGAGTCCTCCTGTACAGGCGACAAATATCGATGTTGGCGCCTACAACGCGCCGAAGTCTGACATCAAGGCAGGCGGCGGTGGCGGCGGCGGCGACAGAAGCATTATTGAAGCCAACAAGGGCAAGCTGCCGGTGAAGATGAAGGACCCGATCACTCCTCCGCAACCCCAAACGCTGGAGAAGCCCAAGCTACCTGAGCTCGCCGCCATTGACGTGCAAAAGGACATCCGGCTGCCCGACAACATGAACATGCCGATGATCGGCATGCATACGTCAACCAATGTGACCATCGCGTCCGCCGGCTCTGGAAACGGCGCGGGTATGGGTACGGGCCACGGCGGCGGCATGGGGTCGGGCGGGGGGAACGGATATGGGCCCGGCGATGGCGGCAACTATGGGGGCGGGCTGTACCAGGTTGGCGGCAGGATTTCGTCGCCGGAAGTGATCCACAGCGTGGAAGCCGAGTTCTCCGATGAGGCACGGCGCGCCAAGTACCAGGGCGTCTGCATGATCTCACTCATCGTCGACGCGCAAGGCAATCCGCAGGATATTCACGTTACGCAGCCACTGGGCATGGGTCTGGACGAGAAGGCCATCGAGGCTATCCGGCAGTATAAGTTCAAGCCAGCTATGAAGGATGGGAAAACGCCCGTGCCTGTCCCGATCACCATTGAGGTGAACTTCCGCCTGTACTAGGCTCGGAAGCCTTTGGCCGAATCATAAGACGGAGCGCAAGGCGCTCCGTTTTTTATGGAATCAACCAGTCGCCGTCATCTTCAACAAGTTCCTTCATGGCAGAGCAATCCGCAGGCGCGTGGGAACAGGGCACCACGTCAGGACCGTCCACGGCGCGCATGACGGTCACAAACTGTTCGTTCGTCTTCATGACTTCGTCGTGGCATTTCTTTGCCACAGCCATCAGTTGCTCCCAGGAGCCTTCGAGGACCGTCCCCTTGTTCTTAGGCTGATGGTATAGACCGCTGGCGTCGATGATTTTTCCAAGATCCGCCGCAGCTTCGCTTACATGAGGGCTTTCGCCCTTCGGCAGTACGGTCAATTCAAGAAGCATGAACACACCCTCGTGGTCTATCTGACTATCTGATACAACGCGTGGCGGAGAGAGGCCGTGATTTGGCATACACGCGCGTGTGACAACCCGCACCGTGGGCAAAGCATATTCCGCGAAACGCTATCTTCGACCGTCCTTTTGCCAAAGGGACGCCAGTGGACGGAAGTGAAATAGGAAAAGGTGCGATATGGCAGGACCTGCGGTGATGGAAGCTGCGCATGAAATGCGACGCGATGTGGAAACGACGCATCGAGCGCCGTTTGACCTTGCGGAGCTGACGAGGATGTACGATTTTTCCGGACGCACGGTGGCGATCACCGGTGGCGCGGGTATTCTGGGCAGCGAGATTGCGAGCGCGCTGGCCGGCTGCGGCGCGCAGGTGGCCATTCTTGACGTGAACCAAGCGGCGGGGAAGGCTGTGGTTGAGCGGATGGGCGAACACGGCGAGCAGGTTTCGGTTTTTCAGTGCGACGTGCTCAGCCGCGACAGTGTGGCTGAGGCCGCACAGGATGTTGTGAGCCATTTGGGCAAGGTGGATTGCCTGGTGAACGGCGCGGGAGGCAACAAGCCCCAGGCCACTACCGGAAGCGAGCTGAAATTCTTCGATCTGCCAGCCGATGCGCTGCGATGGGTGTTTGAGCTGAACATTCTTGGAACGATTTTGCCAAGCCAGGCGTTCGGAAAGATTATGGCGGCGCAGGGCTACGGGACGATTCTGAATATATCGTCGATGAACTCGTTCCGGCCACTGACGCGCATCCCGGCCTACTCGGCGGCGAAAGCCGCGGTCAGTAACTTTACGCAGTGGCTTGCCGTGCACATGGCGCAGGAGTACTCGCCGAAGATTCGCGTGAATGCGATCGCGCCGGGCTTTTTTCTTACCAACCAAAATCGTTTTCTGCTTCTCGACAAGGACACGGATGAACTGACCGCGCGCGGCAAATCGATTGTGGGGCACACACCCATGGCGCGTTTCGGCGAGCCGGAAGATCTGTTTGGCGCGGTGCTTTGGCTGCTGTCGCCGGCTTCAGAGTTCGTCACCGGCGTAGTGGTCCCGATTGATGGCGGGTTCTCGGCGTATAGCGGCGTGTGAGCCCAAGCCGACATGCGGCGATTGCAGCCCTGTCACGGCAATGCGGTGCTTCTGTCATTGAGATACAAGCAGAATCGGTGCGCGCCAAAAGGCCGCCTTTTGCGTCGATGGATCGATGACTGTCACCAGGCAGTCGTATTGCCCCCGAGGAAGCTTGTCTACGCCTAAATCGAAGTTGAGCGCCATGAGGCCAAGCCGGCTTTCCTGGTTGGGTACGATGGACTTGGGCGCCGTCTCGTAGAGTTTCCTTCCGCCTTGATAAAGGCTGACGAATGCGAAAAGAGGCTGCGGAGGAGTTGGCGCCGGGGCAGGGGTTTGCGCCTGTTTGTAAGCCTGGAAGTAGACGTAGATCTCGCGGCCAGCGCCAAACACACGCGTCACGCTCGGGATCAGCTTCTTTCCGTCCTGAACGAGCGGATTGACGGCCTCATCTTTGGCCCGGTCTTTCGCTTTCGCGGCATCATAGATGGCTTCCTTTAAATCGACGCGCCGGCTGCTGAGGACGACAGCGCTAAGCGGTACACGCTTTTCTTCCTTGTTGAGATTCGGAATGACGAACGTCGTCTGAAAAGTTCCGATGCGACCCGTTTCGTCGTCGCGCGCCAAGAATTTGATTGAGTATTTGCCGGGCAGGAGCGTGAATCCGGTGTCGTATTCAATCGGGCGCTTGGCAAGCTCAGCCGCCGTTGCATCAGACAATTTGATATTCACGTTGTCGCGGACATTCGACACGGTCGTCCCGCCGACAAGATCCTTGATTTCGCCGACAAAGTCGATCAGCGTATGCTCGGCGCCGCCGCGCTTTGCCAAGGCCAACTCACGTCCCGGAATCTTGACGATGATAGGAACGAAATATTCGGCCCGATTGAGCTGAAAGTAATCGATCTCCATGGCGATGGTGAGATCGGTGATGGGATCGTCGAGCATGAGCGCGTCTTCAAGCTGGCGCTCGCGGTCAATGTCGGTGAACTTACTGAATTCCTTGCCGGCATAGTAGCCCTGTCGATAGTCGAGCTTCGCCTCCTGATTTAGCGCCAGAGAGATTCTGATACGCCGGAACTTGCCGTTCTGATTGCTATTGGTGGTGTAGTACGCGAGGATGTAGTAGTCCGAAATGGCTTGCTGAGCCTGCACAATGCCGCGTGTCAGGTCGTTGTTATCCAGGAAAGCCTTGCCGCCGGTGTCACCGGCGAGCGCGTAGAGCGTGTCTTGCGATTGCTGAAAGTTACTGGTGACCGCCTGCGCTGCCGCTCCGGTGTAGACGCCCTGGTTGCCCGGCGAACCCTGGGTCGCGTCGCCCAGCGGCGCCTGCGCCACGAGGCCGCGCGCATCGACGGTCCAAATAGAGACGCCGGCTTTGATCGCCGTATCCGCCGTGGCGTGCATTTGAGCCTGGTTGTCGATCCCTTGCAAACGCAGGCCGCTAGCGAAGTAAATGAGGGTTTTCTTTTCGTTGACTTGTCCGAGCATCCTGGCCGCTGTTTGGAGAGCGGAGAGTTGCCGGTCGGTGTTAAAGACGTTGAACTCGCTGTCATCCTGCCCGAAGGCTGAGCCTGTGTCAGCGCTGCTGGCATCATCGACCGTGTCCGCGGAACCTTGACCCTCTCCGACAACCAAGGTTTCCAAAATGCTGAGGAGCCTGTTGCGGTCGGCGGTAAAGTCCTGAAGGATGTCCACCGACCCGCCTTGATAGCGCAGGATGGCGACCATATCCACAGTCGTCATTTGCGTGCGAACGAACTGCCCGGCGGCCGACAATGCGCGCATCTCATCCGACGGCGGTAATGCGGTCATGTCAAAGTAAAGAGCCATGAGCCGGCGATTCTTGTAGCGTTCGTTCTCGATCGATTCAGGAGCGATCTGCTCGTGCGCCAGGCGGTTGTAGACCGTGACATTCTCGTTGGCCGGCGTCTCCGCGGGCAGCGGTTGCGCTGTCGCGGCCAAATCCTCATGCTCACAATAGCGGATCGTCTGCGGCACGCCATCTTCAGTCAGCACAAAGTCATTCGCGGTCAATCCGTGAATGAAATTGCCTTGCTTATCTTTCACCTCCACGGCTTCCACGACCAAATTGGATTGCACGGTCAGCGTAAAACTCTGGGTTTCACCTGCGACCTTGTTCTGGCCTATCTGCTGCGGACGCGAGGCCGATGCCAGGAGTAAAAGGAGCAGACCGGCGGGAATTCGCTTCATTGGAACCTCAGATACACAGTTGTTTCCAGGCTGCGCATCGCGCCGGGTGCAACAGGCAAGCCGAATTGAGTGCTGGTGACGAGATTGTTCCAACTGGAAAAGGCGGCGTGGTTGAGTGTGTTCGTCGAAGTGATGGAAAAATCGAGATATAGTTTTCCGTGCGGGCGGAAGGTGCGCGCCAGCGAGCTGTTCAGCGTGAGCTGGTCCGGTCCGATTATCGAGTCTCTGCCGGCGGTTCCCCATTGCCCAGTTGCCGGCGCGGAGTAGGCGCCTGCGTTCAGATGCGAGGATCCGTCGGTTTTGTAGATGGGCGCGCCTGTGAGATCAGGCCGGATGATGTTCGTAAAGCCCGTACCCGGAACGGCAGCCGGATAAAGCGGCGTTTCGGGCAGCCCCGATCCCCAAGTGAAGGTGCTCAACACCGTCCATTCCTTCAGCGCTCTGCCGCGCCAGCCACCGAGCAAAGTTCCGCCTTCGAGTCCTTGTCCGCTGGTATATTGCCCTTGCACATTGAGCAGGTGGCGCTGATCGAATGTGGAGAGCGAGCGCTCGGCGCGCGGATCAAGCCAGTTTTGCGCCACAACTGCCACCGGTGAGGTTAAAGCTGCCGATTGCGCCTGACCTCCGCTGCTCGCCGTCATGTGACCCTGGCCGCCTAAGTACGCGTCATCGTCGATCGCTTTCGAATACGTGTAGGCGAGCGACGCCGTAAATCCGCTGCGCAGTCTGCGCCGCAATTGAAACTGGCCAGCCTGGCGGATCGAGTTGCCGTTCGACGTCTCGTACACAAATCCCGAAGGACAACTCGGACACGGATTCGGCGCTCCGAGCGGATAACTGTTGGGCAAGATCTCCTGCGGGCCGTGGGTTCCCTTTGTGCCCTGGTAGGTCCCGGTCATCTGAAGCGCAAAAGGCATATCGCGCTGAACCGATAACTGCCACGCCTGCGCATAGCCGATGCGGAAGTTCGGATCGATGCCGAACGTATTCACTGAAGGGCAACTGAACCCGTTGGCCAGCGTCAGCGGGCATGCGGTGCTGTTCTGGACACTCAGGCTTTTCGAGAGCGGGTACTGCTGCGCCATCTGGAGAACAATTCCCTGGTATACCGAAGTATCGGGATAGATTCCGTATCCGGCTCGGATCACCACCGTCGAGGCGGGAATGGGCCGCCAGGAGATGCCGATCCGAGGCTCGACCATGGTGCGCTCGGGCCGGATGAGCGAAGCCGGATAATGACCGCCGGTGACTGGTCCGACGGGGTCGCTGCCCAGTACTGGCGCCGCGGAGGCGAAGCCGCTGGCAACATCGAGATTGACCAGCCGGCCGAAGAGTTCGGTAATCGGCGCGCCGTAGTCCCACCGCAATCCCCCGTTGATGGTGAGGATGGGTATTACACGCCAGTCGTCGGTGAAATACGCGGAGTACAGCGGCTCGCGAAAATACTTGTCCGCATTGCCGAACGCGATGGCGCTGGTGTCAGGCACACCAATAAGAAAGTCGGCGAGGTCGGAGCCGGTTGCTGATCCTCCTGCCGGGTTTTCGGTCGCCGCGCCGGTAAATCCGAATGCTCCGCGCGGATTCTGCTCAAAGAAATCGTTGTACTGCTGCTTGCGGAACTCGCCTCCAACAGTAATGTTGTGCTTGCCGTTGTAAATCAGCGTAGAGGCCGAGACCGAGTTCGTGACGTTGCGGTTGAAGGCGCTGTTGGCATCGCTCAGCGCGGCAAAACCGCTCGAGAAGCCGAGCGACGGCGGACCCCAGTCAGCGGCATCCTGATCGTTACCGCCAATCCCGGCCGCGCCAGAGATGTTGACGCGATTCTCAAAATTCGGCGTCACCTCGGTGCGGAGGCGGCTGAACGTATATCCGGTGAATAGAAATATGCGCGGCTTCAGGCGGTGCGCCCAGTGGATATTGCCGTTCACACCGAGCGTGCCCGTTTGATCCACAAAGCCGAAGAGATTTGTGTTGCTTGCCCGCGTGCTCTGAAAATTGAATGCTCCATAAAGCTGGTCTTTGCGGCCCAGCGTCTTGTCCAGCTTCGACTGCAGCGAGTCCTGATGCGAATTGTTGAGGACTGGCGCTTGATAGTTGTAATTTGATACGTCGGCGATGTTGGGAAGCGGGTAAAGCCCGAGCAACGCCTTCGCCTGCGGGCTCACGGGCACCTGGTTGTTGCTGTACGGCATGCCCGTCGCCGGATTGTAGACCGTCAAGGGCTGGCCCAGCACATTCACCAGGCCGGCCAAGTTGCCAGCCTGCTCGGCTTGAGTGGGTACGAGGCCGGCATTGATGACGGAGCTCGAGTTGCGCGTCCACTGGTAGGACACAAAAAAGTTTGGCCCGCGCGGCAACAGGCTTCCAATCTTGATGGGGCCCTGGAGCGTGCCCACTCCGGTGAAGTCATTGAACGCGGGCTTCGGCGGCTCAACGCCGCTGAGCGAATAGGGACGCGCATTCAGCGCCGAATTTTCTTCGGTGGCCGCAAATCCGCCCGTATACAAAGCCTTGCTGCCTGAGCGCGTGTTCCCGAAGGCCGAATTGGTAGCGTACTGCGAAGTCGCCGCGTTGTTGACGCTACCCTGTACAAGATACCCATCCGCGCTTTGCTGGTTTTCCTGTTGCGGTTCCTTGGGCATCTCCGGCGCGTTGCTTTGCGCGGTTTGTTGATCGGGTTTCTTGGTTTGCGTTTCAGCGGGCAATGAAGGGATTTCGATTACAGGCTTTTCCTGTTGCGCCTGCGCGACGAGCTGCGCTTGCGGCAATAACTTCATCTCCCAGCTGGAGGCGGGCATATTGGGCACGACCGTCACTTCGGCATGGATCGTCGCGAAGCACTGCATTTCGACTTCGATCGTCCATTTACCGTCCGCAAGATCATCGAGCTGGTACGCGCCCTGCTGATCGGAAATGGTGGTCTCGGTCTTCGTCCCTTGCGTGGCCTTGATGGTAGCTCCGGGCAGCGGCAGCCCGCCAAACGTGACCGTGCCGCGATACGGGGAAGCGACGGCGGACATTGCAGCGCAAAGCGCTAGCGCAATGCAGAAGACCGGGATGTAAGCCGCTCGCCCCCAAGGCATGCGAGAAACTCCCCCTCTTACTTTCATTCGCCGACGGTTGTTCTAGATACGTTCTTCCCTCAGGTCCGGGGCCGCTGCGGTCATGGTTGCAATCACTTTGTCTTATGATCAATCGCGCGCCAAGCGAAGCCCGCGCGCAGATGCGTGAATCACGTAAGGGAAGGTCCAGATGTATGACGTCGACGGAATCCATTTGGCTCGGGACGCACCGACCATTTTTTTACCGCCGCTCCCTAATCCGTTTTAGTGCGGTTAATTCGGCGATGGCTTTTCAATGTGATCGATCACGATCACATCGTCCATGGCCTTGGTGGCCGTAAACTTCAGCCCAAGCTGCTCCTGAAGAGCTGTATAAAGGCTCGGTGGCGCATCCGGATTGTCTCCCGCAGGCGGCGGAAGGGGGCCGTTGGTGCCGCGGAACTGCGCGAACTGCGAATCGTCCGGCGTCCATTTCAAGTTGAAGTCGTAACTGGCCGTCAACCCTGTTTGATCGACCACGGGTTTGTCCATCACGCCGGATTGCATCCAGCTTGCGAACTCCTTCATGGTCATATTGCGCACGACCAGGTCGCCAAAACCCCTCAATCCAAATCCCTGCGGGTCATTCGGCCCCGCCGTCGTCTCTTTCATTTTGGGGCCACCGGGAGCGACCTGAATCGCGTACACGGAAAGCTCTCGCTGCTCGTGGTGAAACTTCAGCGCGAATCGATCGGCGAGCAGCCCTTGCATCATCTCGCCCATTTGCTTGATGCTCGGCCTTCCTGGGACGTCTGCCACTCCGTCGATGTCGAACAGATCGGTGCCGAGCCAGTCAGGAGCGCCGATGATCTGCTTGGCGTGCATTCCATACGCCACGGCAATCAAGTCATTCACGTTGGTATGAAACGTTCTGGTGTGCGTGCCGTTGAATCCGAATCCCTTTCCCGGCTGGTTCGGCTGGCTGGGCTTGATCGTTACCACGTCGAATTTCGGATGAGCATCGGCCGCCATCGGTTTGATGGGCTCAGGAATCGGCCATGCTGCATCTTCCGTAGTGCGGTCCAGGTTCAACGCCAACGCATTCGGCCCTTGCGTAAATGTGCCGGCGATAGTTTTCCCATCGGGGCTCATTTTCCCTTCGTATTTGCCACCGATCGCGTCCATCGTGAAGGTGAGAGTGCCGCCCTCGAAAGTTGTCTTGCCCGCTACGAACGGCTGCCCACCCTGGTCAATGCTGTAAAAAGTGAGCTTATAGCTGCCATCCGGGTTCTTCGCGATCTTGATCTCCGTTCGCAGATCGCGATTCGCCTGCGCGATGTGGAGGGTTCCTTGCCAGATGCCGACGATATCCGTTGGCGAGGCCGGCGGGGTAGTTTGTGATGCTGGAGCCGTTGGGGCGACGGGTTGCGCTGTTGGCGCGCTGGTTTGTGCTGGTGGTGCCGGCAGCGGCGCAGGTGCTGCCTGGGCACTCGCGCCCTGCGCACTGACTGCCATCAGCATTGCTGCGACCATTCCGGCTGCGAACCATGCCGGCCCCCGAAATGCGATCCTGCCAAGACGCAGATTACATCCGATCCAATTCGATCTCATCCGTGAGCGCTCCATTTTCCGCGCCCATCGCGATCGCGAGAAGGACGCCGATGCCTGATTTTTCCGGTCCGGAGAAGGATACACCTGCAGGATCAATTACGCGTCCAAAGGCCTCGCGGTTCCTGCAGGTTATCTAGCATTTTATGCAACTGTGCTTCAATCGAAACTAATCCGCATATCCGCTCGATGGGAGCGGCTCTTATTCGATCCCTGGCCCGGAATGCGCGATGCTCGCGAGGGCGAAGCGGGTCGCGGATCGCCAAAATAAAGATGTTCCGTTCCGAGCGCTCGGAAATTGCAATCGTCTTGCTTTACAGGCATGGTTGTTAGAGTTTTCTGTTCGGCATGCGAGGTTGCGATTCCGACCTGGAGAGGGGAGTGTTTGTTGTGACAGAATACGATTGCAATAAAACGACTCATGGTGGAGCGCGATTGCGCATCGTTGCAGCGTTTTTTGCGATTGCTATCGTTTACGCGCGCGGCGATGCCCAGACTGCGGCGCCGGCACCAAGCTTCGACGTTGCCTCGATTCACATCAACAACACGGAAACCGACGGCCATCACCACATCATCAGCGATCCCTCCGAGAGCCACTTTCGCACCGTCAACCTCGCGCTGCGTGACCTTATTCAGTTTGCCTACGGTGTGCCCGACTCGCAGATTCTGGGCGGTCCGGACTGGATCGATTCCGTCATGTTCGACATCGATGCGAAGGCCGACCCTGCGATTGATGCGCAGTTGCGCACTTTGCCGACCGAGGAGGCGCGGCACCAGAACCAACTGATGGTGCAGGCGCTCATGGCCGATCGATTCCAGCTCAAGGTGCACCAGGAGACGCGACAGCTTCCTGTCTATTCGCTGGTTGTGATTAAAGGCGGCCCCAAGTTCAAGGCGTCGACGGTGAATGGCACCACCATCGATACAGGCCGGTCGCGTTTGCACATCGCGGGCAGGGACGACACGATCGGCATCCTCTCTCGCGAGCTGGCTCAGGTGCTGGGCCGTCCGGTGCTGAACCAGACCGGCCTCAGCGGCCGGTACGACGTTAGCCTGCGCTGGACTCCGGATGATGCCGCCGCACCAGCTGCTTCCACGTCCGATGTTCAGCCTGACATCTTTAAGGCGATTCAGGAGCAACTCGGTCTCAAGCTCGAATCGACAAAAGCGCCTGTTCCGGTGCTGGTTATTGACAGCGTAGAGAAGCCTTCTCCCAATTAGCGAAGACAAAACGGGCTATCACTACAAGCGGCGCAGATTTTAGCGACAGCTTAGCTCATCCATTTCGTATTTTGCTGTAAGTGTTTGATTTTATGGTGCGCCCGGAGAGATTCGAACTCCCGACCTACTGATTCGTAGTCAGTCGCTCTATCCAGCTGAGCTACGGGCGCACACGCGCGGCTTCAGGACGAAGCCGACTAACCACTGTCAGAGTATCAAGGCCCGAATGCCAGCGCAAGGCCAGGACGGCAGAGCAAAGGCGGCGCAGTTGCGCAAGATTTAAACACCTGCGCGCCCAGTCTACGCCGTCGCCGGTGGCGCTGCGGCGACATCTGGTGCGGGGAGAATTGGGCTTTCTTCGGCGATGTCGAGCCCAGCCTCGCGGACCAGCTTGGTGACTACGGCGGCGTTGAGTCTGGTGGCGTCGTACTCAATCCGCAAAGTGCGGTTCGCATGATCAAAGCTCAACTTTCGGATGCCGTATACATCGCGCGCGTGAGCCAGAGCAAGCGCCGTCCGCTCTGTGGGCGCCGTAGCGTAGCGAAAGACAATGTCCACCGTGGTCATAAGCTGAGAATAGCAAGAATCCGGACCGGGAGTCCTCGCAGTCAAAGGTTGTTTAGATAGCCGACAATCTCGGGGCTGGTCCACTGCTGTGGGCCGACGAGCTTGCTGCGGATGACTCCCTGGCGGTCGATGACATACGTTTCGGGCCACATATCCGTGTGAAACAGCTCCGCTGCGGATTGCGAAGGATCGCGGACGGTGACCAGATCCATGTGATGCTGCACGATGAACCGTGAATAGGCCGCGGGATCGTCGTCGATACTGACGGCAAGAATCACAAGGTTAGGATCTTCGTGATGCAACGCCTCAAGGGAAGGCAGCTCCTCGACGCACGGCTCGCACCAGCTGGCCCAGAAGTTGAGCAGGACGACTTTGCCGCGGTAGCCGGCCAGATGAACGGTGGAAGTGCCGTCGGAAACCGTGAAGTCGGGAGCCGGTTTGCCGGTTTGCGCGGGATGCGAGCCGCGATTGCACGCGGGCAGAATGGCTAACGGAAACAAGAACGCTAGCCGGAGGCAACGGGGAATCCGCACGTCAATATAATATAAGGCCGGAAGAAAGCAGTGTGGCGCAATGAGCAGGGATGAGGCGGAGCAAGGCGGGAGAAGAACCTGGAAGCCGGTGTTGGGACTGGCTGATCCCGATGACGCGCCGCCGACGGGAGAATGGCGGGAATGGGCCGAGAAATCTATTCCCGGAACTGTCTTCGACCAGCCCGAGCCGGAACAGTTGATCGAGCTCACGGTAATCGTTCCGGCACGCAACGAGGAAGATTGCCTGGGCGAATGCCTGCAATCGCTGATAAGCCAGTCGGAAGAGATCTTCAAGCTGGGCCGCGACTGGGAGCTGATCGTCGTGGATGATCGCTCGACGGACCGCACAGCCGATATTGCGCGCGGTTTTGGAGGGGTCACGCTGCTGGAGGCGGACAAGCTCGAAGCAGGCTGGACGGGGAAAGCCAATGCAGTTTGGACGGCAGCGCGCCGTGCGCGCGGCCGCTGGCTGCTGTTTACCGACGCCGATACGGTGCACGAGCCCGGCGACCTGCGCCGGGCACTGCATGAAGCCGAGCGGAACAAAGTCGGCATGCTGAGCTACTCGCCACGACAGATTGTGCGCGGACTGGCGCAGCGATCGCTTATGCCTCTGGTTTTTTGCGAACTCGCACTGGCCTATCCGCCGGCAAAGGTCTCCGATCCATCGCAGCGCATCGCGGCTGCCAACGGCCAGTTTTTGCTGGTTGAGCGGGAGGCTTACCGGCGGCTCGGCGGGCACCCCAGCGTGGCCGGCAAGGTTCTTGAGGATGTGGAGCTGGCGTTTCTGGCCAAGCGCGGCAAAGTGGGTCTGCGCTTCCGGTATGCCGATGATGCCGTTTCTGCCCGCATGTATCGCAGCACCGGAGCGATGGTCGAGGGCTGGACCAAGAACTTGAAACTGCTCTTCAACAACGCGCTCGTGCTGGCCGTCTTCAGGGTCGTGGACATTGCGCTGCTTTTTGGACTGCCGGTCCTAGCCTTCGAACTTTGGAACGCGCGCCTGGGAGCCCATGGGCTTGAGTGGCTGGGCGCGGGATGGGTTCTGGCATTGCTCTGGCTGCGAACGCTGTTCCGGTTCTATTCCCGGGTTGCAAAGTCGAATTTTCCGTTCCTTGATTGCGCACTGGCGCCCCTGGGCCTGCCGCTGTTCGTCGTGCTGCTCTATCGCAGCTGGTTCCAACACCGCGTCCTCAAGCGCGTAAGCTGGAAGGGGCGGAGTTACCTCTCGTAAGTGAAGGCAGCAAGGGCTTTTGAGCAGGTCGTGGACCTTAGCCGGTTTTTTCGATCCCACGCAAATTCGTCTTGGCTCCGTGAAACCTTTGCTAAACTCCGGAATCTCTTGAATGGGGACAGGAATGATCTATTTAACGCGGCGGGCCACGTTTTCCGCATCGCATTACTACTGGAACGAGTCCTGGCCCGCGGAGAAGAACGAGCGTGTCTTTGGGCCCTGTGCGAATCGCAACGGACACGGCCACAATTACACCCTTGAGGTGACCGTGGCGGGCGAGCCTGACCCGGTGACAGGATTCGTTGTCGATCTCAAGTGGCTCAAGGGCGCTATGGAGAGAGAAGTGCTGGCAGCATACGATCACAAGCACTTCAATCTCGATGTACCGGAGTTCAAGGATGCAATTCCGACTACCGAGAATATCGCGATTGCGGTATGGAAAAGATTGGAGCCGGTTGTGAATGCCGCGGGGACAGCGCGACTGAGCCGCATTCGCGTCTATGAGACACCGGAGATTTTCGCTGAGTTTAGAGGTGAGGCGTGAAAGCGTACTTTGGCCGCCGCTACATGCTCAGCGCAAGCCACAGGCTGCATACCTCTGCGCTCTCTGCGGAAGCTAACCGCACGGCCTATGGAAAGTGCAATAACGGAAACGGTCACGGCCACAATTATTTTCTTGAGGTGCTCGTGAGAGGGAATGTCGATAGAGAGACGGGAATGGTAGTTGATTTGGTGGAGCTCGATCAAACGGTGCGATCTGAAGTGCTGAATCGGTTTGACCACGCCAACCTGAATCTCGATCCGATGTTTTCCGATCGCGTTCCGACGACTGAGAATTTCTGCAGATCGATTTTTGAATTGTTACAGCAAGTATTACCCGCGGGCGAGCTAGAGCATGTTCGCGTAGAAGAGACAGAGAACAATTTCTTTGAGTGTTCGTCGAGAGGATAAAGGACAATGGCGCAACCAATTGCGGTGAGTAGACCCGTTCGCAGAGCAATTGAAGCAAGCGAAGGGCTCAGCACCTTCAGTACGGAGGAAATGTATCGCGAGATTCTCGTTCGCCTGGGCGAGGACCCCGAGCGCGACGGCCTGCGCTCTACTCCGCAGCGCGTAGAAAAGGCTCTGGCTTTCCTGACCAAGGGCTACGACCAGGACCCGACGCGCATCCTGCGCGGAGCCATGTTCGAAGTGGATTACGACGAGATGGTCATCGTCAAGGACATCGAGATGTTCTCGCTCTGCGAGCACCACATGCTGCCCTTCTTCGGCAAAGTGCACGTGGCCTACATTCCCAAAGGCAAGGTCATCGGGCTCAGCAAGATTCCCCGTCTCATCGAAGTCTTCGCGCGGCGCCTGCAGGTGCAAGAGAGGCTCACGCAGCAGATTGCCGACACGATTCAGGAAGCCATCGCGCCGCAAGGAGTGGGCGTGGTGATCGAGGCGAAGCATTTGTGCATGATGATGCGCGGCATCGAAAAACAGCACTCCTCCACGGTGACAAGCGCCATGGTGGGCTGCTTCCGGCAGAAAGAGACGCGGGCGGAGTTCCTGTCGCTGGTGAGGCAACCGGGCACGGGGATCGTCTGAAGCGGATAAGCGGGCGTGCGACTGTATAGGTTGCTCTCACGCATTAAGCCCCCCGCGCGACGGGCATCGCCAAATACTTTCCGCGAAGACTGTTCGCAGCCGCGAGTGCCTGATCGAACCTCCGCATGGCGGTTTCATCGATGCGCTCCAGGAGCGCAAGGTCTCGTTCCGGCGTCAGGATCTGACTTGCGATTTCATGTAATTGATGCCAGTCGTGCCATTCTCCGATGCGGCGCTGCACGTTGCCCAAGGCTTCTCCGAGTTCGGAGTTGGCGTCAGACGAAAGCTGCAAAATGTACCGAAGCTCCTTCACTTTTAGCCGGAAGGGGTGAATGTTCTCCGGATTGAGCGGCGGCCATTCGCCCAGCTCTCGGACAACGTTGGCTGCAGCACTATGGATCCCATCGTGTGCATCGGCCGGCATTCCGTTTGCCGATTCCATTCGCTTCGCCTGGGCCACCGCTTTTCGAATGAGATTCAAGTAATCTCTCAGCTTTTGCCGCGCTGCATCGCGCCGGGCGCTGAGCACGTGTCGCAACGCCGCGGCACCTTGCCGGCGAGCGATCTGGATCTGTTCCACGAGCCGGGTGAGCGAATCGCCTTCGGCATAGCGCGCCAATTTGCGCGCATTGCCGATCATCACGTCCAATTCGCGCACGTCGCCAGCAGCCTTGCGAATCGGCTCGATGGATTTGAGCACGCGCCGCGATTCTTTGCCCTCCAATTGCGCCAGGACGGAAACAATCGCCTCCACTCTTCGCGTGGTGGTGCGCAGTCTGTGAACTTCTTCGGGCCGAGGCTCCTTGGGCAAGCTTTTCAGAGCTCTTCTGAGCTCCCGCACCGCCTTGCGCGCGTGTTCAAGTTCTTCCGCCATCTCTCGTTCGATTCTAGTGTCACCCTCAGAGTTGGCAAGGGGTGAGCATACAGCTAAAGTGATGAAGTGAACGGGCTTCTTGTGATCGATAAACCGGGCGGCATTACCAGCCACGACGTCGTAAACCGGTTGCGGCGCATCACGGGGGAAAAGTCAATCGGTCATCTAGGCACTTTGGACCCCATGGCAACCGGGGTTCTGCCGCTGCTGATGGGCAGGTTCACGCGCCTGGCGCAGTACTTTTCGGCGGCCAGGAAAAGCTATATTGGCGGTATTCATTTTGGGTTCGCGACCGATACTTTTGATGCCGAAGGCCAGCCGGCCGGTCCTGACCAATGGTCTGAAGCCGCGCCGAGCATGACGCTCGTGCGGATACAGGCCGCGGCCGCGCGGTTCCACGGCGAGATGCAACAGATGCCGCCGGCGTTCTCAGCCAAGAAGATAGAAGGCCAGCCCGCGTACAAGCTGGCCCGCGAGGGGAAACCGGTGCAGCTAAGCCCGGCACGCGTCCAGATCGATGCATTTGTCATCGACGCGCTGGAAGGTCCCGAAGCTGCCTTCACGATGGACATCAGCGCCGGAGGATATGTACGCTCCGTGGCGCACGAGTTGGGGTGCGATCTGGGCTGCGGAGCGCATCTAAGCCGCCTGCGGCGCACTCGGGCGGGCACTTTCACGCTGGCCGATTCGCATACGCTTGAAGAGCTCGAGGCACTTTCCGGAGACTCCGCGGCATTGGAACAGCTTTGCGTTCACCCGCGGACATTGTTGCCCGAAATGCCCGCGGTGACCGGCGACAGCCTGGCGCTGGGGCGGCTTCGTAACGGGGCGCAAGCCAATCTGCCCGAGTTTTCCGCGGCCCCGCTGGTGAAGGTCTTTGCCGGTTCACGGGAACTCGCCGGAATTGCCCGCAGAGTGGCCGGAACGCTTTTTCAGCCCGTTGTGGTGATGGGCTAAATTGCATCAAGCAATCAATAGAGAGTTCACGTAGTATGCTTCCTCCTTTTCCTCACGGCTCTCGGCCCTTTCCCTTAAACTAGATTTTTGCTGTCTTATTCAAGGAGCAGCCGCGCCATGCCCTATCCCACGGAATATCGCTACACCCGCGAGCACGAATGGATTTCGGTTGACGGAGCCATCGGCTCGATTGGCATCACGGATTACGCCCAAAATTCCCTCGGCGACATTGTGTACGTCGATGCGCCCAAGGTGGGCGATACGATCGCCGCCAATGCCACATTCGGCTCGGTCGAAAGCGTTAAGGCCGTCAGCGACCTCTTCTCGCCGGTCAGCGGCAAGGTGACCGCCGTGAATGAGGAGCTGAAGACTGCGCCTGACAAGATCAACGAGAACGCGCACGGCACATGGATCATCAAAGTCGAGCTCTCGAACCCGGCAGAGTTGAACGCGCTTCTCGATGCCGCTGCGTACGAGGCGTTTATCGCAGAGGAGACGGCTAATTAGCTGCTAGCTTCTAGCTACGAGCCTCTAGCTGTTCCGGTGGCTTAGAAGCGGCGGCGACCGAATTGGACTTCCGAACAGGCAAAGACGGCCTGTCGCACGGGCTTTTAGCTAGAAGCTAGAAGCTAGGAGCTAAAAGCTAAGAAGATGCGCTACCTCCCCAAATCTGACGAAGAACGCAGGCAGATGCTGACCGAGATCGGCGCGAAGTCGATCGATGATCTCTTCGCGAGCATTCCGGCTGAGTACCGCCTCGAACGCGACCTCACGGTGCCGCGCCAGCAGGCAGAGAGCGAAATCGTGGAGTATTTTCGCGCTGCCGGGCAGAAAAATGCGACGGATTACGCCAGCTTTCTCGGCGCGGGCGCTTATCGTCATTACCGGCCTGTGATTATCGATGCGCTGGTCCAGCGCGGCGAGTTTCTGACCAGCTACACACCCTACCAGGCCGAAATCACACAGGGTACGCTGCAGGCAATCTTCGAATTCCAGACCATGATTGCCGAGCTCACCGGCATGGATGTAGCCAACGCCAGCATGTACGACGGATCGACTGGAGCAGCCGAGGCCGTGATGATGGCGGTTCGCGTGACTGGGCGGAGCAAGGCCGTTGTTGCTACGACGGTTCACCCGGAGTACCGCGAGGTGCTCGCTACCTACGCGAAACATCAAGGTCTGCCGACCTCGTTCGTTGGCTATGATCCTGAGACCGGCCGCGTCGACCTCAAAGCCCTGGCCGCTGCGGTTTCTGAAGATACCGCGGCTGTGCTTATTCAGAGCCCGAACTTCTTCGGCATCATCGAGGACATTCCCGCCATTGCTGAAATCGCGCACGCGAAAGGGGCGCTGCTGATCGTTTCGATCGCGGAGGCCGTCTCGCTTGGCATCGTCCGGCCGCCTGTTGAGGCCGATATCGTCGCCATGGAGGCGCAGTCGTTTGGCGTGGCGCTTAGCTACGGCGGTCCGTTCTGCGGCGTTATCGCGGCCAAGGAGCAATTCGTGCGGCAGTTGCCAGGGCGGCTCGCGGGCCAGACTGTCGACGGGGCAGGGAACCGTGGATTCGTTTTGACATTGGCGACAAGGGAGCAACATATACGCCGCGAAAAGGCGACGTCCAACATCTGCACCAACCAAGCTCTGGTCGCGCTCATGGCGACGATCTTCCTTGCCGTTTACGGCAAGGAAGGCATCCGCGAGCTCGCCGAGCACAACCTGGCCAAGGCCGATTACGCGGCAAAGACGCTGACCGCGCATTCGGGCTCAAAGCTGCGCTTTAGCGGAGCTCCGCGCTTCCACGAATTCGTCCTGCAAACAGACGAAATGCCTGCGGCGTGGAGCAGGAGACTACTTGAAAACAAGATTGTCGGCGGCATCGAGCTCAGCCGTTGGTATCCAGAGCTGCATAACTGCACGCTCTGGTGCGCAACGGAGGTGGTCAAGCGCGAGCAGATCGACATCGCGGCCAGAGTGCTAGCGGCCCAACCGGTGGAGGCTTAGGAGCACCGATGACAACAAGCGCAGGTCATTCCGAAGCCCGTTCCGCCGGCCCGCACACGCTGGGCAAGGTGCGCCCGCACCCCTCACAGAATGAAGCACTGCTCTTTGAGAAGTCGTCACCCGGCAAGCGTGCCTACAAACTTCCGCCGCTTGATGTGCCGACGGTCGACGCCGCAAAGCTGCTTGGTGCCGCGCGCCGCGACACACCAGGTTTGCTGCCTGAGCTATCCGAGATCGAGATCATCCGCCATTTCACGCGGCTCTCCACATGGAATTACGCCATCGACCTGGGTATGTACCCGCTTGGCTCCTGCACGATGAAGTACAACCCGCGCGTGAATGAGCTTGTGGCGCGCATCGAGGGACTGGCCGAAGCGCACCCCTACCGGCCAGAATCACTGGCACAGGGAATCCTTGAGATCTTCGACCTGCTGCAACGATGCCTACTCGACATCACCGGCATGGAGGCGATCACGCTGCAGCCGGCCGCGGGTGCACACGGAGAATTCACGGGCATTCTGCTCACGCGAGCGTGGCACGAGTCGCAGGGTAATCCGCGCAAGAAAATCCTCATCCCCGACTCCGCGCACGGCACTAATCCGGCTACCGCGGCCATCGTCGGCTACTCGGTCGAGAATCTCAAGTCGAACGGCGACGGCGGCATCGATCTCGAAGCGCTGGCGCGGCAGGTCGACGGCGAGACCGCGGCCCTGATGCTCACCAACCCGTCAACGCTGGGCGTTTTCGAGAGCCAGATTCACAAGATTGCCGACATTCTGCACGCCAAGGGTGCCTTGCTCTACATGGACGGCGCCAATATGAACGCGCTGGTTGGCAAAGTGCGCCCCGGCGACTTTGGCGTGGATGTAATGCATCTGAACCTGCACAAGACTTTCTCTACGCCTCACGGCGGCGGCGGCCCCGGCTCAGGCCCCGTAGCTTGCAAGTCGTTTCTTGAGCCCTTTCTGCCCATCCCGGTACTTGTCCGAGACCAGAACGGTCCGAAGGACTGTCCGGACGCCGGGGATTGGGAAGACACCAATGCCGAGCCGACGGTCGACGGCTGCCCACCGCTGTTTCGTGCACCAATACTCAAACCCCATGGCGAGCGTGTCGGCGACACCGAGCTCTTGCCGCTCCACCCGTTCGGCGGCCCGCTGCGCTGGGAATATGACCGTCCTCAATCCGTCGGGCGCGTCCGCGCCTTTTATGGCAATACCGGCATGTTCATCCGCGCCCTGGCCTATATTCTGGCCAACGGGCCCGATGGCCTGCGCCAGACGACGGAAGACGCGGTGCTGAACGCCAATTACATCCGCAAAAAGCTCGAAGACGTCTACGAACTCCCCTACAAAACAGCTTCAATGCACGAAGTGGTCTTCAGCGATAAGCGGCAGGCGGCGCTCGGCGTCAAAACCGGAGACATTGCAAAGCGTCTGATCGATTACGGATTCCATCCTTACACGGTCAGCTTTCCACTTATCGTTCATGGAGCGCTGATGATCGAGCCCACTGAGAGCGAGTCGCGCGAGGAGCTTGACCTGTTCATCGCGGCCATGCGGTCGATCGCTCGCGAAGTCGAGGAGAATCCGGAAATCGTCAAGACGGCGCCGCACTCCACGCGCGTCTCGCGTCTCGATGAAGTGCAGGCCGCGCGAAAGCCCATCCTGCGATGGAGACCGGCGACAGAATAACCTGGCGCCGATCGGAACTCATATCACCATCTCGAAATCAATGTGCGGCACGCCCTTGTAGACGATGCGCGCAACCTCCGCGAACCCGCACTTACGGTAAAACTCCCCCGCTCCAGCCGCGCAATCGAAAGCATCCAGCCGAATGACCTCGCGGCCCATTTCCGCGGCGATCCGCTGCGCCTCCGCGATGCACTGCCTGCCCACGCCGTTGCGTTGCAGAGCTGGGTCCACCGACATGCCCCTCAGGTAGAGCGGCTTGGCGCTTGGACAAAAGTGCGTCACGTCGATCGACCACGGCTTCCGGGTTGAAAGCGTCAGCGTTGCGATCAATCGGCCGCGATACCGTGCGATGTAAACCTGACCGATCCTCATCAGGAACCGTTCGCCGCCTTCCGTCGGCTTCCCCATCCAGAAGCCTTCGCCGAATTTCTTCTCCATGTCCTGGTTTACGCGCGTCCGCATCGCCACCAGGTCGACGATATCGTTGGCGCCGGCCAATTGGAGTTTCACCTTCATCGGGAATTCGCGAATGGTCAAAATTTCATCCGAAACTGAATGGGTGATCGATTCGCATGTTCTCAGGTATCAAGGGTGCCATTTTCTCCGGCGCATCCGCTAGCCTACACTCATTTTCAGAATGCCCGGCTCACTTCCAAGCGCGGAATCAGGCGATCGCACATCACGGTCAGGTTATCGTGGCCGCCTTGCGCCGTCGCCCACCGGCTATTTGCATGTGGGCCACGCGCGCACCTTCTGGACAGCTTACCAGCGCGCCAGGGAGGTCGGTGGCGCCCTGGTCATGCGCATGGAGGATCTGGATCCCGACCGCTGCCGCGCGATATACGCTGACGCCGCTCTCGATGATCTTCGC
Organism: uncultured Occallatibacter sp.; assembly: GCA_964533905.1. Lineage (GTDB taxonomy): Bacteria > Acidobacteriota > Terriglobia > Terriglobales > Acidobacteriaceae > Telmatobacter. The sequence goes on along the minus strand of CAZHOO010000005.1, from coordinate 16,773 downwards.
TGGCTGGGAATCCGGTGGCAAGAGGGTCCGGACAAAGAGGGTCCGTATCCTCCGTACGCGCAGAGCAAGCGCCGCTCTGTCTACCTCGATGCGTGGCGCAGGCTGTTGCGCACCGGCCGGCTCTTTCCTTGCCGCTGCTCGCGCAAGGACCTGGCGAACTCTCTTGGCGCACCGCATGAAGGTGCGCGGACAAGCGGCGGCAAACTCGAGGACGAGGACGATGAGCCGATTTATCCGGGCACATGCCGGCTCTTCATGGGCGGCACGCCGCAGCTTCCCGGTCCCACGGCAAGCGAGTTTGAGGATCCGGCTGGCTCTAGTTGGCGCTTCCGCGTTCCTGACGGCGAGGTGGTCGAGTTCATCGATCTCAATCTCGGACCACAGCGATTCGTCGCCGGCGCAGATTTTGGCGATTTCGTCGTCTGGCGGCGCGACAATGTCCCCAGCTATCAACTTGCATGCGCGGCCGACGATGCTGCGATGGCCATCACGGAGGTTGTGCGCGGCGCAGACCTGCTCAAATCGACCGCAAGGCAGATCATGCTCTTTCGCGCTCTGGGTATCGATCCTCCTGCCTGGTATCACTGCCGGCTGGTCGTCGACCACAACGGCCGCCGACTAGCCAAGCGCCACGATTCGCTTAGTCTGCGCGCCCTGCGCCAGCGCGGGCTTACGCCCATGAACATTCTCTCAGCGGAGCTGCCCGTCGAGGTCTAGAAATCCTTGCAGGGAAGTCCTGGTTCATCCGCGTGGTTCGTTGCCTGTCTGTCGCTGCCGGACTGCGCACCGTGGCTTCAATGCTTTACCATCGTTGACGTGATAAGGACGTCTCGCGGCACGGCAGCGGGGCCTCCGCAGTTCGACCGCCAGCCATGCAAGACGAACCGCAACTTCGACTGAATCCCCTGCGCAACGCGCCCAACCTGCTAACGCTGATGCGCATGTGCATGGCTCCGTTCTTAGTTGCCGCGATCCTCGAAGGGCACTTCCTGCTCAGCTTTATTCTCTTTGTGGCCGCGGGGTTGACTGACGGTCTCGACGGCCTGCTGGCGCGCATGCTCAAGCAGCGTTCTGTGCTCGGCCATTATCTTGACCCCGTCGCCGACAAATTGCTCCTGAGCACTCTGTTTCTGGTGCTTTTCTACAAGGGGCTGATGCCGGGCACTGTTACTGTGCTGGTGTTCGGGAGAGATGTGGGAATCCTGCTGGTTTCGGCCATTCTCTATGCGGCTGTCGGACGTCGCGAATTCTATCCGAGCATCTTCGGCAAAGCCAATACACTTGCGCAAATCAGCGCTGTGGCTGCCGTCCTGCTGAGCCAGATCACGCCGGCATGGCATTGGGTTGCGGTCACGCGGTCCGTCGCTCTTGGCGCCACGATCGTGCTGACCGTGGCGTCGGGCCTGCATTATGCGTGGCTGGTTTCGCGCCGCGCGTCGACTCCAGCCGTCAATAACACCGCTGCGAAATAACGGTCCATACGGCTCCGGACGCGAGAGTGAAGCTGATTCGCGCGGCTGCGATTCGGAGCGGCGATTCCGAATTTCTAGGGTTCGTCCGGCAGTTCTTCGGTCCCTACGGTCTCTTCAATTTCCATATCGCGAAATTCTTCGGAATCGAAGACTTCGCCACACTCCAGGCACTCGACATACTCCGTGTCCTCATGCCGGGAAACGATTCGGACTTTAGGGTGCTTGCAGGCGGTTGCCATCGTTCGTTGAATTTGGAGCTCCTGTGCCGATACCGAAGTCCATTTCCCTTTCCGGATAGGTGGAGGATGCCCCCACTCGCATTTGTTTCCATCTGAGAGTGCTGGCGTCCGGGTATGGTTGCTCGGGATTGGCTATAGGTGCTCTTTCCGCCAGATTGTAGCCGTCTTTTCGTGGATTGCAAACGGATTTTTTGATGAATCAACCACCCTGGTCACTGCGTACGGTGCGTTAACGGCGAACAAATGCGCACTTGAAGGCGAAATCAACCGGACGTATACTGAATACGGACCTAACCAGTCGCATATTGCATGCTAAAGCTCACCAAAAAAGCGGATTACGGGCTTATGGCGCTCAAGTACCTGGCCGAGCACCCTGAGACCCCGGCTCTGAGCGCGAAGGACGTCGCTGACGCCTATGGAATCCCCGCTCAGCTTCTGGCCAAGATCCTGCAGCGGCTCACCAAAGTGGGCCTGTTGCGCTCCCATGCCGGAATGAACGGCGGGTACGCGCTTTCCCGCGATGCGCGGCAAATCTCCGCTTTTGAAGTCATCCACGCTATCGATGGGCCGCTCTTCATCACTTCGTGCTTCAAGGGCGCAAAATCCTGCGATTTAACCCCTAGTTGCACCATCAAGGAACCACTGGCGCGGGTGAACGAAACCATCACCGGAGTTTTGAAAAGCATCAGCATTCAGGATCTCGCGGAGCAGGAACATCCAGCAGGGAAAGCCCATGAGGCTCAGGCGCTGGTCTCGCTGACGCTTTAGGTCGTTTGGACGCAAATTTTGGAGTTCATGTGGCGGACACTGCGAAAACTTCGCTGAGCATGGCAGTCTATTCGACTCTCGGCGCCGCTACGGGCGACGCGGTTTACGGCTGGTGGCGTCATGGCAAGGTTGACTGGGTTGGGTTGCTGGAATTTGCCTTGGGATGGGGTATCGGAACAATAGCCCTTTAGGGGCTCGGCAGATGGTGGGATAAACGGAAGCAGCGCCGAGCAGGGCAGGTGGTCGCCCAAGAGTAGAATCGGCGCCCACTCCAGCCGAATCAAATAAAGGGTAGGTCAGCTCTACCGAACGAGACTGAAAATATGGCGGAAATCGTAACAATCGGATCGACTCCAGGGCATGACGCGCCGAAGCCGGCGGCTTCAGGCGGCCTCGACGTAACCCCAACCGCCGTCAGGCGCATTCGCGTCATCCTGGCCAAGGAAGGCATCCCGCTCGAGGAAGGTGGGCTGCGCCTGGGCGTCAAAGGCGGCGGTTGCTCGGGGATGTCCTATTCGATCGGCTTCGATGCGCATCCACGCGGAACCGATAACATTTTCAGCTTCGAAGACGTGCGCGTCTTCATCGATCCCAAAAGCTTTGTTTACCTGCAGGGCATGACGCTCGACTATGAGGAGACGCTGATCCGGCAGGGATTCAACTTCATCAATCCCAATTCCACTCGCTCCTGCGGTTGCGGCTCGTCGTTTTCCGTTTAAGGCGATTGCGCTCCTAATAAACCAAATCCTTACTGCCTGACTCGCATCTTCAGGGCCTTTTCGATTCCGGCCTCCGCCAGCGGCGCCATGATCGCGTATCCAGCCGGTAGCGGGTGCACGCCGTCCTTGCTCAAAGTCGGCGGCAGCCCTCCGCGGTCATCTTTCATTCCGGAATAGTAGTCCACGTACACATCGCCTTTCCCGGACGCGTATTGCTTCATCCACGTGTTCACTTCCACGACCTTCGGTGCGGGCGTCAGTCCCGGCGCCCACGGAAAATCGAAGGCTGGAAGCACAGAGCACAGCACGACGCGAATCCCATTTGCGCGGGCCAGCTCTGCCATCGACGCGATGTTTCCTTCAGTCTGCTCGAGCGTCATCGGCCCCGTGTTCCCCGCAATGTCGTTAATCCCAGCGAGAATTACGACGACACTGGGCTCCAGGTCGATCACATCCTGCCGGAATCGCACGAGCATTTGCGGAGTGGTTTGCCCGCCGATGCCGCGGTTGATGTAGGGCTTGCCGGGGAACGACTCATCCAGTTTCCAGCCCTGCGTGATGGAGTCGCCCATGAAAACCACTCGGTCCTCGCCCGGTTTCGGCGCCGTCAGCATTGCGTTCGCCTCCTTGAAGCGCTCAAGTCCGCCAAAGTCAACCAGCAATTGCTTGTCGTGGTCCATCCAATACGCATTGTTTGGATGTCCAGACGGCGATGTCTGCGCTACGGGTGCCGTGGGCGTTTCGGCGGCCGGCGAGGCCGAGGGAGTTTGAGCATTCAGCATCCCTACCCAAAAGAAAGCGACCAGGCCCGAGACCAAAAGACTAGCTTTGCGAAGCTTCAATCCACACACTTGGTTTCTCCATTCGCAGGACATTTGGCGTCGATCGTAACGATCATTCTGCCCGTCAACAATTGTAGGCAATCGCGCCTCGTTGCGGCCAATCGACCCCAAAACCAAGCCCACGCTTTCTCACGGTAAAATCCAAGCATGCCTGCTACGGCAGTTTCCTCTGAGATTCTGACCAAGTACGAGCCCGTCATCGGTCTCGAAGTGCACGTCCAGCTCCTCACCGCCAGCAAGATTTTTTGCGGTTGCGCCAATCGCTTCGGATCCGACCCGAACACGAACATTTGTCCGGTCTGCATCGGTCTTCCCGGAGCGCTGCCCGTTCTGAACGCAAAGGCCGTTGAATTCGCCACCCTCGCTTCCCTCGCGCTCAACTGCCAGGTGCGCGAGCAATCCATCTTTGCGCGTAAAAACTATTTCTATCCCGATCTGCCCAAGGGCTACCAGATCTCGCAGTACGACAAGCCACTGGCCGAACACGGTTGGATTGAAGTACCGGCCTCGTCCAAAACCAATAAAAAGATCGGCATTACGCGCGTTCACATGGAGGAGGATGCAGGCAAGAGTCTCCACGAAGGATTCTCTGACTCGGCGACGCGGACCTATCTCGACTTGAACCGCTGCGGCACTCCGCTCATCGAGATCGTAAGTGAGCCTGACATCCGCACGCCCGATGAGGCGTTCGAATACCTCACCCGGCTCAAGGAGATCCTGCTTTACACCGGCGTTTCCGACTGCAATATGGAGGAAGGTTCGCTTCGCTGCGATGCCAACGTCAGCGTCCGCCCCAAAGGCCGGGAGAAATTCGGCATCAAGGTCGAAGTCAAAAACGTCAACAGCTTCAAGTTCGTTCGCGCTGCGCTGGAATACGAGATCGAGCGGCAGGTTGAAGTGATCGAGTCAGGCGGACAAGTGACGCAGGAGACCCGACTCTGGGACGCCAACGAAGGCCGCACTTACTGCATGCGATCGAAAGAGCAGGCGCACGACTACCGCTATTTTCCGGAGCCCGATCTGCAGCCTTTGATCGTTTCCGACGAATTCTTGTCCGAAGCCAGAAAAAAACTCCCCGAACTGCCGGAAGCGCGCTGCAAGCGCATGATTGCCGAATACGACCTGAGCGCGCAGGATGCGCACACTCTGACCGCATCGCGGGAATTTGCCGACGCGTTCGAGGCTGCTGCAAAAACGGCGCGAAATCCGCGGCGTGTGGCCAACGTGCTTTTGAGCGAAGTGGGCGGACGCCTAAAAGCACTGGGCATCGAGCTTGATCAATCTCCAGTAACCATGGCCGGAATTGTTCTGGCCGCCGATCTGCTCGATGAGGGCAAAATCAGCTCCAAGCAAATGAAGCAGCTCTTCGATGTGTGTTTTGAAAAGGGCGAAGACTTCGGCCCCGTCTGTGAGCGCGAGAAGCCGCAACAAATCACCGACGCTACGGCTCTTGAAAAACTGATTGACGAGGTGATTGCTGCCAACCCCAAACAGGTGGAGCAATATCGCGCCGGCAAAACAACCATGGCAGGATTTTTTGTCGGACAGGTGATGCGCGCGTCCAAAGGCCAGGCCAACCCAGCGCTGCTCAATGAATTGGTTGTGAAGAAACTAGAAGGATGAAGTTCGAGTACCGGACTCGACCGCTCATTCGCGAGTGGTGCGCCAAAATCTGGCCGCGAGAGCCTATTTCAATTTCAGGTCGGAGACGAATTCCTTGCGCGCGTCCCAGGAGCTTACGGTCTTTATCGCGCTTTTTTTGCCGTCCTTCTCCGCCCATAAATCGAAATCAGTGCTCATGTCGACTTGAGCAAAGTGGAAATGGCCCTCGGCCGTGGAATCGAAACTGCGGATCGTCTTCGTTTTCTCATTTTTGATGAATACAGTGGCACCAAATACGGGCTGGGAACTCGCGTCCAGCACGGTGCCTGATACAGTGCGCATGCCGATGTTCTGGGCCTGGGCTATCGAAGATAAAAACGAAGAGTGAGGCCCTGTAGAAAGCACACCCAATGCGAGAAAGCCCAATATCGTTGCCGCCAGCACGCCGGCTCGCCTCATCCTTATTCCTCCTCATCCTCTTGGATGAGATCTTCTTCCTCTTCGAGACCTTCTTCGATGCGGGCGAGTTCCAGCGGTTCGACGCCAACCACCTCATACTCCGTTCCACACTCCTCGCAGGCTATCACGTCGCCCTCTTCCACTTCGTCGAGTTCAACGTCGAGGGCGGTGTCGCATTCTGGGCAGCTCGGCATGGCAGCCTCCTCACTTTCTGAACCGAATCGCATTGCGGGATAAAGTCACAGCGACTCGGCAACCATCGCTAGTTTTAGGGAGAACCCGCCCTCAGGTCAAGACCCAAACGATGCACTTGGTGGCGCGGTTTTCGCTTACGTGAACAATCCCGTTATGACCCATTAGACGAAGCCCTTTTGGGGACGGCAGTTGGCCGTGCTCCATCCATAGTGCAGACTGCATCGCAACCTGGTCCGTCACCGGCCACCCTTCGTCCGCATCTCGCATTCGGACTCCATGACACCGGAACGCTCAAGCGTTTACTCTGTTGACTACGATGCCGCGCTTTGGCTCAAGTCCGTTGGCCTTCCCCGACTTCAAAGGTGCGACGCGCCGGCTGATCCTCATTAACCTTGCCACATTTTTTGCTTTGTTGCTGGCGAACTTCGCTTCCCCGGTGGCGGCCAAAATCGCCGGACTGCTCGTCTTCGATCCCTCCGGGTTCATGCACGGATCCCTGTGGCAACCATTCACTTACAGTTTTGTGCACATCGGAATCATTGGCACTCTTTTCGAGTTGCTGTCGCTTTGGTTCCTCGCGGGATTTCTCGAGAACTTTCACGATGCCAACTGGGTCACGAGCCTCTATGCGGCCTCGGTTCTGGGAACCGCCGCGGCGGCGCTGGTGCTTTATCTAATCGCGGGAACGCTGGCCCCAACGCTGCTTGAAAATGTCACCCCGCTTTACGGTTGTTTCGGGGGGATCTTCGGACTTCTGGTGGCCATCGGGGTTCTTTACGGCGATACCCAGTTCCTTATGTTCTTCGTCATCGGGATCAAGGCGCGCTACATGGTTATCATCTATGCGCTGGTTGCCGTGGCCATGCTCTTTGGCCAGGAGCGCATGTACGCCTTTGCGCAACTAGGCGGAGCGCTTGCCGGCCTCGCGTTCGTGCGCATGGCGCCGCGCCGTGGAATGTCTTTCATGCTCAGCGAAGGCTGGTATGGCTTGCGCAATCGTTACTACCGCTGGAAGCGCCGGCGCGCGGCCCGCAAGTTCGAGGTTTACATGCGCTCGCAGGGCCGCACCGTCAAGTTTGACGGCCAGGGTAACCGGATCGATGAAGACGCAGACGACAAAAAACGATGGAACTGACACGTGGCAACACATCTTTCTTGATCGCCGCTTTCCGCCTGTAGCGCCGGTGTCCTCGCCGGCTGTCGTGCGGGCGTCCCCGCCCGCACTCGCATCGCTTAGATTCGATAGCGCGATCCGCTACAATCCATTCTGGAATGAATACCAAGATAGCGTTTCTGTTTCCGGGGCAGGGCTCGCAGGCTGTTGGGATGGGCCGCGAACTTGCTGAACGATTTCCCGTTGCCGCTCAAACCTTCGCTGAGGCCGACGCGGCCCTCGGCTTTCCGCTTTCCAAGCTTTGTTTCGAAGGCCCGGAAGAGGATCTGCGCCTCACAGAGAATACGCAGCCGGCCATCATGACCGTGAGCGTGGCAGCAGCGCGCGTCCTTGCCGAGCAGGGTGTTGAGCCCGCTCTCGCTGCCGGCCATTCGCTGGGTGAGTGGTCGGCGCACGTCATGGCGGGAACGTTCACTTTTGCTGACGCCGTCCGCGCCGTAAAGGCTCGCGGCGCAGCCATGCAGAAAGCCGTGCCTCCGGGCGAGGGCGCCATGGCAGCCGTCCTGGCGCTCGATGCCGCGCAGGTCGCCGAAGCATGCGCTGAGGCTGCTCGCGAAACCGGCCTGACCGTTCAGGCGGCGAATCTCAACTCGCCGGGACAGACCGTGATCTCCGGAGCTGCCGCCGCGGTCGAGAAAGCGGCGGCACTCTGCAAGGCCAAAGGCGCGCGCCGCACCGTGATGCTTCCCGTCAGCGCTCCGTTCCACTGCGCGCTTATGCGACCGGCTCAGGAAGAGGTCGCACGTGTGCTTTCCGGAATTGCCATGCACGATCCGCGGATTCCCGTTGCAGCCAACGTCACCGGCGGCCTGGTCACCACGGCCGAAGCCTCGCGCGACGCGCTCATTCGTCAGGTCACCGGTGCGGTGCGCTGGGTCGACTGCGTTCAAGCTTTAAAGGGTTCCGGTGCGGACGTGTTCATCGAGGTCGGCCCCGGCAAAGTCCTCTGCGGCCTGCTGAAGCAAATCGATCCGGAACTGAGATCGCTGAATGTGGAAGACGCCGCGAGCCTGGAGAAGACGCTGACGGAGCTAAAAGTCAGCCGGTGAACTGCTGATCGGTACGCACTGTCAAACAACTCCGAGCTCCCTCAAAACGAACGCGTAGTCCAGCGCGATCTCCTTCAGATAGTCGTACCTGCCGCTCGCACCGCCGTGTCCTGCCTGCATGTTGGTCACCAGCAACAGCGGATGCGCGTCCGTTTTAAGCGTGCGCAGCTTGGCCACGTACTTTGCCGGCTCCCAATACATCACCTGGCTATCGTGCAGGCTGGTCTTCACCAGCATCGCGGGATAATCCGCCGCACGCAGATTGTCGTAGGGAGAATAACTCAGCATGTATTTGAAGTACTTCTCGTCGTTCGGATCGCCCCACTCTTCGTACTCGGGAACCGTCAGGGGCAGGGAAGCGTCAAGCATCGTGTTCATCACGTCGACAAATGGAACGTGCGAAACGATGGCGCGGAAGAGCCGTGGGCTCAAATTGGTTACGGCCCCCATCAACAGACCTCCAGCCGATCCGCCCTCAGCCGCCACGCGCGCGGGATCGCCGTAGCCTGCAGCAGTCAGATACTCAACGCATGCAATAAAATCCGTAAATGTGTTGCGCTTCACCAGCATCTTTCCCGCATCGTGCCAAGGCTCGCCCATGTCGCCGCCGCCGCGAATGTGCGCATAGGCCATCACCACCCCGCGATCAAGCAAGCTCAAGCGATTCGAACTGAAGCCGAGCGGCAGCGAGTAGCCATAAGATCCATAGCCGTACACATAGAGCGGATTTTTTCCCTGCGTCCGCGTGTCTTTGCGATACACAATCGAAATCGGAACTTCGATGCCATCCGGCGCCTTCGCGCGAACCCGCTCGCTCGCGTAGAGCGTGCGATCGAAGCCGCCGGGGACCTCAAGCTGCTTCAGCAGCGTCGATGCGCCCGTCGCCACGTTGTAATCGAACACCGAGCTTGGCGTCACCAGCGATTGGTACGCGTAGCGAAATGTTGTCGCGTCGAAGACGCGATTGATGTGCGGATACGCGCTGTAAGCCGGCTCAGGAAAGGCGATCTCGCCGGCAGGAACTGCGTCCGTCCCGTCGCCGGCAAACTTCCATAGCCTCAGCCGTGGCAACCCATCCTCGCGCTCGCAAGCGATGAAGAATCCGGCGAAGAGGTCGACGTCCTCGAGCATCACGGCTTCGCGATGCGCAATCCGCTCCGTCCAATGCTCGCGGCCCGGCATGGCCACGGGCGCTGTCACCAGCCGGAAGTTGCGTCCGCGATCATTGGTCCGGATAAACCACAGCCCGTTGCGATGATCGACTGAGTACTCATGCTCATCCTCGCGCGGCGCAATCAGCGAGAAGTTCCCAGCTGGCTCGTCCGCGCGCAGCACCCGCGCCTCGCTGGTTGTGTGGCTGGCCGATTCCACCACGATGTAATTGCCGTCGCGCGTCCGCCCGGCGGCGAGATTGAATCGTTCGTCGTCATCCTGGTAGACCAGCACGTCTTCCGCGTGCGCCGAGCCGAGCACGTGGCGCCAAACCTGGAACTGCCGCTTCTGCTGCTCGTCCTCAACGGTGTAAAAAAGCGTTCGATTGTCCGCCGCCCAGACCACAGATCCAACGCGCTCAACTTCTCCCGCCAGCGTTTCGCCGGTTTCAAGGTCCTTGATGCGCAGCGTGTACTGGCGAAAGCCCTTGGTGTCGGTCGTGTACGCCAGCCAGCGGCCGTCGTCCGTGATGTCAGTGTCGCCAATGGAAAAAAACGTGTGCCCCTTCGCGAGCTCGTTCCCATCGAGCACCACTTCTTCTTTCGCGCTTGCGTCCGGTCCGTTAGCTCCACCGCGCCTGCGGCAATGGATGCCGTACTGCAAGCCCTCTTCTGTGCGCGTGTAATACCACCACGCGCCATCGCGGTAGGGAACCGAGATGTCGGTCTGCTTCACATGGCTCAACATCTCCTGGTAAAGCTCTTCGCGCAGTGCGGCCAGCGGCGCCATCACCGCGTCGGCATAGGCGTTTTCGGCATCAAGATACGCCGTCACATCCGGGTTTTCCTTGTCGCGCAGCCATGCGTAGTCGTCGGCGAGAACGATCTCGTGCATGCGCGTTTCGGTATGGATTTTGCTCGCAACTGGCGGTGAGGGAAGTGGGGTCTGGCTCATTTCTATCCCAGTGTAGAGCCTGGGGTGTACTTCAACGCATCTCGAACCGCGGGAACTAGCCGCGCCCCTCCAACGTACAATGGAACAGGAATGGAAGGCCTTCGCCGCGTGCGTTTCGCCGTGTTTCCGCCCTTGTGGGCGGTTCTTTTAGCTTTCCTGCCCCATTGTTTGCTCGCCGAGCCTGTCGCAAGCCTCCCGCAACCCAACGACTACGTTAGCGATTTTGCCCACGTGCTTTCGCCCGACGCGATTGCACGCCTGGACTCGGTCTGCGAGCAGCTTGACCACGAAGCCCACGCGCAGATCGCGGTCGTGACCGTGCACGACCTCAACGGCGACGATGCAGCCGACTACGCAAACCAGCTTGAAGACCATTGGAAGATGGGCAACAAGGGCGACAACAAGTACGCGATGGTCTTGCTCGCCGTCGCCGATCACAAATACCGCATCGAAGTCGGCTACGGTCTTGAAGGGATCCTGCCCGACGGCAAGACCGGCGATATCGGCCGCGACATGGTTCCCGACCTGAAGGCTGGGGACTATGACGGCGCCGTGACTCTCGCGGTAGGCGAAGTGGCTCAAGTCATCGCCGACGACGCCAAAATCACGCTGAATCAGGATGAGCCTCCCGCCCCGCCCAGCCAGCCCGCGCCTCAAGGCATCCCGGTCGGCAAAATCGTTCTTGTTCTTCTCCTGTTGGTATTCTTTGGCGGGGGCTCTCTGCTGCGCATGCTCTTCGGCGCCAGCCTGTTTTTTGGCGGATGGGGCCGCGGTGGCTGGGGCGGTGGCTCTGGGACGGGTGGAGGATTTGGCGGCGGTAGCTTTGGTGGCGGGGGTGGTGGGGGATTCAGTGGATTTGGTGGTGGCGGCGGCGGCTTTGGCGGCGGCGGCGCTGGGGGAAGTTGGTAGTGCTTCAGCTTCCAGCTTTCAACTCTCGGCCTTCAGCTCATTTTGAAATGCCGGGAGCGAAGGGGCAAGGCTGATAGTTGACGGCTGAAAGCTGAAAGCCGGGAATCGGTTCATGAAGGAGAGATTGACTGTATGAGCAAAGGTCTTGGAATTACACTGGCAGTTTTGGGCGTCCTGCTCCTTGCGGTTTTCATGGTCTTTGGCAGCTATGTGAGTGCCAGAAACCAAATGGTCACTAAGGATCAGGCGGTGAAAGCCGCATGGTCTGAGGTGGACGTTCAGCTGGAGCGCCGCGCCGACCTGATCCCCAACCTGGTTTCGACCGTGAAGGGCTTCACCAAGGAAGAAAGCAGCGTCTTTGCCGACATTGCGCAGGCACGGGAAGGGTTGATGAATGCCCAGACTCCCCAGGACAAAATCGCCGCGAACAATCAGATCGATGCTTCTTTGGCCAAGGTTCTCGTCCTTACCGAGAACTATCCTCAACTGCGCTCCAGCGATCAGTTCATGCGCTTACAGGATGAATTATCTGGAACCGAGAACAGGATCAGTGTGGCGCGGAAGCGTTACAACGATGCGATTCAGGACTACAACACTTTCATCCTGCAATTTCCCAATAGTATCTGGGCGGGAATCGCAGGCTTCCACCAGAACAACGCCTACTTCACAGCCAGCCCGGCATCGCAAGCCGTGCCCAACGTGAGTTTTTAACCTCGCAATGGCGCTCAGGCTCGCTAGAGGAAGAAAACGCAAAAGGCCATTCCGCGCTTGCGGGATGGCCTTTTCATTCCGAAAACTTGCTTGGAACTACTTGTAGGAGGCGATGGCGCTTGCCTCGTCATCGTAGATGTCGAAGACGGTATACAACTTGGTCAACTGCAACAGGTCGTGGACCTTTTTGGTCAATCTGAGCAGCTTCAATTTCGCACCCTGATTTTTGGCAGTGGTGTATGCGCTCACCATTTCGCCCAGGCCTGAGCTATCGATGTAGCTCACTTCGCCCAGATCCAGCAGGATGTTGCGCTGCCCTTTGCCGATCAGGTCGCGAATGGCGTCGCGCAACTGAACGCTGCCCTCGCCGAGCGTGATCCGCCCGCTCAGTTCCAAAACTGTCACGCCATCCACTTCCCTGGAAGCTATCGCAAGTGCCACGGAAATTCCCTCCTTCTTGGTACAACGGTTATAGCATCTTTGCCGCCACCGGCTTGCGGAAAACTCCGCGCCGGTCAACTTTGCGCGAAAATCGATGATACGCCCAGCTCCCGCACTCCCGCCACAACGTTAAGTTTTTTCCGCCACTGGCGCCAGATGCTTAATCAACGTCAATTCGGTTCCGGGATGCAACTGCCGGAAGTGTACTTCGTCCATCAGAGACCGGATGAGGAAGATACCGCGGCCTGTTCCCCGGAGAATGTTCTCTTCGGCCAGCGGATCGGGCACATTTTCGGGAATGAATCCATGGCCCTGATCCGCAATCACAATTACCAGATCCTTGCCCGTATTTTCCATCGAGACGTCGATCTGCCGGGCGGGATCGTATTCGTTGCCGTGCAGCACGGCGTTGATGGCAGCCTCGCGCACGGCCATTCCGATGTGAAAGCGCTGGTCCTCGTCCAGACCCGCCTCCGTGGCCAGCTGATCCGCGGCCTCTTCCACCTCGCTTACGCTTTCCATGGTGGAGCTCAGCCGGAAACTCCGCCGTTCTCTACTCGGTCCAGTCACCGGGCTTCCTCTTGCCTCCGCGGGGCGGTTCCGTCCAACCCACCCACAGCTCCATCAACCTAGCTGGCAGTTTCAAGTCTGGATGCGATTGTGTCAAGCGGAGAAGGGGATACCTTCAGTTGGCCCCGGGACAGTTTCGCGCGGGCTTGTGTCGCGTGTCCGGGAGTAAACTGCCTTTCATACGTTGATTCTCAATTCCCGGAGCCGCATCACAGTGTCAGGCACGGATCAGCACGCCCATATTCGCGTCAGCCTCACTGGCCTTCTTGGCACGCCGGTGACTGACTCTCACGGGCAATTGCGCGGCAAGCTCAAAGATGTTGTGGTGGCCACGGGACCGGACGGCGGCAAGGTGGCGGGCATTGTGCTCAAGGCCCGCACCGGCCTCTCGATTGTGCCTTCACAGGAGGTGATGGAAACTCCTGCCGGCACGCTTGAATTGCGCTCCGCCGAGGCCGTCTCGCCTCTCAAGGACGAAGGCAGCTATCTCTTTCTGCAGCGTGACCTCATCGACCGCCAGATCATCGATATCAACGGCAGAAAAGTAGTTCGTGTTAACGATGTGGATCTGGAATGGACCGGCCATGGAGCAGCCCATCATCTTCGTGTAGCTGAGGTCGAGGTTGGACTGCGCGGCGCGTTTCGCAGGGTTTTTAAGGGCGTTCTGCCGCGCGCGCGCCTCGAATCTGTCTCGCGCAAGTTTAGTGCGCGCGCCATTCCCTGGCAATTTGTCGACGTCATCGAGCCCGATCCGGCGCGCCGCGTCAAGTTGCGCATCGAGCACGAGCGCCTGGCCGACATTCACCCCTCCGAGCTGGCCGACATCCTCGAAGACCTCGCTCCCGCCGAGCGCGAGGCCGTTTTTACCTCGCTCGATGAAGAGGTTGCCGCCGAGACCCTTGAAGAGGTCGAGCCAAAGCTGCAAAAAGCCCTGCTCGAAAAGCTCGACGAGGAGCGTATCGCCGACATTGTCGAAGAGATGGATCCAGGCGCCGCCGCCGACCTGCTCTCCGAACTGCCCGAGGAACAGTCGGACGCCATCCTCGAGGAGATGGAGCCGGAAGAACGGCAGGAGGTCGAGGAACTGCTGGAGTTTGACGAGGACTCCGCAGCCGGCTGGATGACCACGGAGTTTGTCTATCTCGGCGCCGAAGCCACCGTTGCCCAGGCCGTGCAGGCCTTGCGCAGTTTCGACGGCGATCCCGAAGGCGTCACCGAAATCTTTCTGCTCGACGAGAAGCGTATGCTCCGCGGCGCGGTTCCCTTGGCGCGCCTGGTAATGGCGCAGCCCGATACGCACCTGAGCGTGCTGACCGAGCCCCGCATCATCTCTTGCCCGCCCGATCTGAAACAAAACGATCTGGCCGAGATGTTCGACAAATACAACCTCCACGCGCTTCCCGTAGTCGACTCGCAGGGCCGCATGGTCGGCGTCGTCCAGGCGGAGCGCGTCATCAGCTTCTTGCGCGAGAAACTATGAGGGCCAGCACATCCCTTGGTCCCGGCATGGAGACGAATGTGTCCCAGACTGAGCAAAATTGCTCACATTTGGATCGCGAATTGCCAAATCCTGGATCAAACGTGTTGATTCTTCTGAATCTGTGAAACAATTTGTGCATGTTCCAGTTTCCTAAGATTATTCAGGGTGGCATGGGGGTCGGTGTGTCCAATTGGCGCCTGGCCCAGGCTGTTTCCAGAATTGGCCAGCTCGGAGTTGTGTCGGGCACAGCGCTCGATTCAGTCTTTGTGCGCCGCTTGGCCGACGGCGACCAGGGTGGCCACATGCGCCGCGGACTGGATGCCTTTCCATTTCAGGAGATGGCAAAGCGCATTTTGCGCGAGCATTTCGTCCCCGGCGGCAAGGATGAAGGCACGTCCTATAAGACGCTTCCCATGCACCAGAAGAGCGATTCGCGCAAGCTCATCGAACTCTGCATGGTAAGCAACTTCGTTGAGGTTTTTCTGGCCCGTGAAGGGCATAACAATCCTGTGGGCATCAACTATCTTGAAAAGGTTCAGATTCCGCATCTGCCCTCAATCTATGGCGCCATGCTGGCGGGTGTTGGCTACGTACTGATGGGCGCGGGAATCCCGCTCCATATTCCCGGCGTCCTTGACGCATTTGCCGCGCAGCATGCTGCGGAGTATCGCCTGGCAATCACGGGCGCCTCGCAAGGCCAGTTCGCAAGCCTCGACATGCCGATGCGGCTCGATCCTGCCAAGTATGCCGAAGGACCCCTCCCGGCACTCGAGCGACCCCGTTTTCTCGCCATTGTCTCTTCCAACACGCTTGCCTCAACCATGCTTCGCCGCGCAAGCGGCCGCGTGGATGGGCTGGTCATCGAAAGCCCCACGGCTGGCGGGCACAATGCGCCGCCGCGCGGCAAACTGCAACTTACCGCTTCCGGCGAGCCGCTCTACGGCCACCGCGATCAGGTAGACATCGCGGATTTGCGCGCTCTCGGCGTACCTTTCTGGCTGGCGGGCGGATATGGCAGCCCGGCAAAGCTTCAGGAAGCGCTGGCTCGAGGAGCGACAGGAGTGCAGGTCGGAACTGCGTTTGCATTTAGCAGGGAATCGGGACTGCGCGACGACGTCAAGGCTCGTCTGATCGAGCAGGCGAGCATGGGCGCTGGTGAAGTGTTTACCGATCCGTTGGCTTCGCCAACTGGGTTTCCGTTCAAGGTTGCGCGGCTCGAAGGCACCACGTCAGAGGCCAGGATTTACGAGCAGCGAAAGCGGATTTGCGATCTGGGTTACTTGCGCGAGCCGTATGCCGCGGGCGATGGCCAGATCGGTTACCGTTGCTCGGCTGAGCCGGTCGGAAACTACGTGGCCAAAGGCGGAAAAACCGAAGACACGATGGGACGCAAGTGCCTTTGCAATACGCTGATGGCGAACATCGGGCACGCGCAAGTGCGCCAGGATGGCTTCGTTGAGCCGGCTTTGGTCACTGTGGGTGACGACCTGAATACGATTGCGCAGTTCATCGCGCCGGGGCGTACCAGCTATAGCGCCGCAGAGGTGGTCGAAAGGCTGCTCGGCACTGGAGCGAGCGTCAGGCACGCGAGCGTCAGGCAACAGAGTGAGCCGGCGCTTGCGGCCTTAGCTTAGCGCGACCACACACTGCCGGCGCATTTTCATCGCATTCGACTGGGATTCATATTCAACCTGAGTCCACCCTTTTTTGCTGGGAAAGCGCCTTGAGAATATTGCGCTACAGGCTTCGCGCGTTCGGGTCTTGCCTGTTATGGTCATTGAGGAATATTCTTCCGCAAATAAATCCAAGACTGCAATGAACCCACCTTAGGAACTCGCACCGGTATGTGGAAGCGCTGGCGAATCCGGATCTTTCTCTTTCTGGCCGTGCTCGGTCCCGGATTCATTACCGCCAATGTCGATAACGATTCCGGCGGCATCCTCACCTACTCCCAGGCCGGCGCGCAATACGGCTACACACTTCTGTGGACCATGATTCCCATCACCATCGCGCTCATCGTGGTGCAGGAGATGTGCG